>JAHIQI010000033.1 GCA_018902755.1 Pseudomonadota bacterium | reverse complement strand
CTCGATGAACTCCTTGATGTCGTCTTCAATGGCATTACGCCGATGCCTGCCCCGCCGGTCCACCAGGCCGGCCACTCCTCGTTCCCGTAAAACCTTGCGCCAGCGGTACAGGCTTCTCTTGGACAGAGGACCCACCTGGGAACTCAGGTCAACATCCACCAGGCCGCGGTTGAAGTCGTCCAGCCAGTGAATGAAATGTTTTTTTCTCTGGCCGTGGGGGACAGAGTTCAATCCCTTGGCCGCCTCAGCCATCTTGACCGCTTTGGCCTTGGCCAGGGCCCGCCCCAGGGCGGGCTCCGCAACCTTATGCAGCTCAGAGGCGCTTCCTCCTGACTCGCAAAGGAAAGGCTCCAGATCGCTCAAGGTGAGCTTTTGCAGGCGGTGCTGCAGCAGGCGCTGCTGGATGTCCACTGGGAGGGAAGGGACCTCGTAGTGCTTGACCTTGCCGCCCCGGCCGGGAAGCAGCTGCAAACGCCAATCCTTGGACTTTCTCTCTATGGACTGCCGGGAGACGCCCAGGGCCTGGGCCAGCTGGCTGTTGGTGACCAGTTGATTCATGTTTAAGAGGGCTCTCCGCAGGTTTACATTGCGGCCCGTTCTCGGTGCGTGTTTTAATGTAGCCGCGTGGGTTAACCCTTGATGCAGATCAGCTTCTAACGTTGACGTAACTTTATAAGCAACATTATGCCACTTATGTAGCTCATTAGGTTTACCGTGTCAAGCGGAAACACTTTGTGAGGTTTCGTTGGGAATCATCGCAGACCACATCGGGAAAAGGATTATTTTGCTGCGAGGCGAAATGTCCCAAAAGGACCTCGCTAAACGGTCTGGCATACACCGGGTACAACTGAGCAAATATGAAACGGGAAAGGCCGTACCCTCGGACGAGGTGCTTCAACGGTTAGCTACAGCTCTTGAGTGTGACTCATTAGATATTCTTGGCTCTACCGAGGGATTAAAGAGTTTAGCTAGCAAATGTGATAGTTTCCAGGAAGAAATTGTTAAAGAATCCCTAGAGTTATTGGATAAAATTACTCGTCAACGTGCTGCTGAATGGGAGGAATTAACAAATTTGCGCAAAGAGAATAAGACCTTAAAAAGGCAATTAGACAAAATGAAGCAAAATGAATAGCATCCTACCCTAAATTATTGCATGTTGAAAAGATTGGTCTCAGGCAGGCGATTTGACTCTCACCAATCATTAAAACTGTGTTAATTGATGGTTGCAGGGCCAAAAAGTATTTTTAAGGGCCTTGTCGGCACAACATATTGCTATCATTTATTAATTTGTGGTTGCATGTTTGGTTGCAGGTTGACCGGCAACTGGAAAATTGACGAAGCGATCGCTCTGGGGGCAGTTAGGGTAAATTATATATAAATATCTGACAGTTACACGTCTATTTCTGAATTATAAATCGTGCCATTTTTCAGTGCACAGTTCTTGATTTCGCTGCACTGATGGCACCACATAAAACTGGCGCTTTATGCGGAATCCACTGGCCAAAATGAACGTATAAGTAGCCTTATGTTCAGAAAAATCCACATAAAACCCACATATGTTCACATCAAGTTCAGTAATTTCAATAAGATGCCACTTAGAAAATGCGTTCAGGCGACGCGGGTTTCTTTTGCCAGGTAGTCGGTCAAGATAGCCATCGCCTCTTGGGCGTCATCCTGATCCACTGTGTTGTACCGGTGGAACATGGCCGGGGTCTTGTGCCCGGTCATTTTCATGATGACTGTGGTGTCGATACCGGCCTTGCGCATGTTGGTGACGCAGGTATGCCGAAGATCGTGGAAATGGAAATCCTCGATCCCAACCCGCTCGCATGCCCTGGCAAAACCGTTTCTGATGTCCCTCACCGGCCTGCCTCTCAAGGTGAACACGTGATCATGGACCAGGCTTCTCACCTTGTTGGCCTTGACGAAAACCGCCCAGACCTCAGGGTGGAAATGTACCCGCCTCGGCTCGGACGTCTTGGTGTCTTCGGCCTTAAGGTCAATGTGGCTGTCCTCATGTCCCGCTCCCAGGGTCACTCTGTCCCAAACCAGCCCCAGAATCTCCCCTAGGCGCATGCCGGTGTAATAACCGACCACTACGATGGGCACTTGATGCGGGGGTAGTTCAGGCACCAGCTGATTCAACTCTTCAGGCGATAGGATCCGGTCGCGCTTGTTGTTCTCGGGAAGCATGGGCACTTTCCAACATGGATTCTTGATAACCATGTCTTCCCTGATGGCCAGGTTGTAGATGCGTTTCATCAAGGCCGTCATCCGGTTGATTGTCCCAGGCATATACGATCGGTCATAACGGCTTTTTGTTTCGAGCATCTAATGCTGGAAGCTTTCGACCATGCTGGGCTTGATCTTGTCGGCCTTCACGTCACCGAAGTGCCGGAGCAGGTCCTGGGATCTCTCGCAGTCCTTCCGGTAGGATTTTTTGGTCCTGAGCTTCGGCAGCTTGAGATACCAGGCAACCAATTCTGGGAAGGTGTAAGAAGATGAAATGCTTGGTCAGCCACGCTCTGCTTCAGACCTCTTGCTCACCTGCTCTTTTTCGCGCTGGCGCAGAACCTTTTCTGCTGCCGCCTTGTACCTGCCGATGACTTCGCTCTTGTCCTTAATCCTGCGGGTGAGTTTGCCCGGCTCGTTCTTGTCAGGTAGGAATCGGTGACCGGTTGCGTATTGTATGCCCCACTTGCCGGTCCGTTTGTCTTTGTATAACGACATGTTTATTGTCTCCTCTCGGAGACGCGTAACGCAGTACTCCCGGTTTCAACCTCCTTCCTTATGGGGGAGACACCAGGCCACCACGAATGGCTCCGCGCCTCCGGGTCAAAAACTATTGGTAATGAGGTAGGTTCGCTATGTATTCATTTACCTCTGATTCCCGCCAAAAATTCTTACCATTCTCCCCGTCAATCTTGACCGGCTTGATCGGGAGGGTTCCTTTGCAAAGATAGTCGGGTTGGTGGGGTCGGTGATGGGACAGATGTCCGAATATGGCTGACAGGTGGGAGGCAAGGCAAGATTCAAGTTGATGTTTTCGGGGTGCAGGTAAGGGTGCTTAGCACTCAAGATAATCTGTTTAACAAGCCTAAAAATCAATTTGCATAGATTCACCCAACTGAAAAGTTAAATAGTTATGGTGGTAATTTGTGACCCGCAGGCCGGTTGCTTCACTGTCCAAGACCAAACTGTAGGAGCCAAAACATAACGCCTGAATGCCGCCAGTACCCACGATCAGCGGCCTATCCTTTTAGAGATTAATCATGCCCGCAGTCGTTCATTTCCCTTTGGGGAAAACAATCGGCATGTTGTCCTGATAAAATAAAAAAAACGGCACGTTGACCATTTCCCCCCGGTTGGCCTTTTCAGCCTCCCGCCGGAAATCCTGAAGCAAAAATACGGCTCAAACGCATAAGGGCTAGCTTTAATATGCCATATTATGGTTAACATAAACCAGAATATGGTAAAAAATAGTTGACCAGTGCTTTGTCCCCTTGCTAACTAGTTTTCAGACAAGGAGAACGCCATGGGCGCGAAACCCTCCAAAACTCAAATCACTCCCACCAAAACGAGTACCCCCATGGGGGGAGCTCAAAGTGTCAGGCGAACCTTGGCTCTCATCAGGGCGGTTGCCAGACACAATATGCGAGGGGCGCGTCTGTCGAATTTGTCCAGGGACGTCGAACTACCCGTCAGCACCACCAGGCGCATTCTCCAGGTTTTGGCGGAAGAAGGGATCGTCACCTACGATTCCGTAACCAAGCTGTATCACCTAGGGCTGGATCTTTTTCGTTTGGGCAATCAAGCCCAGCAATACGCCATACGCAACCGCTTCCACCCTGCCCTGGAAAAAATCGCCCAGGAAACCCAAGACACGGTGTTTCTGCTCATTCGCTTAGGCAACGACGCCCTTTGTGCCGACATGATCCAGGGCGAATATCCGATACGCACCATCTTGGTGAATGTAGGCTCGCGCCGACCGTTGGGCATCGGAGCGGGCAGTCTTGCACTAATCGCCTTTTCCGATTCCGAGGACTTCGAACGTGTGGTGAAGGCCAACGCTCCCCGCTACAGCCAATTTAAGGAGTTGGGCGAAGAAGATATCCGGACAATGACCGCCAAGGCCCAAAAAGACGGTTACGTGCTTTCAGATGGACTTTTCCACGAGGAAGCGGTGTCGGTTGGGGTGCCGGTACTGGACCAAGACGGCAAGGTGATCTGCGCCGTGACAGTCTCGGCAATTCGCTCCCGCATGAGCGCAAAGAGAAGAACGCAAATAATGCAGTTGGTCAAAGAGCAAACCAGGCCGGAAGTAATAGGCCTTTGAATAAGGGTCGGCACACACGACCCTAGGAGGAGACAAAATGGGGAGGAAACTTTTAGCGGTAATGCTAGCTGTGGTATTGGCCGTGGCGATCGCCGGGCCTTCGCTGGCAGACAACTATCCCAGTAAACCCATCAAATTCATCATCAACTTTTCCGCCGGAGGCACCACCGACACCGCCGCTAGGCTGATGTCTTCCAAGGCTACCGAGATCCTGCAGCAGGCACTGATCTGCATGAACAAACCAGGGGCCGGGGGCACCTTGGGTGTGAGCGAAGTGGCCAGGGCCAAGGGCAACGGATACACCATCGGCACCTGCAACATGCCCGCCGTGGCCATCATCCCGCTTACCCGCAAAGTGCCTTACGAGCCGTTCAAGGACCTGGTTCAAGTCTGTGCGGTCATGCCCTATGAATACGCCCTGATGGTGCGCGGCGATTCGCCGTGGAAGACTTGGGAAGAGTTCGTGGAGTACGTGAAAAAGAACCCGGGCAAGGTGACCTATGGCAGCCCGGGCACCGGCACCACCAACCACCTGGTCACCGCCCGTATCGGCAAGGAGCTGGGCCTGAGTTGGAATCACGTGCCCTTCCAGGGAGGCGTCAAGGAAACCGCGGCCCTGTTGGGCGGCCACGTGGACATTATCAACAACACCACAGCCTCGGTGGCTTCCTCCATCAAGGCCGGCAAGATCAGGGTGCTCCTGGTGACCAGCGAGGAACGCTTCGGTATGGTGCCCGACGTGCCCACCATGAAGGAGAAGGGATTCAAGTTCAGCCAGATCTCCTACATGTCCGTAGTGGCCCCGGCGGGGACGCCTCCGGCCGCCCTGGAAAAGCTGTCCGCGGCTTTCCAGGTCGCCTGCTCGGACAAGGGCGTGATCAAGTCCTGCGCCCAGTTGGACCTGCATCCCAAGTTCATTCCCGGCAAGCAGTACCAGGCCCTGCTGGAGAAGCTTTCGGCCGAGTGGGGCGCCCTGCTGCCTGAACTCGGTGTGAAGATCAAGAAATAGGCGCCTTCCCGGGCGGGGATTCGCAATCCTGGCGAGTTCCCGCCCCTTACTTTTCAGACAAGGGAGCAAAGCCGTGATCCAAAATCGCATGGATTTCAAGCTGGGGATCGGGCTTGCGGTCTTCTGTATCTTCCTGCTGGTCTACCTGATCCCCAAGCATGTGGGGCCTCTCAACGAGGCGGACGCCCTGATGCCGACCCTCGTAACAGGCTTCGTCCTACTTCTAAGTCTGCTGTTGGCCGTTCAGGCAATTAGGCGGCCTGGAGACAAGCAACACGGCGCCGAGTCCCACTCCGGCACCAAGGGGTCTCGCTGGTACACCATCGCCCTGGTGGTGGTCATCATGTCCGCTTACGCCTGGCTGCTGGATATTACCGGTTTCGTGCTCACCTCTCTGGGCGCCATGGTCGCCTTGTTTCTGGTGTTCGGGGTCAAGCGCTGGTTGCCCATATTGGCCATCAGCCTGGGCACTCTGGGCGGGCTCTACCTATGCTTCGACATAATGCTGGGCGCGCCCTTACCGGTGGGCACCCTGGTGGAAACCTTTTTGGAATAGGGGCTCTGGCATGCTGGAAACTCTAGCCGTTGCGGCCTCGCAGGCCCTGACTCTGACTAATTTCTTCGGGGCAGCCCTGGGCATTTTCCTGGGCTCGCTATTGGGAGCCATACCCGGTCTGAACGGCACCATGGCCATCGCCCTGCTGATTCCGGTCACCTATACCTGGTCACCCCTTTTCGCCATCGCCATGCTGGTGGGCTGCTGGAAGGGCAGTGTCTACGGCGGCTCAATTTCGGCCGTCCTGCTCAATGCCCCCGGCACCCCCGAGGCGGCCGCCACCGCTTTGGACGGCTATCCCCTGACCAAGCAGGGCAAGGCGGGCAAGGCGCTCAAAATGGCGCTGTACGCCTCGGTCATCGGCGCGGTATTCAGCGACGCCTTGCTAATGGTGGCCTCGCCGCCCATAGCCGCCCTGGCGCTCATGTTTGGTCCGGCCGAATTGGCCATGCTCATTCTCTTCGCCCTGGTGGTGGTGGCCGACACCGGCGCCAAGTCCCAACTCAAGGGGCTCATATCCACCGCGCTGGGCATGCTCTTGGCCACGGTGGGACTGGACCCCATCACCACCCAGCAGCGCTTCACCTTCGGTTCCATCGACCTGGACGCCGGCATAGGCCTTTTGGCCATGCTTATCGGCCTGCTGGTCATGTCCGAGGTGCTGGTGCAGATGGAGGAGGGATGGAAGGAGGCCCATGCCGAGGCCATGGTCAAATCGGACGACCCCAACGCGTCTCGGGTAACCTGGCCGGAACTCAAGGGATGCCTGGGAACCATTTTTCGCTCCAGCATCTTGGGCTCCTTCTGCGGCGCCCTGCCCGGAGTGGGCAGCATCACCGCCGCTTTCATGGGATACGATCAGGCCCGCCGTCTGAGCAAGCACCCCGAACGCTTCGGAAAGGGTGAACTGCAGGGGGTGGCAGCGCCCGAGGCCGCCAACAACGCGGTTTGCGGGGCGGGCCTGATTCCCCTTGTGACCCTGGGCATACCCGGCGCGCTTTCCGCGGCGGTGATCATGGGCGCCTTCATGATCCACGGCCTAGCTCCCGGCCCCATGCTGATGGTGGAGCATCCGGAAACCATTTACGGTCTGTTCATGCTGCTGATCCTCTCGGACTTTTTCATGCTGATTATTCCCCTGCCTCTGATGAAGGCGGGGCAATGGGTGGTCTCGGTGCCACGGGCCTATCTGTTTCCGGTGATTCTGGCCCTGTGCGTAATAGGCGCTTTCGGAACCCACCAGAACTTGTTCGACGTCAAGGTGATGGTCTTCTTCGGGGTGGTGGGCTACTTGATGAAAAAATGGGAGCTCAGCCCAGCCGCCCTGCTCATCGCCTTTATTCTGGGGCCAATGGCCGAAGTATACCTGCGCCAGGCTCTCAAAATATCAGGCGGCGATCCCAGCATTTTCGTTACCAAACCTTTGGCCGCCCTTTTCCTGGCTTTATCTCTGGGGGCCATCGTGTGGACGGTTTTGCGCAATCGGCGGAGTAAGAAGACCGCTTGAGGCCAAGGCCCTGAGCAGGAACTCTCCGTTTATAGAAATACAGTGGAGTAACTATGTATCACGTCAAGCATGCCGACATCGTAATCATCGGATCCGGCGCCGCCGGCACCATGAGCGCCATCTATGCTCATCGGGTGGACCCAAAGCTGAAGGTGGTGGTTCTGGACAAGAGCAAGATGGACAGCTCCGGCGGGGCCGGACGGGGGATGGACGCCCTCAATACCGTGGCCCTGCCTCCCTACAGCCAGCCCGAAGACGTGGTGGAACTGCTGACCAAGGTCACAGAGGGCATCTTGGACCAAAAAGTGGCCCACCGCTTCGGGGAGATATGCCCCCGCATGGTGGCGGACCTGGAACAGATAATGGGCCGGGGCAAGGGCGATCTCTTTCCCGTGGACGCCGACGGCAACTACAAGCTCATGTACCTGCAGCCCATCAACAAGCCGCTCCTGCTGCCCATGGACGGCGAAGAGATGAAACGGGCCTTGGCCCACGCGGTGCGCCAGACCGGGGCTGAAATACTGGAACGGACCCCGGCTCTGCGAATCATCACCGAGGACGGCAAGGTTTGCGGCGTGTTGGCCATGAACATCCGCACCGGCCACTATTACTATATCAAGACCAAGGCGGTCTGCCTGACCACCGGCGCGGCCGGACGCATGGGCCTTGCCAGTTCCGGCTATTTGGCGGGCACCTACGAGTTCCCGGGTTGCAGCGGCGACGGTTACGCCATGGCCTATGAGGCCGGGGCCGAACTGGTGAACATGGAGTGCTTCCAGGCCAACACTCTGCTCAAGGATCACCAGGGACCCTCCTGTGGCTATGTGGCCGCGCCTCGCGGGGCTTACACCATCAACCCCTGGAATGAGCGCACCTGGAGCCACGGCTACTCCTCCGGCGACAGCAAGATGGGAGCCTGGAAGCGGTTCGCCGAGGGAAAGGGCCCCATCTATCTGAAAATGGATCACTTGCCCGAGGAGATGATCCAAATCATCGAGAAAATCCAGTGGGGCAACGAACGCACCAGCCGCGGTTTGTTCCACAAGGGCCGCAAGCAGGATTATCGTCAGTCCCATTCTGTGGAGCTCGCCTTTGCCGAGGAAATTGGGGTGTGCGGCGGGCACAGCAGCTCCGGAGTGCTCAGCGACGTGCAAGGCGCCACCAATGTGCCCGGCCTCTACGTGGCCGGTGATGTGGACGGCGGCCTGCCCCAGTCCTACCTGGGCGGAGCCCTGGCCATGGGCGGGCTCATCGGCGAAGAGGCCGCCCATTTCGCGGGAGGTGTCGCAGAACCGCCTCAGCGCAGCGGGCTCAAGGCATGGCTGCGTCAGGAAGCGCAAGCCATCGAGGAGCCTCTGCGCCGCGAGGGCGGCCTGCCCACCAGCCTGGTGGAATACAAAGCTCGCACCAGGGTGCAGTACTACCTCAAGCCGCCCAAGAACCCCGTGTTCATGGAAAAGGCCGCATGGTGGATGGAGCGTATCCGGCAAGAGGACCTGCCGCGCATTCAAGCGGTGGACTTCCACGATCTACTCAAGGTCCAGGAGATCAAGAGCATACTCACGGTGGGCGAGATGATGGCCCGCGCCAGCCTTTTCCGCGACGAGAGCCGTTGGGGATACCAGCACTGGCGCGCCGATTTGCCCGCCAAGAACCCGGAGTGGGACCGCACCTGGGTGGTCATCAAACAGGGCGCGGACGGCAACATGGAGGCGAGCAAGCGTTTGGCTCCCGAGTATGAGTGGGACTACCCCACGGCAATGGAATATGCCTATCCGGAACTCAAGTTCGATACCGGCCCCATGTTTGAGAAGGGCCCAAAATGGAAAAACCCCGCCGGCGATCCCTGGATGAAGGCTCACCTAGATGACCAGGGCATGAGCACCCCGCGCCGGTTCATGCCCAAGGTGGAGGATTGATCATGAGTTTTGTTAACGGAGTCCGTTACGGCGAAAAGGACTTTTCCTGGCTCGACTTCGACCACGAGCGTTGCATACGCTGCGGCATCTGCGTGGACATGTGCCCAATGGACGTGCTGCATTTCGGCGAGCATGGCTACCCTTACATGCGCTATCGCGATGATTGCTGGTATTGCGATGTGTGCACCTTTGTGTGCCCCCGTCAGGCCATAACCCTGACCGACGTGCCCTACCTGATCCGTTAGGGTGGCGCCGCCTTTTAAAAGCGGCGTCCAAGCGGAACCTGGAGAAGCTCAAATGAACGACGCACGGCTCGCGGAGAGAAAACTTCGCCAAGTGCCCCAGGGAGTGGGCACGGTCACCCCGGTGACCATGGCCAAGGCCGAGGGCGCCCTGATCTGGGACCAGGACGGCCGGGAATACATCGACTT
>JAHIQI010000032.1 GCA_018902755.1 Pseudomonadota bacterium | reverse complement strand
ATGGGCCAAAGCTTCTAAACCTATGGTGAGGCGGGCCGGTGTCTCGACCTCGAAGACAACCATGATGCCGACTGGTTTGGTCAGAAAAGAAGAAATAAAGAGGGGAGCTTGACTTCTTCTCTCGCGATTAGACAACCACTTGACTGCCTGCTTACGGTTCTGGGGCACCCCTTGGCCCTGTGCATACATAAACCCAAGGTAGAATTGTGCCAACGCATCCCCCTGCTCTGCCAGAGGCTCAAATTCCTTAAGCGCGTCCGCGTAGTCTCCGCGCTTGTAGGCAGACATTCCCTCTCTAAATCCTGCCCAAGCCGGTTGCGCCAAGCACAGGGCCAATAGCAGAGCCAGTAGAATTTTTTTCATGGTGTACCTCTCCACCGGGTGGGCTTGTGCCATGGTAGCACAAGAAAAGGCGACCCGGCCCGGCTGTGCAGCGGCCACTGCTGAGGTCACTCCGGACAAGTTCTGTCGGGTGGAGGACCAGAGCGAGATCTGGGAGCAGGCCCTGGCTCTGGGCCGGGAGATCGGGTCCAGGTTGGGTTCCCAACTGCGGATGTAAGCGCCCACCCCTCACTTTATACTATAAAATTAGAGCATCGCTACGCCACACAGGAGACGGCAACATGCAGCCTCAAATAATCGGCATTTCCGGCAGCCCCATAGCAAACAGCAACACTGATCGCCTGGTGCAAGCGATTTTGGCCGCCAGCGGCCTGCCCGGCGAATTCGTCAAGCTCAGCGAGCTGAACGTGGGCCCCTGCCGGGCCTGTCTGGGCTGCCGCGCGGACAACATCTGCAAGGTGGATGACGACTTCCCGGCCCTGGCGGCCAAGGTGCGCCAGGCCGGGGCCCTGGTGGTGGGCGGGCACGCCACCTACGGCACCATGAACGGCTTTACCAAGCTGTTTCTGGAGCGCCTGTTCTCCCTGCGCCACCGCGAGGGCCTCAACCGGGGCAAGCTGGCCGTGGCCGTGGCCACGGGCAATGGGCGCGGAAGGCCGGGCTTGGAAGCGGCCAGCGAACAGATCGCCCACTCCCTGGCCTGGGAGGGCATGGAGGTTTTGGGCACCTTGCGGATAACCGGCAACCCCAAGTGCCTGGTCTGCGGCTACGGCCCCACCTGTCCCATGAGCGCCCTGCCGCACGTGTTCGGCCCGGACAACACCGAAGTCACCCCGGACAAGTTCTGTAGGGTGGAGGACCAGACCGAGACCTGGGAAAAGGCCCAGGAGCTAGGCCGGGAGATCGGCAAGCGACTGGCCGGGTAGGGCGGTGGCGCCGCTTTAAGCCATAACCGGCGGGGACTGGTTGGGTTCCAGTCCCCGCCGGTTCATGTGCCCTTATGTTTCTTCTCCAAGAGCCCCCCTGTATTAAGGAGGGTGCCTTTAGTCCCTGCGTTTTTTAATGGCTTTGACTTTCAAGGCCACCTCTTTCCAGCGCTCCTTTTCCACACGGTCGGCGCTTTTGCGCCGGCGATTGGACAGATATTCCATCTCACGTTTCATTTTCAGGTAGTTTCCCATCCTGTTCCTTGGGATCTCACCTTCCGCCACAGCCTCAAGGACCCGGCAGCCGGGCTCATGGGTGTGGCTACAGTCAGCAAAGCGGCATCCCAGAGCGACCTTCTCGATTTCGGGAAACGCGGTTGCGATCCCGCCATCAAGCTCCCAGAAGGCAATTTCCCGAATTCCGGGATTGTCGATCACCACCCCCCCCTGGGGCATAACGATCAGGTCCCGGGTGGTGGTGGTGTGCCTGCCCTTGCCCACATGAATGCTTGTGGAACGAGTAAGCTGCACGTTTCTGCCGTAGAGACGATTCACCAGGGTGGATTTGCCCACACCGGAAGACCCCACCATGGTGGTGGTCCGGCCTGGAGACAAATATGGTTCCAGCGAGGCCAGGCAGGCGTCGTCCGAGGCGGAAACCTGGTGCACGGGCACGCCGAAGGCCACGGCCTCCACTTCAGCGACGCAAGACTCTGGGTCCGGGAGAAGGTCCGCTTTGGTCAGGATGATGACCGGATTCAGGTCGCAGTTGTAGACCAGGGTCAAGTACCGCTCTATGCGGCGCAGGTTAAAATCCCGGTCCAGCCCGCAAACGATGAAGATGGTGTCAAGGTTGGCCGCGATTACCTGTTCCTTTTGCGAGCGTTCATCCTGTTTGTTGCGAGCGCCCGAAGCGCCTCTGGATAAGGCGTTTTTTCGGACCAGCACCCTGGCAATCACGGTGTCGGCCATGAGGACCCAATCCCCTGTGACCGGAAAGATGCCCCTGGCGTCATGTCTAAGCCTGCCGGCCAGGGTGGCGAGCCATTCGCGGTCGCCGTCGCTTGTCCGAAAGCTGTCTTTGCTTACCCCAATCACTCTGGCCGGAGTAAATCCTTGGTTGGAAACCTGTTCCAGTTGGGCCTGAAAATGGGGAGTCCACCCCATCCGCAGAAGGTGGCTAATACTTGCGTTCTCGTTTGCGCTTTGATTGCTGCTCATCGTCAAGACCTACCTATCCCTACCTGATAATTCTTACCGGCTTTGTCGGCGCGTGAAACCGCCCGAGGCGGAACACACAACCTACTGCCGTTTTTGTGCTTTTCGGATGTCTTGATGTAGGCGACGTTGCCGACGGAGGACGCAACTATAGCGGTAGAGTCTCAATCAGAGATCTGCGGGGGGAAAGACAGGCAGAAATTAGTCTGTCTTTAAAACTGAACAGCTTTTCGGGGATGCTGCAGAACTATGATCAATCAGCTACCAACAGGTTGCTTACCTGGTCGGCAACGATTGACACAATATCCACTGATTTAATAAACAAAAAATCTCCTTCAGATGCTTTTGGTGGAGGCCCATTAAACTACTGGAAACGAGGTCGCTGTCAAGCTTAACCTGGGTGGCGGTCATTAATGGTATCCCAAAAATCTAGGCGATACTCCGGTCAAGGCTCCTGTAGCCGATGGCCTCGCTGAGGTGAGACATGCCGATGGTCTCGCTTCCCTCCAGGTCGGCGATGGTGCGGGCGATCTTGTGGATGCGGCCATAGGCCCGGGCCGAGAGCCCCAGGCGCTCCATGGCCTTTTCCAACAGGCTTAGGCCCGCGTTGCTCAGGCGGCAGTGCTGGCGGGTAAGGGCGGTGCCCATCTGGGCGTTGCAAAACACCCCGCTGCCCTCCAGCCGCCGGGCCTGGCGCTCCCGTGCCTCCACCACCTTTTCGCGCACCGAGACCGAGGAGGGCCCGGCGGTGTCGGCGGACAGTTCCTTGAAGGGCACCGCCGGCACCTGCACCTGAATGTCGATGCGGTCCAACAGGGGGCCGCTCACCCGGTTGAGGTAGTTGCGAACCTGCTGGGGGGCGCATGTGCACTGGCGCTTGGGGTCGCCGTAATAGCCGCAAGGGCACAGTTTCATTGCCTTGTTATAACCCAGTTGTTAGAAAAGCTCAGAAGATCAAAAATGTTTGTTATCCCAAAGAGATAAAGACATTGGGCGATCACATTCGAAAAAAACGGCTAGACCTGAAACTTTTCCAGAAGGATTTGGCGATACTGCTCCACACGGATACAGATACCATCACCAATTGGGAAAAGAACAGGTGTCAGCCTGGGTTTATATACTATCCAGCCATTATGGATTTTTTGAGCTACTGCCCCTGGGAACATCTCCAGACCTGGGCAGAGAGACTGGATCGTTACCGAATCCATCAAGGGCTATCACAGGCACAATTCGCCAGCCAATTGGGAGTTGATCCGGGGACCTTGGCCAGGCAGCTGAAAAGGAAGCCATCGGCCTATTTTAAGAAGAAAGTTGCTGAGTTGATGAAAAGCTGTGGATTATCCGGCTAAATATTGTCACGATCCGGCGAGCCATGCTTTCTGTTGGCAAAAAAAGTTGTTCGGCACACACGAGATTGAACGATCACATTATTTTCAGCATATATGTTGGCTTTTCAAGAGGCTACGCTACCCTAACTGATATTTCCAGGAACACCCTAATGCCATTCAATGATTCCTGACTCGTACTAAGGCTCAATACGATCTTGAAAATCTGCGGTTGACCCTGAAACTATATATGAATTATCTTATAGTGAATATGTGACAATGGTTATCGAGGGGTACTATGGTGAAATTAACAGCCGGTAAATTCCCAAACAACTTGCAGCTCTTAAAAAACCTTACAGCAGATAAATCCAGCCTTCGTGAGGCGAGGGATTGGCACCTGTAGTTTTGATGGGTAGAGATGTGGCTAGTTCAATCATTTGCGAGCTTACTTTTAAAATGTTAATTCTAGTTACCTGTGGAGGTTCCAATTAAAGGCCGCCAACATTTGTCGCAAATAATTAAAATGTATTGGTTGACATAATATTTTAGGTCACATTGAAGAATTAAATTAGTTGTACAATTTTAAGTTGGGGAATGTTACATGACAGATTCAACACATCCATTCTTTGTTATTTACATTGTATGGCATCCTAAGTTCAAAGATGGAGAGAGCATCGCCAAGGTGCTTTATGATCACTATCGCCGTGACACCGCCTGCTTCACCTGGGTGTACTTGCCCTGGTATCCCATCTCCTTCAGGCGATCGTAGATCCGCGTGGCTGTGTGGCGCTGCTTTTTGGGAACCGACTTGTCGTCTTGTATGATCTGGACGATCGTCTCAAGGTAGGGGCCCAGCTTGGGCTTGGGCCGGGGGGATGCCATCCGGTAGCCGGGCGGCTCCGAATGGGTCATGACTTTCTGCAAGGTATCCCAGTGGATGCCCTCCCGGCGCATCACCTCCCGCTTGCTGGTCTCAGCGTGGCGCAATTCCAGACGTATCTTGGTCCACCAGTCCATTTCCTTGTACACCCTCTCCATGCCTCCGGTAAAAATTCTCCAAATACCGAAGGACACTCCATGAGGGTGTCACGCTTTTCAACCGCCATAAATTCCGTCACGCTTTTGGACCGCCATTTACAAGGCGGCGCGCACCCGTTCCTTGGATTCACGCACCGCCCCGTCGGGCAAACCCACGGTGTTGAAGGCGGGCAGGCCCGGAGCCAAGTCCACCTCCACCTGCACGGGATAGGCGCGCACTCCAAGTACGGCCAGCGAAGTCACGGTTGCCAGCATGTTCCCCCCCACGGTCTGGACAAAGCAAACTTCCTGTAAATAGCAAAAGCATCCGGGTTAAGCAAGGCTTAGCCCTTGACGCCTTAAAAGAGGGGCGGTATAAAAAGCGTGTGTTTCGGCTAGGGCCGCTCCGGCGGCGGCGGGAGCACGGCGACTGTAGGCCGAGGTAGCTCAGTTGGTAGAGCAGGGGACTGAAAATCCCCGTGTCGGCGGTTCAACTCCGTCCCTCGGCACCAAAGATTTCAAGGGCTTAGGTCATTTGGCCTAGGCCCTATTTTTTGTTTGTCCTGTTTTTGTGCCACTCCTGTGCCACAAAATTATGTGAAGCAAAGTGAAGCCGGGGATATCTTCCATGCCTGGTGCCAGGCAAGTTGGGCCCCTTCCGAGAGTGGCATTCGGGGAAGAACGCGGTGCCCCGAAGGGCGCTGAGTCAGGGCAGCCGTGAGCGTTTTTGGGCCCGAGGCCAGCAGGACAAGGGCCGGGGGGCCCTAGGGGGGAAGGCCTTCCACCTGTTATCAATCAAGCCATCCCACAAAATGCATGCAATTTTTTGAATCGATAACGAGTCTAATTCAGCTCTTCGGGGTGCATTTCATAGTAGCCCTTGGCACCAGCCTGAACTAACAAGTCCCGTATCATCGGCAATACGTCACCTGGGTCTCGATCAGGCTCTCCTGGGATTCTGGTCTCTTGGATAAGAATCTCCCAATCCACCATATCGAGGACGGTTTCACGATCATCTGTCTCCAAGGGGAAATCAAGCACGTTCGGATTCGCCCCTCTCTTAAGGACCAGCTTTATCATGGCCACATCCAAGCTCATCGCCGCATCGTGCAAGGCCGTACAGCCCCATGGCGGACAGTAATTGACATCCGCCCCTAGGTCTAAGATCGTCGCAACAACCCGCAGGCCAATAGGGCCTCGCACGCCGTCTAGAATGGCTTGATTCAACAGGGGCTCCGGACCGTCTTCCCGCAACTCTTCGTTGGTGATTAGAAAAGGCGCGGCGGCAGCCAGTTCTTCTATCCTTTGGTCATCACCCTTAGTAATGGCCTGGTAGGCCGTCTCGTAGGTGGCACTGGTATCCATGGGGAAAATCATCTCTGTCATGCTGCGTTTCTCCTCGCCCAGTCGGGAAGCAGGTCAGGAGGAATCTAGTGCGGGGCCGTTGGGTAGCTTGGAGTGGTACCGGGGGCGGGAATCGAACCCGCGCCTCAGGCATTAAAAGTGCCTTGCTCTGCCAACTGAGCTACCCCGGTATGTTTTCAGTGTGGCGGCGAGGCAGGGATTCGAACCCTGGAAGCGTAACCACGCTTAACTGCTTTCGGGGCAGCCGCCTTAAACCGCTCGGCCACCTCGCCGTTACCCACGCAATAAAAAACCGCACCTGGAAGCAAGTCCCAGGTGCGGCTAACCCATTATTATTTGGAAGTTACTCTAGCAATCCTCCAATGGGCGGCACCAGGGCGCATTGCCCCGCGACGAACCACGTTCCATGGATTTGAGCCGAGTAACCAGCATCATTATTGCCAACTTTTCAAAACTGTAACCAATTTTTTATTACTAACCAGCTCAGCGCGGGGTCAAGCGAAATTGAACACCGAAAAGTCAGGTATGTCCATGGACTTTTAATGTGACCTACGGTCTGGTTCTTTTACAGGCAGTATTCAAATTTTCGCCAGTCTGAATGCCTGTGCGTAGCTAGGCAACTCACCGTTAACCAGTTCCTATACAGCAGTATTATATGATATAAATCGAACTCTGTGGGAACCAAACACGCACGCCACGATTCCGGGGGGAACCATGGATTGGCTAAGTCCGTCTGACCTAAAGACGATTCTACATTCCAAACGCGCCAACATGTACTACCTGGAGCACTGCCGGGTCTTGGTGAACGGTGGCAGGGTGGAGTATGTCACCGACCTGGGCAAGAGATCCCTTTATTGGAACATCCCCATCGCCAATACCACCACCATATTATTGGGTACCGGCACCAGCATCACCCAGGCGGCCATAAGAGAACTGGCCAAGGCCGGGGTGCTTGTGGGTTTTTGCGGAGGAGGCGGCGCGCCCTTGTTCAGCGCCATGGAAAAGGATGTGGACGTCGCCTGGTTTTCCCCTCAGAGCGAGTATCGCCCGACCAACTATTTACAAGCCTGGGTCAAATTTTGGTTCGATGATGCCCTGCGCCTTGAGGCGGCCAAGATATTCCAGCGCGTTCGCCTGGAACATATCCGTGAACAATGGCATGCCAACAAAAGCCGAGACCATGATTTTGCAGTTGATTTGACGGCGCTTGAGGAATTTTTGCATGTATCGGCCCAGCAGATCGATAATGCGCCCACCAACAGCGCCCTTTTGCTGGAAGAGGCCCGCCTCACCAAGCGATTGTTCAAAATAGCTGCCCAAGCGACGGGCTACGGCCAATTCAAGCGCTCAACTCGTGGCCAAAGCGTCGACCCGGCCAACCGCTTCCTTGACCACGGCAACTACCTCGCCTATGGCCTGGGCGCCACCGCCACTTGGGTCCTGGGGCTACCTCACGGTCTGGCGGTATTGCACGGCAAGACACGCCGGGGTGGTTTGGTGTTCGATGTAGCCGATTTGGTCAAGGACGCGCACATCTTGCCCCAGGCCTTCATCTCGGCTATGCGAGGGGACAGTGAACAAGATTTTCGCCAGGCTTGCATAGAAAAGCTTGTCCACAACGAATGCCTTGACCTGATGATAGATGTGATCAAGGAAACCGCTTCCACCATGGAAAAGCGCTCGGCATGAACGTATTGTTCATATCCCAGTGCAATAAAAAGGCCCTGAAGCAAACCCGGCGCCTTTTGGATCAATTTGCGGAGCGGCGCGGAACACGCACCTGGCAGACGGTCATAACCGCGCAGGGCCTTGATACACTTCGCCGCTTGCTGAGGAGCACAGCCCGCAAAAACACGGCCGTGGCCTGTCATTGGATCAGGGGCAAGAATCATAGTGAGTTGTTGTGGATCGTGGGCAGGGCCTCGGCCTTCAACAGTCAAGGCGCGGTGCCCACCAACACCACGGTCAGGGATGTCCTGCGCGGCAAGGACGAAAATGACTGGCGTTTTGCCGCAGCCATTCGTCTACTCTCGGCAATGGCCGCTCTGTTCCACGACTTTGGTAAAGCCGTAGTCGCCTTTCAGAAGAAGCTCCGGGAGGCTAGACCCATTGCCGACCCGTTTCGGCACGAATGGATCTCCCTGCGGATATTCGAGGCCTTCGTGGGTGGTGATGACGATAGGCAGTGGCTGGAGCGGCTGTCAAACCTGGGCCCAACCCCTGGTCTGTCTTGGCTCGATAATCTGCGTATCAATGGCACGGAACAAGAAGACCAAGCACGGAACCCGACCGAGCGGAAGCCCTTGGATGGCTTGCCGCCGCTGGCCAAGACAGTGGGCTGGCTTATCGTCTCCCACCATCGTATGCCGGTTAACTTCGCTGCCGGCCGCAAGGTGCCGGACACGGGGACCTTGGATCGCCTGCCCGAGGGCATTTATGCCCACTGGTGCGGCAGCCGGGCGAATGGCGAGAATCTCTCCGCCAAGGAGCTAAAGGAACTTAATAAGCTCATAAGCGATTGCTGGAAATTTAAGGGCGACTTGCCTTTTGTCAGCGATCCCTGGATTCGTCGGGCCGCGAAAATCGCCCGGCGGATTCTGAATCACGAGGAATTGATAGGGACGACCTGGCTGGAAAACCCTTATGCGATGCACATGTCCCGCCTGGCCCTGATGTTGGCCGATCATCACTACTCCAGCCTGGCGGACACCAAAAAACGGGTCAAGGGCATCCCGGATTATCCCCTTTATGCAAACACCATCCGCACCACGGGCGAGCTGAACCAACGGCTGGATGAACACCTGCTGGGCGTGGAGGGCGCCAGCGGCCGCATAGTCAGCTCATTGACCAGGCTGCCCCAAAACCTGCCCCGCATCGCCCGGCACAGGGGCTTCACGCGGCGCAGCGCACAGGGGCTTTTCAAGTGGCAGGACCAGGCCTTCGACCTGGCTTGCACCATCAGGCAATTATCTCTTGATCAAGGTTTTTTCGGAATAAACATGGCCTCCACTGGCCTAGGCAAGACCTTGGCCAACGGTAGGATAATGTATGCCTTGGCCGATCCTTTATTGGGTGCGCGGTTTTCAATCGCCCTGGGCCTGCGCACCCTGACTCTGCAAACTGGAGACGCCTACCGCCAGAGACTGGGGCTTGGCCCCGACGACATGGCCGTGCTGGTGGGCGGGGCGGCCGTTAGGCAGCTACATCAACTCGCCGCCGACGATGAAGACCAAACCGAGGTCCACGGCAATCAGCCCGCTAACAGCCTGTTGCCCGACAACACCTATGTGCATTACGAGGGGAGCCTCTCGCCGGGTCCCTTGGCGTCCTGGCTCAGGGACACCAGGGGCGTTGGCGCACTATTGAACGCCCCGATCCTCATCTCGACCATTGATCACCTGATGCCCGCAACGGAAGGGACCAGGGGTGGCCGTCAAATCGCACCCATGCTGCGTCTGATGAGCGCCGATCTGATCCTTGACGAGCCGGACGATTTTGACGTCGCCGACCTATACGCCCTGAGCCGCTTGGTGCATTGGGCCGGCCTACTGGGCAGCCGGGTGCTGTTGTCCTCGGCCACTCTGCCCCCGGCCATTGTCCAGGGGCTGTTCGAGGCATATAGGACTGGCCGCGATATTTATCAAAAGGGCAGGGTTTTCTCCGGCGCGAGCAAGGATATCTGCTGCGCCTGGTTTGACGAATTCGACCGCCAGGCCTCAAGCCACGGCGATGCCGAGGGATTCACCAGACAACATCTGCAATGGGCCGAGGCCAGGGTCAAGGCCCTGGCCGAGCACAAACAGACGCGGACCAGGGCTTACATCTCGGACCTGAGCGCAAACGACGATGAGGATGAAATCGCGGGGCAGGTCGCGGAGCATGTCTATAGCCAGGCGCGAGACCTGCACCGACAAAACTACGTGCTTGATCCCCATGGCGGCAAACGGGTCAGCTTTGGGCTGGTGCGCATGGCCAACATCGATCCGCTGATCGAGGTTGCCTTGGCGCTGTCCAGGCTGGGCGATGATCCCGCCCTTCGAATCCATTTATGCTGTTATCACGCCCGGCATCCTCTACTGGTGCGTTCGGCTATTGAGCGGCGCCTGGATCGGCTGTTGAATCGCAAGCACGACGCTCCAAACGTGTTTGACGACCTGGAGGTGCGCGCCATCATCGATGCCGATGACCAAACCCTGGACCACATTTTTCTGGTGTTGGCCACGCCGGTGGCCGAGGTCGGCCGCGACCACGACTATGACTGGGCCATCGTGGAGCCATCGTCCATGCGCTCGATCATCCAACTGGCGGGTCGGGTGCGCAGGCACCGTCCCGAGCCCTGGGCCCGCGACAACATCTGCCTGCTGAGCCGCAATATCAAGGGCCTGAAGAACCAGGGGAGCGGCCCGGTGTTTGAGCACCCCGGTTTCGAGGACAAGTACTTCCCGCTGGCCAGCCATGACCTACGGGGACTGCTCGCCCCGGAGCAATTCGTGGAAATATCCTCGGCTCCACGCATCTTGGAGCGAGCCGAGCCGGACCCGAAAAATAACCTGGCCGACCTGGAGCACGCACACCTGCGATCCGTGATGCTGGGCGACGCCAAAAACCTCAAGGCTCGCATTGATCTCTGGTGGACCACCCGTGCTCATCTGAGCGGAGAGCTGCAACGGGCGTTCCCCTTCAGGTACGACGCCATGGGCCAGGAAACATATGTGCTCATACCCAATGAAGAAGGCTCGTCAGTCAAGTTCCAACGCCTTGAGCATGACGGCGGCCTGACCGAGGTTGGAAACGAGTTTTACCGGTTTGAGACAGAGTGCGCGCCGGGCGTGGATTTCTGGGGTGAGTCCGACTACCTGGACCTGTTGCTGGACCTGGCCGCAAGGCTCGATCTGGAAGCCGCGGAGTGCGCCCGGAAATTCGGCGTGGTCGACCTGCCGATGGGCAAGGACGGCCAGACCTGGAATTACCATCACGCTTTGGGGTTTCAACGACGTAAATAATGCAAACCATGCCAGGGAAAGGGGGAGCCGGTGAGACCCAAGAAGCCACCCAATGAAAACGAAACGATGGCCTTGAAGATGGTCATGGACGAGCTCATTGGCGAAGGGCAAGACATAGGCGTATGGCTCCAAAAGGCGATAACAACATATGTTGGTTCCTTGCAGATGGCCACCCATGTAGCCAAATTTACACATTCATCCATTAACGTCGGGAAAGACCTGTCTCAAGATCAATCTGTGGCTCAAATAAGGTATGTGGATGATCCCAATCTCATCGGCAGCCATATCCTTGGTTCTGAACTAACAATAGATATTGCTTTAAGAAATGCCGCAGCTTCCCGTGTCGCTAAATTTTTAAAACTAGAGCACCAAGGACGCTCCCTGCTCGAGCGCATCCTGGCGGGCGAGGCCAGCATGGCCGCAGCCCTGTCGGATGATCCGGAGCAGGCCGAGCAACTGATGGCCGCGTTCGGCGGCATCACCGGCAGGGGCAAACGGCCCGCCAGCCACAAGCTGGCCAAGCAGGTCTTTTTCCCCCTGGACAGCCGCGGCGATCACTATCACCTGCTGGCCCCTCTCTTTCCCACCAGCCTGGTGCATGCCGCCTACACCAAGATGCGTGAGGACCGTTTTTCCGAAGAAGCCAAACAGGCACGTGACGCCCGCAAGAAAAACAAGCCCCACGAAACCGGGTATCGTGACCACCCCAACCTGGCGGTGCAGGTGTTTGGCGGCTCCAAGCCACAGAATATCAGCCAGCTAAATAGCGAACGCCACGGTGAGAACTGGCTCCTGCCGTCGCTGCCGCCTGTCTGGGAAAGCAAACCCGTGCTCCTGCCCTTGGGCACCACCAGCCTTTTCCGCTGGAGTTGGTTCAACCGGCGTAGGGCCATGCGCGAGCGGATCGAAGAACTGGCCGAGTTTCTGGGCAAGACGGACTACAACAACGTGAACATCCGCCGAAGACGGAAAAAGCTCGTACAGGGCATCGTGGACGAGGTCCTACACGTCGCCGCGTTGATACAAGGACAGGAGTCCGGCTGGAGCGCTGACCAACATTTCCGCTTGGATCAGGCGGAAGCCCTGTGGCTGGACCCTGGAAGGGCCGCCCTTGACCCGGAGTTTGCCGCGATGGCCGGCCTGGGCGATTGGCAAGAGGACGTGGCCAAACGCTTCGCCAGGTGGTTCAACCACAAGCTACGGGAGCAAGGCAAACGGGCCAAGCTTCCCATGGGCGAGGTTGAGGCCGCCGAGTGGCAAAGGGTCCTGGAAAAGGAGCTGTCGTTCCTTGGAAGGGAGCTGGCCCATGCCTGAGCGGATAAACGGCCTGATCCTATTGCCCCACCTGCGGGTGCAAAACGCGAACGCCGTATCCGGCCCCCTGAGTTGGGGCTTTCCCGCGCCCAGCGCCTTCACCGGTTTTGTGCATGCCCTTCATCTGCGCTTGCGAAGCCAGGAAATCAACTTGGACGGCGTGGGCATCGTCTGCCACAGCTTTGATCCGCAGGTCTACAAACCAAACCCATACACCTACAAGTTCAGCCTGGCTAGGCATCCCCTAACCAAAGATGGGGAAACAGCCAGCGTCATTGAAGAGGGCCGGGTCCACATGGAGGCCAGCCTGCTGGTTGGCGTATACGGCTACTTGGATGAAGGCGAAGGGGCGTACTTCGCCCGTCAGGTTCAGGAGGCGGCCATGGGCATGCGCCTGGCCGGCGGCAGCATCCTGCCCTCCGACGGCGATTACCAGCCAGAGTACTTTGCCCTGGCCGAGGATAAGGAAAGCATTGAAACCCAGTTCCGCAAAATACGCCGCAAGCTGCTGCCCGGATTCGCCCTGGTCAGCGCGCACGCGGAGTTGCGCGAACACCTGGCCCAGATGCAACAGGACAACCCCAAGACCACGGCCCTGGACGCCCTGCTCGACCTGAGCTGCCTGCATGTGCAGCCCATATCCGAGGACCCGCAAACACCGGGCAAAGTTTCCTGGCGGGCAGCCCGCTCGCGACAGGGATGGCTGGTGCCCTTGCCCGTGGGCTACGGGGCCATCTCGCCGCTCTATGAAGCCGGCCAAGTGGCCAACGCGCGGGATGATCAGACACCCTTCCGCTTTGTCGAATGCCTTTATTCGTTGGGCGAGTGGAAGAGCCCCCACCGGATCGAAGGCCCGGACGAGTTGCTTTGGCATCATCACGCGGACCCTGAAAACGGACTCTATCTTTGCGAACAGCGGCATCAGGCCGATTAGGGAGTATTGAAAAATGGCGAACGAACTCAAGACCGCTTCTGTATTAGCCTTTGAGCGCAAGCTCGATGTCTCCGACGCCCTGTTCTACGCCGGCAAATGGGATGATCGCGAAAATGGCGAGCAGTGGCCCGCCATCGGCGTGCGCGAAAAATCGGTTCGCGGCACGATCTCCAACCGCCTGAGTACCAAGGAGCAAGACCCGGCCAAGCTGGATGCCTCCATACAAAATCCCAACCTGCAAACTGTTGACGTGGCCACACTGCCCGTGGACGCTGACACCCTGCGCGTGCGCTTCACTATCCGCGTGCTGGCCGGGGCGGGCAGGCCCTCGGCCTGCAACAATGCCGTCTATCAGCAAAAGCTGGCCCAAACCGTGGAGACTTATGTGCGGAGCCAGGGCTTTAGCGAGCTGGCCAGACGCTATGCCCACAACTTGGCCAATGGACGTTTCCTGTGGCGCAACCGGATGAGCGCCGAGCAGATCGAGGTGTGCGTGCGGCATCTGGAGCAGGGCCAGGCCGCTGGACAGTGGATTTTCCAGGCCATGGACTTCTCCCTGCGCGATTTTGACGACAAGGGCAACCCTGATGTGGGGGCCTTGGCTTTCTTGATCGAGCAGGGCTTGTCAGGCGACAAGTACATCCTACTGGAGGTCATTGCCTATGCCCGCATGGGTGACGGCCAGGAGGTCTTTCCATCCCAGGAACTGCTGCTGGACCGGGGAAACACTGGCAACAAGAGCAAGACCCTCTACACCGTGGGAAAAGTGGCGGGCATGCATTCCCAAAAGATCGGCAACGCCCTTCGCACCATTGACACCTGGTATCCGGATTCCGAGGGTCTGGGACCCATCGCGGTGGAGCCATATGGCTCGGTGACTTCCCAGGGCAAGGCCTATCGCCAGCCCAAGCAAAAGGTCGATTTCTACAGTCTGTTGGACAACTGGGTGATAAAGGATAAGGAACTGAACGTGGAGGAGCAACATTATGTAATGGCTACCCTTATTCGCGGCGGCGTGTTTGGCGAAAAGGACTAAGTCATGGATAGGTACCAAGATATCAGGCTGCTGCCCGATCCGGAGTTCGCGCCCCAGGTTTTGCTTAACTATTTGTTCGGCAGGCTGCACAGAGCCCTGGCGGGGATCGATAACCGGGAGATAGGCATCAGCTTTCCAGAGGTAGCCAGCGATCGTCCGTGGCTGGGCCAGCGTCTGCGTCTGCACGGCACCGCCGCGAACTTGGATAAATTACAGGCCCTGGGCTGGGCCGGTCACATGTGCGACCACGTGAGTATGGGGAGCATGGCCGAGGTGCCAAATGGCGTCAGGCATCGGGTCGTGCGCCGGGTGCAGGCCAAAAGCAGCCCGGAGAGGCTGCGCCGACGCCTGATGAAACGCAAGGGCATCGCCTATGGGGAGGCCAGACGGTTGATACCAGACAGCGCTGCTCAAACACTGGCGCTGCCGTTTATCACCTCGCGCAGCCGCAGCACTGGCCATAATTTCCATCTGTTTGTGGAGCATGGCCCGTTGCAGGATCAGCCAGTGGAAGGTGAGTTCAACAGCTATGGCCTGAGTGCAGGGGCCACGGTGCCGTGGTTTTGACCCTTTTAGGGAAGCTGAATTTCAAGTCAATAAAATCAACCCCTTGGCAACAGACCGAAAAAAAGGCTTGAAGCAGCCAGAACCAACGAAAGGTGATGTATCGTAACAAGTTAGCATCGTGAGGCGTCTAGTTCACTGCCGCATAGGCAGCTTAGAAACTGAAGTTACAAGGGACGCGGAGTTGTCGTAGTGTTCACTGCCGCATAGGCAGCTTAGAAACCGCCACCCGCGAGGCCCGGTATCTGGCGGCCGTTCACTGCCGCATAGGCAGCTTAGAAAGTAAGGCCCGCTTGCCCCACAAGCTACGCAATGTTCACTGCCGCATAGGCAGCTTAGAAATAAAGTCCTGGTTAGAGGGGTACGTCTCCTGCGTTCACTGCCGCATAGGCAGCTTAGAAAAAGAAGGCCCGCGGCATGATCGAGTTTTTCGTGTTCACTGCCGCATAGGCAGCTTAGAAAGTGGCGGTGGAGGCGGCCAGGGTGACCTCGGCGTTCACTGCCGCATAGGCAGCTTAGAAAAAGGAGGAAACCATGAAACGCCTAATCCCCGCGTTCACTGCCGCATAGGCAGCTTAGAAATTCCAGCTCGAATTGAAGAGTCAGGCACTTGCGTTCACTGCCGCATAGGCAGCTTAGAAATCAACCTTGCTCAGCCCCAGCCTCTTGAGCTTGTTCACTGCCGCATAGGCAGCTTAGAAATGGAAACATCGGCCACGAAACCACGCACCGCAGTTCACTGCCGCATAGGCAGCTTAGAAATGGCAGGTACGGGGCAGACTAAGCAAGATAACGTTCACTGCCGCATAGGCAGCTTAGAAAAGGTGTTGCTTGAAAGAAAACAGACCACCCGTGTTCACTGCCGCATAGGCAGCTTAGAAACACAGAACCTTAAATCACGCCACCAAGCGCTAGTTCACTGCCGCATAGGCAGCTTAGAAAACCAGGGCCCGCCGGATCCGCTCCAGGTTGCACCAAGCGGCATACAAGTCTCGACCTTGAAAACCTACCAGTTTGCCTGAAATACCCCCATAAGCGAGATGCAAGCCTAAAGCTTCAGCCTTGGCCAAAACCGTTACATTTGTGCCAGTTGAGGCAGATGTTTCTGTTTTGTCAGCGTTATGAGCGGATGCTGTATGATGAGTGCAACATACTTGGGATACAGCAAAATCTCTGCAATCCAGTAGATAACGGGCGTTATGGCAGGCGTTACGGAGAAGTCTCCGGACGATTGCTCAGCCTGTCAGTGGATTGGGAACCGGATGTGGTCAACCGGTGGGTGGCAACGGGTGCAGACTGGCTGGCCAGCCGTGTTCAGGAAGTATTGCCGGCCACCACAACACCAACAGGCCCAAGACTCTTGTGCCGAAGTGGGGGGAGGGCTGTGTCCAGCCGGGGTCTCCACTTTGGCGAGGGTAGGAGCACTCTTGTTCAGCCCGTCTTGGGTGGAAGGCTCGGCCAGTACCTCGGCCTCCCGTACCCTATGGACAGAATGGACAGTATGGACAAAATTCGGTCGGCTAATATTTGTGTCCATATTGTCCAATTTGTCCATGGGGGTCTGCCCCCAGGTTTTTGGTTCTCCTGAATCAGGGAGGGGGTGTCCCAGTGATGCAGCCAGGGTGTCGCGCCAGCTCATGACTCAGGCCCCCACAGCTTGGGGTTGACCACATATGTTGGACTTGGGGCTCTGCCTGGCTTCCGCACCTCTGACGGAGCTTCTTGCCAAATAAAGGCCCGCTCTTCCAAAATGGCGAGGCCATGGCGTACCTGCTCTGCTTTGGGGCATGTGCCGCGCACAGCTCGGTGGGCGTCACGCGCCGTAAACCTGTTCACGCCTGCACGCTTGAGCCAGGCCAGCTCTTTCTTGGCGGTTTCTTGGTCCGGGTCCGCTCCCATGAGCCCGAAAGCGGCCAGGGCGTGGCCCACCATGGTCCCGGCCAAGGACAGGGCGGCCTCCATGGTCTGCCCAGATACCGCGTGGACAGGAGCCTCAGCCAAGTGCTTCATAACGTGCAGTAGTCCTGCCAGGCGGGCAGCCAAGCCAGGCAGTTTGCCGGCCCAATCCTGCACGGTCTCAAATTGGCCGCCATCCACAAGTTCAACCTCGATGGCCGAGGCGAACTCACACCACGCATCGTGGGCGGCTGGCCCCAATTGCAGGAGGTGTTCCAGGGGCTCATCCCTTTGGCCAGGGTCCAAGCCTAAAAGCTCATACAGGGCCGCTGCATAGGCGCGACTGACATGCTCGGGCATGGCCTGGCCGAGAGGCTTACGACGGCCCATCCGGCTCTCAGGCAACACATATGCGAAGCGGGCCAGGAGGCCTCTTCCTCGGAAACCAGGTTTGCTCGGCAGACTGGCCAGCACATCGGGCTGGGGACTGATGCACAGAGTCAAGGCCGGGGCGTGCATCATCACTGGCTGGCCGCCCTTGCGGTCCACCCGCACCGGCTCGCCAGGGTGAGCCTTGAGAATCAGGTCAAGGTTGGGCAGGCCGTTTTGGTAGCGGCCACCGAGCGTGTCAAACAGGCCGCCCTCGGCGCTCATTACAGCCATCCTCTCACCGTTATCTGACATGAGGGCTGCAAGGGCCTCGGCAGTCACATCATCAGCCACTAGGCGCGGCGACCTGGGCACTTCCTCAAGTTCCAATTCCAACCGCTCTACCTCGGTCATGAGTGCGGCCCGGTCTTCGGTCTTTGCCTTGGCCAGCTTGCCTCGTAATCCCGAGATAATGGCCTCCTGGTTCTTGCGCCGGCTGGCTGCGGCTTTGATTTTGTCCCGCATGGACTCGGCTTGGTCCCGTTCCCAATCGAGCAAGGGGGCTAAACAGACGGCTTGGGCGGCGCTTTTGCGTTCAGCAGGCGGGGCAGGGGCCAGTAGATACAGGTTTAGTGGCTCGGAATAACCTTCGTGTACCTGTACTCGGAAGCGGCGTGCAGCGCAGGCGGATACAACGCCGAGGACATTGACCAGAACCAGGCAGGGGGCTACCTGTATTTGTTCGGCCGCAGCCAAAACGAAATCCCGCGCCCAGTCCGGTAGACCATCCACGGGCAGCGGGGGGGCGGTGTGTGTCTCGAAGGGCACCGGCTCAGGCCACGATGCTTCAGCGGTAACCGCCGACTCCGGTGGATGGGTTGCCTCCACCTGGGTCCTGACCGCTTCCAGCCCCTGGGCTTGGTGCAGATCGTTGAAGTCCGTCCCGCTCCCACGCGGGGTAAACACTGGCAGGGCCAATTTTCCCCCCACAGCTAAGGCCGCGGCACGGGCTTTGGAAGCGCCTGGGTTGCCCGTCGTAGCGTGGTCATCATCGCCGGCCAAGATGATCTCCCGTTTCGGGTAACGCTCCCGGACCATCCGGGCCACAACTTCTAGATTGTTAGCTGCAAAGGCCACTACCACAGTCAAGCCTGCGGCTTCATGCAGACTCAATCCGGTGGCCAGGCCCTCACAAACCAACAGAGGTCCAGCCTTGCCTTGAATAGGGATGCGCATTCCGGTGATTCCGGCCACCTGATCCGGCTGAAAGCGGCCACCCGTTCCGGGGCATTGCGGCCACTTGGTCGGAGCGAAGCGACGCTGGTATTTTGATTTAAGCCTCTTGCTCCTCCTTGGTCAAGGCGGAGTAT
>JAHIQI010000031.1 GCA_018902755.1 Pseudomonadota bacterium | reverse complement strand
GGGTGGGGGGCGGGGGGCGGGGGGGCGGCGGGGGGCTGGCCGGGCCCCCCCCCGGCTATGCAATCACAGTGTGGCTACTTGGCCGACTTCATGCCGGTGGGCAGCTTGATCTTGCCCTCGGCGATGGCCGGGGGGAAGACGATGAGCCGCTTGCCGTCGTCGGTCCACTGGAAGAAGCAGCCCAGGGCTTCCTTGCTGGGGTCCTTGCCGTAGATCACCTGGTTGCCCTTGGTGAACTTGATATGGCCCATCACCCCCTGCATATCGGTGGCCCTGAGGGCGTCCACGATGGCGTCGGGGTCCAGGGAGTTGGCCTTTTCGATGGCCGCCTTGAGCAGGTACACCGAAGCGTAGGCCGGGGCCGGGCCGTGACCGGCCTCCAGGGGCTTGCCGTACTTGGCCAGGTAGGCGTCGTAGAACTTCTTGGAGGGTGGGTACTTGGCGCTGGGAATGTTGCCCAGCTCGAAGATGGCGTTGAGCGCGCCGCCGATCTTGCCGTCAAAGGTCTTCCAGGCGCCGGGGCCGGTCAGCGGGCTGATGAAGCCGGCCATGACCGCCGGAACCTTCATGGCCTTCCACTGCTTGACCAGGATGCCGCTCTGGGGCATGTCGAACACCGGCATGATCACCTGGGCGCCCTTCAATTTGGCCTTCATCAGGGCCGGGGCGAAGTCGCTGGCGCCGGTGGGGAAGGTCTCGTGACCCACCACTTCCCACTTCAGCTTGCCCTTGAAGATCTTGGTCATGATGTCCGCGGTGGCCCGGGCCCAGGCCACGTCCTGGTTCATGATGAACACCTTGTTGAAGCCGAACTCCTTGCCCATGAAGCCCATGACGCCCGCGATGTAGCCCACGAAGAACTTGGCGTCCAGGGAGACGCGGAACACGTACTTATACTTGGGGTCGCTGGCGACCTTGGCCTCGGTCTTGGGGCTCATGGCGATGGTGCCCAACAGGGGCACCTTGTGCTTGGAAAGCATGTCCATGCCCGCCAACAGGGCCTCGGAGCGGAAGGGGCCCACCACCAGGGCGTGGGGCTTTTTCTCCAGGATCAGTTTTTCCATGCCCAACAGGGCCTCGGGCACCGGCACGCCTGGAGCGGCGTCGCGGATGTCTATGGATTCCACCGCGAAGGGCAGCATCTTGCCGCCCACCTTGACTCCGCCCGCCTTGTTGATTTCCTCCACGGCCAAATTGACCGAGTTGTTGGCTTCCTTGCCTTCAAGGAAGTTCAAGGAGGTGGTTACCCCGATTACGATTTTGTCCGCCGCCATTGCCCCGGTGGGTGCCAGGAACAAAGCGGTCAGGAGCAGGGCGATGGCCGTCAAGCAGGTCAACTTCCTCATCTACAGTCCTCCCCGTTAAGGTGGGGGCGTTGTGCCCCATACCTAAATAAGTACGCCCACCCCTGTCCCCTGCTGCCGCTGCTCGCTGCGCGGGGTGATGGCCCACATCAATGCAAGTAGCGGTCCATCCCAGGCCTTCCAGGTCAACATGCTGATTTGTTTATATTTTATAGTGTAAGGCCAACCGGGCGGCACAGGAAAGTGTCACCATGGGTAACACCCGATGCGATCCGGCCATGGCTCCCACCGGGTAAATAGCTATTTCGTAGCGATTACCGAGGGGTTAAGTGGACAAGTAACTTTTGGTAACGGCCAGGGGCCCGCTGTGTGCAAAGGTAACACCTACGGGGTAGGTACGAAGGCGGGCAGCTCTATGTCCCCTTCGGCGATGGCCGGGGGAAACACGATGCGCCGCTGTCCCTGGGGGGTCCATTGGATCACCGCGGCCAGGGCCTCGCGCCTCGGGTCCTGGCCGAAGTAGGCCTGGTGGTCGGGGTGGAAGCGCACCCGGCCCATGCAGCCTTGGCGGTCGGTGGCCTCCAGGGCGGTGACCAGGGCCGAGGGCTCCAGAGTGCCCGCCCGCTCCATGGCCTGGGCCAGGATGTACACCGCCTCGTAGGAGGGGGCCGGGCCGTGGCCAGACTGCACATTCATGCCCCAGCGGCGCTGGAAGGCCTGGTAAAAGGCCGCGGCCGGGGGATAGCGGCGGCTGGGCACGTTGCCCAGCTCGAAGATGACGTTGAGGCTGCCCGCCACCTGGCCGTCGAACTCCCGCCACGCGTCTGAGCCCACCAGGGGCGACACGAAGCCGCAGAGCAGGGCTGGCACCTTCAGCCGCCGCCACTGGTGGGCCAGGCGGCCGCTGTGGGGCGAGTCGAAGATGCACAGCAGGGCCTGGGCTCCCTGGGCCCGCGCCTCTTCCAGGGCCTGGGAGAAATCCCGCGCCCCGCTGGGGAAGCTCTTTTGCCCCAGTACGTGCCAGCCCGCCCGGCGAAAGAAAAGGCGGATCATCTTGGAGGCGGTGGTGCGGGCCCAGGCCACGTCCTGGTTGAGGATGTAGACCCGCTTGAAGCCGAAGCGTTCTTCCAGAAAGTGCATGCTGCTGATGAGGTAGTCCACCAGATAGCGGGTGTTGAGCCCCACCCGGAAGATGTTGCGATAAGCCGGGTGCTTGAGCACCATGGCCTCGGAGGCCGGGGTCATGGCGATGGTTCCCAGCAGGGGGATGCCCCGCTTGGCCAGAAGGTCCATGGAGTTGAGCAGCACCTCGGAGCGGAAGGGGCCCACCACCAGGGCGCTAAGGCGGGGGTTTTCCAAAAAGCGTCCCAGGGAGGCCACGGCGTCTTCCACCGCCACCCCCAGAGCCGCGCCCCTCAGGTCGTGGGACACCACCTTGAGCGGCAGGCGCCGGCCGCCGATGCGCACCCCGCCCGCCGCGTTGATCTCCTCCACGGCCAGGCGCACCGCCATGAGGCTCTCGCGCCCCTCCAGCAAGGTGAGGCTGGTGGGCACCCCCAGCACCACCGCCTCGGGCAAGGGCGCGGCCAGCCCCGGCCCGGCCAGGCCCAGGAGCCCAACCAGGAGCAGGGCCGCGGCCCTAATCCTGGCTGTCGGCCACGCCATAGCGCTCCAATTTTTCATAGAGCCCCTTGCGGGAGATGCCCAGCCGCTTGGCCGCCAGGCTCTTGTTGCCCCCGCACTGGGCCAAAGTTTTTTCGATGAGCTCGCGCTCCATGTCCTTGATGGTGGCCCCTTCCTCGGGTAGGCCGCTGATGATGCCGCCGCTGGAAGGTCCGGCGGGCTCCCCCTCCCCGATAAGGTCAGAAAAGTCCTCCAGGTCCAGGCGCTGGCCCTTGGACAGGATCACCGCCCTGGCCACGACGTTCTCCAGTTGGCGCACGTTGCCCGGCCAGGGGTGCTCCATCAGGGCCTGCATGGCCCGGCGGCTTACCCCCAAGACCGGCTTGGAGTAGCGCTGGGACATGCGGTCCACGAAGTAATCCACCAGCAGGGGGATGTCCTCGCCGCGCTTGCGCAGGGGAGGCAGGTCCAGGCCGATCACCTCGATGCGATACACCAGGTCGCCCAGGAACTTGCCACTTTCGATTTGCCCTTCCAAGTCCTGGTTGGTGGCGGCCAGCAGACGCACGTCCACCCGCCGGGGAGAGTTGCCCCCCACCGGCTCGAAGGTGCGCTCCTGCAGAAAGCGCAGCAGCTTGGCCTGCAGGGCCAGGCTCATGTGGCCGATCTCGTCCAAGAACAGGGTGCCCCCGTCGGCCAGTTCCAGGCGGCCCTTCTTGTCCCCGCCCGCTCCGGTGAAGGCTCCCCTGACGTAGCCGAACAGCTCGGCCTCCAGCAGGGACTCGGTGAGGGCGGCGCAGTTGATGCACACCAGGGGCCCGGCGATCCGGGGGCTTTCGGCGTGCAGGGCCCTGGCCAGAAGCTCCTTGCCGGTGCCGGTTTCGCCGTGGATGAGCACCGAGGCGTCGGTGGGCCCCACGGTGCGCACCAGGTCGAACACCTCGGTCATCACCGGGCTGGTGCCGATGATGCCGTGGAAGGAGCCCTCGGCCTCCACCCGGCGGCGCAGGCTGGCCAGCTCCCGGGGCATGCGCCGCTGGCGGATGGCCTTGTCCAAGACGATGGCCAACTCCTCATAGTCCAGGGGTTTGAACAGGTAGTCGGCCACCCCCTGTTTGAGGGCCTCCACCGCCGAGCGGGCCGTGGCGTGGGCGGTCATGATCACGAAGGGCGGGGCGTCGCTTTCGTAGCTTATGCGCCGGAACAAGTCCAGGCCGCTCATGGCCGGCATCTTGAGGTCGGCCAGCACCACGTCCAGGTCCGGGTGGGCATGGTATTGGGCCAGGGCCTCTTCCCCACTGGTGGCGGTGAGCACTTCGTAGCCCTCATCGGCCAAAATGGCCATGAGCACCTTGAGGGCGTTGATGCGGTCGTCCACCACCAATATCTTGCGGGGGCTATCCAACTGGCTCCTCCTGGCTTGCTTGCGGCGCCGGTCTGTAGGGCAACTTTATTATAGCCGTGGTCCCCTGCCCCGGAAGGCTGCGGATTTCCAGCTCACCGCCGTGGCCCTGCACGATGCCCAGGCTCAGGGTGAGTCCCAGGCCGGTGCCCGCGTCCTTGGTGGTGAAGAAGGGGTCGAAGATGCTGGCCTGCTGCTCCGGGGTGATGCCCGAGCCGTTGTCCTCCACGGCCAGGCGCACCTGGCCCTCCACGCCGGGGGCCGGGCGCTGCCAGGTGGTGCTGAAGGTGACGTAGCCACCCTCCTGGGGCATGGCGTCCATGGCGTTGATGAGCAGGTTGACCAGCACCTGCTCGATCTGGTGGGGGTCCAGCATCACCAAGGGCAGGGTCTCGTCCAACAGGTCGTGGAAGCGTATCTCGCGCTTGGCCGCCTCGGCCATAAACAGGGTCTGCACCGACTTGACCAGGGCGTTAAGGTCGGTGGGCATGGGCTGTGGCGGGGCCTGGCGGGCGAAGTAGAGGAACTCGGTGACGAAACGGTTGAGCCGCTCGATCTCCTCGCAGACGATCTTGCCATACTCATTGATGAGAGGGTCTTCGGGCCGCCGCCGCTGCATGTGGACCATGGCCCCCTGCATGGCGCTCAGCGGGTTTCTTATCTCATGGGCCACGCCCGCGCTGAGCCGCCCCAGGGAGACCAGCTTTTCGCTGCGCACCAGCTCGGCCTGGGTTCGCTCCAGGTTGCGGCTCATGCGGTTGAAGGCCCGGGTCAGCTCGCCCAGCTCGTCGCGGGAGGTAACCGGCAGCTCGTGGGCCGACTGCCCGGCAGCCAGGCGCTCGGTGGCAGCGGCCAGGCTGCGCACCGGCTTGAGCAGGTTGTAGGAAAGGATGCTAACCCCGGTGGCCGCCAGGATCAGGGCGATGACCATGACCTGGATCACCCGGTCCTGGATGGCGTCGGCCTCCTGGCGGAACTCCTTCACCGGGATGGTGGCGGCCACCGACCAGTGCAGGGAGGGGATGGGGGCGAAAGCGGCCACCTTTTCCTCGCCCTGGAAACGGTAGGTGCGCCAGCCGGTGCCCCCGGACATCATGTCTGACAGCAGGCGGCGCAGGCTGTCCGGCCCTATCTCCGGCCCCAGCTCATAGGGCTGGGCGTGGGGGTGGGCGATGTTGCGGCCGCTCTGATCCACCAGGAAGGCGTAGCCCAACTGGCCCACTTTGATATCGCGCACCATCTGGGTGATGCGCGCGAAGTCCAGGTCTATGACCACCAGGCCGGTGAAGCGGTCCCAGGGGCTGTCCGTGGGCCGGGCGCAGTGCATGACCAGGCCGCCCAGCTCGGGCGCCTGTTGCAGAGAGGAGAAGAAAACCCCGCCGGATACCGGGCGGCGGGCGGCCTCCAAGAGCGAGGCGGCGACCCGCCCCAGGGGCGGGTCGCTCTGGCCCCGGCGCACCTTGATAAGCTCCCGGCCCGAGGCGTCCACGTAGCGCAGCTGCCAGTAGTAGGGGGTGCGGGCCAGAAAGTCCTGAAACAGGCGCACGATGTTGTCGCGGTTGAAACCCGCCTCGGCCTTGAGGCGAAAGGAGCGGGCCAGGTTGTACTCCTCGATGAGTGGCAGGCCGGTGATGGTGGCCAGGTCGATACGGCAGGAATGCAGCACGTCGTCGATCTTCTTGGCCGCCGCCTCCACCTGCACCATCTGCTCCTGGCGCACCAGGCGGTTCACCCGCTCCACCGAGGCCTGGATGGAGAAGTAGCCCACCACCGCGGTGGGCAGCACCACCAACGGCAGGATGAACAAGAGCAGCTTATAGAAGATGGAAGGCTTGAATTTCATCGCCGCCGGCCCGGGCCAGTAACGGCCCGCCAAAGTTGCTGCCTGTGGGAGGCGGCCGGCTGTCGGCTCAGACCATGAGGTAGCGCTTGCGCACTTCCTCGTCGGCTCTAAGATCCTCGATGGTGCCGGAGTAGCGGATCACTCCGTTGTCAATGATGTAGCCTCGGTCAGCCAGCCCCAGGGCCACTTCCTGGTTCTGTTCGGCCAACAGCACGGTCAACCCGGTCTGCTTAAGGCTCTGTATCTGCTGGGCCAGCATCCGGACCACCAGCGGGGCCAGGCCCTCGGTGGGCTCGTCCAGCAGCAAAAAGTCGGGATTGGTCATCAGGGCCCGGCCGATGGTGAGCATCTGCTGCTCCCCGCCGCTGAGGAAGCCCGCCTGGCGCCCGTCGATCTCGGCCAGCGGCGGGAAAAAAGAGTAGACCTTGTCCTTGTCCCACTGGTCGGAGCCGTGGCCGGTGCGGGCCACGATTTCCAGGTTCTCCCCCACGGTGAGGTCGGCGAAGACCCGGCGGTCGTCGGGCACGTAGCCCAGGCCCAAACGGGCCCTGAGATGGGGCTTCAGGCCAGTGATATCTTGGTCCTTGTACACTATGCGCCCGCGCTTGGGCGGGGTAAGGCCCATGATGGAGCGCATGGTGGTGCTTTTGCCCGCGCCGTTTCGGCCCAAGAGGGCCACCACCTCGCCGCGCTCGACCCTCAGGCTCACGTCGAAGAGGATATGGCTCAGGCCGTAGTAGGTGTGCACCCCTGTCAGCTCAAGCATTGCCGTGGCCTCCCAGATAGGCCTGCTGCACGTTTTCGTCACAGCGGACCTCGTCGCAGGTGCCCTGGGCGATGGTCGTGCCCTGGCGCATGACCATGATGCGCTGGGCCAGGTTGAACACCAGCTCCATGTCGTGCTCGCAGAACAGGATGGTGATGCCCATGTCGCCGTTGAGGCGCCGGATCAGGCCCATGGTGGCCCTGGTCTCCTCTGGGCTCATGCCCGCGGTGGGCTCGTCCATGATCAGAAGCTCGGGCCGGTTGCCCAGGGCGATGGCCATCTCCAGCACCTTGCTGTCCCCGTGGGACAGGGTGCCGCTGATCACCTCGGCCTTGTCGGACAAGCCAACGTTCTGGAGTATCTCCCAGGTCTCTTTTCCGGCCAGGCGCACCGCCGGGGTGAACAGGCGCAAGACCTGCCGCCGCCGGGCCAAGACCGCCACACGCACGTTTTCGAACACGCTCATGCGCGGGAACACGCTCACCACCTGGTAGGACAGGCTCAGCCCCCGGCGGCAGACCCGGTGTGGGCTCAGGCCCGCGATGTCCTGACCCTTGAACACCACCTGGCCCTGGTCCGGCTTTAGCTGGCCGGTTATCAGCTTGAAAAGGGTGGTCTTGCCCGCCCCGTTGGGACCAATCACCGCCACGATCTCGCCCTGGGCCACGGTTAGGTTGGCGTCGGACACCGCCAGGAAGGGGCCGAAAGACTTGCGCAGGTTTTGCACCCTCAGCATGTCAGTCCCCCTCCCCCGCGGCTTGGCCGCGTCCCAGGCGGGCGGTGAAGAAGCCCAGCACCCCCTGGGGCAGGAAGAAGATGAGCAGCATGAGGATGATGCCCAGCACCATGGTCCAGTAGTCGGTGTAGATGCCCACCACCGCCCGGAGCGCCACCACCATGCCGCCGCCCAGCATGGGCCCCAGGAAGGTGAACCATCCGCCCAACAGGCACATGATGATGATCTCCAGGGACAGGGTCCAGAAGAGCATGTCCGGGAAGACGCTGCCCTCCACGGTGACGAACAAGGTGCCCGCCACCCCGCCGAAGAACCCGGCGATGACCAGGCCGATGAGCTGGTGCAGGCGCACGTTCACCCCGATGGCCTCGGCCCGCTCCGGGTTGTCGCGGATGCTCTCAAAAACCCGGCCGAAGGGCGAGTTTACGATGAGATACATCACCGCCAGGCAGACCACGGTGACGATGAGGACAAAGTAGTAGGCCCCGTCTATGGAACTGATGAGCGGTGGCACCGGCACCCCGTGCATGCCGTCGTCGCCGCCGGTGAAGGAGTACCAGCGGAACACCACGGCCCACACCAGGCTGCCCAGGGAAATTTGCAGCATGCCGAAGTACAGCTTGCTCAGCCGCACGCAGATAAGGCCCATGAGCAGGCTGAGCGCCGCGGCCACCACCGGCCCCAGCAGATAGCCCCACCAAGGGTTGACCCCGCCGCGCACCGTGAGCAGGGCGGCGGCATAGGCCCCCACGCCGTAGAACACCGCGTGGTTGAACTGGTACATGCCCCCGAAGCCCAAAACCATGTTCAGGCTGGTGGCCAAGAGCCCGGTGACCAGCATCAGGGCCACCAGGTAGATGTAGTAGCGGCTGACCATGGTGGGGAAGATGGCCAGGGCGGCCAGCATGACCGCCACCAAAATCAGGCTGCGGGAACTGAGCAGTTTTTGTTGGTGCAAAACCGCCCTCCCCTCACCAAGTGCTCTTGAGCAGGCCCTTGGGCCGGAAAACCAGCACGATGGTCACCGCCACGTAGGGAAAGACGATGGCGAACTGGGGCCACACCAGGATGCCGATGGAATCGGTGATCCCGAAGATGGCCGCGCCCAAGAGAGCGCCCCACATGTTGCCCAGGCCGCCGATTATCACGATGAGGAAAGCCTCCATGATGATGGCGTGGTCCATGCCCTGGGTGATGTTCTGGGTGGGGGCCACCAAGGCTCCGCCCAGGCCGGCCATGAGGCAGCCCAGGCAGAAGACGAAGGCGAAGACCCAGCTCACGTTGATGCCCATGGCCGCCACCATCTCCCGGTCCACCGCCGCGGCCCTGGCTATCTTGCCGATCTTGGTCTTGTTGGTCAGCGCCCACAGGCCCACGGCCACCAGGGGGCCCAAGATCAGCAAAAACAGGTTGTAGCGGGGAAAGGGCATGCCGCCCAGGGAGAAGGAGCCCTGCATCATGGGCGGGGCGGCCAGGGAGCGGTAGTCCGAGCCCCAGATCAGCTTGACCACGTCGCCCAGGACCAGCATTAGCGAAAAGGTGAACAGCAGGAGCATGAGGTGCTCGCGCTCATAGAGGTGACAGAAGATGCCCCTCTCCACGGCCAGGGCCAAAAGGCCCACCGCCACCGGGGCCACGGCCAGGGCCACCCAGAAGCCGGTCTGACCGCCGATGAAGGTGGCCACCGAGTAGGTGACGAAGGCCCCGATCATGTACAGGGAGCCGTGGGACACGTTGGGTATCCTGAGCACCCCCAGGATGAGGCTGAGGCCGGAGCTGACGATGAACAGGATGGTGGTGCGGCTGAGCCCCACCAGCAACTGTTGCCCCAAGGCAGCCAGGGTTATATGGCTTGCCGAATCCATGGACTCCTCTTGGCGCGCGGGAGCTGAAAAAACGGTTCAGCCTGGCGGGCGGAGCCTGGTCGCTCCGCCCGCCGGGCGTTGGTTGCGAGGTTTGGCCGGAGCTACTTGCCCCGGGCCTTCTTGATCTCGTCCAGGTCGGGCGCGGCCTCTTCGGGGGAGATGGTCACGATGCCGTCGGCCACCAGGAAGTCGTACTTGGGCGACTTCTTGGTGACGCCCATGTACATGGGCAGCAGCGCCTGGTGGTCTTCCGGCCGCAGCTTAACCGGGCCGACCGGGGTCTGCACGGTCAGGCCCTCCACCGCGTCGATGAACTTCTCGGTGTCCAGGCTCTTGGTCTTTTGATAGGCCTGGATGACCAGTTGGGCGGTGATATAGCCATAGAGAGCGCCCACGGTGGGCAGGCGCTTGTAGGCGTCCTGGAACTCCTTGACAAAGGCCTTGTTGGCCGCGCTGTCAGGATAATAGAAGAAGTAGTTGCTGGTGCCCAGCACGCCCTCGGGGGCGTTCTTGCCCACCGGGCGCAGGGTGGCCAGCTCGGCGGCGGTGTGCATGAAGAAGGGGACCTTCTTGTTGAAGCCGGTGGCCTGGGCCGCCTTGAGGAAGGGCACGCAGTCGCGGCCGCCGGTGGCCACGATCACCGCGTCGGGCTTGGCGGCCAGGATGGCGGTGATGTAAGGGGTGAAGTCGGGCTCGCCCACCTTCCACCAGCTCTGACCCAGAAGCTGCACTTCGGGCTTTAGCTTCTTCAGGTGCTTCCACACGCCCTCGCCCACGGCGTGGCCGTACTCATAGTCGTCGCCCGCGATCCAGTACTTCACGTAGGGCTTCTTGGCCAGGCCCGCCGCGGCGGCCTTGCCGATCATGGAGGTGTTCTCGGTGATCTGGAACACGTAGCGATTGCCCTTTTCGCCGCTGATCTTGGCGCTCTTGCTGAAGGTGGCGAAGAAGGGAATCTTTTCGCGCTGGCAAAGGTCGGCCAGGGCCAGGGCCAAGGCGCTGTTGATGGTGCCCACCAGCATGGACACATTCTCGCGCATGATCAGCTCTTTGGCCTGGCTGAGCCCCAGGTCCACCTTGAACTTGGTGTCACGGGTGACGATCTCGAACTTGTTACCCCAGACGCCGCCCTTGGCGTTCACCTTGTCCATCTGAAGCTTGAAGGCGTCGCGCACGTCATTGGTATAGGTGCTGGGCGGACCGCTGTAGCAGTCGATAAGACCGATCTTGATGGTTTTGGCCATGGCCGGTCCGGCCCCAAGGGCCAGTCCCAGCGCGGCGGTCAAGGCCAGCAGCAGCCAAAGTTTCCTTTTCATGAGTCTCCTCCCCTTCCCTTTGTGATTTTGTGGCTGTGACCGGCGGCGGCCTCACCACTGTCGCGGTCGCGCCCCATTCGCGGCCCAAGGCGAAAAGCCTACCGGGCAACCGGCCCAAGCATAACTCTTTTGAGCGTGATGTTCCAGTGTTGTGCTTCTATGGCCTGTAGCCGGGCAAATGGTTATAGTAGTCCCATAGTTATCCGGAGGTGCCATGATCAGCGTGAAAATACCCTGCGGTCGTGAGGAAATTGGCCTGGATCTGCCCCCTAACGCGGCCCTGTTGCAGAGCGAGGAACTGCCGCCCCTGGCCGATCCCGCCGAAGCGGTGACCCAGGCCCTGGCGCGGCCTTTGGGCGGGCCGCCCCTGGCCGAGCTGGCCCGGGGCAAGGCCTGCGCCTGCATCGTGGTCAGCGACGTGACCCGCCCGGTGCCCAACCGCCTGCTGCTGCCGCCGCTGCTGGACACGCTGCTGGCCGCCGGTGTGCCTCGGGAGGGCATCACCATCCTCATCGCCACGGGCATGCACCGGCCCAACCTGGGCCCCGAACTGGACGAGCTGCTGGGGCCCGAGATCGCCGCCCAATGGCCGGTGGTCAACCACGACTGCCGCGACCAGGCCTCCCTGCAGGTGGTGGACACCATCGAAGGCGCGCCCATCGCGGTGAACCGGCGCTATCTTCAGGCGGAGTTGAAGATCGTCACCGGGCTCATCGAGCCCCACCCCTTTGCCGGTTTTTCCGGGGGCGGCAAGTCCATCCTGCCCGGCGTCTCCGCCCTGGAGACCATGCACTTCATGCACTCCTTCAAGATGATCGAGCATCCCGGCCTCAGGGCCGGCGGCCTCACCGGCAACCCCTTTCAGGAGCAGGTGGCCAGGGTGGCCCGCGCCGCCGGTCTGGACTTCATGCTCAACGTGGTCATCGACCGCCGCCGCCGCCTCTTGGGCGTGTTCGCCGGAGAGTTTCCCCGGGCCCATGTTGAGGGCTGCGACCTGGCCGCCCGCCAGACAGTGGTGCCGGTGGAAGAGCCCTTTGACCTGGTGATCACCAGCGGGGGCGGCTATCCCCTGGACGACACCCTGTACCAGTCGTCCAAGGGCCTGCTTGCGGCCAAGGGCATAACCAAGCCCGGCGGCACGGTGCTGTGGATCACCCAGTGCGCCCAGGGCCTGGGCAGCGAGGAGTACTGCCGCATGGTTCGCCTGTGCGCCACGCCCCAGGGCTTCCGTGAGCGCCACGCCGACCCGGCCAACTTTGTCATCGACCAGTGGGGGGCCCAGGCCTACTTCCAGTGCCTGGAGCACCTGGGGCGGGTGCTGGTCTACGCCCCCGGCCTGCCCGCCCAGGAGGCCCGATCCTTCGGCCTGGAGTACGTGGAGAATCTGCCCTTCACCGTGGCCCAGCTTTGCGCCACCCACCGGCGGGTGGCGGTGATGCCCGAGGGGCCCTATCTGAGCCCCTTGTTGACCGGATAGCCCGGCCCGGCCGGTTCGTCGGAGGAAGACGGGAATGGCAGGCATGGCCGATAAAACCCCACGGGCGGATTCCGGGCCGCAAGCCGCGCCCCGTCCAGGGCGCGCTTGGCGGCGCTGGCTGAAAATGGCCATCGTCCCCGCCGTGCTGCTGGCCCTGTGCGCCTTTTGGCGGTGGGGGCCATTCATCGGCCTGCTGGACGAGCAAAGCCTGGACCGTCTGGCCGCCGCGGCGCGGGGCGTGCCCCTGGCCCCCCTGGCCGCCATGGCCGGTTTCCTGGTGGGCGGGTTGGTCATGCTGCCGGTGGTGTTGCTAATCGGGGCCACGGGCATGGTCTTCGGCCCTTGGCTGGGCGCGGCCTACGCCCTGGCCGGAGCACTAACCAGCGCCCTGGCCGTCTACGGCCTGGGCTTCGCGGCCGGGCATCAAACCCTGGCCAAATTTTCCGGCGGCAGGATCGGCAAGGTGAGCCAAAAGATGGCCGACCACGGGGTGACCGCCATCATCGTCCTGCGGGTGCTGCCCGTGGCCCCCTTCACCCTGATCAACCTGGCCGCCGGGGCCAGCCGCTTACGGCTCTGGTGTTTCGCGGTGGGCACCATTCTGGGCATGATCCCGGTCACCCTGGCCATCACCGTGTTCGCCGACCGTCTACGCCGCATCTGGCGCGACCCCTCCTGGGAGCACCTGGCCTTGGCCGCCGGAGTGCTGGTGGCCCTGGGCCTGTTCACCTGGCTGCTCAAGCGGCGGCTGAAGCACCGGCATCACCCAGGCGTCTAGCTCCGCTTATCCTTGCGGCCCGGCGCTGACCGTGCCATAAAAAAGACATCCGCGCTAATTACGGCCTGGTCTGAAAGGAATCTCCGGTGAGCCACAACCAAAGCCAAGCTCCCGACCTAACCGCCTGGCAGGTCCTGGCCAGCCTGGGCGACTCCCTGATGATCGTGGACCGCAACTACCGGGTGATCTGGTCCAAGGAGCCGCTCATGGAGGACGACCAGAGCGTGGTGGGCCAACGCTGCTACCGGGTCTTCGCCGACCGCGACACCCCCTGCCAGGACTCCTGCCCGGTGCGTCCCGTGTTCGCCGACGGGCGGCCCCACTCCGTGGAGCGCCACATGGTCACCTCTGCGGGCGAGGAGATCTGGCGCGAGGCCAAGGCCTACCCCATCGTGGACCGCCGGGGCGTGGTGGCATTCGCCGCCCGCATCAGCTTCGACATCACCCACCGCAAAAAGCGCCAGTCCCGCCTGGAGGGCGAACTGATGACCCTGGAGCGCTCCCTGGAGGAAATTAACCGCCTCCAGTTGGGCGAGATGCCCTTCCAGCCCGAGGGGGCGGTGCCTCTGACCAGGCGGGAGCTGGAGGTGCTGCGCCTCACCGCCCAGGGGCTTTCCAAACCGCGCATAGCCCACGTGTTGGGCATCAGCCAGAACACGGTGAAGCGCCACGTGGTGAACATCTTCAACAAGCTGGGGGTAAACGACCGGGCGCAGGCGGCGGTTTGGGCCGCCAGGCAAGGGCTGGTTTAAACAGGCTGGCTGCGCCGAAGGATGTGCGAATCGATTTTCGCGCCACATTTTAACTGGCCGGGGAATATCACCCGTTCGGGCGATTCGCGGACAACCGCCGGAGGGTAGGCTTAAGGCGATATTGCGCACCATCAACGGAGCACGGCGACATGGCCCCCCTCAAGAGTTACCTGGACCTATACAAGCTGCTTCCCCAGACCAACTGCAAGAAGTGCGGCATGAACGCCTGCCTGGCCTTTGCCGCCGCGGCCATGCGGGGGCAAAGGCCGCTCAGCGCCTGCAAGGACCTGGACCCCGGGGTGCGTGAGGAGTTGGCCCAGGAGCTGGGCCAAGCCACCACTCCCGACGAGGAGATGATGCGGGCCCTGGCCCCCCTCAAGGCCAGAGTGGCGGAAGTGGACCTGGCCGCCAAGGCCGGGCAATTGGGCTGCGCCCACAACGGCAAGCACCTGATTCTCAAGTGCCTGGGTAAGAACTTCACCGTGGCCCCGGACGGCAGCTTGGCCTCCCAGTGCCACGTGAACGGCTGGCTGGCCGAGCCCATGCTCAACTACGTGAGCCTGGGCCAGGGCAAGGACCCGGTGGGGCGCTGGGTGCTGCTCAAAGAGTTGCGGGGGGGCGAGGACTGGCACCGGCTGTTCGCCCAGCGCTGCGAGAAGCCCCTGCAAAGGGTGATCGACGAGCACCGCGATCTGATGGAATGGGTGATAGACATCTTCGGGGCCGAGGCGGTGGAAGAGGAAGGCTCGCCCGAGTTGGGGGTGATCCTACGGCCCCTGCCCAAGCTGCCCCTGCTGATCCGCTACTGGCCCCCGGAGGACGGCATGGAATCCACCCTGAACCTGTGCTTCGACGCCACGGCCACCGACAACCTGCCCATCGAGTCCATTTACACCCTGGGGGTGGGCCTGGTGACCATGCTGGAGAAGATCGCGCAGACCCACGATACCTAGGCGGCTTTTCAGGGAGTGCCCGCCGGGCGACCGATCAATTAGGGCTTATGCTGTCCTCATAGAATAAATGGCTTCAGAATCGCTACGTTGGCTGGTTTCTGCCTAAGTCCGGCACAGCCAGCCGCCGGGAGACAAGGCGTCTGGCGAGCGAGAGCCGCAGGCGTAGGGAAACCTACGTCGAGGCTTGAGCGAAGCCAGCAACGCAGTATACCGGTGGCTGGCGCAGCCGGACGCGCCGGTCTACTCCGGAGCCACCGGCAGGCGCAGGGTAAAGGTGCTCCCCTCCCCAACCTGGCTCTTGAGCTCCAGCTTGCCGCCGTGGCTCTCCACCACCCGCTTGACGATGGCCAGGCCCAGGCCGGTGCCGGGGATGTGGCGGGTGTCGGCGTTTTTCACCCGGTGGAAACGCTGGAAGATGGCCTCCTGCTCCTCGGCGGGGATGCCCAGGCCGTTGTCGCTGACCTCCAGGACCACCTCGCCGTCCCCGCCCTGGGCGCGCACGGCTATTTGGCCGCCGTCCGGTGTGTACTTGACCGCGTTGCTGATCAGGTTCACCGCCACCCGCTGAAGCTCCTCGCCCACGCCCATGACCTCGGGCAGCTTGGCTTGCATCTCCAGCTCCAGGCTCTGTCCCTTGGCCTGAGCCCGGCCCTTTAGCTGATCCACCGCCTCCCTGAGCAGAGGGGCCAGGTCCACCCGTCCCGCCTGGCCCATGACCCCGGCCTCGATCTTGGACAGGTCCAAGAGGTCCTTGCTCAGGTTGGCGATGGACTCCAAACGCTCCCGGGCCCGGCCCAGCAGCTCTTTCTGCGGCTCTTCCAAAGGCCCCAGCAGGCCCTTGCCCAGGTTTTGCAACTGGCCCAGCACCGCGGACAGGGGGCTGACTATCTCGTGGGCCACGGTGGATACGAACTCGTTCTTGTACTGGTCCAGGCGGCGCCAAGCGGTGATGTCGTCGAACACCGCCACCGCGCCCACCGGCTGGCGGCGGGCGTCGTAAAAGGGGGCGCAGGTCACCTGGAAGTAGGTGGCGTCGTCGCCCTGACCCAGGCTCACCTGGCCCCGGCAATCGTCTTGGGTCAGCTCCTCCCGGCGGCGGTGCGTGGCCTGGTCCAGGCACTCGCACACCGCGGGCCAGGGAAGCACCTCGGCGCAGGGGCGGCCCTGCATCTGCTCGGGAGTGAGGCCCAAGAGCCGGGCCAACACCGGGTTGGCCAGGGCCGTCTCGCCGGCGGCGTCCACCACCAGGACCCCGTTGCGCATGGAAGCCACCAGGGCCCGGGTGCGGCTTTTTTCGATGGAGATGTTTTGCAGGGTGGCGGCCCGGCGGAAGGCACGCTCCACCACCATGCGCAGGTCCTGGGGCTTGAAGGGCTTGGCCAAAAAGTCGTCGGCCCCCTGCTTCATGGCCTCCACCGCCTTCTCCAGGGTGGCGAAGCCGGTGATGACCACGGAGGTCAGGTCCGGGTAGCGGCGGCGGGCCTGATCCAGGAACTCCATGCCGTCCATGACCGGCATCATCAAATCCACCAGCACCAGGTCCGGGGCGTGCTCCTGCACCATGGCCAGGCCCTCGGCCCCGTCGGCGGCCAGGAATACCTCGTAGCCCGCTTCGGTCAGCACCCGCTGCACCGCCAGGCGCACCCGCTCTTCGTCGTCCACCACCAAAATTCGGCGTGTCGGTTGAATACTCACCCGATCTCCTCTTCCTCAGGGTCGCTGCGCATCGTGCTCGCAAAATCCAGCAAGGTCTTCGGGGCCTGGGCCGGTAGCTGAACCAAAAAGGTGGTGCCCTGGGGACCGGTTTGCTTAACCAGAATTTTACCCTCGTGCCGCGAGATTACTCCGAACACCACGCTAAGCCCCAAGCCGGTGCCCTGCCCCGGCGGCTTGGTGGTGAAAAATGGGTCGAACACCTTGCTCAGGTATTCCGGGGAAATGCCGCTGCCGGTGTCGCCTACCTCCGCGCAACGCATGCCCCCCTCGTCCAGATAGGTGCGCACCGTGAGCTTGCCCCGTCCGTCCATGGCGTCATAGGCGTTGGAGATGAGGTTGATGAACACCTGGCGCAGAAGCTGACGGTCGCCCTGGATAATCAGGGACTCGGGGGCCCAGTCGGTGACCACCTCCACGTGCCATCCCTGGCTGTCGGCGTGGGTGAGCGAGAGCGCCTCCTCCACCAACTGGCTCAGGTCCAGGGACTCCAGCTGGATGCTGCCCTGGCGGCTGTAGTCCAGCAGGTCGCGCACGATGTCCCGGCAGCGCTCGGCGTCCTCGATGATGCGCTGCAAGTCCGGCTGCACCGGATGGTCGGGGGGGAGCTGGTCGCGCACCAGCTCGCCGTAGATGGTGATGCCGGTGAGCGGGTTGTTAAGCTCGTGGGCCACGCCCGCGGCCATGCGCCCCAGCATGGCCAGCTTGTCCGACTGCACCACCTGCATGCGCGCCGAGCTGAGGTGGCGCTCCATCTTGGCCCGCTCCCGCTGGTCGCGGATGATGCCCAGGGTGCCGATGGGCTTGCCTTCGCGGTAGATGTAGTTGAGGTTCACCACCACCGGAACCACCTCGCCGTCCTTCTTGGTGAGATGGGTGCGCACCCCGCGCACCGGCCCGTCGCTGGCGTCCAGGATGCCACGAAGGCGCTTCAGCTCCTCGTGGGGGCTGAGATCCCACAGGGTCTTGCCCACCAACTCCTCGGGGGTGTAGCCCATCACCGGCAGCGAGTTGCGGTTCACGAACAGGATGCGGCCTTCCAGGTCGGCGGCCACCACCACCCCCAGCATGGAGTTGAGCAGGCCACCCAGCAGCTCGTTGGTCTCGGTGAGGCTGGCCTCCAGGCGCTTGGCCTCGGAGGTGTCGCGCACCGACTCGATGACCCCCAGCACCTTGCCGTCCTCGTCGGTGAAGGGGCTAAGGTGCACCTCCTCCACCACCCAGTGCCCCCGGGAGTCCTTGTATTCGTGCAGGTTGAACAGGTCCTGCTGCCCCTGCATAGCCGCCGGGAAACGGCAGATGGCCGCCGGGCAGGGCTGGTTGCCCCGGCGGTAAACCTCATAGCACAAATGGCCCAGCACCTTGTCCCGGGTCAGGCCGTAGCGCTGCAAAAAGCTCTTGCTCACCGCCAAGACCCTTTTGTCCGGGCCCAAGAGGATGGTGGGGATGGGCAGGTACTGAAAAATGCGCCGGTAGTTCCGGTCGCTCAACTCGATCTTGGGCGGCGCGGCCATGGGCAGGCTATCGGCCATTGTCGCCTCCCGGAGCGCAGAAGCCCCGCCCCAGGCCCTCCAGGGCCGCCCCGCTGCTTTCCGGGGCCAGGGTGACCTGGATGGTGTGGGTCACCGCCAGGATGCTCAGCGGCTCCACCCCGGCCGACTCCAGCCCGCACAGGGCCTCCGAGGCCAGGCCCCAACGGTCGCCGAAGTGGGGGCCCTGCAAATTGACCACCCCGGCCGGGCCGCGCTGGACGATGCCGGCACCGGCCCGGGTCGCCGCCTCTTCCAGGCGCGGGGCCTGGTCCTGGGGCAGGCAGACCTGCAAGAGGGCCAGGTCGCCCTCCCACATCAGGCTGCAGGAGATCAGTTGGAGGGGCGGTTCCAGGGCGGCCAGGGCGTCGGTCAGCCCGGTCAGTTGGTCGGCGGTGCATTCCAGGCTGAGCGCAAGGTTATCCAGGCGGGCCTTGATCCCGTAGGTGCGCACCGGCTTTTCAAAATAAACCGCCACGGTTTCCATGGGTCAGCCTTTTCTCTTCTCCGGGCTCTGCACCACGCTCACCCGCTCCTCGGGCGGCGAGGCCCCCTCGGGCAGGTCGAAGCGGCTGCCCAGGGCCTTTACGGCGGCGGGGAGCATTTCCTCGGGCAAGATCACGGTCATGGCCGCCAGAGAGGTGCCCAGGGCCAGGGGCGAGAGGCCCGCCCCGGCCAGGCAGGCCAGGGCTTCGGCGGGAAGGGTCATGCCCCCGGCCAGGGGGTAAAAGGTCAGGGCGATCACCGGTTCGCGGACCAAAGGCTCAGGCCAGCCATGGGTCTGGGCCAGTTCCACCGCCAGGGCCTGGGCCTGGGACCGCTTGCCCTGCTCCAAGCACAAACGAACCCACACCCCGTCTTTTCCCCCTTGCATCAGGAGAAAAGGGAGGTTGATGTGGGCCTGGGCCAGCGCCCCGGCCAGGGTGTTAACCCCGGCCCAGGGCCAATCCTTCAGGGCCAGCAGGCTAAGCTCCCGGCGATGTTTCCAGCCGGTTATGCGCAGCCGCGTCATGGCCGGCACCGGCTCACCGGACGGCCGCCTAGGCCAGCTCCGCCACCAACTCGGCGAGCTGGTCCAAGTCCACCGGCTTGGCGATGTACTCGTCGGCCTCGGTGGTCATGCCGTCGCGGTGAGTATAGGAGGTGGAGTTCACCGCCGAGCCCACCGCGGTGAGCAGGATCACCGGAATGTCGCTGAGGCTGCTGTTGCCCTTGAGCTGGGCGCAAACCTCGTAGCCGTCTTTGCGGGGCATCATCACGTCCAGCACCACCACGTCGGGCCGCCGGCTCTTGATGCTCTCCAGACCTTCCACCCCGTCGTAGGCCTTGCCAACCTCGAAGCCCTTGGCCTCCAGGTTCATGGCTACGGATTCAACCAGATCCGGGTCGTCATCCACTACCAAAACGTATTTACCGTCGGCCATAACGGCCTCCTCCTTGCTGTCCGGCCCGGGGGGGCGCGGAGCCTTTACACCTGTGGCCGGGGAAGCAGGCCGGCCCGCTCCACGATCTCCGGTACCCGATGCTCCCATTCAATGGCCATCAGGTGGATACCAGCCACTCCGGGCATTTCGCGTAGTTGCTCTATCTGTTCACAGAGCAGCTTGATGCCTTCCTCTGCCTGTTTTTCCTTGGGCTGGTCGGCGATGCGCTTGACCACCTCGTCGGGCACGTCCATGCCCGGAACCTTCTTGGCCATGTAGCGAGCCATGCCCGCGCTCTTGAGCGGGGTCACGCCGGCCAGCAACTTGGTCTTCTCGGTCAGGCCCATGTCGACCGCCTGACGCATATATTCCGCGAAACGCTCCATATTGTAAATACATTGTGTCTGAATAAAATCAGCCCCGGCCGCCACCTTCTTGCCCAGGCGCAAAACCCGCAGCTCGAAGGGGTCGCCAAAGGGGTTGGCCGCGGCGCCCACGAACATGCGCGGAGGGGTGTCGATCTCGGCCCCGCCCAGGAAGCGGCCTTCGTCGCGCATGGTGGTGACCATCTGTATCTGCTGGATGGAATCGATGTCATGCACGTTGGCGGCCTGGGGATGGTCGCCGAAGCTGGGGTGGTCGCCGGACAGGCACAGCATGGTGTTGATGCCCAGGGCGGCGGCGCCCAGGATGTCCGACTGCATGGCCAGGCGGTTGCGGTCGCGGCAGACCATCTGATAGTTGGGCTCCATGCCCATCTCGCGCAGCACCAGGCTCACGGCCCAGGAGGCCATGCGCACCACGGCGGTCTGGTTGTCGGTGACGTTCACCGCGTCGACCATGCCCTTTAGGTGGGCGGCCTTGTCTTTGATGGCCTGAAGGTTGGCCCCACGGGGCGGGCCCAGTTCGCCGGTTACCGCGAAGTGGCCCGCTGCCAGGACTTTCTCCAGATTGCTGTCGCTTTTCATATCGCCATGTCCTCTCTGACGATGCGGCGCGGGCCGCCGTCACGGGCACTGCGCCAATCCTTGGGAGCCATGATCTGGCTGTAAAGCTCGGTCTGGCCCAGTTGTTTCAGGCGGTCCCAGATCAGCTGCCAGGCGCAGTCCACGTCCGGGCTGATCTCACACTTGCCCTTGCTGGAGCCGCCGCAGGGGCCGTTGAAGATGCGCTTGGAGCAGCGGGCGATGGGGCAGATGCCGCCGGTCATGCCCAGCACGCAGTTGCCGCACCCGGCGCAGCGCTCGGCCCACACGCCGTTTTTCTCGCTGGAGCCCATGAAGGCGGTGTTTACCATGGGCAGCACCGGCAGCCCCTGGTAACGCTCGGCCACGGTCTGCACGCCGCAGCCGCAGGCCATGGAGCAGACGGCGTCGTATTGGTCCACCACCAGGGCCAGTTCCTCGGCGTATTCCGGGTCGCACTGGCGCTCCAGGGTCATCTCGTCCACGGTGAGCGGAGCGCCTTGCTTCAGCCGGCCCATCCTGAGGGCCGAGGCCAGCATGGCCACCTCTTTACGGCCGCCGGCGTGGCATACCGTAACGCACTCGTTGCAGCCCACTAGCAGGATCTTGCCGAAAGGCTCCAAACTGCGGAAAATCTCTTCCATGGGCTTGCGTTCTGCGGTGATCATGATCTTTCCCTTCAGGCCGCCGCCTTGGCGCCTTGCTTGATGGGGTTGGGCCCCATTTCACCTATCTTTTTGCTGAACTCGGTGGCGATTTCAGCGAATTTTGCTCCCTGGCCCGCGCTTACGTTGACCATGGCCACCCGGTCCGCGCCGATGCCGATATCATCCAACAGGGTTTGCACCCGCTTGACCCGGGCCGCGGCCCTGAGGTTGCCGTTCTTGAAGTGGCAGTCGCCCACCAGGCACCCGGCCACCATCACGCCGTCGGCCCCTTTTTGCAGGGCCTGCATGATGTAAAGCGGCTCCACCTTGCCGGTGCAGGGCACGCGCAGAATCCTCACCCCGCTGGGGTAGGTCAGATTCATGCGGCCGGCCACGTCGGCGGCGGTGTAGGCGCAGTAGTCACAGGCGAACACCACCACTACCGGTTCGAAATCACTCATTACAACACCCCTTCCAGCAGGGCCTCGGTGCGGCTGAGCATGCGATCATCCTCGTAGCCCGGCAGCTGGATGGCCTGGGCCGGGCACTCGGCGGCGCAGACCCCGCAACCCAGGCACTGGGCCGGGTCTATCTCCGAGTAGCCATCGGCGTTGATGTAAGGAATACCATAGGGGCAGGTGCGCACGCATATCAAACACGCGGCGCAACGGTCGCCGTTGACCTTGGCCACCGGGGTATCCAGGACCAAGCTCATCTGGGAAACCATGGTCAGGGCCCGCCCGGCGGCGGCCAGGCCCTGGGTGCGGGCCTCGGCCAGGGAGGCCGGAGCCAGCACCGAACCCGCCGCGAACACTCCGGGGGCCGGGGTGTCGACAGGCTTGACCTTGGGATGATCCTCCAGCAGGAAGCCGCCCGGCCCCTGCTGCAAGCGGAAGATCTCGCAAAGCTCCTCGGTGTCCTCGTCGGCGGCGATCTGGGGCACCGAAAGCACCAGAGCGCTGGGCTCCACGGACAGTTCGCGGTCCAGGATGTGATCCTTGAAGATCACCTCCATGGTGTCGCCGTCCTTATTCACCCTGGGAGGCGCGTCCGGGCTGTAGCGCACGAACAGCACGCCCTCCTCCCGGGCCTGGCGATAGGCGTCCTCGGAGGTGAAGGGCATGCGCATGTCGCGGTAGAGCACGAACACCTGGGCCTCGGGCTTTTGCTCCTTGATCCACAGGGCATTTTTCACCGCGCTGCGGCAGCAGATGCGCCCGCAGGTGGGGTTTTCATCGTTGCGGCTGCCCACGCACTGGATCATCACCACGGTGTCCAGGGCGTCGCCGCCCTCGCCAGAGGCCAACAGCTTTTCCATCTCCAGCTGGGTCATGACCTTGGGGTCCTGGCCGTAGAGATATTCGGTGGGCTCGTAGCGCCGGGCGCCGGTGGCCAGAATGGTCACGCCGTGGTTGATCTGGCGGTAGAACATGCCCGGACCGGTCTGCACGCCGGTGATGAAGCTGCCCACCTGGCCCTTGTGGTCCACCACCAGGGTGTCGGTGAGGATTTCGATGTTGGGGTTGGCCTTGACCTTTTCCACCAGCTCGGCCAGCTCCGGGGCCACCGGGCGGCCGTCCAGGGTGCGGGCCAGCTGGTTGGCCAGGCCGCCCAGCTCGCGGCTGCGCTCCACCAGGTAGACCTTGCCGCCTTGCCCGGCCAGGCCCAGGGCCGCGCTAAGGCCGGCCACGCCGCCGCCCGCGACCAGGGCGTCGGGGTTGAAGGGCAGGGTCAGGCTGGGCGTGGGCTTGGCCCGGCGCACTCCGGCCACCGCCGTGCGCACCAAGGTTATGGCCTTGTCCGTGGCCGCCTTGGGGTCGTCGTGATGCACCAGGGCGTCCTGCTCGCGGATGTTGGCCATCTCCAGGTAGGCCCGGTTTAGCCCGGCCTTGCGGATGGCCTCGGCGAAGATGCGGCCGTGGGTGCGGGGGCTGTAGCCGGCCACCACCACCCGGTTGATCCTGTGCTCGCCAATGGCCTTTTCCAGGGCGGCCAAGCCGTCCTGGCCGTAGGAAAGCTCCAGCCTCTCCACGTGGACCACGCCGTCCAGCTTGGCCATGGCCTCTTCCACAGCCTTGGAGTCCACCACCTCCTGGACCACCCGGCCCCAGTCCACGAAGAAGACCCCTATGCGCGGCTCCTGGCCGCTGAAGTCCTTCTCCTTGGGCAGGTCGTCCTCCCGGCGCAGGGCGCGGGGGGCGGCCAGGTCGGCGCTGGCCATGCAGCCGGCGGCCGAGGCCTGGGTGAGCGAGCCGGGGATGTCCTGGGGGCCCAGGGCCATGCCGCAGGCGTACACCCCGGGGCGGGTGGTGCTGACCGGGGCCAACTCGTCGGCCTTTACGAAGCGGTGCGAGCCCAGCTCGATGCCCAGGACCGCGGCCTGCTCTTGGGCGTCGGAGGCGGCGCAGAAGCCCACGCCCAACACCACCAGGTCCAGGTCCACCTCGCCCAGGGAGCCGTGGTCGTCCACGTAGCTCATCCTGAGGTCGCCGGTCTCTTCCTTGTAATCCACGGTGTGGGGGCGGCAGCGCACGAAGTTCACCCCCAGCTCGTTCTTGGCGCGCTGGTAGTAAAGCTCGTAGTCCTTGCCCATGGGCCGCATGTCCATGAAGAAGACCGTGGCTTCAAGGTCCGCCTCAAAGTGCTCCATGGCCCAGATGGCCTCTTTCATGGAGATCATGCAGCAGATGGAGGAGCAGTAGGAGTTGCCGCCTTCTTTGGTGGTGCGGCTACCCGCGCACTGGATCCAGCCGATGCGCTTGGGATGGCGTCCGTCGCTGGGGCGCTGGAACTTGCCGCCCGTGGGGCCAGCGGCGCTCATGAGCTGCTCGAACTCCAGGCTGGTGAGCACGTCCGGGAAGCGGCCGTGGCCGTACCACTCCTCCATGGGAGCAGGGTCCCAGAGCTCGCCGCCGCTGGCCAACACCACCGAACCCACTTCCAGGCTCTGCTCGAACTCTTTCTGGTCCAGGTCGATGGCCTCGGGCGCGCATACCTTGATGCACTCGCCGCAGCGGTCGCACTTGCTCATGTCGATGGCGAAGGCTTGGGGAGTGGCTTGGGGGTAGCGCAGGCAGGTGGGCGAGCTGGTGTCCAGCCCCGGAGTGAAGCTGATGGCCCCCTGGGGACAGGCGGCCAGACAGGCTCCGCAGGCGTTGCAGCGGTCCACGTTTATAAAGCGGGGGCTGGTGAGCACCTTGGCGTTGAAGGCGCCGGCCTGTCCTTCCAAGCTAACCAGCTTGGTCAGGGGCATGGCCTGCACGGTGCGGGCGCCGCCCGCCTTGTCGGCGTCAGGGGACAGATAACAGATGTTGCAGTCGTTGGTGGGGAACTGCCGGTCCAGCAAGGGGAGAAAACCGCCCAAGGCCGGTTTTTTCTCCAGCAAATACACCTGCCTACCTGCCTCGGCCAGATCGTAGGAGGCTTTTATACCGGCTATGCCGCCGCCCAGAACCAGCACCGAGTTGCTCGTACGCTGGCTGTTTTCTTGGTTCATTTGGCTAGGCCTTTCTGACGCGGGCCCCGCCTGGGGCCCATTAGCCCTACTGCGTAGCTAGGTCGAGAATCTGCGGCAAGCGGTCTTCCCAACCCGCGGTCATCAAAAGCGCCCCACCGCAGAGGCCCTTGAGGCTCTGCACGGTTTCGGCGGCGACTTTGACGCACTCGGCCGGACGGTCGCTGGCCGAGCGGATACGCTTGATGGTTGCTTCACTGATGTTGATGCCGGGCACGTTTTGGTTCAGGTAGCGGGCCATGCCCACCGACTTGAGCAAAAGCACGCTGGCGATGAGCGTCGCCCCGCAATCCTTTAGTTCGGCGGCCAGAGGGGCGAAGGCCTCCAGATCGAACACCGGGGGAGCTATAAGGAAGGATGCACCCTGCTCCACCGCGGCCTTGGCACCGGCGGCGTCCTGGAAGGAAGCCACGGAAGCGCCCATGCAGAACTGGGGCTTGCCCACCAGCTCGCGGCCTCCCAGGTCCCGCCCCTGGGCCAACCCGGCGGCGGCTTGCAGGAACTCGGCCGGAGTCAGGTCGTTCACGTCCTTGGCGCCGGGCTGGTCTCCATGCTCGATGGGCTCGCCCGCCGTGGCCATGACGTTTCCCAGGCCCAGGACGTGGGCGGCCAACAGGTCGCCCTGCAAGGCCAGGCGGTTGCGGTCGCGGCAGGAGAACTGCACGATGACCTCCAGGCCCAGACCCTTGAGCACCGAGGCTCCGGCCAACGCGGCCAAACGCATCACCGCGTGGCTAAGGTCGGGCACCAATACTGCGTCCACCCGGCCCTTGAGATGACGGCCGTTGTCCACGAAGGCGGACAGGTCCACGCCCTTGGGCGTTTCCATCTCGGCCAAGTACACGAAACTCTTGCTCTTCAACTTGTCTGCGAAAGCCATTTGCTTTCCTTCCCAAGTTTGGCGCGGAGCCTAGCCCCGGGTTATCACTTCCTTGCCCAAGCAACTAACACATACAAATCTTTGATAAGCACGGCTTAACATAGGGCACGGACTCATTTTACCACGCTAGGCGAAACAGCCCTAAATGGCCTTTTTTAACTGGAACCTTGCATACTCCTAACTAAATTTCGTTTCAAGAAATAATTGTGAAAAATTTAGCATTATGTAAGTATTTAAATATAGATTGTTAAAGTTCTCTTTGCGGGTTATCTCCCCGGTTTAAAACATAAATGCTTATCCGGCATTTTCGGCCGCCCGACCCGCGCCGTCTGGGATGGCCAATTTTTATTTGAAACATATTGCATTTGCTTTCTTGCCTTTGACCAAATTTCCGCGTATAAACGAAATATATTGCAAAAGGGAAAACCATGCCCCGCAGCAAAAAACGCCGTCTGGTCAGCTCCATCCCTCCGGTGTCCTTTTTCCGGCCCCAGGGCATTCCAGTGCACGATCTCAAGGGCGTGGTGCTGCCCCTGGAGGGCCTGGAGGCCCTGCGCCTGGCCGACGCCGAGGGTCTGGACCAAAAAACCGCGGCGGCAAGGATGGGCGTTTCCACTGCGACGTTTTGCCGCATTTTGGGGGGTGCGCGCTTCGCGGTTGCGCGCGCGCTCACCAACGGCTGGTCAATCCGCATCGAGGGGGGAGTGTACCAGATACTGCCTCCCCGTCCGGCGCGTGGCCGGTAAATGTCTATATTTTATATTATTTTTATCTGAATCCTCATATACCCCCTCCCAGCGGCGCGCAAGACTACGCCTAGAAAGCTAATGGGAATAGTATTGTAATGCTCATATGAGCATTTTCGTGTTGACAGCCCTTGCCGGGGAGGTATCATTGTTTTGCGCATAAGAGCAAATCAGGAGAGCGATTGTGCCAAGACCACGCAAATGCCGTTGGGTGCAAAACGAGCCGCCCATAGCCTACTTCAAGCCCAGGGGTGTGCCCCTTCGGGAGCTCACCGAGGTGAATCTGACCGTGGAGGGCTGCGAGGCCCTGCGCCTGGCCGACCTGGAGGGCCTGAGCCACCAGGACGCGGCGGGGCGCATGAAGGTTTCGCGCCACACCTTCGGCCGCGTCTTGTCCGAGGCCCGCAGGGCCGTGGCCGAGGCGGTGGTGCTGGGCCAGGCGCTGCGCATCGACGGCGGGGATTACGCCATCCGCGGGCGCAAGGGCAAGCTCTCTTCCCAGCCGGATGCGTGCTGCGCTCCGGCAACCAAATTGGAGAACCAAATGAGCAAGATCGCCATTAGCAGTGAAGGACCCACCCTAGAAGACCTGCTCGATCCCCGCTTCGGCCGGGCCGGCGGATTCGTGCTTTATGATCCTGAGACCAAAAAGACCGAGTACATCAACAACGGCACCGCCCAAAGCATGAACCAGGGCGCCGGCATCCAGGCCGCCGAGACGGTGGCCAAGGCCGGGGCCAAGGTGCTGCTCACCGGCTACGTGGGCCCCAAGGCCTTCCGCGCCCTGGAGGCGGTGGGCATCAAGGTGGGCCAGGACCTCAATGGCCTCACCGTGGGACAGGCCATCGAGCGTTACGAAAGCGGTCAGGTGGAGATGGCCGACGGCCCCAACCGCGAGCAAGGGGGCCGCGAATGATCCTAGCCGTGGCCAGCGGCAAGGGAGGCACCGGCAAGACCACGGTGTCGGCCTCCCTGGCCTCCGTGTGGCCCGCCCCGGTCCTGGCCGTGGACCTGGACGTGGAGGAGCCCAACCTGCACCTTTTCCTACACCCGGAGATAACCGGGAGCGAAAAGGCCTACATGGAGGTGCCCCTGGCCGACGAGTCCAAGTGCACCGCCTGCGGGGCCTGCTCGGACATCTGCCAGTTCAAGGCCATCAGCCTGTTGGGCGACGTGCTCATCAACTTCCCGGAGATGTGCCACGGCTGCGGGGCCTGCCTGGAGGTCTGCCCTGCCGGAGCCCTGACCCCGGACCGCCGGGAGTTGGGCGAGGTGAGCTGGGGCCAGGCGGGCAAGATCGGTTTCCTGCAAGGACGGCTCAGGGTGGGCGAGGCCATGAGCCCTCCCCTGATGCGCTTCGTGCGGGCCAAGGCGGCAGAGCTTGCCGCCCAAAACGGGGCGGACATGATCGTGGACTGCCCGCCGGGGGTCAGTTGCCCGGCGGTGAACGCGGTGATGGACGCGGACACCATCCTCTTGGTCACCGAGCCCACCCCCTTCGGGCTCTACGACTTCCGCCTGGCCCACCAGGCCTTCGCCCCCATGAACAAGCCCATGGCCGTGGTGATCAACCGGGCCGGGCTGGGCGACGACCAAGTGCGCCGCTACTGCCAAAAGGAGAACCTGCCCATCCTGGCCGAGATCCCCTTTGACCGCGAGGTGGCCAAGGCCTATTCCCAGGGCCAGGTGGTGGCCCAGGCCTCCCCGGCCATGAGGGTGGCCTTCGAGGATCTGGCCGCCCAGGTTCGCTGCGTGGGCCCCAATTCTCCCTGCGAGGCGGCCCATGCCTGAGATACTGATAATCAGCGGCAAGGGCGGCACGGGCAAGACCTCCATAACCGGGGCCTTTGCCCATCTGGCCCAAAATAAGATCATCTGCGACCTGGACGTGGACGCGCCGGATCTGCATCTGCTGCTCCAGCCCCAGGCCCGCCAAGTGCACCAGTTCCATTCGGGCAATGAGGCGATCATCAACCCCGATCTGTGCACCTCCTGCGGCCTGTGCTGGGAGAAATGCCGCTTCGAGGCCATCGTCCCCGACGGCGAGGCCTTCCGGGTGGACCCCTTGAAGTGCGAGGGCTGCAAGCTGTGCGTAGCCCTGTGCCCGGCCGAGGCCATCGATTTCCCCCAGCGCCACTGCGGCACCTGGCAGGTGTCCGACACCCGCATGGGGCCCATGGTCCATGCCCAGCTCTTCCCGGGCCAGGAAAACTCGGGCCGCCTGGTGGCTCTCTTGCGCCAGCACGCCCGGGAGCTGAGCCAGGAAAACGGCTACGAGCTGATCCTGAGCGACGGCCCTCCGGGCATCGGCTGCCCGGTGATCAGCTCCATGTCGGGCACCAACCTGGCGGTGGCGGTCACCGAGCCCACCCCCTCTGGCCGCCACGACCTGGAGCGGGTGGTGGAGCTTTGCCGCCACTTCAAGGTGCCGGCCGGGGTCATCATCAACAAGTGCGACCTGAACCTGGACCAGAGCCGGGCCATAGCCGACTACTGCGCCAGGGAGGGCCTGGAGCTTCTGGCCGAGCTGCCCTTCGACCCGGCCATGGTGCGGGCCATGGTGCAGGGCCAAGTGATAACCGAGTATCAACAGAACGGCCTGGCCGAGGACTTGGCCCAGGCTTGGGAAAAAATATTAAAGATGGCCGCCCATAAAAAGGCGGCCTGAAACAAACCAACGACGGCCCCCGAGGCCGCCAAGGCAAAACCCGAGGAGACTATAAAATGACTGGATTAGTAGCACTGCCCTCCAACACTCCCGGCGGCATGGACGCGGGCCTGGGAGCCCACTTCGGCCACTGCGACCTGTACACCCTGGTCGAGGTGGAGGACGGACAGATCAAGGACACCAAGGTAGTGCCCAACGTGCCTCACCAGCAGGGCGGCTGCATGGCTCCTGTGCAATACCTGGCCGGACAGGGCGTCAAGGTGCTCATCGCCGGCGGCATGGGCATGCGCCCCTTGATGGGCTTCAACCAGGTGGGCATCGACGTTTACTTCGGCGGCAACTCCACCACGGTAAACGAGGCGGTCCAGGCCCTGTTGCAGGGCAGCCTGCCCCGCTTCACCCAGCAGTTCACCTGTGGCGGCGGCGGCGGGCAGTAACACCCCTCCCTGATCACGACCCAACCTCTAACAGGGAGGCCCAGGTGTCCAGCCATGACAACCCCCTGCCGGGGCAGGTGGACCAGCGCTTTCTGGCCCACGCCCAGCTCCCCCACAACCTGGGGACCCTGAGCGATGCCACCGGCCAAGCCACCGAGGTGGGGCAATGCGGGGACTCGGTGGACGTGTTCATCAAGGTGGACGGCGACACCATCACCGAGATAAAGGCCATGCCCCATGGCTGCGTCTACACGGTGGTGTGCGCCAGCGCCCTGGGCGATCTGGCCCAGGGCCGTAGTTTGGACGAGGCCCTGCAATTGGAGCCCGAGGACATCGAAAAGGAACTGGGCGGCCTGCCCGAGGACCACAAGCACTGCGCCCGTTTGGCGGTGAACACCTTGGGCGAGGCCATCGCCGACCACTACCGCCGCAAAGGCATCTAGGAGGAGCCCATGCCCATATTCGAGATAAGCTGCGCCGGATGCGGCTACAGCGGTGAGCTTTTGGTCATGAGCAGCGGGGACCCGCTGGTCTGCCCCCATTGCGGGGGAAGCGAAGTGCAAAAGATGATGTCCGCGCCCAGCGCCCTCACCGGCAGCGGGAAGCAGGCGTTCCCCGGTCCGAGGGACCATAGCTGTTGTGGCTCCGCGCCGGGCCACGCCGGATGCGCCGGTCCGGGCTCCTGCTGCGGCAAGGCTTGATTAAGGAGCTGAGATGTATAAAGTGCTGTTGGCCGCCGCCCAGCCAGAAGCCCTGGCCAGGCTGGCCGCCGGGATGGAAGAAGACGGCCGGGCCCTGCTCTACTGGGCCCAAAACGATCAGGAGACCCTGTCCCTCACCCAGGAGCTGGCCCCGCAGCTGGTGGTCATAGAGGGCCGTGGCCGCGACAAAGAGGCTTTGGCCCTGGTGTCCAAGCTCTTGATGGTCAACGCCATGGTCAACACCGCGGTGGTCACGGCCATGGAAGAGGAAGAGTTCCACGAGTTCAGCGAGGGCCTGGGCATCCTAATGTCCCTACCCCCCGATCCGGGGGAGGAGACGGCCAAGGTCCTCCTGGACAAGCTGATATCCGTGGCCGGGCCGGCCCCGGCCTAATACTTCCGTTGGACGCGAAACGGGGCCTGGAGGTTTCTCCAGGCCCCGTTGTTTTATCGGTGCTTTGGGTCTGTTACTTGCCGCTGACCAGGGCCAGGCCCTTTTCCATGATGTTCAGGCCCTCGTCCAGCTGGTCGTCGCTGATGACCAGGGGCATGAGGGTGCGGATGATGTTTCCGTAGCGGCCACAGTTCAGGGCCAGCAGGCCGTTTTGGTGACAGTAGTCCACCATCTTCTTGGCCTCGTCGCCGGCGGGCTCCTTGGTCTTCCGATCGCGCACCAGCTCCAGGGCCAGCATGGCCCCCAGGCCGCGCACCTCGCCGATGAGGGGATACTTCTCGGCCATGGCCTCGAAACGGGCCCGGGCCAACTCGCCCACCCGGGTGGCCTTGGCGCACAGGTCCTCTTCCTCCACGACCTCCAGCACGGCCAGGGCCGCGGCGCAGGAAACCGGGTTGCCGCCGTAGGTGCCGCCCAGGCCACCCACATGGGGCGCGTCCATCATCTCGGCCTTGCCCACCAGGGCGCCCAGGGGCAGGCCGCCGCCCAGGGACTTGGCAGTGGTCATGAGGTCGGCGGCCACCCCGAAGTGCTCCATGGCGTAGAGCTTGCCGGTGCGGCAAAGGCCGGTCTGCACCTCGTCGGCCACCATGACGATGCCGTACTTGTCGCAGATCTGGCGGATGATGCCGAAGTACTCCTTGGGGGGCACGATGAAGCCGCCCTCGCCCTGCACCGGCTCGGCCACGATGCAGGCGGTATTCTCGGCCGCCACCTCCTTGAGGAAGAAGTCCTCCAGGGCGTGGGCGCAGCGCATCCCGCAGGAGGGGTAGCTCAGGCCGTAGGAGCAACGGTAGCAATAGGCAAAGGGGATGCGGTGTACCTCGGGCGCGAAGGGCCCGAAGCCGAACTTGTAGGGCTTTACCTTGCTGGTCATGGTCATGGTCAGCAGGGTGCGGCCGTGGAAGGCGTCGTCAAATACGATGACCGCCGGGCGCTTGGTGTAATAGCGGGCCACCTTGACCGCGTTCTCAACCGTCTCGGCCCCGGTGTTGACGAAGATGGTCTTCTTGGGGAAATCGCCGGGGGTGATTTGGTTGAGCTTTTCGGCCAGCTTGATGTAGCCCTCATACATGAGCACGTTGAAGCACACGTGGGTGAAGCGGGCGGCCTGCTCCTGGATGGCGGCCACCACCTTGGGGTTGGAGTGACCCACGTTCATGACCCCGATGCCGCCGGCGAAATCCAGGTAGCGCTTGCCGTCCAGGCTCCAGACCTCGGCGCCCTGGGCTTTGTGCGCGAAATAGGAATTGGCGTTGGAGACGCCCTGGGCGACCGCCTGGGCCCTCCTCTCGGCTAGCTGCTGCATGTCTTGCTGTTTCATGTCTTTACTTCTCTGCCTTGGTACCGCACAGATCCGCGATCAGCGCGGTGTAAACCTGACAAGCGGTTATCACTTGGTCCACGGGCACCACATCCCCCGGGGTGTGGGCCAAAAATTCATTGCCCGGCCCGAAGCCCACACAGGGGATGCCGGCCTGGCTGATAAAGGTGCCGTCCACTCCGAAGTACCAGTTGCCCACCTCTCCGGCCTGACCCATCACCGTCTCCCTGGCCCGCAGCATGGCCTGGACCACCGGCTCACCGGGCTCGGTGAGCATGGCCGGGAACCACTTCAGGGGCTCCAGGGTGGCCTTGAACTCCGGGTCCCGGGCCTTGATGGCGTCCAGCAGCTCCTGGAAACCGGCCAGGAGGCCGTCCTGGGTCTCCTCGGGCAAGAAGCGGCGGTCCACGATGAGGTTGCAGCGGTCGGGCACGATGGGGCTCAGGGCGCCGGGGCTGGCGTTGATGTCCAGCACGGTCACCGTGGCCGGGCCCAGCACCGGGTGCTCGGGCAGTTCGTAGTCCTGTTGCAGGGCGTTCAGAACCTTGTTCATCTTGTAGATGGCGTTGACCCCGCCCGAGGGGAAGCCGCCGTGGGTGGTGCGGCCCTGGGTGGTGAGGCGCATCTCGAACTTGCCCCGGTGGCCCAGGTAGACCTTGAGCCCGGTGGCCTCGCCGCTCACCGCAAAGTCGGCGGTGAGCCCGTTCTTGAGCAGATGGCCGATACCCTCGCCCTGGGCGATCTCCTCGCGGGACACGCAGGTGACGATGAGCTCGCCCCGCCTGGGAAAGCCCAGGCCGCGGGCCGCAGCCCCGGCGTGCACCATGGCCGCCACGCCCGCCTTCATGTCGCTGGCTCCCCGGCCGTAGATCACCTCGCGGTCGTAGCCGTAGGGCGCGCCGTCGATGATGGCCCCGGAAAAGGCGTCGGGCATCTCGCCCACCCCGGCGTGGTCGATGTGGCCGTTGAACAGCAGACGGGGTCCGGGCTCATCGCCCTTCATGATGCCCACCACGTTGAACAGCTCGTCGGTGTAGACCTCGTCGTAGCCCAGGGCCTCCATCTCGGCCTGGATCACCTTGCTGATGGCCTCCTCCTCCCGGCTTAGGCTGGGGGTTTGGATGAGGCGGCGGGTGAACTGGGTGAGCCGGTCAGGGTCCACGGCTTTGTTGAAATCAGGCATGTCCTAAGTCCTAATGGCCCAAGTAGGCCCGTTGCACGCCCGGGTTGGCCGCCAGGGCCGCGCCGGTGTCTTCCATGGTCACTCGGCCGTTCTCCAGGATGTAGGCCCTGGTGGCCACCTTGAGGGCCCAGCGGGCGTTCTGCTCCACCAGGAGAATGGTGATGCCCTTCTCCTGGTAGATCTGCCGGATCACGTGGTAGATGGCCTCGCGCACCACCGGGGCCAGGCCCAGGCTGGGCTCGTCGAGCATGAGGAGCTTGGGGTTGGCCAAAAGGCCCCGGGCGATGGCCAGCATCTGGGCCTCGCCGCCGCTCATGGTGCCGGCCAGCTGGGTGCGGCGCTCCTTGAGGCGCGGGAACAGGTCGAAGACCTCCTTGAGGTCCTTGGCCACCCCGTCCTCGTCGCGGCGGGTGAAGGCCCCCATGCGCAGGTTCTCGGCCACGGTGAGGTCAGGGAACACCGCCCTGCCCTCGGGCACCTGGATGATGCCCTGGTTTACGATCAGGTGGCTGGGCTGGTTCTGGATCTCCTTGCCGTTCCACACGATGCGCCCTTCCAGGGCCCGGTTGATGCCCGAGATGGTCTTGAGCAGGGTGGACTTGCCCGCCCCGTTGGAGCCCAACAGGGTGACCAGCTCGCCCTCCTCGACCCGCATGCTCACGTCGTGCAGGGCCACGGCCTTGCCGTAGGCGACCTTGAGGTTCTCAATGTTGAGCATCGGAGTCTCCTCCCAGATAGGCCTCGACCACCAGGGGGTCGTTGTAGACCACTTTCGGTTCGCCCTCGGCGATCTTTTCGCCGTAGTGCAGCACGATAAGACGGTGGGAAATGCCCATGATCACCTTCATCACGTGCTCGATGATCAGGATGCTGGTGCCCTGGGCGTTGATCTTCTGGATCAGGTCGATCTGACCAGTCAGCTCGGCCGGGTTCAGGCCGCTGCTGGGCTCGTCCAGAAGCAGCAGCTTGGGCTCGGTGGCCAGGGCCCGGGCTATCTCCAGGCGCTTGGTCAGGGCGTAGGGCATGTTGCCCGCCTGCTCGTTGCGGTACTTGCTGATGCCCACAAAATCGAGCAACGAGTCTGCGGTGGCGCAGGCCTCCTTGTCCTCGGTGAGCGCGCAGGCCCGGCGGAAGAAGCTGTCCCACACCAGGGACCAGGGGCCCTTGTGCTTGCGGTCCACCATGGCCGCCAGCACGTTCTCCAAGGCGGTGAGGCGGCTGAAGATGCGCACCACCTGGAAGGTGCGGGCGATGCCCAGGGTGTTGACCGTGTGAGCCTTTTCCCTGGTGATGTCCCTTCCCTCGAAGGTGATGGTGCCCTTGCTGGGGGGGAAGGCCCCGGAGATGAGGTTGATCAGCGTGGTCTTGCCCGCCCCGTTGGGGCCGATGAGCCCCAAGATCTCGCCCTGTTCCAGGCTGAAGCTGACGTCGTTGACCGCGGTGAGCCCGCCGAAGTTCTTGGTGAGGCGGTCGGTGGTAAGTATGGCGCCCATCAGCTGTCCCCTTTCACTCTGGCCCAGACGTTCTTGATGACGCCCACCAGGCCTTCACGCATGAACAGGATGGTGAGGATCAAAAGCAGGCCGTAGACGATCAGGCGGATGTCGATCTTCAGCACCTCCTCCATGGAGCGCAGGGCCTCGGAAAGAATGGTGAGGCTGACCGCGCCCAGGATGGGACCGGCTATGGTTCCCAGACCGCCGATCATTGCCATGGTGAGCACGTCGAAGGTGTTGTGCAGGGCCAAAAGCTCCGGGCTGACCAGGCGGGCGAAGTGGGCGAAGAGCCCGCCCGCGAAACCGGCGAAAAATGCGCTGATGGTGAACACCGCCAGCTTGTAGGAGCTGGGGTTGATGCCGATGCTCTGGGCCCCGGCCTCGTCGTCGCGCATGGCCTGCAGGGTCACCCCGAACTCCGAGCCGATGAGGCGGCGTATGCAGAACAAGGTGAACAGCACCGCGGCCAAAACCACATAGTAGTAGTCGCGCTCGAAGTAGAACTGCATGCGGAAGTCGCCGATTTGGATGGGGGTGAGCAGCGGGACGCCGCTGAGACCAAGGGAACCGCGGGTCAGGTCCACCCAGTTCATGGCCACCAGGCGCAGGATTTCGGCGAAGCCGATGGTGGTGATGGCCAGGTAGGGGCCCGAGAGCCGCAGCGCCGGGAAGCCCAGCATGAGGCCGAACAGCGCCGCCACCAGTCCTCCGGCGAACAGGCCCAGCCAGGGGCTGAGGCCGGTCTGCATGGCCAGGATGGCGCTGGTGTAGGCCCCGATGCCGTAGAAGGCGGCGTGGCCCAGGTTGAGCTGGCCGGTGTAGCCGGCCAACAGGTTCCAGCTCAAGGTGAGGATGGTGAAGATTCCCGCCATCACCGCGATGTGCATGAAATAGCGGTCCTCGACCACCTGGGGCAGCAGAATGAGCGCCGCCAGGGCCACGACCCACAGAAGTATGTTTCTAAGCCGCGCGCTCATCAGGCACCTTCCTTACGGCCGAAGAGCCCGCTGGGCTTGACCAGCAAGACCAGGATGATGATGAAGAAGCCGATGGCCTGCTTGTATTCCATGGCGATGTAGTTGCCGCCCAGAGCCTCGGCCACGCCCAGGATCAGGCCGCCCCAGATGGCGCCCCTGATGTTGCCCATGCCGCCCAGGATGGTGACCGCGAAGGCCTTCAAGGTGGGCAGGGCTCCCATGGTGGGGTAGATGGCGAACAGAGTGCCGTAGAGCACGCCGCCCACGCCGGCCAGCAGAGCCCCGACCCCGAAGGTGATGCGATAAACCTGGTTGATATCGATGCCCATGAGTTGGGCCGCGAAGCGGTTCTGGCTGGTGGCCCGGATGGCCACCCCCATGCGGCTGCGGTTTAGGAACAGCTCCAGGCAGAAGATGGTGATCCCGGCGAAGAAGAAACAGAACAGCCTGAGCAGGCTGGTGGAGGCCACACCCAGGTCCACGGTGGTCCCGCCGAAGGGGTCGCCGATCATGCGCGGAGTGGCCCCGAAGAACAACTGGGCCAGGTTGTCCAACAGAATGAAAAGTCCGATGGACACCATGATCATGTCGATGTCGGTCCAGCGGGTCATCAGCGGCCGGAACACCAGGCGCTCGGTGACCACGCCCAACAGGCCCACCACCGCGGCGGCGGCCACCACCGATCCGATCCAGCCCAACCATCCGCCCACCCAGGCCATGACGAACACGGCGGTGTAGGCTCCCACCATGGAGTAGTCGCCCTGGGCGAAGTTGGAAATTTTCATCACCCCGAAAATCATGGTCAGTCCGATGGCGATCAGGCTGTACACGCTTCCGGTTATCAGGCCGTTCAAGACCTGCTGCAAAAATAGGGAGTCCATAACGGGCACCAATTCAATGGACGGCCTGGAGCGCGGCCGTGTTTTTATTCAGAGGCTTGGCCGCCCCACCGAAGCGGGGCGGCCAGGCTCATACGGGGTCTACTTGCACTTACGCTCGGACCAAGGCGTGGGGTTCTCGTACTTGGCCGCGGCCCGCTCCACGGGGTAGATGATCTGGGTGTCGGGCTTGCAGTCCTTGTCCAACTGCACCTGCACCACCGAGGGCAGCACGGTGTAAACCTGGCCGTCCTTGCCGAACTTGATGGTGCCCTGGGAAAGCTTCATGTCGGTGGACTTCAGGGCGTCCTTGATCTTGGCGCGGTCCTTGGCCAGGCTGCCGCCGGGCTTGCCGGCGCGCTCCACGGCGTTCAGGATCACCTTGAGGTTGTCGTAGCCCTGGCTGGAGAAGATGCCGGGGCGCGAACCGGGGTACTTGGCCTGGTAGGCGTTGACGAAAGCGGCGGTGACCGGGTCCTTCATGGCCTTGGTGGGCTCCAGGGAGCTGCCCATGGCGTACTGGCTGATGGGGCCGGTCATCTTGAAGTAGGCCTGGGTGAACTGGCCGCCCACGCCGATCCACTGAGTCACGAAGTCAAGCTCCTTGGCCTGCTTCTGAATCAGGGCCGCCTCGGTGGTGGAGGCGATGTTGAACACCACGTCGGGCTTGAGCTCCTTGAGCTTGGAGATCTGGGTGGTGAAGTCGGTGTCGCCGATCTCGAAGTACAGGTTGGCCACAACCTTGGCCCCAATCTTCTTGGAGGCCTCTTCCCAGATCTTCTGGCCGTCGCGGCCGTAGTCGGAGTTCTCCATGAAGAAGGCCACGACCTTGGGCTTTTTCACGTCGGCCAGCCACTTGTTGATGCCCATGAGGAACATGGGGCTGTTGGGGCTGGTGCGGAACACGTAGTCATAGCCGCGGTTGGTGATGGTGGGGCTGATGGCGATGGCCACCACGTCGGGGGTCTGCTCATAGTGGCAGAACTCGCTGGCGGCGATGTTCACGCTTGAGCAGTAGCCGCCGCCCACCACCAGGACCTTGTCCCGGGTGACCAGCTTCTTTACAGCGGCCAGGCCCTTGTCGGGCTTGCACTCGCTGTCGCCGTAGACGATCTCCACCTTCTGGCCGAAGAGGCCGCCCTTGGCGTTGACCTCGTCCAGAGCCAGTTCCATGCCCTTTTTCATCTCGCCGGCGTTAAAAGCCAACGAGCCGGTGAAGGGCCCCAGGATGCCGATCTTGATGGGATCGGCGGCCGAGGCCGGTCCGGCCACAGCCAGACCTACCAGCAGAAACAGGGCGGTCAGCAACACTACTGACTTCTTCATAAACTTTTCCTCCTTGCTTGGCATGGCTGCTCCCCTCCCAGGGGCCTCCCGCCCGGCCGGCTCTTTTGGCTCGGCCATGTTGGTAAGAAAAACTCCAAGACTCCTCACGGGGCGCGGGCCCCACACTGACTCCCTCTTTACTGAACCAGGCCGCACCACCGAGCCAGGAACAGCGCATAAACCTTGGCGGTGTAGATCATGCTGTCTATGTTCACCCGCTCGTTGGGCGAGTGGATGTTCTGGGCCACCGGGCCGAAGCAGGTGGCCTGGGCGCGCCCGTAGGCGACGAAGCTTCTCAGGTCGGTGGTGCAGGTGCAGGCGTAGGACGCCGCCTGCTCACCGCTGAGTTCCTCGTGGCATTGGCCCAACAGGTTCAGGGCCGGCTGGTCGCGCGGCACCCGGTGACCCTGAGAGCGGAAGCCGTAGAACTCCACCTCGGGCGGATTCAGGCGCAGCCAGGCGTCCTGCTGAGCCGCCTGGGCCAGGCAGTCGCGCACCGCCTGGGAAGCCTGCTCGAAACTTACGTCCGGCATAAAGCCCAAACGGCAGTGGAACTCGGCCATGGCCGGCACCGTGGAGGGCCAGTCGCCGCCCTGGATCACCCCGATGTTCAAATGGGCCGGGTTGTCCAGGTGAGCGTAGTCCTCGCCCTTGTTTTGGTTGAAATCTTTTTCCAACTCGCGCAGGGCCTTCATGAGGTAGCAGCAGGTCTCGATGGCGTTGACCCCGCTGGAGGCCTCCAGGGTGTGCTTGGCCACCCCGGTGAGGGACACCTTGAACCACATCACCCCCACCTGGCTGGTGAGGATGATGGGGCCGAAGGGCTCGGGGATGAGCGCCGCGTCGGCGTCGAACCCGGCCACCAGACAGGCCAGGGCCCCGTTGCCGGTGCACTCCTCCTCGATGACCCCCTCCAGGGTTACCGGCGCGGCCAGGCCCAGCCCGGCCCGCTCCACAGCCTTGAGCGCGTAGGTCATGGCGGCCACGCCGCCCTTCATGTCGCCCGCCCCCCGGCCATGGAGCCAGCCGCCATCGATGAGCGGCTCGTAGGGGTCGCGCTCCCAGCGGTCAGAGGGCTCTTCGCTGACCACGTCCAGGTGGCCGTTCAAGATCACGCTCTTGCCGCCTTCGGCGTCGGCGGGGCGGGTGGCGGCCAGGCTGTAGCGGCCCTCCTGGCTCCAGGGGGTGGGGGCGAAACCGGGATGGGCGGCCATCTCCGGGGAATCCATGGGGGCGCGCACCGGGTCCAGGCCCAGGCTCGCCATCTCCTGTTCCATCACCTCCAACGCCCCGTCTTCCTCGCCCAGTACGGAGGGCTGGGCCACCAAACGGCAGGTGAAATCCAGCATGTCTTCCTGAAGGCTTTCCACCGCCTCCGTAAGAGCCAACTCTTTTTTGTCCATCTGCTTCAACCTATCGTCTACGCTTTCTCGGGTCTCAGGAGCCTTGTTCGTGCCCACAACGGGCGGGATAGATGCTCTTGAGCCGGGTGAAGCCGTTTTCGGTGAAGGCTATCATCAAGCGGCGGGCCCTCTCCGGGGTGGTGCGCACCAGCAGCAAGGCCGGTTCTACCTGGTTGATGCGCTCGATATCGATATCGCCCTCTGCGTGCTCAGCCAAGATGGCCCGAGCCTGCTCCAGGCTCTGAGGACCGGGCCCCACCTCCAACAAAATCTGGGCGAGCTTGGCGTCACAAAGCAGAGAAGAGGCCAATGAGTCGAATGAAACCACTTACTTGCTCACTCACGGTGTCGGATCATACCTTCGCCGCCATAATAAGCAACATACGTGCCATACAAATTAAGTGGTCGTTATGACTTACTTAATACAAAAATGAAGTATCGTCGTTGATGCAGGACTGAAAGAATTATGCGGATTCGAATCGTGATGTGTAACGTTAACCAGCCGGATTTACAAGCCATCTACTAATGTTGCAAATTTGCACCGCGTTGCATGTTTGCAACATGAAGCCCGTAACGCTTGGCCTTTCGCGACAAAGTGGAATGATTCACCCCCAGGGCCTCGGCTGCGGCCCGCTGGCTGCCGTATTCGGCTATGGCCCTAGCGATCAGCTCGCGCTCGGTGCGGGCCACCGCCTCGGCCAAGTCCCAGGCGTCGCCATGGTGCTCGGGGGAAAGCTCGAAGGGGGTTTGGCGTACCTCGGCGGGGAGGTCACCCAGCTCTATGGTCTCGCCGGGGGAGAGCACCACCAAGTGTTCGATGAGGTTGGCCAACTCGCGCACGTTGCCCGGAAAACAGTAGCGCCGCAAACGGTCCACCACCGCCGGGGCCACCTTCATCTCCTTGCCGCACTTTTGGTTGAAGATGCCCAAAAAGTGGCCGATGAGGTGGGGGATGTCCTCGGCCCTCTGGCGCAAGGGGGGAATGTTGATGGGCACCACGTTGAGCCGGAAGTAAAGGTCCTTGCGGAAGGTCCCCGCCTGCACCATCTTTTCCAGGTCGCGGTTGGTGGCGGCCAACACTCGCACGTCGATCTTGCGCGGGGTGGTGGAGCCCACGGGCACCACCTCGTTCTCCTCTAAAAAGCGCAGGAGCTTGGTCTGCATGAGCAGGGGCAACTCGCCCACCTCGTCCAGGAACAGGGTGCCCCCGTCGGCCAGCCCGAAGTAGCCGGTCTTTCCCTCGGAGCGGGCCCCGGTGAAGGCCCCCCGGGCGTAGCCGAACAGCTCGGCTTCTATTAGAGAAGGAGGGATGCCTCCGCAGTCCACCCGCACCAGGGGGCCTTCGGAGCGCGGCGAGGCCCCGTGGATGAGCTTGGCGAACACGCCCTTGCCCACCCCGGACTCGCCCTGCAAGAGCACGCAGGAATCCACCCGGGCCACCTTCATGGCCATCTCGAAGATGCGCTGCATCTCCCGAGAGCGCATCACCAGCCGTGAGCTCAGCTCGTCCTGGCGGTGGATGTGGGTAAGCTCGGAGCGGTATTGGTCGGTGAGCGCCCGGCTGTGCTCCAGATCCTCTTGCAGCCGCTTCATGGCCGTGAGGTCCCGGGCGTTGATCACCACCAGGCTGATCTCGCCTTTTTCATCGAACACGGGGTTGCCGGTGACCAGGACCTGCCGCCCGTCCTTGGACTGCTGGATCAGCGAAACCGCCGCCTGGTGCTTTAGCACCTCCAGGGTCACCGAGCGGTCGAAGTAGCCCGCCTCCACCAGCTCGGACACGTTGCGGCCGATGACCTCCTTGGCGTTGACCCCGGCGAAGCGCTCCGAGGCCGGGTTCACCCGAACCACCTTGCCCTCGGCGTCGCTGATCCACAGGCCGTCGTAGGAGGAGTCGATGATAACGTCGAGCTGCTCGCTGAGCTGGCGGTAGGCGTGCAGCTCGTTCAGGACCCTTTCATATTCCGTGGCGTCCTGAAATACGCTGATCACCCCCATGATCTTGCCGTCCAGGTAGACCGGAGTGCGGTTGCCGAAGATCATGGTGCCCGCCCCGGACAGGGTGCGGCGCGCCACCTGGGGCTGGCCGGTGACCAGGATGCGCCGCATGTCATCCCACACCTCGGGCTCGAACTCCCCGTAGTTGTGCCCCACCACGTCCTTGGGGTCGTGGCCGGTCACCCGCCCGGCGGCGCGGTTGAAGACCACCACCTCGCCGGTGTCATCCACCATGAGGATGCCGTTGTGGGCGGAATCCAGGACTTCGCGAAGCAGGCTGAAGTCTTTCAGGGGCACGGCCGGTTGACCTCCAGACCTCGGCAAGGGACAGGCTATCCAAGCCCAGCGTTGCGGTTGATAAATTTATTTTACCATTGTGGCCGGGCGATCGCGTCCCTGGTTTTCGATCCGGCCCGCGGGTCCGGCCAGACGCAGCCAGGCCCGGTCAATCGCCGTGACGCCCCCGGCACGGCTCACCGTAGCCGCCCTGGATCATGGCGCAATCAAGCGCGGCGGGCCGATTATCCCGGCTTTTTTCGCGCCCCAAAGAAGTATTTTCCCATAGTATATTCTGGTATTAATTGTTCACATTATAAAAATTATGATTCGCTATTTGACTTTTTCCTCTAAAGACCGCTTGTCTTTTCCCTGCCGTTTCCCCAAGCCCGGCCAGCGAACGACAAAAACCATATTTTGATGTAATTCAAGCATATTACGTCATAATTTCCAATGAAGCGCCATCGACTGCCTACCTTTCGCAACGCTCACTGGCCGCCAACAGCGTATTAATATGTTTTTTATAATTATTTTTTGATGTTACCATATTTTGGCAAGTAAGGATATTCCAAGGCGGGCCACCGTCCCCAGGTCATGCCCCTTCAAATATCTTCAGAATATTTTATAGCTTTTTCAGAATGTTTTGGATACAATCCCTTCTCACTTCTCCGCATCCGATCAATTGCATCCCCTGTCCCATTTTCGTTACCATTATGATCTTTTTTTTACAACATATGATATTCGCAATGCGAATATTTATATTCAAAAAAACCTTGACATTATTGTCCCCCCCGGCTATCATTTGAGCCGTAAAAACAATTTCACCATACGAACTTTAGTTATTCGGGAACTTACCTTGGGCTAGGCGTAAGGGCTATGACTGACGTTTCAAAAGTTCCCAACGCGAATATTGACGCCAGCCCAAATATTTTTATCGGTGCACCGGGATTTCCCATGATTCTCGATAAGCGCCCCTGTGCAAGTTCTTCGCGCGCCCATCCCGGTTTTTCGCCGCCAGAGGACGGTCCTTGGCCCCCGGCCTCCCGTCCCTCCCTTAGACTCCTCATCTTGCTCTTCTCAAGCACAGGTCCATCACGGCGGCGCAGGCCTTTGCCGGCCCGGCGCGCCGGGGCTTGGGAGGCCGGGGGCCAACAACACGGCCATCCGGCGGCGAAAAACCGGGACACATCTCTTCCGTTCTCAGTGCACGTTCCACGGGCCGCGCCGCAAACGACCGGCCCACGCACCAGATGCTTTTCCACCAACGAACCGTCGCGGCTTAGGAGTTTTTAGAAAGGCTAAATGGCTATGCAAAAGGCATCGGACTGGATCATCAAAACGGGGAGCGTCGTTGCTGCGATCATTACTTTGATGCAGCTATACGTCGTGATCGTCGGCTTTCCCCCGGTAATGCTTCACCGCACCGTCTTCCTGGTGCTCATATTCATCCTTGTCTTTCTCACCTACCCCCGCGACAACATCAGGATGACTTGGTGGAACATTCTTCTGGTGGCGCTCAGCCTCGCGGTGGGTGCTTACATCCTCGCCACCTTTGAAAACATCAACAGCCGCATAGCCTATGTGGACGATGTCACCAACCTGGACATCTTCTTCGGCCTGGCCTGTCTGTTGGTCCTGCTGGAGGCCACCCGGCGCACCTGCGGCACCGGCCTGACCATAATCGTGCTGGCGTTTTTCGCCTACGCCTTCGTCGGCCCCTGGCTCCCCGGCCTTTTGGGGCATCCGGGCATCAGCATTGAGGACCTCGTCGACCTGCAATTCCTCACCCCCGGCGGCATCTTCGGGGTGGCCACCGGCGCGGTGGTGAGCTTCGTGTTCTTCTTCCTGCTCTTCGGGGCCTGCCTGGAGCAAAGCGGGGCCAGCAAGGTGTTTCTGGACACCGCCATGTCTCTGACCGCCAAGCGCACCGGCGGCGTGGCCAAGTGCGCCGTGGTGGGGTCCAGCCTGATGGGCATGACCTCGGGCAGCGCGGTGGCCAACACCGTCTCCACCGGGGCCATCACCATCCCCATGATGAAAAAGGGCGGCTACCCCCCGGTGACCGCCGGAGCCATCGAGGCCATCTCCTCCACCGGCGGCCAGCTCATGCCGCCGATCATGGGCGTCAGCGCCTTCATCATGGCCGAGATCGTGGGCGAGCCCTACCTGACCATCGCAATCGCGGCCACCCTGCCGGCCATCCTGTTCTACTCCGGCATCTACTTCATGGTGCACCAGTACGGCATCAAGTACGGCATCAAGGGCGACCCCGGCAAGGCCAGGGCTTTCTGGTCCATCATGAAGTCCGAGGGCTATCTCTTCCTGCCTATCGCAGCCCTGATCTACTTCATCGCCTCGGGCAACACCCTCATGTCCGCCGCGCTGAAGGCCTCGGCCCTGGTGCTTCTGCTGTCCATGATCAAGAAGGACACCAGGATGACCTTCCGGAAGTTGGCGAGCGTGCTCATCGACACCGGCAAGCGCACCTGCGTGGTGGCCATCCCCTGCGCCTCGGCGGGCTTCATCACCGGCATCATCACCCAGTCGGGCCTGGCCGCCAAGATGAACGCCATCTTCGTGAGCCTGGGCGGCGGCTACCTGCTGCCCACCCTGATCATCACCATGATCCCCTGCGTCATCCTGGGAATGGGCATGCCCACGGTCACCGCCTACATCATGGTGGCGGTCACCATGGCCCCGGTGCTCATCCACCTGGGGGCTTTCCCCATCGCGGCGCACCTGTTCGTGTTCTATATCGCCCTGATGGCCATGGTCACCCCGCCGGTGGCCCTGGCGGCCTACGCGGCGGCGGGCATCAGCGAGGCCAACCCAGGCAAGACCGGTTGGCGGGCCTTGTCCCTGGGCTTCAGCGGCTTCGCCATCCCCTACCTGGTGGTTTACTACCCGGCCCTGACCATAGTGGACGGCTCGGTCTTTGAAACCATCGTCTCGTTCATAAAGGTCTTTGCGATCATCTACCTGATCAGCGGGGTGATCACCGGCTACTACCACAAGAAGCTGACCATGATCGAGCGAGGCTTCGGCATGCTCACCGCGGTGGTGGTGGCGGTCTCGCTGGACTCGATCGTCGTCTCTCTGGTGGGAGCGGCCATGTTCGCGGCCCTGATGCTCTACCACTACAAGTTCAGCGGAGTGATCGCGGCCAAACAGGCCTCATAAGGCAATAGAGATTCATTCATCATCCATAAGGGAATGGACGTTTTTAAATTACCGGTTTTGTCGGCAAGCAAAACCAAATGACCACATCAAGGGAGGAAAGTAAGCATGCGAGCCAAAAATTCCAAAGTCGCCATCCTGGTGGCCTGCCTGGCTGTGATGACCATGTTGGTCTCCTTCAGCGCCCCGGCAGCTGCCCAACAACCCACCAGCATCCGCTTGGCCTCTTTCAACATCGGTGGCTCCTGGTACATCTGGGCCTCTGCCATCGCTTCCATCGTGCGGCCCAATCTGCCCCAGGGTTCCAGCATCGACGTGCTGCCCTACCAGGGCGGCATCGGCAACCCCATGCTCCTGGCCAAGGGCAAGGCCGACATCGCCCTATCCTTCCTGCCCTGCACCGTGTGGGCCTACAAAGGCTTGCCCCCCTACAAGAAGGCAGACAAGGAACTGCGCTCCCTGGTCGGCGGCCTTAGCCGTCCCCACCGCATCGGCGTGTTGATCCGCAAGAAGTCGGGCATCAAGTCCCTGGCCGAGGTGGCCGAGAAGCACATGCCCGCCCGCATCGTCACCGCCCAGCGCGGCGCCACCGGCCAGGCCGTGTCCATGCAGCTGCTGAGCGAGTACGGCATCACCCCCGAAAAGCTCGAGTCCTGGGGCGGCAAGCTGGAGCACCTGCGCATGCCCGTGGCCGTGGGCCGCATCAAGGACGGCCACGCCGACATCATCATCCACAACGTCGGCTTCAAGGAGCCCCGCTTCAGCGAGCTGGCTCTGACCACCGAGATCTTCTTCGACGAGGTCCCGGCCCAGATTCGCGCGGCCATGGCCCAGAAATACGGCTACCAGGACAACCTGGCCATCGAGAAGGAAGAGTTCCGCGGCGTGACCAAGAACGTCCCGGCCCTGGGTTACCCCACCAGCCTGATCGCCGACACCAAGCTGTCCAACGAGTTGGCCTACATCATCACCAAGGCGGTGTGCGAGCATCCCAAGGAACTGGGCCAGGCCCACTCCGGCTTGAAGGTCTTCGACCCCACCAAGGCCTGGGAGCCCGCGCGCAACGGCGTGCCGCTGCACCCCGGCGCAATCAAGTACTACAAGGAAAAAGGCTTGATGAAGTAAAGGCCTTGGTGGGGTCGAAGACCTTCAAGCCGGAGTGGGCCTGGCCCAGTTCCTTGGGATGCTCGCACACCGCCTT
>JAHIQI010000030.1 GCA_018902755.1 Pseudomonadota bacterium | reverse complement strand
TCTCCACTGGACCCCTCGAGGGGACCAACAACAAGATCAAAACCATGAAACGGCAAGCATATGGCTTCAGGGACATGGACTTCTTCAAACTCAAGATAAAAGCCATCCATCAAACTCGGTACGCTTTAGTCGGATGAACCTTAAAATCTCCCCTAATGGCGGTAGGCGGCTTTGTCTCTCAGGTCAGACGAAAAATGGACGACCAAGACCCATCAGCCCAAAAGCTGGATATAGCCATCGCCCAGGCCGCCCGCATGGAAAGCATGGTCAAGGACATGCTGGCCTTTGCAAAACCTTTGCAGCTGATTGAAAAAGAGGTTGATTTGAATGGCCTGATAATGGAGGTAGTGGAGGTCTCTCAGGCAGCCCAACAAAATAGCAAGCGGATAAGACTTCACCTGGACCGTGAATTGCCCAAGACGCTTCTAGACGCCAACCGCATGCAGCAGGCGGTCTTGAATTTAATCAACAATGCCCTCGAAGCTTCTCCTGAAGGTGGAAGCGTCGAAGTAACCACTACCTCGCAAAATAAAACCATTCTGATTGAGATTAGAGATCAAGGTCCGGGCATTCCGCCGGATAAACGAGCCCAATTGTTCACGCCTTTTGTCACCACCAAACAGGGCGGAACAGGTCTCGGCCTGTCGATAGCAAAAAAAATAATAGATGCCCATGAGGGGGAGTTATCGCTGCAGGCAAGCAACTCCCAAGGGACCACCTTTGTAATTGAAATTCCTCTGCGCTAGTCTCTTGGCACTGACATCTTATGAAGTCCAAGCCAACAAAAGAGCTGCCGCTTCCCCTCCGAGAGGTGTTGGCCATTTTTTGGACTAGGCTAGCTACATTTGCTGCCCGGAGGGCCCAGGATTTTGGTGTGGCACTCCGGCCCTTCGGGACCGAACTCCTCCTCGTTGGCCTGGATATGCTTTTCCAACCAACGGTCCCACCAACTCTTGGGCTTTATGTACTTCGTAGGGTCGGCCAAGAACCTTTGCTTACAGCCCTCTGCGCAAAAAAAGTAATGCTCACCCTTGTAGTCCGCGTAGATGTCCGTCTCCTGGGGGTTGACGCTCATGAAGCAGACAGGGTCAATGAACCTGGTTTCAGAGACGCGCATATGACAACTCCTTGGTTTGGGTTTCAGCCAAAACTTATTCCTTGCCCAGTATCACGCACGAACCAACACAGCGGTGATGTTGTCGCTTCCTCCGGCGGCCAGGGCGAGTTCAACCAATTCCTGCACCAGTTCCTCCAAATCCCGGCCCGAGCCAAGCACCTTTTCCATGTCAGCGGAAGCCACCTTGCCGTGCAGGCCGTCGCTGGTCAGCAGAAGCAGCTCGCCCAGCTCGGGCTGGAAGCTGCCGGTGTGGGGCTCGCAGTCACCGCAGCCCACACAGTCAAAGAGCATGTGACGCGCGGGATGATTTGCCGCTTCCTCGCTGGCGATCATGCCCTCCTCCAGCATGAAGGCGGCGGCGGTGTTGTCGCGGGTGACTTGGGCCAGGCTGCTCCCGTTCCAGCGGTAGAGGCGGCTGTCGCCCACGTGGGCCCAGTCCACCCTATCCGGTCCAGCCAGAATGGCGGTCAGAGTGGTGCCCATGCCCTCCAGCTCCGATTCGGCTTGGGCCCTGGCGTAGACCCGACGGCATATGGCCGCGAAAGCCGCCCCAAGCTCCGCATGGCCGTCCGGCAAGGGGTCCATGGCCTCGGCCAGCAGGTCCACCGCCATCGAGGCCGCCACCTCCCCGCCGGCCATGCCCCCCATGCCGTCGGCCACCGCGGCCAGCACCCGGCCGCTGGGCAGCTCCTGGGCAAGGTAACGATCCTGATTGGTGGGGCGTTTGAGGCCACGGTGGGTTTGGGCGAAGAAACGCAAAATCACTCCCGAGCGAATTATTAAGCCCAGCGTGTTACATTGGGCATATGATCAGTTTACTAGGAAATGGCGGCTCAGTCTCATGACCACCATCAGCAACCATAAAAAGCACATGCTCCAATCCGGCCAGGTACTCAACGACCGCTGGGAAATACTGGAGCATATCGCCACCGGCGGGAAGGGCGAGGTCTACCGCGCCCGCCAGCCCAAGTTGAAGCGGGAGGTGGCGGTCAAAGTGGTTTCCCAGGAGCTGATAGACGCCTACGAGGGCGACCAGGAAGAGATCGCGGCCGAAATGGAGCGGTTCCGGCGGGAGGTGCTGGCCATGGCCGCCACCCGGCACCCCAACGTGCTTCAGGTTTATGACTACGAGCAGGCCCCCATCGAGTGCGACGGCCGCGAACAGATCATTGATTACATCGTAATGGAGTACATCCCGGGCGACACCCTCTCGGCCACCATCCCTGCCCAGGGCCTGGCCGGCGACGAGGACCAGCTGCGGGTCTGGATAAGCAAGTATTTCCTGCCGGTGCTTGACGGGGTGGAGCACATGCACGGCCAGGGCATCGTGCATCGCGACCTCAAGCCCTCCAACGTGCTGCTGGACGGCGAGGTGCCCAAGCTCAGCGACTTCGGCCTGGTGGGGGGCGGCCAGTGGAAGCAGGTGACCCGCAGCCACCACGTCATCGGCACCCTGGCCTACATGGCCCCGGAGCAGTACATGGATTTGGCTGAGGCGGGCTTCCGGGCCGACATCTACTCCCTGGGCAAGATGCTCTACAAGGCCGCGGTGGGCACCTTTGACAAGGACACCATGAAGCCCCTTCAGGCCGCCGCCTTGCCCAGGGCGTACACTACGTTTTTAAAGGCCCTGGACCGGGTGATCCGCAAGGCCACCGCCCAAGAGTCCGAGGAGCGCTATGCCTCGGTGGGCGACCTGCGCCTGGCCCTGAACAGCCTGCCCGGCATGGCTCCGATTCCAGGCCCCTGGCGGCGTAGGCTGGCCTTGTCCTTGAGTCTCGCCGCTGTGCTGGCCGCCGTGCTGGTCTGGGGTGTCTGGTACCACTTCGAAGGCATGCAACCGGAAACGGCCCCCCCGGCCTCCCCGGCGGCGCAGACCGCCCAGGCCCCCCTTACAGGGCCACCGGCCGAGCAAATCAAGGGGCACGACGAGGCCAGCTTGCGCCTGATACCAACGGGGCAGGCCCAGGACGGAGCCAAGGTGCCGGCTTTTTATCTGGGCGTCACCCAGGTGACCAACCATCAGTTCGTGGAATTTCTCAACGCGGCCAACGGCAGCCCCAAAGTGGCCCAGGGAGTGGTCAAGCGCGGGGACAAGCCTTGGCTATATCTGGGCGAGGTGCGAAAGGGTCTGGAACCCATCGTGTATGACCAAGGCCGCTTCCGCATCAAGGATCCGGCCCTGGCCGCCCACCCTGTGGTCAAGGTCACCGCCTTTGGTGCGGCGGCATACGCGGCGCACTATGGCCGCCGCCTCCCCACCCCGGCGGAGCTGAGCTTGGCGGCGGCCGGTTCAGCAGGGGGTGCCCCGGATCATGGCTCCAGTGTGCCCGTCACCGGTGACGCCCAGATGGAGTCCATGCACGCGGGCATGCAGGGCGAACCCCAAGCCAACGCCCCTTCCGTTCAAGGCTCCAAGGAACCGGCCTACTATCCGGTCACCCACTACCCGCCCAACAAGCTGGGCATCCGAGGGCTGGACAGCCCCATGGGCTCCTGGGCCCGGGAGGCTGACGGCCGCATCGTGGTCGTGGAAAAGGGGGATAAGGTCCAGGCCCGCGAAGCCTGGCAGGGCCTGGATTGGGTGGGCTTCCGCACCGCGCTCAGCCTGAAGAACTAAACCAGCCTCAAACCCCTCATCGGCCGGCGAACCCTAGGCCATGTACAGCCGCAGGAAGACGTTGACCACCAGCAGGGTGAGCAGAGCGGTGGGAAGCATGGCCTTGAGACTGGCGGCCGGGGTGGGGGCGGCCGGCCCCAGGGCTGCCAGGCCCCGTCTGAGACCCAGGTACAGGCCGGACAAAAGCAGCACGCCCTGGATGTAGGGGATGCTGCGGGGCCACAGGGGATCAAAGGGCAGGTAGGCCGTACCCAGAAGGTTCCAGCCCAGACCCAGGGGGTCGCTGAGCACGGCCAGTACGTAGTTGTAGTTGATCATCACCTGGGGCAGGGAAAAGGCGATCCAGGCAAAAATACCCAGAGGGATGAACACATAGGTCAGCCGTAGGGTAGTTTCCTTGAAGGATACGTCGATGCCGGACCAGCGCCGCCCTAGCCAGGACGCCCCGAACAACAACCCCGGAAACACAATCATCGCCAGCGAAAGCACCGACCCCACGTAGAGCAGGAAAGGCACCAAGTGGCGGCTCTCGGTCACGTTGGCCGCCTGCTTGATCCAAAGCCAGGGCCCTAGCATGGTCACCGAGAAGACAAAAGCCACCATGAGCATGATCAACACGTTGAATGCTTCGTCATATCCCTTGAGCCTGAGGTCCGAGCCAAAGGGGCGCAAGAAGATGCTCACATTGTCCTTGGGGCAGCTTTTGATGCACTCGGTGCACAGGCCGCAGTAGTTGTTGCGCTTGAGCCCGCCGGTATAGCGGCCCCAGGGGCAAGCCCAGCCGCCTTCGCCCCCCACCAGGCAGCATTTATCGCGGTGCTTCTTGCACACCTCCGTATCCACCGGCCTCAGCTCACTGCAGGCGGCCATGGAGTAGGTGCCCAAAAAACCGCCCACTGGGCACAGGAAGCGGCAAAAGGTACGGCCCCGGTAGATCAGCGAAAGCACCAGGGTAGCCGCCAAGATGAACAGGAAGAGGATGGCCGTGGCCACGGGACGGGTAATGAGGATGATGCCGAAGCTGATCAGCACCAGAAACAGGGTGTTTTGCAGCCAGCCGTTGGCCAGGCGCTTGGGCCAGTCCAGGTTCAGGCCCAGGAAGCGGTGATGCAGGCGGCGCAGGGGTTCCTTTAGGTAGCGCACGCTGGTCAGGCGCATACGGACCAGCCATTCGGCCGGGGCGGGCAAGGGGCACATGAGGCACCACACCCGGCCGCCCAGGGGCAGCATGACCGCCTTGAGGGCGGTCCACCAAAAGATCCACACGAAGATGATGGCGATGTTGCGGTTGCCAACCGGGCTGCCCCACAGGGCGCTTAGGATGAACAGGTAAAAGATCACCAGGTTGATCAGCAGCAGCCAGAACTGGAAACTGCGCGCCTTGACCAGCCGCTTGAACCAGGAGAAGCGGGACAGCAAATCAATCCGCTTGGAGCTGGGCGGACGCCAACCACCCACGCCGGTCCACAACAGCAGGCCGAAGACGATCCACAGGGACAGGGATACCGCGAAGTGGTAGGGCGTGTTGTCCTGAACGATCAACTCGCCCACCATGAACGGGTGTAGATTGCCGCAGGTCTGAGTGCAGCGGTAGGTGAACTTGCCCGCCTTGTCGGCGGTGAACTCGATCAGCTTGACCTTGTCCCAATCGGTGTGGGCCTTGCCCTGGTCATCCGTCCATAGGTATTTGAGGTAGGTCACACCCTGCTGCTTGAGAATCGCATCGACATCATAACCGTCAAGAAGAAAACCGTGGGTCACGTCCTTGGAGGTGGGTTTGAGCACCACCTTGTCGCCCTGATTCACGGTGATGCGCGCCGGGGTATAGCCGTAGCGCTGGGCGGTGAAGTTGATGACATGGGTCTGGGGAGACCTGGGCATCAGCCGCAGGGCCAAAGGTGCGGCCAGGGCAACCACCAGAGCGGCGACCATGAGTATGAGGGCAGTACGGCGAGACATGACTTATCCGGGTGTCGGCGCCTAACGCTTGTAGAGGACCCCAGAGGGGCCCCGTTTAAGTCTGAAGGTTACATCGGCCGCACCGGTGGCCGGCGCCTCCACTTTGGCCCGATCTCCCCTTAGCTTTTCGTGCCAGGTCTTCATCAGGTACTTGCCCTCCGGCAGGGGCGGCACTCCTTTGATGCCATGGGCGGCCAGCAGCTTGGAGTCCGGGATGGCGAAGTTGCCCTGGGCGTCGGTTAGGGCATAGTAGGGGTTCTTGAGAACCAAGATATATGCCTTCATCTCTTGGTGCACGTCGCAGCGCAGTTCCACCACTCCGGGCTGATCAAAAGTCACTTCGATGCTCTGGCCCGGTTTATAGGAGCCCAGGTTGAACTTTTTGGCCTGGGACAGGGAGAAGACGTTGTGGGCCACCTTGTCGTTGTTGGGGAAGCTCACCTTGGCTCCCACCGGCACGGGCAGCACGTAGGGGATAAAGGTCAATTGGCGCTGGTCCATGACGAACTTGGCTCCGGACAGGTCCAGCATGACCTCGGGGCCGTTGGACAGGTAGACCAGCACGCCCTCGGGACTGCGCAGGCCCTGCGGCTTGACCGTGCCCTTGATTTGCCCGGCCGACGCTCCGCCGGCCAGGGGCGGCGCCAGGAGCAGGGCCAGGATAAACGCGAAAAGTGTCTTGCGTGGCATGGCTGTAACCTCACTTACCAGGCTTTGGCGGTAACCGGGATGTCTTTGACCTCCCAACCCTTGGCCTTAGCCAGAGGCCGGACCACCGGCCGGTAGATCAATTGAGCTTCCGCACTGGGCTCGTCGGAAGGGTCGGTTAGCTGATACACGAATTCCAGTTTCAGGGTGCTCTTGGGCCGGAGTCTGGTGTCGCTGGCTATGCGGGTGGCCTTCCAAAAAGGCACGTTGAGGTTGCCCTCTCCGTCGGCCAACACCCTCGCGAAGGCGTAGCCGGGCAGCCCGGCGTAGTCGCCCTTGGCCGGGTCGCCCCGGCCGGCCCAAGCGGGCAGGCGCGGCCCCTTGATGAGTTTGAGCGGTTTGTCCTCCAGGCTTTTGGCAGATACCAACAGCAGCATGTTTCGCATGGTCTCGCCTGTGGGCACCCAGTGGCCGCCGTTGGTGTTGGAGATTCGGACGGTCACGGTGAAAATCTTTTTGTCCAACTTGCCGTTGACTTCCAAAGCCACCGCGTTTTGCAGCTGGTTCTTGGTGCCGCCCTCGAAATGGTGGGGGTGGAGGTCGTTGGGCGAACGGTAGGTGGCGTTGAACATATGCTGAGCCATGCCCTCCACCACGTAATTATCATAGGGTAGCAGGCGCTTCTGCCAGCTCATGTGGCAGAACTGGCACCGCTTGCCCTTGTTGGGGTCTTTGGGCCCCAGCCCATCCTGCCACTGCTTCCATTCCTGGAAGGTGGTTTGGACGGGCAAGACGGTGTTGCCCTTGATCCCGAAGCCGGCCATCTCGTCAGGCGTGTACACCTTGGACGGGTCCCACTTATTGCCCGCGGGCAAGGGCTTGAGGTGGCTGTGACAAGAGGAGCAGAACTCGCCCTGCTTGAACACTGGGGCATAGGAGGCGGCCATGGGCTGAGTGACCACGTCGCTGTAAGGGCCGAACACCAGGATGGAGCGTCCCTGGAAGGGATATTGCCGCACCAGAGCCGGGGCGAAGCCCGAGGGGCTCAGGGGCGCCGGCAGCACCTTGCGAGTCTTGTGGCAATAGTCGCAGCTTATGCCGTCCCAGGTGGTCAGCGGCGAGCGCAGGATTTCGTCCAGGTCCCGCGAGCGTTTGGGGTCGCTGGCCGCCCCCGGCGCGTGGCACTGGGCGCAATTGCCCTGGCTGTTGGGCTCGGCAATTTTATAGGCGATGCCTTTGCCGTTCAGGCGCTCCTGTTCCGTGCCGTAGTACATCTGCAGCAGCAAGGGATTGGAGGTGGCGTGGGCCATCTTGGACTGGTCCCAGATACGGGTAAGCCGACCGTGGCAGCGGAAACAAACCAGGGGAGAATAGTACTGGTAGGAGGGGTCGTCCTGCAGGAACACCGGATACAGGGTTATGTCTCCAGCCTGGCCGCCCCAACTCAGGGAAGCGGCGTTGTTGAACCAGCCGGCTTTACCTGCGGTAACCATCGGCCGGCCCATGACGGGCGCAGTGGTTTTTAGATCATAATGACCTTGGTTGTCGGTCAGGACCATCTGGCTCTGACCAGGCAGGCGCACTTGGGCGCCCTTGACCGGCCCGTACTGCGAAACCACCCGTCCCTCCACGATGAGGGGCGGGCCCTTGGGGGGAGCCGGTTGGGGCGGCGCGGCGTTTTGGGCCCGTAGGGAAGAAACGGCGACCAGCCCGAAAACCACGGTCACCATGATTGCCGCGAGGAATTTGAGCAGGTGGGACATGCTTCTCCCTTCAAGTTTGGCAGGCAGCACGAGCGGGAGGGTTTCCAGGGACATCAAGCCCTGACGATAAGCACGCCCTTCATGTTCTGGTGGTGGTCCCCGCAGATGATATTGCAGGAGAAAATGAATATGCCGGCCTCACCCGCCTTGAACTGGACCAGCTTCACCTTGCCGGGCCGAACGCCATCCTCGATGAAAATGCCAAAGTCCTTGAGGCTGAAGCCATGGATCACGTCGCTGCTGCCCAACTTGAACACCACCGTGTCGCCCTTGTCCACTACGAACACCGGGCGGCTGACATTGGCGTTGTCTTCGTCAACCCCTACTACATCATAGCCCTTTACGCGGCCCGAAAGCCAACCCAAGTAGGTGTTGCCGGTAAGGGTGATGACCTTGGCCCCCGCGGGAATGCGTTCCTGCCACACATGGCTGTCATAGGCCCAGATGCCCAGGGGTAGGCCCACCAGGATGGCCACCACCAGCAGCAGCAGAGTCAGTTCCTTGTATCGTCCCAGTCGCTTCATCTCACTGTCTCCCTAAGGGAGGGTCCGGTGGCCGGCCCCGGAATTGTTCAGGCGTGGGACCGGCCACCGGTGGAGGGTCGTCAGTTAACGGGCCGGACCAAGCCCGAGCCCTTGTCCACACCCAGGCGGTCAACTGCCTTGCCCTGGGCCAGTACATCGAACTCGTAGTAGGCGCCCGCGTCGCGGCCCGGACCCAGCTTCAGACTGGGGTTAAGGCGCGAGATGTGATTGGAGGCGATATCGCGGGCTCGTTCCGGGCTGAGGGTGGCGCCGTCGGGCAGGGCCTGGTTGCCATAGCCCCGTTGGGGCGCGAAGTCCGAGCCGCCAGGAGTGCCCCGATAGCCCATGGGGCAGCCTCCGCCAAGGCCCATGCCTCTACGGGCCCAGGCAGCGTTGAGCTGCGGCAGCCAATGACCGGAGAATACCCAGCCGCCCACGGCCAGCACGGCGATTACCAGTCCAACTGTGAGCTTTCTATTCATGCTATCACCTACCATTTGAATTTATGATTAGTTTGGTAGTAATGCATAATGCGGGCCAGCCGGGCTGCCGGCCATGTAAAATAGTTTAATTAGACGAAAAAGCAGGTTAATTTTCAGAAGGCTCCTTGCCGTCCGATGGTAGGGTTTGCTCGGGGTGGGTAATTTTTTTGCGGCTGTTTGGCTTAGCGGGGAATTTCTTCTCGGGGCGATTTTGCTGGGCTTTTAACTCAGCACCAAGTTGCCGTGTTATAGATGTATTCTGCGCATGCTCTAATAATTAGAAAATGTCTCATACCTTAGGCATGTCTGCCAAAGCTGGAAGCATGCAAGCGATCATAAGCGTCGGTGGCAACTTTTAACGTCCAGAGCGCTCTTAAGACATGCCCATGCTAGAGGTGGTTAGACGCTCTGTTGGATTGCGATCAATTTGCGCAACCGCTCCTCACCGATTAGCTTTCCTTGCACCACCACCTCTTCGTCGATCATCACCGTCGGCGCAGACGGTAGGCCACTGAGGCGATGGCGTTCACTTTGATATTCCGCACGAGGTTTGGAAACAACCTCTATTTCAACTCCTTTGAGATCGTCCAGCCTGGACCACATCTCGTCAAAGGCATCTCAGGTCTTGCCCCTGGGCTCATTCAAGAAAAAAAGCAAACGCAACATTTAGTCCTCCTAAAACCGGAGCCTAATTGCAGACCTCGCGCTCAACTTCCTTATACATCTTGCCGTCCTTGTAGTAACGCTCCTTGATGACCTTGCATTCGCCCTTGGTGCCCACTGGGGTGGCGACGACCTTTTCGTTGCCGCGCTGATAAGCAACCGGCGCGTTGTGCTGGGCCGCTTGGCCAGAGGCGGTGCGGGCGATGTGAGTAATGGCTCCACCGGCGATGGCTCCCAAGGCTCCGCCGATAACACCGCCTTGCCAGGGGTTGCCGGCTATCAAAGCTCCGGCCACTGCGCCGGTGGCAGCGCCCACTCCGGCGCCCTCATAGTCCGATCTAGAAAGTGATTGGCACCCCATCCCTAACAGGCTAATGCTGAGCACCAAACAAACTGCAAGGCAAAGGTTTTTGGGGGTCATTTTGCACTCTCCTTGTAGATCGACACACCCAATGGAAATTTAGGTTTTCAACTCAGTTCCTACGGTAGGTAGCCTCAAAAGGCTCCGTTACTAACCAGCCAAAGCGATTCCTACCTAAAACTCAAGCAAAATCTAAATTATCTTTGATATAAATATAATAGCTCAATTTTATTTCCCCGGTCAATCGTCTGCCACCGTGACCTGCCCTCCTCAAGCCGATCCAGATTTTCAGCTAGGATTTTAGAACAAGAGATGAGAGCGCGGATGGCCAGGAACAAGCCGTACACAGCCAAGCCCGCCGCACACCGGCCCAGAACAAGCTGATTTGGGCCTTGTGGCCCAGAACTTTGGCGGAGACAGGGATTACCTGGATGAGATCCTACGGCAGAACTTCCCCAAGGCTCAGCGCAAGGGCAGGGATGGCCGCTTTGCGCCCAGCACCAAAGAGTTGTCCATCAAGGAGGCCTCCCGATTGATCGACATGCTGAAGCACACGAGGGTTAGCGACAGGCAGTGGAGACTTAGGAGATGACCAGGATTGATGGTGCCCCTGACAAGCTGCTCTTCAGGCCGGCGGAGGCCGCAGATAGAAAACATGCATTAATGCCAAACCTAACCGATCAAAATTCAGATCTCACACCCAACCCTTTGGGTGTTAGGTGTAATTTTTCCTACCAGCATTACGAAGATTGCCTGGATCGCGCGGTCAGGGAATCATGGGCCGGCTTTTCCTGTGAAGCCTGCAGCCTGCGTAATGAAGCAGAAGGAATGGCACCGCCGCCGGATGCCTCAATCCATCACCTTTGATATCCAAGTCCACATCAGGTCCGGGTGGGGAGGGCGATTAGGTGTAGTTACCCCACGCCCCCTTTATTCACTTATAAATCCTCTAGTAAGTCACTATTCGCCAGCCGAAATGAAGTGAGTTTAGCATACTTTGAACGCAGCATTCTCTATGGCCTTGAGCCTTGCATCGCCTCCCTACACGATGGCTCCTCAGACTACTGTCTAAATCTTATCCAGATACGGTGGACATGGGAATAGAGCGGCCACATTGTTTTACTTTACCTCAAGACCTCCGGCGTGACAGGACGCCTGTAAGTACGCACCCCCCTATTTTCGGGCACTTAACTGCATCGCAAAGCATGAAAATGCACCGATCTGCAGCAAAATGTATGGCGTGCTACGTCAAATCCTACGTCACGTTTTTTTAGCTCGGCCTCCGGCGAGTTGCGTAGGCGGGACTGGGACTGGGAATATCCCAACAAGTCCGATAACACTATGCGCTTTCCATGCTGGGGTGATGCATCAAATCCCGGTTATTAATTCCGGGAAGAGCCACCGAAGCTTTGGCAACATCTGCCCGATGGTTGAACCTACCAGTAGCAGGCGAGTCTTGGAGAGGACCATCAAAGACGAAAAAGAAAATTTTTTTAAAGAAGCACGTCTTCATGCCCCTATATACCGGCAGTTTGGACCCGGCCATGGTTTTGCGGCGGACAAAAAGCTGGACATAAACGACTACACCACCGTCAAGCCGCTAAAGTACGAGCGTGATATTTTTGAAATACTCCAGCAATAGCCAGCCGAAAAAGTGCCCTTCCAACTGAGGCCAGGCCTCCGGAGCCAACTACGTAAATAAGCCTGGGGCGAAACCTCAGACCTCACTGAGAGTCAAAAAGCCCCTTTCGTTAAGCAGACAAGGTATCCGATGTAGCATGCAAATAAAGCCCAACCTTCATACCGGTTGATGCGACCCGGTCGCCCCATAAATCCGTAGCCTATGAAGAACAAAGACAGGGTTAGCCCCGCCATAACCATCATGTCGCGGGAGAAAACCTCGGGCTCCACCGACATTGGGTGAATAACGCCGGCTATGCCGACCACCGCCAGGGTGTTGAAAAGGTTTGAGCCAAGGATGTTGCCCAGAGCAATGTCGTGTTCTTTCTTGCGGGTCGCGATTACTGATGATGCCAGTTCGGGCAGAGAGGTACCCACCGCAACAATTGTCAAACCGATGATTAAATCGCTGACACCGAGGCCTCGCGCTATTTCGACCGCTCCCCACACCAACACACGAGAACTGCCTATGAGCAAGAGCAACCCCAGGATCAGCCAAAAAACAGACCGCCGTATCGGCATGGCATGTTCCTTCAGCTCTTGATCCATTTCATCGGCAAGCGCATCGGGCTTCTTTTTCATGCCCTGCCAAATAGTCCATGCCATGAGGCCGAAAAAGGAACTCAACAGAACCCAAGCATCCCAGCGAGTGATTTCTCCGTCCCCAATTTGCCAGGCGGCCAAAATTGTTACTGCGGTAAGAATCGGCAGTTCTTTTCGCAACACTTGCGAGTGCACGGCAATGGGGCTGATGAGCGCCGTGAGCCCGAGAATCAGGGCTATATTGGTTATATTTGAACCGTAGGCGTTACCCAAGGCGATTCCAGGGTTCCCTTGCGACGCGGCCAAGGCGGACACGACCATTTCTGGCGCGGAGGTACCGAAACCGACTATTATCATCCCAATCAGAAGCGGCGGAACCCCGAAGTGGCGGGCCGTGGAGGCGGAGCCTTCCACGAAGCGATCCGCGCTCCAGACCAAGAGGGCCAAACCTGCGATGATGGCCAATATGGCGGTTATCATGATATCCCTACACAGCTCCATTTTAATATCTTAATCAATTACATGTACTTACGGATAGGCCGCTGGCGAAGCTTGGCCAGCAGATTATAGCAGAAAGGCGATATTTGCTTGGCCAGGTTGCCCCTAATTCAGGACGGCGTTTCTCCTGGTGAATAAATCCGTGTGGCATGAGCGTCATTGGCGTTGACAAATGTTTATGTGCATCATATAAATAGCCATTGATATGGTTCAACGGAGCTACCGTGAGCACCTCAAAGGCGAGAAAGCAGGGCCACCGACCCCATCCTGAATGCCAAGCGCCCCAGGAATTGATCCCTCGCTTGGCCATGGCCGGGAAGGCTTTATCCGATGAAAACCGCATACGCATCCTGCTGTGCGTGTGCCCCAGCGCCAAGGCTGTAAGCCGGGTGGTCGAAGAGGTGGGGCTTTCCCAGCCTTTGGTGTCGCATCATCTAAAGGAACTGCGTAGGGCCGGCCTGGTCAGCGTGGAGCGCAGCGGGCCTTTTGTTTTCTACCAGGCTATTGACCCGGCGGTGAAGGATCTCCTGGCCGGCTTGGCCGAGTTGGTTGGCGGCCGGGAGTGGGATTGAGGCGGATGGCCGTAATGAATCAAAATGAGTTTGTGGAGTCCCTGTCCTCAATGGAGCCCGAGCGGGCCGCCGAGTTTTTGCGCCCGGCAATGTCCCAGGTGCTGGCAGGGCTTGATGACTCTGGCAAGATGGATTTTCTGCTCAGCCTGTTGGGAAGCGCGGAAAGAGACAAGCTGGCCAGCATGGTCCACCTTTGAATGGCCGAGTGCCTGGGCGAAGGTGTCGACCCAACCAAGATGTGTCAGTCGCTGGTGGCCAAGGTGGCCCAATCCGAGCAGTTGCAGGCCGTGGCCGCCCCGGAAGTCCTTGCTTTGTTCGAGGACTGGATGGAGGAAATGGAGCGGGAGGTCCTCAAGCACGTCGAGCGATCCGGGCAAAGCGACCCCATGGCCCTGGCCGACGCTCTGGGTCTGTCGCGATCCGGCGCCAGCTTCATGCTCGGCAAGCTACAAAACGAAGGCAAATTGTAGACACCACATTTCTTGATGGGACGCGTTTTTGCGCCTAATATATTAACATATGTTTATACGTTAGTATGGAGGGGCCATGTCCGGGAAAAAGCGCTTAATAGTGGCAGCCATCGCGGTGCTGGCCGTAATCGGAGCACTATGGCTTACCAACCGCGCGGTCACCCCAATAGAGGCCACCATGGACGACGTTCGGGCCGAGGCCCGGGCTGGCGGCTATCGCCTGGTGGACACTGCCACTCTGGCCCAGTGGTACCGGCAGGGAAAGACCATGCTCCTGGTGGACACCCGGCAGGATTGGGAATATAGGGCCGGGCACATCAAGGAGGCGCTCAATTTCCCCATGGAACCCACCTGGTGGTCCCGTTGGAGCAAAAAGGACGAGCTGGCCAAATTCCTGGGCGAGGACAAGGATAAGCTCCTGGTGTTCTACTGAGCTGGCCTGACTTGAGTCCGTAGCGACTCGGCGGCCCGGGTGGCCGTCCAATTGGGCTACAAAAACGTGTATCGCGACCCTCTCGGTTATCCGGAATGGAAGGACAAGGGGCTGCCCACAGCTAGCGCTTCGATAGCGGAAAACCTCTCAACCAAGGCCCCTCAACCTTCCGGCCCCTTGTTTGGCTGGGCCATGCTGGGAACCCTGCTGGCCATTTTCCTGGGCGGCCTGGCCCTAAATTTAACCCCTTGCGTCTATCCGTTGATCCCCATCACGGTTTCTTACTTTGGGGGGCGCAGCGGTGAATCGAGAGGAAGCACTCTGACCCACGGCCTGCTCTACCTGGCCGGTCTGGTGCTGGTCAACTCCTTGCTGGGTGTAACCGCGGCTCTGACCGGCGGCCTGATGGGGGCCGCTCTGCAAAGTCCCGTGGTTCTGATAGTGGTAGCCGCCGTGCTGGCTGCATTCGCGCTGTCCATGTTCGGCCTGTGGGAGCTTAAACTGCCATCCTTCCTCACTCAGGCAGCTTCCAAGAGCCACGCCGGCTACTTCGGCAGTCTGTTCATGGGGCTCACCTTGGGGGTGGTTGCCGCCCCCTGCATCGGGCCGTTCATCCTGGGGCTTTTGACCTGGGTGGCCAGCCTGGGCAGCCCCTGGTTGGGCTTCATAGTGTTCTTCACCCTCAGCCTGGGCCTGGGCCTGCCCCTTTTTGTGCTGGCCATGTTCTCGGGCAAGCTGGACAAGCTGCCCCGTTCGGGCGAGTGGATGCTCTGGGTGCGCAAGCTCATGGGCTGGGTACTTTTGGGCATGGCCGCCTATTTCATCGGGCCGCTGTTACCGCATGGTTTCCGTTACCTACTGCTGGCGGCCGTGGCTCTAGGTGGGGCGGTGCATCTGGGCTGGCTGGAGCGCAGCCATGCCGGTTTCAAGGGTTTTCAATGGCTGCGGACCTTGGCTGCTCTTGCGGGTCTGGTTTTGGCCACCTATTTGGCGGGGACTTGGCTGTTGATGGGCCCGGGCGTGAACTGGAACCCATATTCAGACGAGTTGCTGATCCGGGCTCGTCAGCAGGGCAAACCGGTGATCATCGACTTTTACGCCGACTGGTGTGCCCCTTGCCGCGAACTGGAGGACATCACTCTGCATGATTCCCAGGTGGTCCAATTGGCCAACCAGCGCTTTGTAATGATCAAGGTTGACCTGACCACCAAGGACGAGCAACTGCATCTCAGGCTGCTGTCCAAGTATCAGGTCAGGGGTGTGCCCACCGTGGTGTTCATCGACGCCAAGGGGCAGCGTCGGCCCGGACTGCGGCTGGTGGATTTCCTGCCGGCCGAACAGTTTCTTTTGCGCATGAAAAAGACCATGGGGCCATTGGGGCCTAATAACGATTAACCAACAGGAAAGGATAACAATGATGCTAAAGGTCAGGTTCTTTCTGAACGAGCCCAACGGCAAGCCGTGAAAGCATTTCCAGCAAATTATGCCCAGGCTGGGCGAAAAATACGTAGTAGAGATCGAAGTGACATCTAAGCCTCCAGCCAAGTACAACACCGACGAGTACTTCGAGTTGGACCTGCCGGTGGCCCCGGCGGTGATGGTGGGCGAGGAGATAGTGGTCGAGGGTACCGACGTGAATGAACACGAATTGGAAAAGGCGATCTGCCGACAACTGGGCTTGCCCGAACCAGAACCACCGGCCAAGAAAGGCCTGCTTAACAAGCTATTCAGGTAGAATTTTAGCAAATAGGGCTTTCCTGCCCGACCTGAACACTGGAGGCGACTGGTCGCCGGACAAGGAGAAACCAAATGTTGCGGCTGCTTTTTTTCCTCAACGAGCCCAGGGGGAAGACCTGAGAGGCTCTTGAAATCATGCTGCCCAGGCTGGGTGATCTCAAGGAAGTTGAAATAGAAGCGGTCTCCAAACCGCGTGCGGAATATCAGACTGAGCGCTATCGCCTCAGTGGGTTGCCGCCAGCGCCGGCGGTGATGCTTGACGAGGAGGTAGTGGCGCAGGGCGGGCCTGTCACTGAGGAACGTTTGCGGGAGTGGATCGCAGCCAAGCGGAATGGCTAGACGCTTTTGGACGAGAGTGTGGAGGCTTTGGCATGAACTCCCTGGACGCGAAAGTGGGACCCGGCGAGTATGGCACCTGGCGTTTCACCAGCCTTGGCGCTCTCACCGAAGAGGTGGAACACCGACTTCTCTGGGAGATGATAGGCGACCCGGGCCAGCGGCTTGTCTTGGACGTGGGCTGTGGCGACGGTTTGTTGGCCCGTAAGATATGCGCAAAGGGGGCTCGAGTGGTGGGCGTGGATCCAGACCCGGCCATGCTGGCTGCCGCTGTCACGCAAGGCGGGTCCCAAACCAATGGGCCCTGGTGGGTATGCGGCCGAGCGCAGGCTTTGCCGTTCAAGAATGAGTGTTGCGACATGGCGCTGTCGGTCACGGTGCTTTGCTTCCTTGCTGCTTCCGACGCTCTGCAAGCAATGAGAGAAACGGCCAGAGTGCTTAAGCCCGGCGGCCGCCTGATCCTGGGCGAATTGAGCCCCTACAGCTTGTGGGCGCTTCGCCGCCGTCTGCGGGGTTGGTTGGGTGCCAGTTTGTGGCGCCGGGCCCGCTTTCGGGGTCCCAACGCCCTAAAGAAGCTGGTATCGGAAGTCGGCCTGCAAATAGATGAAATGCGAGGAGCGGTATTTTATCCTCCCTGGTGGTAGGCGGCCCGATGGATGGCCGCCTGGGAAGAGGCCTTGTCCAACCGCACCGCCTTGGGGGCGGCTTTTCTGGTATTGACGGCATCTAACCCTCGCCAGCCATTGAACAACGGATGAAAAGGAAGGTCATGCTTTGAAAACGGAAGGCTACGGGAGAAGTCAGCCCTGGTTGAGATTCGCGATCTTGGCCTTGCTGGTGGCGGGCGGACTGGTTGCCTTGCGGATCAGTGGCTTGCATCAACATTTGACCATGGAGAACTTGCAGAACCTATCCCAAACCGTGCGCGAAATGGGATGGGTGGCTCCCCTGGTTTATGTATTGATGTGGCTGGCGGCCTGCCTGTTTTTCCTGCCAGGGTTGCCGCTCACCTTGCTGGGAGCCGCCGTTTTCGGTGTATGGTGGGGAATCATCTGGGTGACCATTGGGGCCAACCTTGGTGCGGCGCTGGCATTTCTGGCGGGCCGCTACGCTCTGCGGCCTATGGTGGAGTCTTGGGCTGCCCGGAATAGCCAATTTCGAAAAATCGACCAAGGGGTGGCCAGGCATGGCTGGCGCATGATCCTCATCACTCGGCTGGTGCCCTTGTTCCCTTTCAATCTGCAAAATTACGCCTACGGCCTGACCAAGATTCCTTTGGCCACTTATGCCGTGGTGAGCTTTATTTGCATGCTGCCGGGTACAGTGGCCTATTGCCTGGCGGGTGGGGCATTGGTCAGCGGCAAGGGAGAATTAAAGCGCACCATGCTCTACCTGGGTGCGGCGGCGGTATTCTTTGTATTTGTGTCGTTGCTGCCAGGCTGGATCAGGAAGCGTTACAATGAAAAAGGAGTTGAGACTCCATCAGATAAGTAATCGAATCACTCTGACAATAAATATTCACCTTTAGTAGAAGTATAGCTTGTTTTTCCGCTTTAACGTTTACGCTAGCTTGGTGATTATTGCCTGTTTTGCTAAAGTAAAATCAATGCTTCCCGGATCGGGGTTGTGGGATCATATAGGGAGTTGTGCCAACTGGATGAGGTGCCTTTGTCCAAAAAATAATTGCTTTACTGACAAGTTAATTTCAAAAAATCTGGCAGGTTCTCTTTCGAGGGCATAGACCTATAATCTATGATCAGCGACAGTTTGCTCTCCACTGCCACGTGATGCTTAATCATTTCTCGTCAGGAGCGTGCTGTGGGGCGCACATTCACCGCCGCGAAGCAAAAGGCTCAAATTTTGCGAGACATGTACTCTCAGAGCCTAATCAACCCATTAAGCCGGTGAGGCCGGGCGGCTAATAACACTACCCCAGCCTAGTGGCGGCCTTACCAAATACTGTGGGTAAAGGGCCGGTGATAACCCGTGGAGAGAAGTATGGTCGATTCATTGTCAGAAGGTTGTGCTTTGCCGGACATATCTGAACAAGATGTCCTGGAAGCCATGAAAACCATTCCAGGCTACATTGACATCACGCCAGCCGATTTCAGGGAGGTCTACCGAGTGGCCCTCGTAGCCGCCCAGAAGCGCATCATGACTATCGTGAAGGTCACCGACATCATGTCCTCTCCAGTGCATACGATTCAGAAGAGCATGGACTTGGTCCGGACCGCGAAGCTGCTTGCCGAGAGGAGGGTATCTGGCGCCCCAGTGGTTGATGATCATGGGAAAGTCGTGGGCATGGTTTCCGAAAAGGATTTTCTGGTGCGCATGGGGGCTGGTCAAGGTGGTTCGTTCATACTCATCGTAGCCACTTGTCTGAAAAGCAAGGGCTGCGTGGCCGCCCCGCTACGCAAGCTGACCGCAGGCGACATCATGAATTCTCCGGCAATAACCGCCCGTGAGGACATTTCAGCCGCTAAAGCCGCTGCGCTGCTCATGGAGAGAGGGATCAACCGGCTTCCGATCATCGATAGCAATGGACATCCGCTGGGTATCGTGACCCGTTCCGATTTGGTTCGCGGATATGGCCGACTTGGGACAAAGGAATAATACCATGCGGTACCTGCAAAAGATGGGCGGCCATAGCCAGGGACCGCCACGCGTCGGCCCTATCGAAGTAATGTGGTCCGGAATCGGCAGTCTGTTGGGCATGGCAGCTGTAGGCCTCATCCATTTTAAGTTGTTGGATTCCACCGGACAGATAATGATCATCGGCTCGTTCGGCGCTTCGGCTGTGTTGATTTACGGGGCCATAAGAAGCCCCCTGGCTCAACCTCGCAATCTGATCGGCGGCCACGTCTTGTCCGCTCTAGTGGGAGTCACTATTTTCAAGCTGCTGGGCGGACAACCCTGGCTGGCAGGGTCAGTGGCAGTGTCCCTAGCCATTGTAGTGATGCATCTGACCAAAACTCTCCATCCCCCCGGAGGAGCCACGGCGTTGATTGCGGTAATTGGCGGTGATGCAGTACATGGGCTGGGCTATCTCTACGTGCTCATGCCGGTTGGATTGGGAGCTGTGGTTATGTTGGTCATCGCCTTAGTGGTGAACAACATACCCAAAGAGAGGCGCTATCCCGAGTTTTGGTTTTAAGCGGGAGCGTTCTACAGACAAAGCAGCTTCTGAGGAATGAACCCTGGTTCACCAGGACAGGCTGAACGCTGCTGAGGAGGTGGGAATCGATCGGCTATCCAGGCTAAAATTACAGGATGGCTCTTACTGCAGCGGCCGGTGATTTATCAAGCCGTTGAGAAAACGCCCCCGAGGCGGATGTGTTGCATTAGTTCAGCAGCGGAAAAACCCATTGCTTTGGTGTGTCCAAATGACTGGTAGGGACCAAAATGAAAAGGAACTCCTGCAAAGACTGACCGAGCGGGAAGAACGCTACAGAAGCGTCACCGAGACCAGCCCGGACGCAATAATCACCGCCGCCTCCGATGGACGCATTCTTACCATGAATCAGGCTGGACAAAAGATGTTCGGCCACGGGCCAGCGATCATTGGCCAGCCGGTCGAAAAGCTGATTCCAGCCCATTTGCGTCAGCCTCACCGCGAGGGGGTTGAACGCTATCTGGCCACCAGGGTTCCCCATATCATCGGCAAGACGGTGGAGCTTTCGGCCCTCAAGGCTGATGGCTCCCAGTTCCCCATCGAGATGACGCTTTCGGCATGGGAAGGGATGGAGGGGATCACCTTTGGAGCCATCATCCGGGATATCGGCGAACGCAAGCGAGTGGAGGCTTTGAAGGAAGATGTAGCCCGCATGATGCGGCATGACATGCGCTCCCCGCTGGTCGGTATTGTAGGTTTGGCCAACCGATTGGCCGCTGCCGATAACCTGGAGCCCAAGCAAAGCAAGGCCGCAACCGCCATAAGCGACCTGGGCAAAAAAATGTTGTCCATGCTGGATCGCTCACGGGATTTCTTTCAATTAGAGGAAGGCACCTACCGGCTAAAACCTGAACCGGTGAATCTATTGGCTCTAGTTCAGAGTGTGATGGCCCAATTGGAGACAATGGCCAGGGCCAATCAGGTGGAAATCCGAATCGAAGCTCCCTCTGCCGGAGATTTCAAGCCGGTGATCCATGGTGAAGTCATGCTGTTGGAAAACATGCTGGCTAATCTGGTGAAGAATGCCATTGAGGCTAGCCCCGTTGGTGGCAGGGTAACGGTGGAGCTTTCACCAGAGGAGTTGGGGCATACTACGGCCTGGCGACTGGACATTCACAACCAAGGCGAGATCCCGCCAGAGATCCAGTCTCGATTTTTCGATGCCTACGTCACTTCAGGCAAACAAGATGGTTCCGGCTTGGGCACCCACAACGCCATGATGGTGGTCCGGGCGCACGGCGGCGAAATATCTTTTATTACCGATGTTGAGGAGGGAACCCATCTTGTGGTTGATCTGCCCGAAACGCCTCCATATCAGGACCAATGAGAACTCGTTTTTTTAAGTGTTTGGATTGTTCCCAGGACCAGAGATGAAAAGGCATCGCCACTCATTTCGGCCAAGGTGAGAGGAAGGCTTATGCAACCCATAGGACCATTGATGCACGAACACCGCTTGATAGAGCGGATGATCGATTTAATCCGTAGACAAGCCGAAACCATCCAGAGAGGCAATGAACCTGATTCCGAATTCATCTCTGGCGCGGTGGAATTTTTTCGAGTTTACGCCGACCGCTGTCATCACGGCAAAGAAGAGGAACTGCTTTTCAGGGCGCTCGAAGATAAAAAAATTTCCACTGACTTGTCAGCGATTTTAAAAGAGCTGATCCAAGAGCACAAGCTAGGCCGAAGCCTGGTGGTTAACTTAAGCCAGGCAAATCAAGCCCACATGCATAAAGGCGATGACTTTGGCCCACTAGTGACTCTGCTCAACGAGTTGTGTTCGTTTTACCCCAAACACATTGAAAAGGAAGACAAGCACTTCTTCTTTCCAATAATGGATTTTTTCACTCGGGAAGAGATGGACCACATGCTGAAGGAGTTTGAGGAGTTTGACCGGCAGTTGATTCATGAATTCTTTCATCAAAGAGTGGAGCATTTGGAAGGTCGATCATGATCCGAGTATAAACAAGTGGAAATGTGCCGATAAAGGTGAAGCTTGCGGCTCATTATCCCGCTGGACCCAAAAGCGAAGTAATTTCGTTTTGCGGGTACGATTGATGACAACTTTTAGTCTTAAACTTTGAGATAATACTTAACCGGCAATAAAAAGGAGGGAAACCATGTTTTGCTTCCAGTGCCAAGAAACGGCAAAGAACACCGGCTGCACCGTAAGGGGTGTGTGCGGCAAGCCGGAAAAAACCGCCAACCTGCAAGACCTTTTGATCTTCGTGCTTAAGGGCATTTCAGTCTACGGCGAAAAGCTGAAGGAACTTGGCAAACCGAATCGGGATAACGACGAATTCATCGCCCAGGGTTTGTTCGCCACCATCACCAACGCCAACTGGGATAACGACCGCTTTACGTCCCTCATACAAAACGGTCTTAACCGACGCGAGCGAGTAAGGGAACAATTCCTGGTCGCCTACAAGGAAAAGCAGGACCGAGATTTTGATGGCCAATTGCCCGATGCCGCCACCTGGACCGGCCAGCCGGAGTCATTCGCTGAAAAGGCCAAACAGGTTGGCGTCCTGGCCACCTCAAACGAGGATGTGCGCTCGCTGCGGGAGCTATTAATCATTGGCCTCAAGGGAATCGCGGCTTATGCCGATCATGCTGCCATCCTGGGTTTTGAGAAAGATGAAATCAACGATTTCATGATAAAGGCCCTGGCCTTCACGACCAAGGACATGTCTGTGGATGAGATGGTCGATCTTGTCATGCAGACGGGAAAGACCGCAGTGGACACCATGGCCCTTTTGGACTAGGCCAACACCAGCACTTATGGGCATCCCGAGATCACCGAAGTGAATATAGGAGTGGGCCAGAACCCGGGCATTCTCATTTCAGGTCATGACCTCAAGGACATGGAGGAGTTGCTCAAGCAGACCGAGGGCACCGGGGTGGATGTCTACACCCACGGCGAAATGCTGCCGGCCAATTACTACCCGGCCTTCAAGAAATATAGCCATTTTGTGGGCAACTTTGGAAGTTCTTGGTGGCATCAGAACAAGGAGTTCGAGTCCTTCAACGGACCTATCCTGCTCACCACCAACTGCCTGGTGCCGCTCAAGCAGGACAATACCTACCTAGACCGGCTGTTCACCACCGGAGTGGTGGGCTACCAGGGCGCCACCCAAATACCCGACCGGTCGGAAGGCGGGGCCAAGGATTTTTCGGCCTTGATTGCAAAGGCCAAGATCTGCCTGCCGCCTACGGAGATCGAATCGGGCTCCATAGCGGGCGGGTTCGCCCACAATCAAGTCCTGGCCCTGGCGGACAAGGTAGTTGACGCGGTGAAGTCCGGGGCTATCAAACGCTTTGTGGTGATGGCCGGCTGCGACGGACGTCATAAATCCCGTGAATATTACACCGAGGTGGCCCAAAACCTGCCCCAAGACACGGTCATTCTCACCGCCGGATGCGCCAAGTATCGCTACAACAAGCTTGACCTGGGCGACATAGGCGGCATCCCCCGGGTGCTGGACGCCGGCCAGTGCAATGACTCTTATTCCTTGGCCGTGATCGCCTTGAAGCTCAAAGAGGTTTTCGGGCTTGAGGATATCAACGACCTGCCGGTGTCCTACGATATCGCCTGGTATGAGCAAAAAGCCGTGGCCGTGTTGCTGGCCCTCTTGTACCTCGGAGTCAAGGGAATGCGCTTGGGGCCGACTCTGCCAGGCTTCCTTTCGCCAAATGTGGCCAAGGTGCTGGTGGAAAAATTCGACCTGAAGCCCATCGGCGAGGTCGAGGGCGATATAGCGGCCATGATGGCCGGCAACTAACCGAGGTCTTGTTGTTCGAAAGGATCAGTGATGGACAAGTGGCGTTGCGTTCCATGCGACTATATTTACGATCCCGAAGAGGGAGATCCGGAGGCGAAGATTCCACCGGGAACATCCTTTGAAGACTTGCCGGATGATTGGGAGTGCCCCATATGCGGGGTAGGAAAAGAAGATTTTGAAAAAATAGCATAGTGGCGAAATTAGTCCCTGAGCCATTATGCACCCAATGGCCCAGGGCTCAATATGTTTAAAGGTGGTCACCAACCAAATTGTTTGCGGACTGCAACTGCAGCGATCACTTCTATTGTAAATGCTCAGTTGTCATAATATGACAACTTGTTTTTTAGTTGCTTAGGCGTAAATACAATGGGATTTAATGCAGGCATAGTATGATGCACCAATCGATTCGGTTTTCTATTAGGGCAAAGCTCTTTTACGGCATTGTGGTACCTGCGGCCATCCTAATGGTGGTGATCTACCTCGACTATGCCAATCTGAGTGCCCTGGGCCGTTCTGCCGAAACCATACTAGCCAAGAACTATAAAAGCATCGAAGCCGCCTACCGGATGAGTCAGGTGCTCCGGGTAAGACAAGGCTTTGTGCTTCAATCGTTGGTGAGAACAGAAGGACGCCATTGGGGCGCCAATCAAGATGCGCAAGAGTTGGTAAAACTTCTGGATATTTGCCGGAACAACATAACAGAGGTTGGTGAAAAAGAAGTCCTGGGAAAGATAACGGACCTGCTACCCAGATACGAAGAGCTTTTCGCTCTGTACCTGCAGACCTGGTCCACTGGGACCTCATGGCCCAAGAGGAAGTTTCAAACCTTATTCGACCTGCAGAACAGATTGTCTGGGAATCTTGACCGACTCATCGTCATCAATGAGCAGGCCATGGAGCGGGCGGACCTTGAAACCCGTCGTCTGGCGGCCAAAGCCAAAAGCTACTCCATTTCCTTGCTCGTGGTGGCCATCTTCTTCGTCCTGGGATTCAGCTTGATCCTTTCACGTCGCATCTCCAAACCCCTTGTGGACTTGGCGCAGGGCTTGGCGCGGGTAAAAAAGGACGGCCAGGAGTACCCCTTGTTTCAGGTTACCAGCAAGGACGAGATAGGCTTCCTCACCACCGAGTTCAATCGCCTTTTCGAGCGGCTCCGGGAATATGATCAGAGCAACTTAGAGATTCTCAACGCCGAGAAAGCCAAGGTTCGGGCAGCGGAACAGGCCAAGGGCCGCTTCATCGCCGACCTGTCTCATCAGCTCAAGACACCAATGACCTCTCTATCCATGAGCGTGGGGATCCTGGCCAAGAAGGTACGAGATGATCTACCAGAAAAATACATCACGCTGTTGGACACCGCACAGGAAGACTGCTCCCGCCTGACCGCCCTGGCCAACGAGTTGGTTGATGTATCGCGTATGGAGGCAATGGCCAGGCCGCGCCCCAAGGAGAAAATTGATGTTGAGGATCTGGTCGCCAAATGTCTTAAACCTTTGGCGCTCCAAGCCGAAGAAAAAGGGGTCAAACTTTTCACTAGCGTCCAAGAGGGGCTGCCCAAGGTTGCCATGGATTCCTTTCGCTTTCCCTGGGTGATCACCAATCTGGTGGGCAATGCCTTGCGTTACACCGCTGCCGGGGGAAGGATCAGCCTGGAAATTGTCCGGCGAGTTGACAGCATAGTTTTCACTTGCCAGGACACCGGCACAGGCATAGACCCCAAATATCTACCTCACGTGTTTGACCGATACGCCCAATTTTCTGAACGGGAGGCGATGGGTACCATTGGGCTGGGCCTGGCCATAGTGAAGGAGATCATTGAACAGCACGGAGGTGATATAACGGTGAGTAGCAAGCCCGCTCAGGGCACCACTTTCACCTTCTGGATACCCATTGGATCGGAAAACGGCAATGCGTAGGGTGCTGATAGTTGATGATGACAAGAATATTCTCACCACGCTGAAGGTTCACCTGGAAGACCTGGGCTGGGAGGTGATCACCGCCGCCACCGGCAACGACGCCTTGCGGGCTTTCGAGCGGCATCAACCACAGGTGGTCTTTCTGGACCTCAAGCTGCCCGACATCACCGGCCTGGAGGTTCTGGAAAAAATCAAGGCCACGGGGGCCAAGAGCTACGTAGTCATCATAACCGCCTACGCCACCATCGACACTGCGGTCAGCGCGGTGAAGCTGGGCGCATTCGATTACCTGCCCAAGCCCTTCACCCCTTCCCAGGTCGAACACCTACTGGACATGATCCACAAGGTGGATTCACTGGAATCCGAGGTCATATCCCTTACCGAGCGGCTTAAGGGCATAGAACGTCAAGGCGACTTCGTCACCAAGAGTAAAAAGGTGCGGGCCTTGCTCCAGGTGGCCCGCCAAGCGGCCGACTCCGATGCCAGCATCCTGCTCACCGGGGAGAGCGGCACCGGCAAAGGAGTCCTGGCCGGGTTGATCCACGGCTGGAGCCCCAGGGCGGAAGGCCCGATGGTGAGGGTCGACTGCACCGTGCTGCAGGAGAACCTTCTGGAAAGTGACCTGTTCGGGCACAGAAAGGGAGCCTTCACCGGGGCGGTGGAAAGCAAGACGGGCAAGCTCGCCCAGGCGGATGGCGGGACTGTGTTTCTGGATGAGGTAACCGAGATGTCCGGTGCAGTCCAGGCCAAGCTCCTGCACTTCCTGCAAAGCCGGGAGTTCACTCCCGTGGGGGACACCAAACCACAGCAAGTCGATGCCCGCATCTTAGCCGCCACCAACCGCAACCTGGAAGAATCTGTAAAGGAGGGAGTATTCCGCGAAGACTTGTACTACCGCCTGAACGTGGTGGAGATCACCCTGCCGCCTCTGCGGGAGCGCCCCGGAGATATCGAAGTGCTTGCCGAACTGTACCTGAAACGGTTTGGCAGGGAACAGGGACGGACACCCAGTGGGTTCAACCAGGAAGCCCTGGCCGCCCTGGCGGCCTACCCCTGGCCTGGCAACGTGCGGGAGCTAATCAATGCCGTGCAACGCGGTTGTATAGTTTCCCGTAATGAACAGATTGGACCTCAGGACCTGCCGCCGGTCATAACAGGCTTTGTAGATATCAAAGACCAAGAAGGCGTCCTGCGCAGCCTGGTGGAGGTGGAGCGAGAACACATTCAAAGGGTCATTGAGCACACCCGCACAATGGAGGAGGCTGCCGAGATTCTGGCCATAGACCCGGCCACCCTCTGGCGAAAGCGCAAGAAATACCGCTTGGATTGATTTCCTGCATAATGCAGGACGATTTCCTTGCAACATGCAGGGAACCGCGATTCCCAACCCACCCACGCCCTGAGACAATCTCCCAATAATTCGAAATCATTAACTTAGTCCCGGCTGGCCCGCCTGATGCAGTGCTTGGTTCCCGAAACGGGCGGGCAGACGCAGGCCCATGAAAACAATTGATGGCGGGTGTCTATGCCTAATGCCGAAGGCACGAAAAAGAAGGTGATCGTATACAGGCGGGATTCCCAAACCGTATGGCGGGGAGTCGCGGGGCTTCAGGTCTTCACCAGCCCTATCTCTTTTTTGGCGCGAGCCATGGGAGGCGATTGCGGCCGATTGGTGGTTTTCCTGGAATGGTCAACCCGCCTGGAGAAAGAGGCTTTGCTGGAATTATGCACCGTGTTGCGCGCCAGCCCAGTATCCAGGGATTTGACTCTGGGTTGCATATTGCACGAACCTCACCGAGAGGTCCTGGCCGGTCTGGCCAAGGCGGAGGTGGCCTGGGTTTGGTTCCTCTCGGCAGGTCAACCGATTCTACCCATCCTGCTCATGTCGCCGGAAAGCGTAGATGGAAAATGGCTGCGGCTGGAAAAGGTGCTGCGCGAGATTTGCCCCTATTTGAATTACCTGCCAGTGGAAGGAGGCAGGGGAATGTGCGTGTGTGGGGCCTACCGGAATCGCATGGTGCTGGGGCAAGGAACCCTACGCGCCCTTTGCCGGGTAGCTCGACATAACAATTGCCCCTATTTCCTGGACCCGCATCCGGCGGACACCGGAGCCGGACGCCGCGCATGAATCATAAATATTTTAATAAATTGCGCCAGGCAAGCCCGGCCATGCTGCTGCTTTTCAGTTATGGCTTGGTGATCTTGTTGGGGACGAGCCTGCTCCTATTGCCGGCGAGCACGGTTTCAGGCGGAATGGGCATCATCGACGCCCTTTTCACGGCCACCAGCGCGGTGTGCGTCACCGGCCTGATCGTGGTGGACACGGGGAGCCATTTCACCCTCCTGGGCCAGACAATCATCCTGATCCTGATTCAGTTGGGCGGCCTGGGGATCATGACCATATCCGTCTCCTTGTTCCTGTTTGTGGGGAAACGGGTGCCGTTCAAACATCGCCTGGCCATGCAGGACGTATTCGCCCACACCCCCCGAAGGGACATCTACACCCTGGTCAAATCGGTGCTTATCTTCACGGCGCTGGCGGAAGTGGTGGGGACCGCGCTTCTTTTCTGGCATTTCCAGGACCATTACCCCCTCTGGCGGGCCTTTTATCTGGCCGCCTTCCATTCCATATCGGCTTTTTGCAACGCCGGCTTCTCCCTGTTTTCCGACAGCTTCATCTCCTATCGCGGATCGCTTGCGCTAAATCTGACTATTTGCGCACTCATCGTACTGGGTGGAATCGGCTTCCCCGTGGTCTATGAGTTGTCCTCGCGCTTGCGGAAGAAAGGCAAAGCCAGGCGGATCTCGGTGCACACCAAGGTTGTGCTCATCACCACGGCAATACTCATTGTGGTGGGAGCGCTGGCTTTCGCTTTTTTGGAACAGGAACGCTTGAATTCTTCGATTATCTCTCAGGGCTTCTGGCTGCCCGCCCTGTTCCAATCAATCACCGCCCGCACCGCCGGTTTCAATACGGTGGATATTGCTTCACTGGGCACCTCCACCCTGGCTGTTGTCGTTTTTTTGATGTTTTTCGGAGCCTCGCCAGGCTCCTGTGGTGGTGGATTGAAGACCACCACCCTCGCCTTGCTGGGGTTGTACGCCCTGGGACGCGTGCGAGGTGGCGAACGGGTCAACGTTTTCAAGAAAACCATCCCCCGCGAAACCGTGACCAAGGCCGTCTCCCTGTTTCTTTTAGCGGTGGTTTTGATTGCCTTGATGCTATTCGCGGTCCTGGTTGCGCAAGAGCCGAGGACGGGCACGGCAGAGGTGCCTCGCCCATTTTTGGCTTACCTGTTCGAGGTGGTTTCAGCCTTCGGAACGGTGGGGCTTTCCATGGGAGTAACTTCCGCCCTCACCGCACCCGGCAAGGTATTGATAACAATTCTTATGCTCGTCGGGCGGCTGGGCGTGCCGGCCTTCACCTACTTGCTCCTCAGGGGTAATGGTGACAGGACGGTAGGCTTCCACTATGCCGAGGAGCGGGTTATGCTGGGGTAATCATGGCAAGACGCAAGAGGTTCCTAATCATAGGCTTAGGAAAGTTTGGGTTCCATGTGGCCAAAACCTTGTTTGAAGAGGGACACGAGGTCATCGCCCTGGACCGGGACCAGGAGCGGGTGCAGCGCATGGATGAATTTTGCACCGAAGCGATTGTCCTGGATGCAACCGACAAAGAAAAGCTGGCCGTCCTTGCCCCCGAAGAGATGGATGCCGCAGTGGTGAGCACCGGGTCTGATACCGGCAAGAGCATTCTGATCACCCTCTATCTCAGCGAACTGGGGGTGAAGAACATCCTAACCAAGGCGGTCAATGAAGATCACGGCAAAATACTCTCGCGGGTGGGAGCCCGGGAACTGATCGAGCCGGAAAAATCAATGGCCATTCGCATCGCCCAAGGCCTATCAACACCTAATATGATTGACTTCCTGCCTTTGGAGAGGGGGTATAGCCTCCTCCAGATCGCCCCGCCTCGTCCCTTCATCGGCAAGACTTTGGCTCAGCTCAATCTGAGGGCTCGCTACAACATTTATGTCATCGCTGTGAAAGAGATCGTGCCGGACAATTTCGTGATGTTGCCCCCGGCGGATTTCCTGATCAAAGACAGCGACGTTCTCATAATGGTGGGGCGACAGGAGGACATCAAGAAGGTGGGTGAGTTGGAATAAGTTGAGGAGTGGTGCCCCATGTCCTTGCGCAGCAAAATCCTGGTTGGCAATGGGGTCGCCTTGGCCCTGGTGGTGTTGGTGTGCATTTGGGCGGTCAGCAATTTGTGGCGGTTGGGGGCCGCGACTGATCGAATCCTTCGGGAGAATTACCTGAGCATACTGGCGGCCGAGAGCATGACCGGGGCGTTAGAGCGCCAGGACAGCGCCGTTCTTCTCATTGCCCTGGGTCTGACCGATAAGGGCGTCGCCCAGTTCCGTGAACACGAATCACAGTTCCTGCAATGGCTGGGCAGGGCCAAGGGGAACATCACCATTCCCGGCGAAGGCGACCTTCTGAAAAGGCTTGAGGAGGGATACACATCATATCTGACCGCGTTCTCCCACCTGGGGGGCATACCTCCCACGGAACGGCAACAACTGGTCACATTTTACCTGAAGACCATGCTCCCAGTATTCAAGATGGTGCGGGCCAAGTGCGAGCGCTTACGGGAAATCAATGAAAAAAACATGTTCGAATTCTCCGAAAAAGCTGGATTCATGGCCCATCGGGCGGTCTGGTCCACGGCGGCCATAGGCGGTGGAGCCGTGCTGGTGGGACTGGCTTTCAGCCTGTGGTTGACCGCACTTTTGGTAAAGCCGATTCGTCAGATGACCTCGGCCACGGCTGAAATCGCCTCCGGCAATTACGATGTCCACATCGAACATCCTTCTGGAGACGAACTGGGCGGCCTGGCTCGGGACTTCATGGAGATGGCCCACAAGCTCAAAGCGTTTCACGAACTAAACGTGGGGAAATTGGTCGCCGAAAAAAGACGCAGTGAAGCGGTTATACAAAGCGTGGCCGATGGCGTGCTGGTGGTGGACAAAGACCAAAAGGTGTTGGGGCTCAACCCGGCGGCGGGATTAGCTCTGGGCGTTCAATCAGATCAATCCATCGGCAAGCACGTCTTGGAACTGGTTAGGGATCAGGAGCTGTTCGAGCGTATAAGGCAGGCCACGGAAGGGGAGGAATCCCGGCAGGAGCCCATCACCATCAGCACCACCTTCTATGATAAGCCTCGGCATTATCAGGTTTCGGTCACCCGCGCCCAAACCGAGAGTGGGCGGCTGGTGGGAGCGGTGGTGCTTTTCCAGGATGTGACCAAGCTCAAGGAGCTGGACCGCTTGAAGACCGATTTTGTAATGACCGCTTCACACGAACTGCGCACTCCCCTCACCAGTATGATCCTGAGCATCGGCAACCTGAGGGACAAGGCCAGGGAAAAGCTTGATACAACCGAGAGCCAACTATTGGAGGCGGCGGCCGAGGAAGCTGAACGCCTACAAACCCTGGTCAATGACCTGTTGGATTTCTCCCGTCTGGAATCAGGCCGCCTGGAGATGGCGTTTTCGGCCGTCAGTATTCACGAGATAGCCGACAAGGCCGTTGCGGTTATGGAGCCTCAGGCCATGGAAAAGGAGATCGAACTCGCCAGCGAGGTGGACGAGGAGTTGCCCGAGGTCTGGGCAGACCCCCACAAGATAACCTGGGTGCTTACCAACCTGATTGGCAACGCCCTGCGCTATACGGACTCGGGAGGGCATGTGCGCGTGGGAGCGGAGCGGGCGGCCGATTTTTTGCGCGTGTGGGTGGCGGACGACGGAGCCGGCATTGCGGTGGAAGCTCAGGCACGCATCTTCGAGAAATTCGTGAAGCTAGAAGACGGCGAGCACCTGGGCGGCAGCGGCCTGGGGCTCGCGCTTTGCAAGGAGTTGGTGAAGGCTCACCACGGAACCATCTGGGTGAACTCCAAACCCGGCAAGGGAGCTGCCTTCACCTTCACCCTGCCTCTTGCCCAGAAACAAGCAGGGGAGAGTTAGATCATGAAAGATCAAAAAATATTAGTGGTGGATGATGAGAAAAACATCCGCCTCTCACTGAGTCAGGCATTGGCCCCGTTGGGTTGGCCAGTGGAAACAGCCGTAAATGGAGAAGAGGCTCTGGGGAAGCTAGATGACCAAAGCATTCTTCTGATCATCCTGGACTTACGCATGCCTGGCATGGATGGCATTGAAGTACTGCGCAGAGTCAGTGAGTTAAGGCCGGATATCCGGGTAATCATAGTCACCGCCTATGGCACGGTGGAACGCGCGGTGGAAGCCATGAAATTGGGCGCGGTTGACTTTATTCAAAAACCGTTCTCTCCCGAACAGATCCGCGATTTGACCCAGCAGGTGCTGGCCCGCGACCAGTTGAACGAAGACAAAGCCGCAGATTACCAAACCCACCTGGAACTGGCCAAAAAGGCAGTGGGCGAACGCAACTTCAAAGGTGCACTGAGCCATGCTCAAAAAGCGATCGCTTTAGACCCGTACCGGGCAGAGGCCTTCAATCTGGTTGGATGTCTGCATGAAGTCCTCCATCAGCGTGAAGACGCCATAAAGAACTACCGCATGGCCTACGAGGCTGATCCCAGCTACGCCCCAGCACGGGAAAACCTGGACCGCTTGACGTCCCATGGAGGCCGAGGCCCAATATCATGGGAATCTGCCGGCAAACAACGAAAAGACGACAAGTGAATCGGGTTATGGCTAAAAGTCTATTCATCGTGGTGGTGGGCTGCGGCCGTTTGGGCTCGCTTCTGGCCAACGGTTTGAGCGGGCAGGGGCACAGCGTTGTGGTGATCGACCGGCGGGCGGAAGCCTTTGATGATCTCAGCGCCGAGTTCAGCGGGTTCAAGGTGGTGGGCGACGCTGTTGAATCGGAAACGCTGCGCAAGGCGCGCGCCGCTGATGCCGACTGCCTTATCGCGGCCGCCGAGGAAGACAACGTCAATTTGATGGTGGCCCAGGTGGCCAAGGATGTCTTCCAGGTGAAATGGGTCATAGCCCGTGTAGCCGAGCCTGCCCGTGAGTTGGCCTACCGCCAACTCAACATCGAAACCGTGAGCCCCACCAGCCTGGCCGGCGATTACGTATTGCGGTCCCTGGCCCAGGATAAATAGGAGAGCCGGCCATGAAGGTGATAATCGTGGGCGGCGGCAAGGTGGTCTATTTCCTGGCCAAGGTTTTCATCAGCAAGGGCTACCAGCCGGTAATCATCGACCAAGACAAAGATGAGTGCCTTTGGCTCTCCCAGGAACTGAAGGCCGTGGTGCTGAACGGCGACGGAAGCCGTCCAGTTCTCCTTGAAGAAGCGGGGGCCAGGGAGGCCATTGCTGTTTTGGCGGTTACTCCCCGAGACCAGGACAACTTGGTGGTCTGCCAGTTGGCGTCCAAGATGTTTGAGGTCGAACGCACCTTGGCTTTGGTGAATGACCCAGAGAATCAGGAAGTCTTTCACCGCCTGGGAGTGAGCGTGGCCTTTTCCACCACCCACATCATGGCCACCCTCATCGAGCAACAGGCAGGCCTGGAGGAGGTGGTCAACCTGCTGCCTGTGGCTCAGGGAAAAATGACCGTGACCGAGGTTCTTCTGCACCAAGGTCTGCCGTCAGTGGGTCGGTCCATGCAGGAGCTGGATATGCCCTCCGGTTCGCTTATTGGCGCGATCATAAGAGGGGACAAAGTTACTGTGCCTCGGGGGCCCGACCGCCTTCAAGATGGCGATCGGCTTTTGCTCATTAGTACGCCCGAAAGTTATGGCCCGGCCCTGCGCTGCCTGATGGGTAAGGAAGTTTAGTTCTTGCGGCAAAAGCAATTTCTACAGCGACGCTACCGGGCCATGGCGGCCTATGAAGGCCTCATCTTGTTCCTCTTGGGACTTCTGGTCATTTGTCCACTTTCTGCCTTGATCGTTTGGCCCCAGGAGGCCAGGCAGGTCTGGTGGTTCCTGTTGCCCGGAGGCAGCCTGGCTGCGTTGGGCGCCCTTCTATGGTGGAGCCTTCGGCCCAAAGAGCCGGTGTCATTGAGCACCCCAGAAGGCGCGGTGATTATTGTTTTTGCCTGGGCGGCGGCAATGCTGGTTGGCGCTGTGCCGCTTATGGGCTGCGCCGGCCTGAATTTCTCTCAGGCCGTCTTCGAGGCAACCAGCGGCTGGACCACCACCGGCCTTTCCGTCGTGGACGTAACCAAGGCTTCCCATCTCATACTGCTTCATCGCAGCATCATGCAGTTAGCCGGTGGTGCTGGCCTTGCCATCCTGATGTTGGCCGCATTTGGGGGGCCGCTGGGGGTGGGCTTGAGTGCGGCCGAGGGCAAGGAAACTCAATTGGTGCCGCATATGCGGCGCTCCACTCGCTTGGTGGTCAGCATATATGCCGCTTACGCCTTGACTGGCATCTTGGCGTTGCGCCTGGCGGGCATGGATTGGTTTGACGCGGTGAACCATTCTTTCTGCGCCGTCTCCACGGGAGGCTTTTCCACCAGGCCGGAGTCCATTGGATATTGGAACAGCCCGCTCATCGAGGCGGTCACTATTCCGCTCATGATCCTTGGCAATCTCAACTTCCTTACCACCTACGCTTTGTTGAGAGGGAAGTGGCGTGCGGTATTGCGAAACGGTGAGGTCCGCCTCATGGCATTTTTGCTGCCGGTGGGGATCTCGGTGCTGTTCATCTGCGCCACGGCCGCCATGTTTCCCAGCCTGGGTAAATCCTTACGTGTGGCGATTTTCGAAACGGTCTCGGCGCTCACCACTACTGGTTATTCTACAGTTGATTACAAGTCATTTAATGCAGCGGCTACGCTCATGCTCATCACGCTCATGCTGGTCGGCGGCGGGATTTGCTCCACAGCCGGGGGGATTAAACAATTCAGAATCTATATGATGTGGCGCACCCTGCTGTGGGAGTTTCGTCGGCTCTTGTTACCCCGGAACGCTGTGAGCCGTCCGCAGATATGGGGTGAAGACAGCAGGGAGCCGGTTGATGATGCCTCGCTCAGGCAGATCGGGGTGTTCATATTTCTTTATCTGGTCCTTTTTTTGTCCGGAGCGGTATTACTTGGCGTTTTTGGATTCTCTTTGTCCGACAGTCTATTCGAGTTTGCCAGCGCCCTGGGTACAGTAGGGCTGTCAGTTGGCGTCACCTCTCAGACAACCCCTTCGGCAGCCCTGTGGGCCGAAACCTTGGCCATGCTTTTAGGTCGCTTGGAGTTTCTGGTGGTTGGGATTGGTTTGGTGAAAATAATCCAGGATGGGAGATGGATGGTAAAGGTGGTCCCAACAAGTCGGAAATAAACCGTCTTCAAGATCCAGTTAAGTTTTTCGGCTACTCTTTTCGAATTGAGCCGCCACTAAAAAGTTAACAGAGCCAATGCAAGCCTAATCTAGCCTGATTAATCCTTTCGTTGGACCTGCCAACTAATATTGGGCATTCCAAAGGCAGGGGAAAATAATGCCATTTCGCAAATGCGAATTGTGCCAGTTTTAAAATGCATTCAGGGTGGGGGATAGCGTGGGGGGAACTCAAAAGAAAAAATAAAGGAGCTAGCCATGGCGGCTAACTCCTTGATATTTTTGGCAGTCCCAACGGGGTTCGAACCCGTGTCTCCGGCGTGAGAGGCCGATATCCTAGACCACTAGACGATGGGACCGTGCGCAAACATATGTGTGGCTGGCGGACCAGGATTCGAACCTGGATAGGCAGATCCAGAGTCTGCAGTCCTGCCGTTAGACGATCCGCCAGCAGGTACGCTCTGATTTATAGCCTGAACCTGTCGGCGTCAAGGCCTTTTTTACCAGAAGTCTCATTTTGAAGCTATAGCCAAGGCCCTATTTAACCTAGCCTTAACCCGGTCATCTCCCAGGAAGCCCATGACCTCGAAAATGCCGGGGCTGAAGGTGCGCCCGGTGAGGGCCACACGGACCGGTTGGGCCACTCCGCCCAGCTTCAGATCCATCTGCTCGGCGATTTCCCGAACTCCCAGCTCCAGGGCCTCGGAGTCGCCGGTTCCCTTGGCCTCCACCAGGGCCACCACCCGCTCCAGCACCGGAACCTGGTCTGATCCTAGGAACTTTTTCACCGCCTTGGGGTCCATTTTCGGCTCGTCCACCAGGTAGGGCTCGGCCCAATCCGCCAGTTCCACCAGGGTCTTGGCCCTGGGGGTAAGCTCGGGCAGACAGGCCAGAAGCACCGCCTGGTCGTAGTCGGCGATGTCCCGCGCCGCCAGGAAGGGCGGCAAAAGCTCGGACAGGCGGGCGGGGTCGCCTTCCTGGATGTAGCGCTGATTAAGGTGCAGCAGGCGGTCGGTGTCGAACACCGCCGCGCTACGCCCCACCGCCCCCAGGCCGAAGAATTCGATCAGCTCCTGGCGGGAGAACATCTCCTGGTCGCCGTGGGACCAGCCCAGGCGGGCCAGGGCGTTGAGCATGGCCTCGGGCAGGTAGCCCATCTCCTGGTAGTCCATCACCGCGGTGGCTCCGTGGCGCTTGGAGAGCTTGGTCTTGTCCGGGCCCAGGATCATGGGCACGTGGGCGAACTGGGGCAGCTCGGCGTCCAAGGCCTGATAGAGCAGGATCTGACGCGGGGTGTTGTTCACGTGGTCGTCGCCGCGAATCACGTGGGTGATGCCCATGTCGATGTCGTCCACCACCACGGCCAGGTGGTAGGTGGGCCAGCCATCGGAGCGCAGGATGATCAGGTCGTCCATTTCCTTGTTTTCAAAGGTGATGGGGCCTTTGACCAGGTCGTTGAAAGAGGTGCTGCCGGTGCGGGGGCCCTTGTAGCGCACCACCGCGCCCGGGGCGGGGCCCAGGTTTTTGTCGCGGCAGGCGCCGTCGTACATGGGCTTGCCGCCCACGGCAATGGCCGCCTCGCGCTTTTTGGTCAGATCATCGGGCGAACAGTGGCACCAGTAGGCCCGGCCTTGTTCGAGCAATTGGTCGATAGCCTCGCGGTAGCGGTCCAGCCGCTTGGTCTGGTAATAGGGGCCCTCGTCGTAGTCCAGGCCCAGCCAGTCCATGGCCGCCAGGATGCCCTCAACGTGCTCGTCCTTGGATCGCTTGCGGTCGGTGTCTTCCAGGCGCAGGACGAATTCCCCGCCGTGGTGACGGGCGAAAAGCCAGTTGAATAAGGCGGTTCTGGCCCCTCCCAGGTGCAGGGCTCCGGTGGGCGAGGGAGGAAAGCGGGTGCGCACCCGGGGGGCGTTGTCGTTAGTCTTGTCCATTATTTCTTTCCCAGGGACGCGCCCCGGCCAGGGGGCGCACGAGGTTAATGTAATTACTTTATTATCAAGCCGGCGTAGGCAACCACCTGATCGTCATCGCCGGTGACCTCGCCGCTGTTGGTATAGTCCACCAACTCGGCGCTGGTGGCCCCCAGCCCCAGGGCCGCGGCCAGGGCCACGGTGGTGGGCAAAAAGCCGCACATGCTGATGCGCCGGGTGGCCACGGTGTTATACAGGCCCTGGGGGCTAAGGGCCAGTATCTGCTGCAGGGCCAGCTTGTCCTTGGCCGCCGCGCTTTGGGCGGATTCGTAGTGGGTCATGTCCGTGCTGGCCACGATGAGCACCGGGCCGTCCATGGCCTTGACCGCCCCGGCCAGGTCGTGGCCCAGCTGCTCGCATTGTTCGTAGCTGAGCATGGACAGGCACAGGGGGGTCAGCAGAAGGTCGGGCCTGAGCACCTGAAGGAAGGGCACCTGCACCTCCAGGGAGTGCTCGTACTGGTGGGCCAGGTCGTCCTCGCGCACCAGGGCGTTGCGTGAGAGCAACTCGCCGCCCAGCTCGGCGTCCAGGCGCACCTCGCCCAGGGGGGTGCGCCAAGAGCCCCGGGTCATCAGGGCGGCCTTCTCGCCCAGGCCCTGGTGGTTGGGGCCCATGACCACCACCCGCCGGGGCACCTCCACCCGGCTGAGCACCTTGCCCACCACCGAGGCGGAGAACATGTACCCCGCGTGGGGGCAGACCACGGCCAGGGCCGGTTGGGGCCGGGCTTTGAGGTCCAGGTATTGCCGGACGGTGGCCTTTAGTTCTTCGGCTTGGCCGGGATAGAAACGGCCGGCCACGGCGGGTGCGCGGGACATAGCCAACCTCCTTTGCGACGGGGGCCGCCCCGGTTGGGGCGGAGACTCATGTCTAATGGATAGCACACCCGCCACGTCCCTGCAACTGTTCGATCGGCTAACTAGCCTAATTCACAAGCATCCTTGCTTGAGGCCATCCGGCGGGAAAGGGCTTTGCCCGCAGCCGGGCCTTATGGCAAAATAGGCCTCGTACAGCTGGCAACACCCCTTTTCAGTGAAATTTAGGACCGTCTGGATAGGTTTAGCGTTTAACTTGTTTTGGGGATGTTTGTAACTAATGGTATTGTTTATATATGCTAAAAATAACAACGTTATGGGGACTCGCCAAATCTGGCCTTATGATTTATGATGTGTCATATTTAGCAGGTCATTGAATAGCCTGTTGCTTGGGTTGACCACCAAGTCCTATTAACCAGTTATAGGAGTTCTACGCGGCGGAAATAGGAGTTTGTCATGAAGAAAGTTGGTTTGACGGTTAACGGGCGCAAACATGAGTTTGTGGTCGATGACCAGACGGTTTTATTGGATATTTTGCGGGAAGATCTGGACCTGATCGGCACCAAGCAATCCTGCGACCGCAAGGGGCAGTGCGGCGCTTGCATGGTCTTGGTAAACGGCAAGTCGGTTCGTTCCTGCCTGGCCAAGGTCGTAAAACTGGACGGCGCGGACGTCATTACCGTGGAAGGCCTGGGCACCCCGGACAACCCGCACCTCATCCAGGAGGCCTTCGTGCTGGCCGGCGCGGTGCAGTGCGGTTTCTGCACCCCGGGCATGATCATGGCCACCAAGGGGCTGTTGGACAACAACCTCAACCCCACCGTGGAAGAGATCAAAAAGGCCCTGAGCCACAACCTGTGCCGTTGCACCGGTTACAAGAAGATCGTGGAAGCGGTGCAGTTGGCCGCCAGCTTCCTGCGCGGTGAGCAGAAGCCCGAGGACCTCTACCCCCCGGCCGATGCCCCCATGCTGGGCACTTCCCATGTGCGGCCCTCGGCCATGGTCAAGGCCTGCGGCTTGGCCCGCTTCGGCGCGGACTACAAGATCAGCGACGCCCTGGAGCTGGCCGTGGTGCGCAGCGAACTGCCCCACGCCAAGATCATCTCCATCGACACCTCCGAGGCCGAGAAGATGCCCGGCGTGGCCGGCGTGATGTTGGCCAAGGACATCAAGGGCACCAACAGCCTCAAGTACATCATGCCCGACCGCCCGGTGCTGTGCTCGGACAAGGTGCGCTACATCGGCGATCCCATCGTCGCGGTGGCCGCCGAGACCCACGCCCAGGCCGTGGCCGCGGCCGAGGCCATCAAGGTGGAGCTGGAGCCCTTGCCGGTGCTGGAAAACACCGACCAGGCCATGGCCGAAGGCGCCATCCAGCTGCACGACGCAATCCCCAACATGTGCTTTGAGCAGCCCATCAAAAAGGGCGACGCCGAGGCGGCCTTCGCGGGTTCCGCGGCGGTGGTCGAGGGCGAGTTCGTAACCCAGATCAACCACCAGGCCCCTCTGGAGCCCGAGATCTCCCTGGCCTACTGGGAAAAGGACGAGGACGGCGAGGACAAGCTGGTCGTGGTGGGCCGCAGCATCAACATCCACACCCACCTGGCCATGATCCAGGAGGCGGTGGGTTTTGAGAACATGCGCTACGAAGAGGCCTTCGCGGGCGGCCAGTTCGGTATCAAGATCGACGTGATCACCGAGGGCATCGCGGCGGCGGCGGCCATGCACTTCCAGCGCCCCATCCGCTACGTGCCTTCCCTGGCCGAGTCCATGCTGGCGTCATCCAAGCGCCACTCCTTCAAGATGCGCACCAGGATGGGCGCGGACGCCGACGGCAAGATTACCGCCTACGCCAACGACTTCGTGGTGGACAACGGCGCCTACTACTCCATCGGCCACGTGGTGGCCATGCGCGCCCTGCAGATGCTCACCGGCGCCTATTACATGCCCGCCCTGGACATCAAGGCGCGCCTGGCCTACACCAACAACCCCTGGGGCAGCGCGGCCCGGGGCGCGGGACCGCCGCAGCAGAACTTCGCGATGGAGTCCACCCTGGACATGCTGGCCCGCAAGATGGGCATGGACCCCTTGGAGTTCCGTTACAAGAACTTCCTGGAAGTGGGTCAGGGCGTATCCACCGGCCAAAAGGTGGAGCAGTGGCCCATTCCTGCTCTGATGGACGCCATGCGTCCCAACTATGAGCGGGCCATGAAGGAGGCCAAGGAGCAGTCCACCGACACCGTCAAGCGCGGCGTGGGCCTGGGCTGCGGCTCCTTCGGCATCGGCGGACCCGGCGACGCCTCCATCGTGGCGGTCGAGCTGGACGACGACGGCGGCGTGAGCGTATTCGGCGCCGTGGCCGACCCCGGCGAGGGCAACGACTCCATGCTAACCCAGATCGCCTGCGAGGTGATGGGCCTGACCATGGACAAGGTGCGCCTGAACACCCGCAGCACCGACGTGACCGCGGCCTCCGGCCCGGCCGCGGGCAGCCGCATCACCTACATGATGGGCAACGCCTTGATCAACGGCCTGGAGCAGCTCAAAGAGGTCATGGCCGAGACCGGGGCCAAGACCGGCAAGGAACTGGAAGCAGCGGGCAAGTCCCGCCGCTACATCGGCCGCAAGAAGAACATCGACGGCACCCCCCTGGACCCCAAGACCGGCCAGGGCCCCAACTTCGAGACCCAGGTGCATGCGGTGCAGATGGCCGAGGTGGAAGTCAACACCGAGACCGGCGAGGTCACGGTGATCAAGATGACCACCGCGGTGGACGCCGGCAAGGTGATCCATCCCCAGAACCTCGAAGGCCAGCTGGAAGGCGGCATGGACATGGGCGTGGGCTACGCCCTGCGCGAGGAGTACATCGCTGGCAAGACCCACGACTGGCGTTCCTTCAAGTTCCCCACCATGGCCACCTCCTTTGACATGGAAGTGATCGTGCTGGAGACCCCGCGCAAGACCGGTCCCCTGGGGGCCACCGGCGTGGGCGAGATGTGCATGGTGCCCACCGCCCCGGCGGTGCTAAACGCCATCGACGACGCCGCCGGCGTGCGCATCACCACCCTTCCGGCAACCCCGGAAAAGGTCAAGGCCGCCCTAGAGGCCAAGGCCTAGAGAGAAAAAGACCCTAGCTATGAACACGCGTGCCGGCCAAGATGGAGCCAATGCTCAACTTGGCCGGCACGCTCGTGTCGTGGCCGGCAAAGAGATTCTTTTTGACTCGGAAAATTTTTTCTGGGACTTTGAAGACTGGAGCGAGGAGGCGGTCCGGGAACTGGCCGAGGAGGCCGGTCTGGAACGTCTGGAAGAAGACCATTGGAAGGTGATCCGGTTTTTTCGCGATTATTACTCCTACAATGGCCGGGCTCCACTCAATAGCAAGCTTAAAAAAGGGACCGGGTTGAGCCTGTTGGAGCTGGAGGGCTTGTTCCCGGGCGGCTTGAAATACGGTGCCCGCCGCCTGGCCGGGCTGCCCAACCCCAAGACCTGCAACTGATCTCCAGCCCACCTTTCGGGTTTACCAATGATCTACCTGGATAACGCGGCTACCGCCTTCCCCAAACCGGCCGAACCCCTGCGCCGGGCCCTGGAGCAATACCTGGAGACCGGAGCCTCGCCGGGACGGGGCGGCTACGACCTGTCGGTGGAGGCCGAGTACGAGGTGGAGGCGGTGCGGCGCAAGGTGTGCCGCTTCTTTGGCGGCGGCGAGGGCTGGCGGGTCTGCTTCGCCTACAATGCCACCGACGCCCTCAACACCTTTATCCTGGGCCTGACCCAGGAGCCTTGCCACGTGGTGAGCACCCGCTTGGAGCACAACTCGGTGCTTAGGCCCCTGCACCATTTGGCCCAGCAGGGGCGCATCACCCTGGACCTGGTGCCCTTCAACGCCCAAGGCTACGTGGAGCCCGACGCGGTGGCCAAAGCCATCAGACCCGATACCGGCCTGGTGATGCTGAATCACGCCTCCAACGTATTGGGCACGGTGCAGCCCGCCGCCGAGATCGCCGCCCTGTGCCGGGAGCAGGGGGTGGAGCTGGTCCTGGACGTGTCCCAAAGCGCCGGGCTATATCCCATCGAGCTGGAAAAGTGGGGCGTGGGCGGCCTGGCCTTCACCGGGCACAAGTCCCTCTTGGGCCCAACCGGCATCGGCGGCCTGGTCCTGAGCCCGCGGGTGAACCCGATGCCCACCCGCTACGGCGGCACGGGGGTGGACTCCATCAACTTGGTGCACACCATGGACTACCCCTACCGCCTGGAGCCGGGGACCATCAACCTGTTGGGCGTTTTGGGCCTGGGCCAGAGCCTGGACTACGTCAATTCCCCGGAGCACCGCCAATCCCTGGCCCATGAGCTGGAGCTTTGGGCCCGCCTGCGCGACGGCCTGGCCGCCCTGGAGGGGGTGGAGCTTTACTGCGCCTCGGGGCCGGGCGAGCGCCTGCCCCTGTTGAGTTGCAATGTACGGGGTATTCGGGCCGGTGACGTGGCCGACATCCTGGACGGCGACTTTGAGATCGCGGTGCGTTCGGGCCTGCACTGCGCCCCGCTGCTGCACCAGCAACTGGGCACCTCGCCCCACGGGGCGGTGCGTTTCAGCCTGGGGGTCTTCAACACCGAGGGCGACATCGAGACGGCCCTGGAGGCCATGGGGCGCATCGCCGCCACCGCCGCCGTCCAGGGGCGCTAACGGCGAGGGCCCGCCCCGCGCCATACGCGGCGCGGCCGGGCCCACCTGGTCATATTCAAATTATCAATTGGCGTCGGCGGCCTACGAGCGGACGAACTCCCAGGCCTGATCCATGTCGGCCACGTCGAAATACTTCTCGATCAACTCTTTCTTTTCGCGACCGAAGATCAAATTGTCAACCTTGACCATCGCCTCGGTCAGCTTGCTGTTGCCCACGATGGCCAGGTGGCGCATCTGGTTGATATGTTGCAGGGCGTATTTGGCGTCCTTGAAAAAAGCCTTGGGCTCTATCTTCAGCAGGTCCAGCTGGTCGATTTTCGCCAGGATGTTGATCCGCTGGTTGCCCTGGGCCAGTTGCGCCTCGGCGGCTTTTTCAAACTGCTCTACGTCCTGTACGGTGTAGGAGCCGCTTATCTCCACGGCCAGCACATCCCCGCCGGTCCCCTCCAGAACCTTGAACATCTTCGCCTCCCTCGCTTAAGTGATAACAAATCGCTGGGGTAGAATTTCATCTTGGGACTGGGCCGGTCAACAATCTTTTATTCCGGCCAAAACGTATGGCAACGGGCAGGGGAGGAATTACGAGGGGTTGATGATGGGAAACACGGCGTCTTGGGGACGGTAGTCGCCCTCCGGGACCTCTCCCCGGTTCACCGCATCGAACAGGGCGCACTGCTCGGCGATGGAGAGCCCGGCGAATCGGCGCTCCGCGTCCTCGGCCCCTTGGCCCCGGCACAGGTGGCAGCGGGTGGGCGAGCAGCCCTGACAGGCGCGGCAATCGGGGCAGGGATGTTTTTTACTTTCACAGGTGGTCATGTTAAAACCTCTAACTTATATTTAAGGCTCATCCGCCCATTTGGCACAAAATTTTTTCCTCAACCCGTGCGGCGCTAATACATGGACCTTTCGGTCATACAACAAGCCATAGCCGATCACGGCTACTGGGCGCTGTTCGTGGGTACCTTCTTCGAGGGGGAGACCTTTTTCATCCTGGCGGGCATCGCCGCCCGCAAGGGGCTGCTCAATCCCTACTACGTGGCCATCACCGCCATGCTGGGCGGCTTCATAGGGGACCAGTTCTTTTTCGCCCTGGGGCGCTGGCGGGGAGCCGAGGTGTTCACCTGGTCCAGCTCCATCGCCCGCAAGGCGGTGGAGGCCCGGCGGCTGATCCGGCGGCACGCGGTGCTGCTTATCCTGCTGTCGCGCTTTTTGATCGGCTTGCGCATGATCATACCCCTGGCCTGCGGCATGGCCGGCATACCCCTGTGGCGCTTCCTGTTGCTCAACTTCGTCTCGGCCCTGGCCTGGTGCCTGGTCTTCGGCGGGTTGGGCTATCTATTCGGGGGAATCATCTTCGACCAGATGGACCTTATCAAGGGCCTGCAGATGGTGGTGGTGCTGGTGGTGGCGGTGCTGGTGGTGAGCTACGTGCTCATGAAGCTCATCAAGCGGCGTCTGATGAAGGGCGACGAGCCAAACTAGCCTGGATATTTCATGAGGGTTGGGCGGCGTTAAACAACGAACCCGTATTCACGGGGCCGCTATGAAAAAAGTGGCTACGTTGTCCTGATACAGTTCGTACTCTGGCCCGGCACAGTCAGCCGCCGGCAACACCGTGTGCCGTTGGCTGGCGCAGACGGACGCGCGGCCTTCGTGAAATATCCGGGCTAACTCACGGCTTGGGGGCTACCTTCACCTTGAATGAAAGTTCGTGGGAAGTGGGCATGTGACAGACCGCATCGTCACAGGCCTGGTAGGAAACCAGTGCGCTGACCAGGTACTCGCCAGGCTTGAGGCCTCCCGCCGCCTTGCCCTTGATCCCTATGACCACCTTGCCGCTGTACATCTCCACCGGCTTTTCGGCGAACTGCACCCGCACCTCCTGGGCCTTGGGGTACACCGGCGCTGCAAAGCTCAGCCCGGCCGGGGCGGTGAACTTGACCTTGGTGGGGATCAGGCCCGCGTCTCCGGCCGAGGGGCCGTTGATGTGGAACTTGGGCGCGATGGTGAGCACCAGATCGAGCCGCCACTCTCCGCCCGGGGCGACGGTCACCTGCTCCGGCTCGGCCTGGAGCGAAACAATGGGGCCGTCAGCGGCTTGGGCAGCGGGGGCGCCGGCCATCAAGGCCAGGCCAAGGAACAGGGCGCACAACCAGCGCATGGGTATTCTCCAGGTTAACCTTCGATATTCTTGAGGATGTTACCTACCGCGTGGCAGGTGCTGGGCCCGGCGTCCCGCCAGCCCAGGGGGGCCATCTCGCCCTCGGGCAAGACCTTGAGCCGTGCGCAGGCCCTGGCCAGGCGAGGCCACACCAACTCCTGGGCGTCTTCCTGGTCCAAAACGGGGTCGAACTGCACCAGGGGGGCCAGGCGCAGCCGCTCCTCTGCGGCCAGGGCCATGAAGGCCCAAACCCGGCTGCCGGTGAACCGGGGTAGGGACAAGGGGCCTTCCAGGGCGATCTCGTCGGTCAATCCCGCCTGTCTTCCGAAATAGTTAAGTCCAATCAACAGGTTGTTTCCCAGGACCTCCATGGCCGCGGGCAGGTCGTGGCGGCGGGACAAGTCCAGGAGCACCGCGGCAGCCTCCCTGGACTCGGGGCTGGGCAGGGCCTTGGCCTCGGGCTCCGGCGGCGCCTCGCCCTTGCCGGCCAAAAGGCCCAGGGTGCGTCCGCCGGGCAGGGTGGGGGCCCACAGCACCGCGTCCGGCTCCAGGCCGTAGAACGCGCAGGCCCCGCCTCGGGCCAGGCGGATACCGGTGGTGGATTCGTCCACCACCAGGAGCAGGCCTTGGCGTTTGGCCTCCTCGGCGTTGAAGCGGGCCTCTTCGGCGTCCGGGGACCAGTCGCAGCGCAGCACCGCCACTCCGGGGTCGCCGCCGGGGGAGCACAGGGGCTGGCCGGTGCCCGGAGCCATCCAGGAGACGGTTTTGGGCTTGCCCTGGGCCATGGCCAAGCGGCTGGCCGCCAGGACCGCCTGGGGGGGCTTGGCGTATACGCGCACCCACTGGGCCCAGCCCCAGTGGGCCAGGAAGTGCTCGGCCAGGGTGGCCGGGTCCACGGGGTGGACCGCCACGCCCAGGGGGACGCTGAAGCTGGGATCGCTGTAATCGACCACCGGGCCATCGTCTTGGGCTTGGCTCGCCCAGATGGCCGCCATTTGCTCTAATTGCTGCGAAGAAGGCTCCACGGCATGCCGTCCCTTGCTAGCGAGAAAAAAAGGGAAACAAACGATGTTGCATTATAGCTCCCGGCAGGGGGCATGCCAAGAAACAAGGGCGCGGCTATGAATTGAGCGTGCTAGTTTAACCTCTCGGCATGTGCTAATATTTTCGACAAGCTTGCCGCCGCCTCCGAGGGGAGAGAGATAATTCGCTGTAATTTCGGCTTCACTGGGGGCAACCTGAGTGGGCGTAGGAGCCTTTGCCGTGAACGACTTCACACCGGCTTCGTCCGAAAATAGTCCGGGACGCCTCTCCATCCTGCTGGTGGACGACGAGCCCAACATACGCGAGGCATTGGCTGAATACCTCACCAGTCTGAACAACCATTCCCTGACCACCGCCGCCAGCGGCCCCGAGGCCCTGGAAAAGTTCCAGCCGGGCAAATTCGACTGCGCCTTTTTGGACCTGAAGATGCCGGGCATGAACGGGGTGGAGCTTCTGGCTCAGCTCAAGGAATTGGACAAGACTCTGCCGGTGGTTATCATGACCGGCTTCCCCTCCCTGGACGCGGCTATCGACACCATGCGCCAGGGGGCCAGCGACTTTTTGGTGAAGCCCTTCAATCTGGACCAGGTGAAGGCCACCCTGGAGCGGGTGGTGCGCGAGCACCGCTTGTTGCAGGAAAACCTGCGCCTGTCCGAGCGCCTCAAGCATCAGGAGCGCATTGAGCGCCTGAACCAGGAGCTGAGCCGCCGGGTGCGCGAGCAGCAGGTGCTGCACCAGATCTCCGAAGCCATCGACCACATGCACACCTCCGAGGCCATCTACCAGGGCATCGCCGACCTTTCGGCCACCAACCTGGAGGCGGGCAAGACCGCGGTGCTCTTGTTGGAGCCGTCCTCCGGCCAGTTGGTGGCCATCGCGGTGTCCGGCTTCTCCCCCGAGGTGGTGGGCCAGGTGGCCGGCCAGTTGGACCAGGGCTTGTTCGGCAAGGCCGCCGCCGGGGGCAAGCCGGTGATGGGCCACCTGGAGTCAATGGAAGAGGCCGGGCGGCTGCTGGCGGTGAGCGGCAGCATGCTCTGCCTGCCCATCATGATCCACGAGCAAACCCTGGGTCTGCTGGTGCTGGGCGAAAAGCGCGGCGGCCTGCCCTTTAGGGGCGAGGACGTCTTCCTGAGCCGCTTCCTTTTGCAAAAGGCGGCGCTCAGCGTGGAGAACATCGCCCTGTACGAGTCCATGGCCTCCAACCTGCACTCCACCCTGGGGGCACTGGTCCGGGCCATGGAGGCCAAGGACCCCTACACCCGCCAGCACAGCCGCCGGGTGACCAACCTGGCGGTGTTGACCGCCGAGGTGATGGGCTTGGAGCTGCACCAGGTCGAGTCACTGAAGTTCGCGGGCTATTTGCACGACATCGGCAAGATCGGCATCAAGGATCACATCCTGCTCAAGGAGACCAGGCTGACCCCGGCGGAATATCAGGAGATCAAGCGCCACCCGGCCATCGGCGAGTCAATCGTCCGGGCCATGGACCTGAGCCAGGACGAACGCCATATCGTGCGTCACCACCACGAACGCTGGGATGGCGACGGCTATCCCGACCGCCTGGCAGGCAAGGACATCCCCCTGCTGGCCCGCCTGGTGGCCGTGGCCGATGCCTACGACGCCATGACCAGCGACCGCTCCTACCGAGCCTCGCGCACCATGACCCAGGCGGTGGATGAGTTGGCGAAATGCGCGGGCAACCAGTTCGATCCCATGGTAGTGGAGGGTTTTTTGCAAATGCTTGAGCAAAATCACTGGGAAATTAAGCAAGACCCGCCCGTTGTTCCTTCCCAAGACCATTCAAAATAAACCTCATGGCTCGGAGCCGTTTTGACCTCCAGGACTGATGTAAGCCCGACCGCGCTCGACGCACTTCTCAAACGCGAGAGGATTATCCTCTCAGCCAGGCTGCTGTCCGGGGTGGTGCACAATCTCTCCGGCGCGGTGCAGATGATCTCCCTGCCTTTGGACCTGGCCCAATTGGCCCTGAACAAGGGCGAGCTGCACAACATGGAGGCGCGCCTGGGCTCGGTGCGCCAGGGCCTGGAGCGGCTCATGGGGGAGGTGGGCCTGTTGGCCGCCCGCAGCCTGGGCGACCAGCGCCGGGAGGCCGAGCCCCTGGACCTGACCAAGCTGGCCGGGGAACAGCTCGATTTTTGGAATGGCGAGCTTTTCGTGAAGCACGAGTTGACCCTGAACCGGGAGTTGGGCCAAAGCCAGGGATGGGCCAAGGCCGCTTACGCCGACGTGGCCCTGGCTCTGAACAGCGTGTTTGCCAACGCCGTGGACGCGGTGCGGGGCACACAAGGGCCCTGGGTCACGGTGCGCGGCTTCAAGCGGGAGGGTTGGCTGGGCCTGGAGGTCAGCGACGGAGGCCCAGGCCCTTCCGGGGAAATCGCCGCTGAGCTGTTCGAGCCCTTTGTGGGCGACAAGGGCGGCGAGCATGCGGGCCTGGGCTTGTTCCTGGCCAACAAGGCCCTGGAGCCCTGGGGGGGCAGGGTGGTCCACCAGGCGGACGCCCCCCACACCACCTTCAGCATCGAGTTGCCGACCGGCTAGCTCTTGATCTTGCCGATATCCTCGGGGCGTTGCACGCAGCTCTGGCAGGCGATGGGCTCCGGCCCGTCCAGGGGCTGGGGCTGATGGCAGGTGCCTTCGCAGCCGCAGCCGCACCCGGCGCTTTGGTCCTTGGTGCTGCGCATGGTGCGCCAGAGCCTGCGCCCCACCCACAGGGCGGCCAGCCCCACCACCACGGCCACTATTATCCCTTGCCACATGAGGCTATCCCAGGCCCAGGGCCCGCCCGCCCTGGAACACGGCCAGGGCCAGCAAATAGGCGATAAGGGTGTTGTAGCCCACCGAGAACAGGGCCCAGCGCCAGGTCCCGGTCTCCTTGCGGATCATGACCACCGTGGCCAGGCAGGGGGCGTAGACCATCACGAAGATGATCAAGGCGAAGGCCTTCAGGGGGTTCCAGCCTTTTTCCGCGGCCAGGCGCTTGCTCAGGCTCTGAGAGTGCTCCGGGTCCACCTCGCCCAGGCTGTAGGCCACCCCCAGGGTGCTGACAATGACCTCCTTGGCCGCGAAGCCGCCCACCAGGGCCACGTTGGCCCGCCAGTCGAAGCCCAGGGGGTCGGTGAGCACGGTCAGGGAGCGCCCCGCTCGTCCGGCGATGGTGCCCGCCAGCTCGTCCTGGGCCCGGTTGGACTTCAACTCAAGGCGCGCTTCGGCGCTGGGGGCGGCGTCGATGCGCTTTTGCCAGGCGGCGTCTTGTTCCTGGGGCAGTCCTGGGAAGCTCATGGCCGCCCACATCAACACGCTCACCCCCAGGATCATGGTGCCCGCTTTTTTGGCGTACTGCCAGGTGCGCTCCCAGGTGTGGATAACCAGGCCCTTCATGGTGGGGGCCCGGTAAGGAGGCAGCTCCATGACAAAGGGGGCTTGCTCGCCCCTCAGCAGGGTGACGCGCAGCAGTTTGGCGGCGCCCAGGCCCAGGCCCCAGGAGATCAGGGTGAGCAGAAAGAGCATCTCCGCCTGGCGGTGGGCGAAAAAGGCGGCGATCAAGAGGCTGTACACCGGCAGCTTGGCCCCGCAGTTCATGAAGGGCACGGTTAGGATGGTTGCCAGGCGGGCCTTGGGGTCCTTCAGGGTGCGGGTGGCCATTACGCCGGGCACCGCGCAGCCGCCGCTGAGGCCCCCGCCCACCATCAGGGCCATGACGCTGTTGCCGTGCAGGCCGAAGATCCTCAGCACCCGGTCCATGATGTAGGCCACCCGGGCCATGTAGCCCGAGTCCTCCATGATGGCGATGGCGAAGAACATGAAGGCGATCAGCGGCGCGAAGCCCAGGACCCCGCCCACCCCGCCGATGATTCCGCTGACGATGAGCGAGCGCAGCACGCCGGGGGGCAGGGTCCCTTCCACCGCGCCGCCCAGCCACCCGAAGAATTGCTCGAACCAAACCACCGGCACTTCGCTGGCCCAGAACACGAAGTTGTAGATGCCGTAGAGCACCGCGAAAAGGAAGATGGGGCCCATGAGGCGGTGGGTGAGCACCTGATCCAGCTTGTCGCTGAGGTCCATGCGCACCTCGCGCTCGCTGGAAACCACCTGGCGGGTTATGCCGGTGATGTAGCCGTAGCGGTAGTCGGCGATGATGCTGTCCGGGTCGTCGTCCATGGTGCTTCGGATGTGGCCGGCCACCCGCCCGCACACCGGCAACAGCTTTTCGGCCAGCTCCGGGGTCTCCCGGACCCGCTCGATGACCTCCTGGTCGCCCTCCAGGCATTTTACCGCCAGCCAGCGGGCGCTCAAGAGGCCGTGGCGTTCCTGGGCCCCCTGCAGAATGTCGGCCACCTCGGCCACGCCCTGGTCCACGTCGCTGCCGTAGGAGATGTTCAGCGGGTGCCACTCCGGTTTGCTCTCAGCCAGTTCCACCGCGGCGGCCAGCAGCTCGCTCATGCCCTGGTTCTGGCGTGCCACGGTGGACACCACCGGCACGCCGAACAGGCGGCTGAGCTTGTCCGCGTCGATCTTCAGGCCCCTGGTCTTGGCCACGTCCACCATGTTCAGGCAGATGACCAGGGGCACCCCCAGCTCCATGAGCTGCACCGCCAGGTAGAGGTTGCGCTCCAGGTTGGAGGCGTCCACCACATCCACCACCACGTCGGGCCGCCGGCCGATGAGGTAGTTGCGGGCCACCAATTCTTCGGGGGAGTAGGCGGTGAGGCTGTAGGTGCCCGGCAGGTCCACCACCTGCACGGTCCGGCCCTGGTGCTGGGCCAGGCCTTCCTTGTATTCCACGGTGACGCCGGGATAGTTGCCTACGTGCTGACGGGCCCCGGTGAGGGCGTTGAACACGCTGGTTTTGCCGGCGTTGGGGTTGCCGGCCAGGGCGATGGTGTATTGGCGGCTCACGCTTCCCCGCCGATTTCCACGGTGATGAAGTCGGCCTCGTTGTTGCGTAGGGTGAGGTTGTAGCCCCTCAGCTTTATCTCCACCGGGTCCTTGAGGGGGGCTCGGCCGATGACCTGTATCTCGGTGCCGGGCAACAGGCCCATCTCGCGCATGCGCCGGCCCAGCTCGCCGCCGGTGCCCACCTTCTTGACCACGGCCCGTTGGCCGGGCTTCAGTTGACGCAGGGTGACTTCAGGGGTCATGGGGCTGGCTCCAAGTTTAGCGGTCGTTGCGCTCCAAGAGGCTTACCTGCACCTTGCCCGCCACTCCCTGGCCCAGGGCCAAACGGGTGCCGCCGCAGGCCACCACCATGGGGCCCGCGCCGCTGGTGATCACTTCCAGCTCGCTGCCCAGGGTGATGCCCAGGTCTTCCAGATGGCGCTGGGCCTTTTCCCCGCCCGCCAGGCGCTCCACCCGCACCCGCTCGCCGGGCGAGGCCAGGTTCAGCGGCAGGGTGGGGGTGCGCCGCTGACGGCAGTTTTCGCACAGGCCGTAGATTTGCAGGCGGTGGCTCAGGTGATGGAAGCCGTGCTCCTTGGCCACCCCGTGCTTGAGCTCTTCCAACTCGGGGTGGTGAAACTCGGTGATGGAGCCGCAACGGGTGCAGATGAGGTGGTCGTGGTGCTCGCCCAGGTGGCGGTGCTCGAACAGGTCGGGCTGGTTGTCGAAGCGGCGGCAGGAGGCCAGGCCAAAGCGGGTGAGCATCTCCAGGGTGGCGGCCACGAACTCCGGCTCCAGGTGATGACCCTGGGCGGCCAAGTTCTTTTGCAGGCTGTCGGCGCTGAGGTGGTCCTCGCAGGCCAAAAAGGCCTCCAGCACCGCCAGACGGTCGCCCAGGCGGTTCATCCCCTGTTGGCGCAGAAGGCGCTCGAATTGGCGACGTTCCTCATTGTGTAGGTTGGTGCTCAATATATTCTCCAAGTGCAACTAATTTAACAATGCCTAACAGCCTGCGCAAGCCCCACCCTCTCAATTTAGCGGCCATTTCGCCTCAAAATAGTATCTCCAGGGGCCCGGCGCAAGCTCACAGATGGTGCCCCGGCAATATTAATCACAACTTCACGCAAGGGCTTTAGCTTGCATTGGGGAGCGAGGCGTATTAACGTTAACGTAAATACCCTGCAAACGTGGGAGATTACTTTGGCCGACATTACCCCGCAAGACGTAGCCCGTTATTGGCACTCGGTGGTGGACACCATGGCCGAGGGTCTATTCATCGTGGACACCAAGGGCAAGGTGGTGTTCGTGAACCCGGCCGCCGAGCGCCTCACCGGCTACCGCCAGGAGGAGGTGCTGGGGCGTTCCTGCACCGTGTTCGAGTCCGAGACCTGCCTGGCCTGCCAGGACCAGGAGGGTCAGATGACCTGTGGGCTTTTCGACAAGGGCCGGGTGGTGGACCGCCGCTGCACCATCACCAAAAAGGACGGTTCCCAGGTGCACATGCTTAAAAACGCGCGGGTTTTGCATGATGAGCTGGGCCAGGTCATCGGCGGGGTGGAAACCCTGAGCGACATCACCCCCCTGGTGGAGCGCGACCGCCAGATCAGCGGCCTGAAGCGTCATCTGACCCGCTCCTACGGCTACGAGGGGCTCATCGGCCAGTCCCCGGCGATGATGCAAGTCTACCAGCTGCTGGAGGCCGCCGCCGCCTCCACCGCCCCGGTGGTGATCCTGGGGGCCAGCGGCACCGGCAAGGAGCTGGCCGCCGCGGCCATCCACCGCCGCTCGCCCCGGGCCGACGGCCCATTCCTCAAGGTGAACTGCGCGGCGCTGAACCCATCCCTGCTGGAAAGCGAGCTTTTCGGCCACGAGAAGGGAGCCTTCACCGGGGCGGAACGCAGCCGCACAGGGCGCTTCGAGGCGGCCGACGGGGGCAGCCTGTTTTTGGACGAGATAGGAGATTTACCCGCCGAGGTGCAGGTGAAGCTTCTCAGGGTGTTGCAGGAGGGCGAGGTGGAGCGGGTGGGCTCCAACCGCACCATCAAGGTGGACGTGCGCATCATAACCGCCACCAACCGCGACCTGGGCCAGCTCATGGAAAAGGGCCAGTTCCGCGAGGACCTGTTTTACCGCATCAACGTTATACCCATCTCCCTGCCGCCCCTGGCCAAGCGCAAGGAAGACATCCCCTTGTTGACCCGCACCTTTGTGGAGCGCACCGCCCTGGGCAGCGACCGGGGGATCACCGACATCAGCCCCTCGGCCCTGGACCGCCTTCTGGAGCACCCTTGGCCGGGCAACGTGCGCGAGTTGATCAACGCCATCGAGTACGCCTTTGTCACCTGCCCCGGTGGGGAGATATTGCCTCAGCACCTGCCCCCCAGCATCGTGGGCGAGCACTACGCCTCCCTGCCCCAGTCAGATGGGGCGGGCGGCGAGGCCGGTGACGAGGCCATGCGCCTGGCGATAAGCGAGGCCCTGGAGGCCACCGGCGGCCACAAGGCCCAGGCCGCCTCCCGTTTGGGGGTGAGCCGGGTAACTCTTTGGAAACGCATGAAGAAACTTGGGATGGCCCTGGACGATTAACGTGGCGTTAATTCTGGTTAACGTTAATTAACGTAAGCATTTTTCGGGTAATTACTCTAACGCACTGGATTTAAACCGTAAATTAATTTTAGCGCCTCAAGGCTGTTTTCGGCACGGCCTTTGCTCTATCTCTGGGCAAGCTTTGAGTGGCCCTCTGGGCCCAAGACCGAAAGCGAAAAGGATCAAACATGGCCAACGCCATTAGTCGAAGAAATTTCCTGAGAGGGGGGCTGGCCGCGGCCGCCGGAGTGGCGGCCAGCGGGGTGGTGCTGCCCCAGGCGGTGAAGGCCGCCGGCGGCCAAGAGTTGTGCACCGTTCTGGACCTGTCCAAGTGCATCGGCTGCGAGGCCTGCGTGGACTCCTGCCGCGAGACCTGGCAGGACACGGTGCCCGACCCGGTGAGCCCCATGCCCAAGCCGTTTCCCGCCAGGGTGCCCACCCAGGACTGGAGCAAGCGCAAGGACGTCTCCGACCGCCTGACCCCCTACAACTTCCTCTACGTGGAGCACCTGGACTTTGAGCACAAGGGCCAGGCCGTGGAGCTGCACGTGCCCCGGCGCTGCATGCACTGCGTCAACCCGCCCTGCACCAACCTGTGCCCCTTCGGGGCCGGGCGGGTGGAAAACAACGGGGTGGTGCACATAGACCCGGAGGTGTGCCTGGGCGGGGCCAAGTGCAAGCAGGCCTGTCCCTGGCACATCCCCCAGCGCCAGAGCGGGGTGGGGATCTATCTGGACATCCTGCCCAGCTACGCGGGCAACGGGGTCATGTTCAAGTGCCACCGCTGCCTGCCCCTGGTCAAGGAGGGCAAGCAGCCCCAGTGCGTGCAGGTCTGCCCGGAGCAGGTGCAAAACATCGGCCTTCGGCCCCAGATGCTGGCCCAGGCCGAGGCCCTGGCCCGGCAAAAGGCCACCGCCGACGGCGCGGACCCCAACAAGTGGCAAGATTACGTGTATGGCCTGGAGGAAAACGGCGGCACCAACACCCTCTACGTCTCCCCGGTGCCTTTCAGCGTGGTGAGCGCAGCCATCGACCAGGCCCACGCCCAGGCCGCCCCGGGTAAGGGCAAGGGCCGGGCTGCGGCGGGCAAGCAGGGCGGCAAGGGCCGCAAGGCCGGTTTCGCCGGGCGCCCGCCCATGGGCCCGGTGGCCAACAGCATGGAAAGCGCCGAAAACCTCACCGCCGCCTTGGTGCTGGCCCCCCTGGCCGGACTGGCCGCCGGTTTCACCCGGCTCTTCGGCAAGAAGCCGCCCAATGAGCAGCCGCCCAGCCAGCAGGGAGGCCAGTCATGAGCGCGGTGAGCTACTCCCCCGGCGGGCGGGTGGCCCGCTGGTTCTACGGCATCGCCACCGGCTTCGCCCTGTTCAGCGGCTTTGGCCAGATGCCCATTTTCAAGCGCTACTACCTGGCCGACATACCGGGCCTGGCCTGGACGGCCGATTACTACATCACCAGCGACATCCACTACCTGGCCGCGGCCCTGCTTCTGGGCATGCTGGCCTGGCGCCTGGCTTTGGACACCCGCACCACCGGCGCGGCCTGGTCCTGGGGCCCGCGCACCTGGTGGGGCTGGACCCTGCTGGGGCTATTGGTGATCTCCGGCGCGGCCAAGGTGCTGCGCAACGCGGGCGTGTTCCTGCCGCCGCCCCTGATCATGGTGCTGGACTTCACCCACCTGGGCAGCGCCATGGCCTTCATGTTCACCGGCCTGGTGGCGCTGGTGAAGCCCAAACCCAAACCGAACCTCCGTGGGCTTGTTAGCTGAGAGCAAGCCCTTACCTCCCAGCAGCCGCCCCGCTCATTCTGCCAGAGCGGGGCGGCTTTTTTGTCTTGGTTTTTGTCAGCGATTTTGTCACAAATATATTATGATAAATCATTGCGTTAGTCCTAATTGCCCCAAATTTTTGTCATAGGTTTTGTCACTCTATGGTGGCCGCCTTGACACCCCCGCCCCCACCCCATAACCTGGATATGTGCCGAAATAAATCAAAGCGGGCAAAGGAGCCTAGCCATGCCGAGTACGGTGTACTTCATCGACCTTAGGGCCACGATCAAACGATCGCTGGTGCGCAAGCTGGACGAGCTCATCGAGGCGGTGGGGCTGGCCGCCACGGTAAAGCCCGGCGGGCTCACCGCCATCAAGCTGCATTTCGGCGAAAAGGGCAACACCGCCTTCATCCGCCCGGTGTTTGCGCGCCGCTTCGTGGAGGCGGTGAAGGCCGCGGGCGGGCATCCTTTCCTCACCGACGCCAACACCCTGTATGTGGGCACCCGCTCCGACGCGCCGGGCCACCTGGTCACCGCCACGGAAAACGGCTTCGCCTACAGCGTGGTGGGCGCGCCCCTGATCATCGCCGACGGCCTTCGCGGCCACAGCGCGGTGGCCGTGCCGGTGGACCTGCCCGAGTGCAAGGAGGCCTGGATCGGGGCCGAGGTGGTGCAGGCGGACAGCCTGGTGAGCCTCAGCCACTTCAAGGGCCACGAACTGGCCGGTTTCGGCGGCGCCATCAAGAACCTGGGCATGGGCGCGGCCAGCCGCCGGGGCAAGCTGTTCATGCACAGCAACATCACCCCTTCCATCGACCCCAAGCGCTGCATCTCCTGCGGCCGCTGCATTGAGCGCTGTCCGGTGGGGGCCATCAAGTTCGTGCGCCGGGGCGTGGACGAGCCCGCCCCCAAGGGCACCAAGAACCACGAGGTGAAGGCGAGCAAGGATCCGGCCAAGTGCATCGGCTGCGGCGACTGCATCCTGGCCTGTCCCAAGGAGGCCATCCAGATAGGCTGGGACGCCCAGATTCCCGACTTTTTGCGGCGCATGGTGGCCTACACCAAGGGCGTTCTGGCGGGCAAGCAGGAGAGTGCGGTGCACTTCTCCTTCCTCACCCAGATCAGCCCGGCCTGCGACTGCTATCCCTTCAACGACGCGCCCATGGTGGCCGACATCGGCATCCTGGCCTCCACCGACGTGGTGGCCATAGACCAGGCCTCGGTGGACCTGGTGAACAAGGCCCCCGGCCTGCCGGGCACCGAACTCAAGCACGCCCACGCGCCCGGCGAGGACAAGTTCCTGGACATCTACCCCAAGGTGGACTGGCAGATTCAGCTGGAGTACGCCCAGGAGATCGGCCTGGGCCGGCGCGACTACAACCTGGTCAAGATATAAGCCATGCCCCAACCGCTGCCCCAGGAGGCCGTGGCGTCCGCCGCACTGCTGCGCCTGGAAGAGGTGTCCTGGCGGGCCCCGGACGGCCGTTTGGTGCTGGAGGAGGTGTCGCTCAGCTTGGCGCCGGGCGAGTTGGCCTGGCTGCGCGGCCCCTCGGGCGGGGGCAAGTCCTCCCTCCTGCGTCTCATCAACCGCCTGGCCGAGCCCAGCGGTGGGATCATCACCCTCCTGGGCAAGCCCCTGGCCGCCTGGGAGCCGCCTCAACTGCGGCGGCGCGTGGGGCTGTTGGCCCAGAGCCCGGTGATGCTGCCGGGCAGCGTGGAGCACAACCTCAGCCTGGCCTTTGGTTTCAAGGCGGCCCAAGGCCAGGCAGCCCCTGACCGGGCCGCCCTGCGCGGGGCCATGGACCGCCTGGGCCTGCAGGGAGTGGAGCTGGGGGCCGAGGCCCAGGGGCTGTCCCTGGGCCAACGCCAGCGCCTGGCCTTGGCCCGGCTGCTACTGCTGAGCCCCCAGGTGCTGCTCCTGGACGAGCCGGTGAGCGCCCTGGACCCCGAGTCCAAGGAACTGGTGGAGGCCACCGCCGTGGCCCAGGCCGGGGAGGGCCGGGCGGTGCTCATGGTGAGCCACCAGCCCCCGCCCCAGGCCAGCGCCATGCGCCGCCTGATCCTGGAGCAAGGCCATTTGCGCGAGGAGGGGGCATGAGCGGGGCGGTGGACATAGGCTACGGGCAACTGGCCCTGGCCCTGGGCTTCGTGGTGCTGGCCGGGGGAGCCTCGCTTTGGCTGAAACTGGGCCTGGGCCGCGACCTCATTGTGGGCACCCTGCGCACCGTGGCCCAACTGGCCCTCATGGGCTACGTGCTCCTGTACATCTTCGCCATCAACCAGGCCTGGCTGGTGCTGCTGCTGTTCGCGGGTATGATCTTCTTCGCGGCGCGCATCGTGGCCGGGCGGGTCAAGGGCAAGGGCGTGCCGGTGTTCTGGCCGGTGTTCCTCTCCATGCTCCTATCTTATATGGTGGTGAGCTTTCTGGTGACCGGGGTGGTGGTGCAGGCCCAGCCCTGGTGGGACGCCCGCTACTTCCTCCCCTTGGGGGGCATGGTGGTGGGCAACTCCATGAACGCCATGGCCCTGTCCCTGGAGCGACTGTTCGGGGAGATGACCAACCGACGCGACCAGGTGGAGCTACTGCTTTCCCTGGGGGCGGACCCCCGCGAGGCCACGACGGCCATCAACGCCGACGCCATCCGCGCGGGCATGATCCCCTCCATCAACTCCATGATGGGGGTGGGTCTGGTGTTCATTCCGGGCATGATGACCGGTCAGATTCTGGCCGGGGCCGATCCCCTGCTGGCCATCAAATATCAGATTGTGGTGATGCTCATGCTGGTGGGCTCCACCACCCTGGGCAGCGTGGTGGCCGTAAGCCTGGCCCGGCGGCGGCTTTTCACCCCGGCCCAGCAGTTGCGCCCAGGGGTCTCCGGCACTCGTTAACGTTCACTATGCAGAACGGAAGGCAGGGGCGAGAGTTTGCTTGACCCCGGCCTTGAGTGATGATATTTTTTTGCCATATGGCAAATGCCTGCATTATCCGGCATTAAATCAATAAATTTGGCCCCAACTCCGGGCTAGGAGGTCGAGAATGGCCAAGCAGAATATAGAGCTTATAGTGAACGGCGACCGCTACGAGGTAGCTGTCGAACCCAACCGGATGCTGGTGGACGTGCTCAGGGAAGACCTGGGGCTCACCGGCACCAAGATCGGCTGCGCCCAGGGCGACTGCGGCGCCTGCACCGTTATCATGGACGGCGTGAGCATCAGCTCGTGCCTTACCCTGGCGGTGGAAGCCCACCAGCGTGACCTCACCACCATCGAGGGCCTGGCCACCTCGCCCCAGGAACTGCACCCGATCCAGGAATCCTTTGTGCAGCACGGGGCGGTGCAGTGCGGCTACTGCACCCCGGGCATGGTGATGTCGGCCAAGCACCTGCTGGACAACAACCCCAAGCCCAGCGAACAAGAGATACGCCAGGGGCTCAGCGGCAACCTGTGCCGCTGCACCGGCTACAACAAGATCGTAGAAGCCATCGGCGCGGCCGCCGGCAAGATGGCCTCCTCGGCAAAGGAGGGCTAGTCATGGCCATGCCTGAGTTCCAGGTGCACCAGCCCAAGACCGTGGAAGACGTGCTGGACCTTTTGGGACGCCACCGCTCCAGCGTTAAGCTGCTCTGCGGCGGCACCGACCTGCTCATCAAGATGCGCGCCGGGGCCCAGACCCCAGAGCACCTGGTGAGCCTCAACCGGGTAGCCGGGCTCAAGACCATCTCCTACGCCGGAGGCGACGGCCTGGTCATCGGCGGGGCGGCCCGCATCAGCCAGGTGGGCAAAACCGCCGAGGTGCGCCGCCTGTACCCCGGCCTGGCCCACGCCTGTTCGGTGATGGCCACCGTGCAGATCCGCAACATGGGCACCGTGGCCGGCAACCTGGTCAACGCCGCGCCCTCGGCGGACACCGCCGCGCCTCTGCTGGCCTACGGCGCCTCCCTGGTGGCCGTGGAGCGGGGTGGCCGCCGCCAGATAAAGCTGGTGGACTTCTTCACCGGCCCCGGCCTAACCGTGCTGGAGCCCGGCGAGATGGTCGAAGCCATCCGGGTGCCCGACGTTTCGCCCCGCTCCGGCTCCTGCTACCTGCGCCTCAGCGCTCGCTCCAAGGTGGACATCGCCGCGGTGGGCGTGGCCGGCTTTTTGAACCTGGACCTGGAGGGCAAGGTCATCCGCTGCCGCTTGGCCCTGGGCTCGGTGGCCCCCACCCCCCTGCGCTGCCCCGAGGCCGAGCAGATTCTGGAAGGCCAGACCCCGGATGAAAAGCTGATCGCTCAGGCCGCCGCGGCCTGCGTGCGCGCCAGCCGCCCCATAGACGACCTCAGGGCCACCGCCGCCTACCGCCGGGCGATGGTGCAGGTGCTGGCCCAGCGGGTGCTGACCCAGAGCCTGGACATGGCCAAAGGAGGTACGCCGTGAAAAACCCCGCCATCATCGGCAAGAGCATTCCCCGCATGGACGCCCCGGCCAAGGTGACCGGCCGGGCCCTGTACGCCGATGACCTGAAGATGCCGGCCATGCTCTACGGCAAGATACTGCGCAGCCCCCTGGCCCACGCCCTAATCAAGCGCATCGACGTGAGCCGGGCCAAGGCCCTGCCCGGGGTCAAGGACGTAATCACCGGGGCGGACATCCCCCAGGTGAAATACGGCAACTGGCGCCTGGTGCCCCAGAGCCAGGACGAGCTGGCCCTGGCCGTGGACAAGGTGCGCTTCGTGGGCGACGAGGTGGCCGCGGTCTGCGCCATCGACGCGGACACCGCCCAACATGCCATCGAGCTCATCGAGGTGGAGTACGAGGAGCTGCCCCTGATCCTGAGCGTGGAGGAGGCCACCGCCGAGGGCGCGGGGCTGATCCACGACGAATCCAAGGGCAACGTCAGCCTGGTGCGCAAGATCGACTACGGCGACCTGGAGGAGATGTTCGCCAAGGCCGATTACATCCGGGAAGACACTTTCAAGGTGCACCCGGTGCAGCACGCCTACCTGGAGCCCTGCTCCTGCGTGGCCCACAGCGAGGAGGCCAACCGGGTCACCCTGTGGACCTCCACCCAGACCCCCTACATCGTGCAGTGCCTGCTGGCCTCCACCCTGGGCCTGCCCGAGAATAACGTGCGGGTGATGAAGGTGCAGGTGGGCGGCGGCTTCGGCGGCAAGATGGAGCTTAGGCCCTGGGAATTCTGCGCCTCCTTCATGGCCATGCGCACCGGCCGCCCGGTGAAGTTCACCCTGACCCGGGCCGACGAGCTGGCTTTCGGCCGCCGCCGCCACCCCATGAGCATCTACTCCAAGGTGGGCTTTACGAAGGACGGCAAGCTTCTGGCCAAGGACTTCCAGGTGATGCTGGACGGCGGGGCCTACAACGCCATGGGCCCCACGGCCACCTTCCTGTGCGGCACCTTCGGCAACATGCTCTACAACTACCCGGCCTACCGCTACTTCGGCCGCCACGTGTACACCAACAAGCCCCCGGCCAGCGCCATGCGCGGCTTCGGCGCGCCCCAGGCCGCCTTCGTGGCCGAGACCCAGATGAACATGGCCGCCGACGACCTGGGCATCGACCCCATCGACCTGCGCATCAAAAACGCCATGCAGACCGGCGACGTGATCCCCGACGTGGCCACCATAAGCTCCTGCGGCTTCAAGGAGTGCCTGGAAAAGGTGCGCGAGATAAGCGGGTGGGACGCCAAGCGCAAGGACCCCAAGCCTGGCAAGGGCCTGGGCATAGGCTGCTTCAGCTTCATCAGCGGCGGGGTGTTCAACTGGTTCAACACCAAGTACAACTTCAGCGCGGCCGAGGTCTCGGTCTACGAGGACGGCACCGCCCAGCTGGCCACCATGGCCTGCGACATCGGCCAGGGGCCGGACACGGCCATGCGCCAGATCCTGGCCGCCGAGCTGGGCATACCCATCGAGAACATCCGGCTCATCGCCATGGACACCGCCACCACCCCCAAGGCCGACCTGGGCACCTGGGGCAGCCGGGTCACCCTGATGAACGGCAACGCGGTGATCGACGCGGCCCGCAAGATCAAGGAAATGCTCATCCCGGTGCTGTTCGAGGAGATGGACCTCAACCAGATCCACGACATCGGCTTCGAGGACGGCCGGGTGTTCGTCAAGGCCAACCCCAAGAAGGGCCTCACCTTCGGCGAGTGCGTGTACAAGGCCCTTAGGGGCCGCCGGGGCGAGCCGCTCACCGCCCGGGGTTTCTACACCCCGCGCAACAAGGGCCTGGTGAGCCCGGCCTTTTCCTTTGGCGCGCAGGTGGCCGAGGTGGACGTGGACACCGGCACCGGGCTCATCAAGGTGGAGAAGATGTACACCGCCCACGACTGCGGCATGCCCATCAACAAGATGGCCGTGGAAGGCCAGCTCGAAGGGGCCATCCAGATGGGTCTGGGCTACGCGCTCATGGAAAACCTCATCATGGACGACAAGGGCCGCACCCTGAACACCACCTTCCTGGACTACAAGATGCCCACCGCCGAGGACATGCCTCCCGGCGAGTCGGCCGACGTGTACACCTACGAGCCCGAAGGTCCCTACGGGGCCAAGGAGGCGGGCGAAGGCCTGGCCATTCCCACCGCCCCGGCCATCACCCACGCGGTGCACCAGGCCACCGGCTACCGCTGCATGGAGACCCCCATCACTCCGGAGAAGGTGCTCAGGGCCCTGAATAAAATAAAGTAACTGCCGATACGCTAAGGCAGCAAGGGCCTCCCGTAAGGGAGGCCCTTTTTTGTCGGGGCCGCGCCGCCAGCGGCGGCTATGCCGCGTTGTGGGCGGCGCTCGTTTCCTCGGCGTATTGGCACATACGCCTGCGGAACTCGCTTACCCGCGCCTTGCCTAGCACACCGCTGGACGGCACGGCTTAGAAGCGATTCTTACTAGATTTAGAGAGGGCCTCCCGTAAGGGGGGCCCTTTTTTGCGCCTTATCCCTGGGTCGTGAGTGTGCTAAAAGTTGAAGGGGACGTTTCGCGTGGGGGGATACATGCGCAAAAACCTGGACATCTATTTCGGCCTAGCCGCCTGGCTGGTGGGCATATCGACCGCCATAGCGTCGTTCTTTCCCCTTGGGAGAATTTGGTTCCATTGGGAGCTGTGGGGAGGGCCGTGTTTATGGGTCTTGTGCGTGGTTGCGATGTATTCGGTCAGCAAGCGAAGGCTGAAAACCCTGTGGTGGGTTTGGCCTTCTTTCCCTCTGGCATTTTTGTGGCTTGTTACGTTGTTCGTCATTGCGGTGCGACTCTCTTAGCCTGCCGCCGACCGGGGTGATAATGCGCAAGAATCTGGACGTCTGTTTCGGCTTGGTCGCCTGGGCTATAGGCATATTTACTGTTGCCACTGAATTTTTTTTCTATTGGAAATATGAGTTCGCTTGGCGAGACTGGTTTGCTCCCATCCTGTGGAGCTTGTGCGTGGTTTTAATGCTTGTTTTAAAAAATAGAAGACCACTGAATTTGTGGTGGGTTTGGCTTTCTTTCCCCTTAGCGTTCCTGAACTGGTTGATTTTTGCCGTTATTTTCATCGCTTGGTCCCGTGGTGGCGGCGCACCCTAAGGGGCACATGCGTAAAAACATTGACATCTATTTTGGCTTGGCCGCCTGGGCTATAGGCATATTTACCGTGGCGGATGGGTTCTCATTATTTGGGGCTTTTTGGGTTGAATGGCCTTATTGGCCCGCTCCCCTTTTGTGGACCATCTGCGTGGTTCTCATGTTTGTTTTCAGGAACAGAAGACCGCTGAAGCTTTGGTGGGTCTGGCCCTCTTTTCCGCTGGCTTTCGTGATGTGGTTTCTGTTCGTTCCTTTGGCGTTTAAGGGAATTTAGGCAAAAGTGGCTGGGGCCATGCGCAAAAACCTAGACATACTTTTCGGCTTGGCCGCTTGGGCTGTTGGGATTTTCACCTTTGGCGCGGGATTCTATTCTTTGGGAGGGTACGCAGTTTATTGGGCTTCTTGGCCGGCTCCCACGTTATGGACTTTGTGCGTGATTCTGATGTTTGTTTTTAGGAACAGAAGACCGCTGAAGCTTTGGTGGGTCTGGCCATCTTTTCCGCTGGCTTTCATCATGTGGGTGCTGTTCGCCATTATGATGTTTGGGAAAAGCTAGCCTAATGGCAACTGGGGCACATGCGTAAAAACCTTGACATATATTTTGGCTTGGCCGCCTGGGCTATAGGCTTGTTTACCTTTGTCACGGGATTCACTGGTTTGCATGGCCATTGGGTTAGTTGGGCCGTATGGCCAGCTCCCCTTGCGTGGAGCATCTGCGTGATCCTCATGTACGTTTTCAGCACCAGAAGACCCCTGAAACTTTGCTGGGTTTGGCTCTCCTTCCCGCTGGCCTTCGTGATGTGGGTTCTGTTCCTGCCTTTGGCCTTGAAGGGACTTTAGCGCCAAGCGACCGGGCCGCGAGAGGTGATCCAAAACCTCGACCCAAACAACTAACGCTGGGCAACCAGGAGGACAATCATGGAACCGGCGGCCAGGAGCATAGCGGCTTACTTCGATTTGATGATGCAGGAAGGGCTGGCGCAACAGACTTTTCGTTTTCGGGAGCGCTGGGAGCCCCGCGTCACCGGCCTGCTTTGCAATGCGGCCGATGCGGCCTCGCACAAGCTGCGGCCCTTGTTGGCTGAGTATGGCTTGTCCAGGGACAACGCCGCCTATTGGGAGGCGGTGAAGGCGGGCATAACCGAAATAGTTACGTCTGTGGTCGAAGCGCAGGTACAAAGTGCCCAGGCAATGCTGCTCAAAATGGTGAGCTACGAAACCAACCAGCTTTTGGAAACCCTGACCCTGGGCGGCCTGACCGGTCAGGCGGGCTCCCTGGATTTGCGGTCCTGGGAGGATCAGGATTTGGCTCGTCAACTGGCTGGAGGCAACGACTTGGGTAAAGCCGCCCACAAGGGCGCCCTGGAGTTCATCCAGCGAGTTGAGAATGCCTTTCGCGCCGCCGAGAAGGAAGATAGCGCCGCGGCCCTTACCGCCCTGGAGCAGGCCGTGCAGTGGTGGCGCGGGCGCTTGAGCACCATCGCTGGCACCACGGTGCATGCGGTGGCCAACCGCACCAGGAACGCCCTGGCTGCGGCCCTGCGCTAGGCTCGGGCACTACCCGCCGCCTTCCTCCGCCCGATACTCCAGAATATCCCCCGGCTGGCACTCCAGAAAACGGCAGATGGCGTCCAGGGTGGCCAGGCGCAGGCCCTTGATCTTGCCGGTCTTGATCAGGGATATGTTCTGCTCGGTGATGCCCACCGCCTGGGCCAGGTCCTTGGACTTCACCTTGCGCTTGGCCAGCATCACGTCCAGGTTGACTACGATCATTGCTATGCCCTCCTAGACGAAAAGCTGTTGTTCTTCGTTCAACTTGCGCCCCTGGTCCATCACCCAGGCCACGGTGATGACCACCAGGCCCGAGAACACGGCCATGATGTCCTGGCTATCCAGGCTGAGGACCAAAAGGCGGGTGCCCGGCTTCCAGTGGAAGGTCAGGATGAATCCGGCCAGGGTGTTGAACAGAAAGCTGGCCCCGGCCCAGGCGAACAGCGACCAGCCCAACTGGCGGAAGCACTCCACGTTGGCCTCCCGGAAGATGACCCCGTGGGCGTAGAGGTCGAACAGCCGCCGCAAACGCGACAGGGCGTAGATGGCCACCCCGCCGGGGATCATGCTGGCCAGGAAAGCCAGGATGCGCGAGATCAGGGGCAGGCTGGCGTCCACCTTGACCGGCAGGCGGGTGTTGAACGGCAGGTTTTCCATAAAGGCCCAGACCAGGGCCAGCACCACGGGGATGGCGAACATCAGCAGGGTGGAAACCAGGCGCAGGCGGGCGCTCACCTTGGCTATGCGCTCAACTTGGGGGTCCATCTCTCGGCTCCTTGAGGTTGCGTTTTATTTTTCCGAGGCAGGATCATGGGGTGAATGATGCCGCGCATTATCAACTATGTCAACTAAATTTTAATGTAAAACAATAAAAAAAATTTAAAGGGTAATTAATATGTTTCCGCTGCCGGCGGGACGGGGCCCTGGGTTTGCGGGCCGCCATGGGGTAGGCTTTGGCCGAAAGCCCTGACGATTCACCAAAAAGGGAGGTAGCCGTGCCCTGGTTGTTGTTGTGCGTGGCCGGAATATTCGAGGTGGTGTGGGCCTTGGCCATGAAGGCCTCGGACGGCTTCACCCGCCTGGGCATGGGCGCCCTGTCTTTGGGGGCCATGGCGGTGAGCGTCGGCTTGTTGGCTTGGGCCCTCAGAAGCCTGCCGGTGGGCACCGGCTACGCGGTGTGGACCGGAATCGGCGCGGCGGGCACGGCGGTTATGGGCATCCTGATCTTCGGTGAGCCCCACAACCCGGCCCGCCTTTTCTTCCTGGCTCTGATCCTTGCGGGCATAGTGGGGCTAAAGCTCACCAGCCAAAGCGGCTGAGCCTCAGGCTCAGGTCAGGGTCCACCATTTGTAGAAGTAGGTCTGGCGTACCTGGCCCGCCTTTTCCTGGGCCCACTTCTCCAGGCCCATCCTTTTGATCAGGCACAGGTTGAACACCTTGGTGTTGTGAGGCACCTTGTCGGCCCGGTCGGCATAGGGATGCAGATGGTCGCAGGGGAAATCATCGCAGTCACAGCAGAAGTACAGGCCCTTTTCAGTGCTGCAACCATAGGCCGGGCAGGGGCCCTCCCGGTCCATGGACACCGCGTGCATGGGCGGCTGCCCCTCATGGGCCCGGCAGCCGTTACAGCGCATGATCTCCTCGGGCACTCCCATGGTCTCGTGATAGGTTTTGGTGATTCGCAGGGATTCGGGATCACCCTGGGTGGCCAGGTAGAAGAAGCAGTTGAAGCAGTCCAGGCCGCAGGGCGCGGTCATGTGGCGGTAGTCCATGGGGATCTCCGGCTAGGGTTCGCGCTCATTGAAGCACCCGCGCGGCCGCGCCGCATCCCCCGATGGGGCCATGCGCCTTCTCAGGCGGGCGGCGCGCCCCACACCTTTTCCAGGCCTCGCAAGAAGGCCCACAGGTCCGGCTCGGCGTGGGGCTCCATGGTCAACAGCGGCGGCTGCTCCAGGGCGGCCAGGGAGCGTCCCACGAAATCCCAATCCACCATGCCGCAACCGGGTGGGTGGTGATAGTCGAAGGTGCCGTCGTTGTCGTGCAGATGCAGCTCGCCCAGGTAGGGGGCCAGGGCCAGCCACCAGTCGGGCAGGGCGGTGGCCGAGAAGCAATAGGCGTGGCCCACGTCCAGGCAGAAGCCCACCTCAGGCCCCCCGGCCTGGATGATGGCCTGCCGCGCGGCCAGGAGCACATCCGGGCCGGGCTCGAAGGTGTTCTCCACGACCATGAGGCAGCCGCCCTGGTGCAGGCGCTGGGCCAGGGGAGCGAAGCCCGCGGCCAGGCGGCCACAGAACTCGCCCAGGTCACGGTGGGTGTCCGCGCTGTAGCCCAGGTGCACCACCGCGCGGATCGCGCCCAGTTCCAGGGCCCAGCCCGCCGCCTTGTCCAGGCGATCCAGGCTCAACCTGGCGATGGCCGGGTCCGGGCTGCCGGGGCTTAGGTCCATGAAGGGCATGTGCACGCTCACCCGGCGACCGCGCAACACCTCTTTGGCCTGGGCGATGTGCTCCTGGCCCATGGCGTCCAGGGCCTGGTGGTCGATGCCCACCTCGGGATTCACCGCCACCGAGGAGGCCAGGGGGGCGTAGCGGCCCAAGAGGTCGCGCAGGGGCAGGTTGACGTTCACCCGCGCCAGCCAGGGCCAGGCGCGGCCCCGCTGGGCGGCTTGGATCAGAGCCTGGGTCGCGTCAGCCGGATTGGCCGGGGTCACGGCGTCGCAGGCGGGGCACTCGGCTCCCCAGGCCAGGGTGGGGCAAGGCAGGGCGTCCACCCCGGAGGGCGGGGCCTGGGGCTCCAGCACCAGGAGCGCCGCCGGTCGCAGGGCGGGCGGGCAGGCCATCAGGGCCAGGGACAGGTCCGGGGCGGAGCCCAGATCGAGGTCCGGCTCAGGGTCTCCAGCCGGGCCCAGGGTCAGGGTTTGGGCGTCCTCCGGCAGGGCGGCGATCAGCTCGGCGGCCCGCTTTCGGGCCGGGGCCGAACCGGCCAGCCACAGCACCGGGGCGCTCATTGCCTGGACTCCGGGCGGGGTTGCTGGTAAATCATTGGCCAAAGGAGGGCGAGCATGCCGGTCATAGAGCTAAATCTCTCCGAAGAGGTGTACCGTCGCTGGCGGGAGTTCCTGGGCTCCCAGCAGGGGGACCGCTTGGTGGAGGCCGGTCTCCTGGGCGACTGGGTGGCCCTGGGTTTCATGAACAAGGTCAACGACTATCTCAAGCTGGGCGGACCTCCCGGCGTGGAGACCGAGGAAGAACGCCGTCAGCGCCTGGAGGCCGAGGCCCGCCGCAAGCTCACCAAGCTGCAGAAGCGGGTGCTGCCCATGTTCGACGAGAACGAGACCGTCACCCTGCCCGAAGTCTGCCGGGTGCTGGGCATCCTATCCGAGGACGGCCAGACCCTGACTCAGGAATGGCTGGACCAGGACTTTCTGAGCCATGCCTCCAAGCCTCGCGACGATTCCCCCACTTTCGTGCTCAGCCGCTCCTGGCAGGAGCGCAACCTGGCGGCCAACCGCCCCTCCCTGCACGCGCCGCGCCGCCTGCACTTCGCCGCCAAGTCCAAGCCCGGCCCCAACGAAGGCTGAACTACGACCAGGCGCAGCTAGCGCCGGAACCCGGCACAGCCAGCCGCCGGTAGACAAGGCGTCCGGCAAGCGCGGGCCGCAGGCGTAGCCTTAGCTACGCCGAGGCCTAAGCGTAGCCGGCAACGCGGTATACCGGTGGCTGGCGCGGCCGGGCTAACTCCAGGCGGCTAGCCCCAAGGCATACTTATTGCCCGCCAGGGGATGATAGGGCACCACCCTGACCGCCACGCCCAGGAGTCCGGTGCTCTGGGCCAAAACCTTGCCCTCGAAGCGCCACACCCCGTCGCTTTCGCCCACCGGCTCCAGGGGGTGGGTCATGCGCTCGGCGAACTCCCCGTCGGTACCCAGGCGCCCGTAATAGGCGTCCACCGCCACGTCGCCGGGCTGCAAACCGCCCAGGCGCACCGAGGCGCTGACCGGGAACTCCTGGCCCCAGGTCATGGAGCGGGGCGCGGAGCTCTGGGCTTCGGTCACCTGCACCTGACTCCAGTTCTCCATGATGCGCTGGGCCCAGGAGCCCAGCTGCCTGGCCCCGTCGAAATCGTCCTTCACCAGGTTCTGGTAGCGCTCGCAGGCGGGCAGGTAGCCGTTCTCCGCGTAGTCCTCCACCATGCGGTGGCTGTTGAAGGCCGGGCACAGATTGCGCAGGCTGCTCTTCATGTAGCCGATCCAGTCCCGGGGCAGGTCGTAGGCGTCTCGGCGGTAGAACAGGGGCACCACCTCGTTTTCCAGCAACCGGTACAGGGCCTTGGCCTCCATCTCGTCCAGGGGGTATTTGTCCGAGGGCTCGTCTCCCCGCCCGATGGCCCAGCCCAGGCCGGGCTTGAAGCCCTCGTCCCACCAGCCGTCCAGGATGCTCAGGTGCAGGCCGCCGTTGGCCACGGCCTTCATGCCGCTGGTGCCGCAGGCCTCCATGGGCCGCCGGGGGGTGTTGAGCCAAACGTCGGCCCCCTGCACCAGATAGCGGGCGGTGTTGATGTCGTAGTCCTCGATGAACACCAGCTTGTCCATGAAGCGCTTGTCCCGGGTCAGGGCCACCACCCGGCGGATGAACTCCTTGCCCTCTTCGTCCTTGGGGTGGGCCTTGCCCGCGAAGATGATCTGCACCGGCCGCTTGGGGTCGTTTAGTATCTCGGCCAGGCGGTCGGCGTCCTGGGCGATCAGGACCGCGCGCTTGTAGGTGGCGAAGCGCCGCGCGAAGACGATGGTCAGGGCCTCGGGGTTCAGAGTCTCGCTGGCCCGGCGCAACTCCTCGGTGCCCGCTCCCCGGCGGCTCAGCTGGGCCACCAGGGTGTTGCGGATAAAGGTGACCATCTGGCTGCGGCGGCGCTCCCGCACCCGCCAAAGCTCCGAGTCGGGCACGTCCTCCACCGTCTTCCACACCGCCTCGCTGTCGGGGTTCTCGTGCCATCCCGGCCCCAGGTGGCGGTAGTAGAGGTAGGCCATGTCGTTGCTGATCCAGGAGGGGATGTGCACCCCGTTGGTCACGTGGCCGATGGGCAGGTCCACCTCGGGGAAGTGGGGCCACACCCCCTGCCACATCTGGCGGCTAACCCGGCCGTGCAGGCGGCTGACTCCGTTGGCGAAGCCGCTGAGCCTCAGGGCCAGCACGGTCATGCAGAACTGCTCGCTGTCGTTGCGCGGGTCGATCCGGCCGTAGGCCATGAGCACCGGCAGGCTGATGCCCAGGTCGGCCACGTAGCCCGCGAAGTGTCGCCGCACCAGCTCCGGGTCGAAATAGTCGTTGCCCGCGGGCACCGGGGTGTGGGTGGTGAAGCAGTTGGAGGCGCGCACCACCTCCCGGGCCTCGTTGAAGTTGAGCCCCCGCTCCTGGCGGATCTGGCGGATGCGCTCCAGACCGGCGAAGGCGCTGTGGCCCTCGTTCATGTGGTACACGTTGGGCTTTATGCCCAGGGCGTCCAACAGGCGCACCCCGCCGATGCCCAGGAGTATCTCCTGGCGAATGCGCATCTGGCGGTCGCCGCCGTAGAGCTGGAAGGTGATGGAGCGCAGGTCCTGGGGGTTGTCCTCCAGGTTGGAGTCCATGAGGTACAAGGGCACCCGGCCCACCGACACCCGCCACACCCTGGCTTGCAGGGGACGGCCCTCGATGTCCACGCTGATGCGCAGCTCGCTGCCGTCGTCGTTGGTCATCAGGGCCATGGGCAGGTTGTAGAAGTCGTTGGGGTGGTACTCCTCCTGCTGCCAGCCGCCGGCGTCCAGGTATTGGTTGAAGTAGCCCTGGCCGTAGGCCAGACCCACCGCCACCAGGGGCAGGTTGAGGTCGCTGGCGCTCTTGAGATGATCGCCGCTAAGGACCCCCAGGCCGCCGGAGTACAGCGACAGGCAGTCGGCCAGGCCGTACTCGGCCGAGAAGTAGGCGATTTTGAGCCCGTCCGGAGCCCTGCCGTTCAAAAAGGTGCACTTGGTGGCGTCCAGGTAGGCGTTCATCAGCTCGGCCACCCGGTCCAACTGGGCCAGGAACCCGCTGTCCTGGGACAGGGCCTCCAGGCGCTCCTGGCTGGTTTGGTTCAGCAGGGCCACCGGGTTGTGGCATACCTCGCGCCAAAGGTTGTGGTCCACCCGCTGCAAAAGGTCCACCGCCTCGGCGTGCCAGCTGAACCACAGGTTGGCCGCTATCTCGGCCAGGGGAGCCAGAGGCGCGGGTAGATCGGGCTTTATTTGAAATGTAAGGCTGGGCCGCACGGCAACCCCCTTTTTGGGTGTTCAGGCTCATCTACTCTCGGGGACGGATGCCCAATTTTGAGCACGTATGCGACCAAATAGCAAGGCCGCACCTTGCGAGTGCCCCCGATGTTCAAGGTATGGTAACTTACACCGGAGGGGAGCAAAAGCCCATACCGGCGCCTCACCAAATTCCAGGAGGAAATTTTGCCCGACAGCGAACACACCTTGGCCGTGTTCATAGATTTTGAAAACCTGGCCCTGGGCCTGAACAATCGCAAGGAAAACTTCGACGCCCGCCTGATCCTGGAGCGTCTTGTGGAAAAGGGCAAGGTGGTGGTCAAGAAGGCCTACGCCGACTGGACCCGCTACGGCAACTACAAGCACCAGATGCACGAGTTGGCCGTGGAACTCATCGAGATACCCAAGCGCAGCCAAACCGGCAAAAACAGCGCGGACATACGCCTGGTGGTTGACGCCATCGACCTTTGCTACTCCAAGAGCCACGTGGACACCTTCGTCATCGTCAGCGGGGACAGCGACTTCTCCCCCCTGGTGAGCAAGCTCAAGGAAAACGGCAAGCGGGTCATCGGCCTGGGCATGAAGGCCTCCACCAGCGACCTGTTGCGCGACAACTGCGACGAGTTCGTCTACTACGAGGACCTGGAGCGCCAGAACAGCCAGCCTCCCTCCCTGCCCAAGGGCCTGCCCCAGGCCAAGCGCGAAGTCTTTCAACTGGTCATCCAGTCGCTCTTGGCCCTGCAACGGGAAAACAAGGAGATCATCTACGCCTCCATGGTTAAGGACACCATGAAGCGCAAGCAGCCGTCTTTCGACGAGTCCTACCACGGCTACCGTTCCTTCTCAGACCTGCTCCTGGACGCGGAAAAGCAGGGCATCATCACCCTGCACAAAGACACCCGCAGCGGGACTTACACCGTGGCCGGCTTTGGCGCGGCGGCCTGAGCCGGCGGCTGACAGCAAGATCCTTGGGAGACAGCATGACCCCACAGCAGATTCGTAGGCGTACCCTGGAGTTGTTCAACCAAAGCTATCATTGAAGCCAGGCCATCTTGGCCGTGGGCCAGGAAAAGACCGGTCGGGTGAACCCGGAGATCATCAAGGCCATGGGCGCCTATGGGGGTGGCGTGGCCCGTAGCGGAAGGGTCTGCGGCATCCTCACCGGGGCGGTGGGCATGATGGCCAGCCTCTACGGCACCGGTGACCCCGCTGTGCGGGAAGACCCCAAGCTGAAGCCACTGGCCGTCAAGCTGGTGCGCCGTTTCGAGGAGTTGACCGCCCCCTACGGCGGGGTGGACTGCGCCTGTATCGTGGAAATCGACTTTAACGACGAACAAAAACGCAGATGGTTTCGCTCCGCGCCCGACAGCACCAGGCGGCGCTGCGAGAGCCTGATCTGCGACATGGCGGTCTACCTGGGACAGTTGTTGGAGGAGAACCGCCCCTGGCCCGAAGGCTAGGGGCGATTGGGCGAGTGGAGCAACATCGTACAGTGGGAGAAGATGCATGACCCCAGAGCAGATGCGCGTAAAAGCCGAGGAGCTCTTCAAACAGCGGATGCATTGAAGCCAGGCGGTTCTGGCCGTGGGCCAGGAGAAGCTGGGCATTGAGGACCCCGACATGATCCGCGCGGTTGGCGCATACGGCGGGGGCATCGCTTCCACCGGCCGCACCTGCGGCATCCTCCTGGGGGCCATCGCCGCGGTCTCGGCCCGCTACAGCAAGTCCCGCCCGGACGAAAAAGACGATTCCAACATGTGGCGGCTGAGTTTCAAGCTGAGCAAGACCTTTGAAAAGATGTGCGAGCCCTACGGCGGCACCGATTGCAAAGACATTGCCCGGGTGGAATGGCGCGACAAGGACCAGGTGAAGACCTTTTACGGCCAGCCGGACAGCCGCCGCCAAATCTGCACCAAGCTTACCGGAGACCTAGCCGCCTATTTGGGGGAGATATTGGAAGCGGCGGAGGCCGAGGCGGCCGAGCGAAAGGCTTAGAGCGCCGCCTCCACCGGGGTGGGGTTCAACAGCTCAAGCAAGACCGCCGGGGCGATTTCCACCAACAGGCCGCGCTTGCCGGCGTTGATGTAGAGCCGCTCCAGGTCCAGGATGCCCTTTTCCACGAACACCGGCATGTTGCGGCGTATGCCGAAGGGACTGATCCCCCCCACCTGATAGCCGGTGTAGCGTTGGGCGTCGCGCTCGGCGCAGGGCTCCACCGACTTGCGCCCCAGCTGGCGGGCCAGGTTCTTGGTGGAAACCTCCCTGTCGCCGTGCATGAGCACCACCAGGGGCTCGCCGCTTTCGTCCTGCATCACCAGGGTCTTGACCACCTGGTGCTCGTCCACTTTCAGTTGGGAGGCGGCCTCGCCGGTGCCGCCGTGGGGCACGTAGTCATAGGGGCGGGGAGTAAAGGCCACGCCGGCCCCCTTCAAGGCGTGCAGGGCCGGCGTGGCCGGTATCTTGTCTTTCTTAGCCATACCTCCTAAGCATAGCGCAGCAGGGCGGCCACGCCACCCAGCTTGTCCAGGGGCGAGTCGCCGTCGATCTGCTCCAAACGGGCCCCGCCGACCATGGCCCCGGCCACGGCCAGGTTCACCACGTCGTCCACCGGGGTCATGGCCTGGTTGCAGATGGGGCATTTGCCCGCCACATGGCGCAGGCGGCCGCAGGAGGGGCAGCACCCGCCCGCCGCGGTGAGGCCCCGGCGCACGAACAGGGTGTGCACCCGGCCCTCGTACAAGGCCCCCAGCACCTGGTTGAGCCCGGTGGCCGCCTGGCCTCCCGGCCCCAGGTTGTCGGCCAGGTTGGCCAACAGCTTCTCTTGGTTTTTACGCCGCGACTCCTGAAGGGCCAGGGCCACCTCTTGGGCCACCTGGGAGGGTCCGGCGGTTATGTCCAGGCTGAATTCTCCAGCCAGGCGTTGCTCCAGATAGGGATGCAGTTGCTCACTCAGCTCGTCCACCGTGGCGTGAGATCCGCCCAAGACCAGATGCTTGTAGCCCGAGCTTTCCATTAGCCCGCGGGCCTGGGTGGCCACGTCCTTGAGGTAACGCATCCTGGCCTGTCCCGATTTGCGCGACAGGTGGCTGTCGCCGGTGCGGCCCTGGCTGCCTCCCTCCAGGCTGGGACCAGCCTCCCCGATGATCTCCGCCTCGGGCAATTCCTCCGCGGTTCCCAGGAAGCAGCTGAAAAAGCGGGCCCGTTTGCCGTCCAGGAGCACGGCCAGGGTGTGGCTGAGGTCCCCGGCCAAGGCGGCCAGGGGGCGGATATAGGGAGCCGGACCGGTCTCCAGCAGGTTGCTTACCGGCACCTCCAGGCTGAGGCTTTCGAAAAGGCCCGCCGGGCCGCAGGCGAACACGGCCAAACCCCGGCCCGGGCTGGCCGGCAGCTCTTCCACCAGCCTCTCCATTTTTTTCAGGTCGTCGCTGAAGGCAGACCACATGGCGGCGGTGCCGTTGCCGCTCAGTTGCTGCTCCTTTCTTTTTATCAGGTCACCCAAGGCTAAAAGCCGCTGATCCCTGGGCTGATCCAGGGCCAGGTACAGGCTCAGGGTGGCGTGGGGAGTGGTTCGAATGGACGCGAGCTGATGCAGTTGACGGTCTTGCAGCATAAAGCTCTCCTTGGACCGGGCATGAGCCGGTCCTATGCATGATGCGCCTTGGCGCTTGCCGTGGGGGGGTATCCCGGGGGCAGAGCCCGGAAAGAGGTCGGCGGGAGATGTGCCTGTCCACTGATGGACAGAACATCGCACCTCCAATCTGGGTGCAGAAAGTTTGGATTAATCACCCAACCATATATTCAGGATAGCCCTGACCCCGGCTCAGGGTCAAGCTGATCGGCCCGGCGCGGAAAGGTTGTGCAGCCTTGTAAAAAAAAGTTAGAATCAATCTCACCTTATGAGTTTAAACCCTGCTGCGCCGGAGCCCCAGGTGAGCATTGCCGATCAAGATTTGCGCAAAGTGTTGAGCGCCCACGCCCGCCGCATTAGCCGGGATCTGTCCCGTAGCCGCCGGGTGAGCGCACCGGAAGGCGAAAACCCCAGCCCGGTGGCCCAGAGCATCGAGGCGCGGCGGCAGCAGGTGGTGGCCAAGATCACCGGCGACATCGTGGCTGGTCTGGGGCAGCGGCGTCACCATCTGGTTCCGGAAATCGACGAACCCCGCGACTTGGCCCTGGACCGTCTTTCCCTGGAATACGGGCGCTCGTTGTTTTTGGAAAACAGTGTGCAGGGCAATCCCCGCTTCATGGTCAGCAGCCCCGAGCTGGGCGGCGAGCTTTATCTTTTGCCTCCCGACGAGCAGGAGGTCCTCATCGAGCGCCTGGCCAAGCTGGAGGAGCAGGTCCGGGAAAGCCTGGCTCCGTGAGAGGATGACGCGGCGCTGCCCGCTTGCCCGCTTAATCCTCCACTCCATCTACTATTCCGATAGCTGGCGATAGCCCTTTTGGGGTTGACGATGGGAAAGATGGGGGATAAAAATGCCGCAAGGTTGCAATCAGGTTACATAGAGATTTCCCACCGCACACAAGGCTGCCCGTAGGACAGTGAATTTCACCAACATAATACTTCAAGCCCTTGGTGGGCTGGGCCTTTTCCTCTTCGGCATGAAGCTCATGTCCGATGGGTTGCAAAAGGTGGCCGGCGACCGTTTGCGCGCCTTTTTGGAGGCGGTGAGCAACAAACGGCTGGTGGGTTGCGTGGTAGGGGCCCTGGTCACCGCCGTGGTTCAGTCCTCCTCGGTCACCACCGTGACCATGGTGGGTTTTGTCAACGCCGGGCTCATGAACCTCACCCAGGCGGTGGGAGTCATCCTGGGCGCCAACGTGGGCACCACCATCACTGCCCAGTTGATTGCCTTCAAAATCAGCGACATAGCCCTACCGGCCATTTTTGTCGGCGTGGCCATCAGCTTTTTCGCCAAGCGGCGCAAGTGGCGTTATGTCGGCGAGATAATCCTTGGCTTCGGCCTTTTGTTCTACGGCATGGAGCTGATGAAAAACGGCTTCAAGCCGCTCAGGACCCACCCTGATTTCATATCCTTTTTCACCAAATTCGACGCCAACAGCACCGGCGGCATCCTTCTGTGCGTGCTCACCGGAACCGTGCTGACGGTTTTGGTGCAATCCTCCTCGGCCACCGTGGGCATAACCATGGCCTTGGCCAGCCAGGGGCTGCTCAATCTGCCCGGCTCAGTGGCCCTTATCCTGGGCGACAACATAGGCACCACCGTCACGGCCCAACTGGCGGCCATCGGCAGCAACATCCATGCTCGCCGGGTGGCGATGGCTCATACAATTTTTAATGTATTCGGTGTGTTGTACATCGTTGTACTGTTCAATCCCTTCGTGGGCCTGGTATCCTGGATCACCAGCTCCGTAATGGGGGCCGGGGGCGCCGAAGCGGTGGTGGCCGGCGAAAAGCCAAATATCTCCCGCTACATAGCCAACGCACACACTTTGTTCAACGTGGTCAACTGCGTCGTGTTTTTGTTCCTGATGCCCATATTGGTCAAGGCTTCGATCAAGCTGACCTTCGGCAAGGAGCCGGATACGGTCTTGCAGGATATGGGGCGGCCCATTCACCTGGACTACAAGTTCGTGGACAACCCCAGCGTGGCCCTTACCATGGCCCGCGAGGAAACGGTGCGCATGGGCCGCTTGGCCCAGGTCATGTACCGCGACGTCACCGAGGTGATGTTCAACCGCAAGCTGGAGAACCTGGCCCGCTGGAAGCAGTCCGAGGAGGCCCTGGACAACCTGCAAAAGGCCATCACCGATTTTCTGGTGCAGGTCAGCCAGGGAAGCATCACCGACACGGAAAGCCGCGAGATCAACTCTCTGCTGCGCATGGTCAACAACATCGAGCGCGTGGGCGACGCCACCGAGAACCTGGCCGAGCTTACCGAGGAGATGGTGGAGAACAAGCTGGAGTTGGCCGAGCGCGGCATGGAAGACTACCGCACCATGCGCAACAAGGTCGGGCGTTTCCTGGAGATGGTGGTCACCGCCACTTCCGAGCGCAACCGGGACATCATGGAAGTGGCCCAGACCATGGAAGACGAGATCGACTTCATGCGCGAGGAGATGCGCGACGACTACCTCACCCGTCTGCGTTCGGGGGTGTGCACCGTGGACCCGGGCCTGGTGTTCGTGGACATGCTCACCAACTTCGAGAAGGTGGGCGACTACTGCTACAACGTGGCCCAGGCGGTGGCGGGCCTGCGCTAGGCTTTCTCGCCGATTCCCGGCATGACAAAGGGGCCCCCAAGGGCCCCCTTTCTTATTGATCATGGTGCGGCGTCTAATCGCCGCTGCCCAGCGCCCAGCTTTTTTCCCCCAACACCAACGCGAAGCCCTCGCCTTTTTCCACGATCTTGTCGGCCAACTGGTAGTAGGCCGCCCGGCCGAAGCGGGCCGGGAAGCCCCCGCCCTTTACCCGGCAGTAGACTATGCCGTTGTCCCCCAGGCTGAGGCTCTTGGGGTCCAGGGGCTCGCTGCTGGAGTCATTGAGGGTCAGGGTGGCCCCCTCGCCGCTGAACTCCACCCGGCTCACCACGAAGAAGGTGTCGGCCACCTCCAGCTCGCAGGCCTGGTTGTCCATGCGCACGATGTAGTGGCCGTCCTCCAGGTGTACCGACTGGAAGATGAGCTTGATGATGGTGGGGTGAACCAGGGGCGCGCCATCGTGTTGCAGCTCGCCCTCGGCGTTCACCTGGATTTGGCAGGGAGGGTACTTCCCGGTCCATCCCTCGGGCATGAAGGCGCTCAGATCCGGCTTGTCCTGGCTCATTGGGCCCTCCTAAAAAGCTTTTTCCGTGTCCACCAACAAGGTCACCGGGCCGGAGTTGACCAGGCTCACTTCCATCATGGCCCCGAACACTCCGGTGGCCACGCCGAGGCCCAGCTTCCTGAGCTCATCCACAAAGGCCAGATACAAGGGCTCAGCCTTTTTCCCCCCGGCGGCGCGCACGAAAGAGGGGCGGCGGCCCTTGGCGCAGTCGCCCCACAGGGTGAACTGGCTCACCACCAGCACCTCGCCGCCGGTGTCCATGACCGATAGGTTCAGCTTGTCTTCATGATCGGGAAAGATGCGCAGCCCGGCGATTTTATTGGCCAGCCAGGCGGCCTCCTTGGGGCCGTCGTCCTGGCTGACCCCCAACAACACCATAAGGCCGGGGCCGATGGCCCCCACCGTGGCCCCCGCCACCTCCACCGAGGCCCGGGACACCCGCTGCACCACTGCCCGCAAGGTGACCCGCTAGCCCAGGTGATCGATGAGCCCGGCCAGGTAGCCCCCGCCGAAGCCGTTGTCTATGTTGACCACGCTGAGGCCCGGCGCGCAGGAGTTGAGCATGCCCAGCAGGGCGGCCAAACCGCCGAAGCTGGTGCCGTAGCCCACGCTGGTGGGCACCGCCACCACCGGCTTGTCCACCAGGCCCGCCACCACGCTGGGCAGGGCCCCTTCCATGCCCGCCACCACCACGTAGGCGCTGGCGCTCATAAGCACGTCGGCCGCGCCGGCCAAGCGGTGCAGGCCGCTGACCCCCACGTCGTAGACCGTTTCCACCTTGGAGCCCATGAGGCTGGCGGTGAGCACTGCTTCCTGGGCCACGGGCAGGTCGCTGGTTCCGGCGGCGATGACCACCACCGTGCCCTTGCCCGGCCGGGGCGGCTCGGAGGCCAATTGGCTGAGGCAGGCGCAATCGGCATGATAGGTCAGCTCGGGATATTCGGCCATCACCGCCTGGGCCTTGGCCGGGTCCACACGGGTCACCAGCACCGCCGCGCCCTGGCCGTGCAGGGAGCGGGAAATGGCGGTAATCTGTTCGGCGGTCTTGCCCTGGCCGAAGATGACCTCGGGGAAGCCCCGCCGGAGCACCCGATGGTGATCCACCTTGGCGAATCCCAGGTCTTCGTAGGGCAGCTTTTTAAGCCGCTGCATGGCTTGGTCCGGGGCCATGGCCCCGGAGGCCACTTGGTCTAAAACTTGTTTGAGCTTGTCGCTGTTCACAGAAGCCTTGTCCTTTCAAGGTAACCTAACTTAATATTTGAAATAGGTATTTTAGCCTGCCCATGCCGGGCGCGCAAATCCGGAGGCCCATGAAAAAGACAAACCAATCCACCCCTGCCCCCGTCTGGCAGGAGGTGCGCCTGAGGGCGCCGGGCCCCCAGGCCGAGGCTGCGGCGGATTTCCTCACCAGCGTCACCGGCCATGGGGTGCAGCTCATCGACGAGCTGGGCGCGCCGGGGCTGTTGACGGTGCGGGCCTTTTTGGAGACCAGCGCCGAGCTGCCGGCCCAAAAGGCCCTGCTGGAGCGCTACGCCGCCTCCCTGGCCGACGGGGTGGAGGATGGCGCGGTGGAGATGAACTTCAGCGACCTGCCCGACGAGGACTGGGCCGGGGCCTGGAAGGCCTATTTCCACCCCCGCCTGGTGTCGCGGCGGCTCATCGTGGCCCCGCCCTGGGAAAAGGCCAAGCCCGAGCCGGGGCAGATGGTGGTGATCATCGATCCGGGCCAGGCCTTCGGCACCGGCCAGCACCAGAGCACCCAGCTGGTGCTCCGGCGCATCGAGCGCCTGGCCGAGCGGGGTCGCCTGCCCGCCCGGGTGCTGGACGTGGGCTGCGGCTCGGGCATCCTGTGCCTGGCCTCCCTCTTGTTCGGGGCGCGGGAGGCGGTGGGTATCGACATCGACCCCGAGGCCATAAGCGCCACCAAGGCCAACGCCGAGCGCAACAACCTGAGCCAGGGCGTCACCGCCGGCACCACTCCCTTGGTGGAGATCGAGGAGAAGTTTCCCCTGGTGCTGGCCAACATGATCGCCCGGGAGCTTACCGAGCTGGCCGTACCCCTGGCCGGGCACGTGGCCTCCGGCGGCGAGTTGGTGATCAGCGGCATCCTGGTGGACCAGATCCAGGAGATGACCGGGCTGTTCGCCGCCCAGGGCCTCAAGGTGGTGGAGCAGGACTCCCTGGGCGGGTGGGCGTCGTTGGTGCTGGCGTGAGCCTGCGGCGCTTTCTGGTGGAGTCCCAGGCCCTGGCCGTGGGCGAGGTGGCCCTGCCCGCCGAGGAGGCGGCCCACGCCCGCAAGGTGTTGCGCTTGGCGGCGGGGGCCGAGGTGGAGCTTATCGACGGCCAGGGCCGCCGGGCCCGGGGGGTGCTCAACCGCCTGGACAAAAGCGGCGGGGTCGTACGGGTAGAGGCGGTGGAGGCGGCCGCCCCGCCCAGTCCGCGCCTGGTACTGTGCCCCGGCCTGCTCAAGGCCCCGGCCATGGATATGTTGGCGGTGAAGCTCACCGAGCTGGCCGTGGATCAGGTGCGCCCGGTGCTCACCCGGCGGGCGGTGCCCAAGGCGGACGGTGGCAAGGCCAAACTGGAGCGCTGGCGGCGCCTGGCGGGCCAGGCGCTCAAGCAGTGCGGCGCGGCTCGGGCCCCGGAGATTTTGCCCCCCGCCTCCCTGGCGGAAGTGCTGGCCGCCGCCCCGGCCGACGCGGCCAAGCTGTTGCTCTACGAAGACGAGGAGCGCACCAACCTGGCCCAGGTGCTGCCCGGCCTGAGCGGCGCGGGCGAGGTGTGGGCGCTCGTCGGCCCGGAAGGCGGCTTCACCCCCGAGGAGGCGGCCCAGGCCGTGGCCGCGGGGTTCGTATCCTGCCGTTTGCCCTACACCATCCTCAGGGCCGAGACCGCCTCCCTGGCCCTGGCCGGGGTGATCCGTTTCGCCCTGTAAGCCACCTTGTGTGTCAGGGCATTTATGGGTTAGGTTGAGCCATGGCCCGTCCTTTTGAAAGCATGCGGCCCGCCCTCACCCGGCTGGGACCGCCCCTGGAGACGGCCCGGCGCGAGCTGCTGTTTATCCACGGCGCTTGGGGCGGGGCCTGGGTGTGGGACGGCCTGGCCCAGGACCTGGCCGCCGAGGGCTACGGGGTCAACCTGATCGAGCAGCCCGGCCATGGCCAAGACCGCTGGGACCTGCCGTCGCTTACCTCGGTGAACGACTACGCCGACCTCAGCCGCCGGGCCGCCGCCTCCCTGGGGCGTCCGGTGCTGGTGGGCCATTCCCTGGGCGGCTACCAGGTGCAGAAGATATGGCAGACCGTGGACCTGCCCGGCGTGCTCCTGGCCCCCCTGCCGGGCTGGGGCCTGCCCTGGCTCCGTTTCCTGTGCCTGTCCCTGCGCTATCCCCTGCAGATGTCCAAAACCATGGTGGGCCTGCCCCTGGCCATCAAGAACGCGGCCATGGCCCGGCGCCTGTTTTTCCGGGACCTGGACGAGGCCGCCGTGGCCGATCACCTGGCCCACTTGGTGCCGGAACCGGCTTTGGTATGTCTGCAAATGGCCCTGTTCCTGCACTTGCCCGGCATGCGCCTCAAGCGCCGCAAGGCCAAGCAGCCCCGCCTGCTGGTCGCGGCGGGCAAGGACTACTTCTTCCCGCCCGGCGTCCAGAAAACCCTGGCCGACAAACTGGGGGCCGACTACGAGTTGCTGGAAAACGCGCCCCACGACCTGTGGTTGGAAGATCCCCAGGGCCGGGTGAAGGCGCTGCTTCTGGATTTTCTGAGAAAGTTGGGTTAGAGGGGCGGCCCGGCCGCGTCGAAACAAGCCCTACCCGCCGGCAGGGGACAGACAAATAATTCCCAAACCAGCCTCAGGGGCGCAGCCGCCTAACTACCGCCAACGCTTTTTGCGCTTATACCGCTGATAGCCCTTGACCGAGACTTCGCTTCGAATGCCCAGGTAAAACTCGCGCACGTCCTCGTCGGCTATCAACTCTTCCGGGGTGCCGGCCAACACGAAGCGGCCGTTCTCCATGACGTAGCCGTAGTGGCAGGTCTTGAGCGCCATGGCCGCGTTCTGCTCCACCAAGAGGATCGTGGTGCCGTCCTCGGCGTTGACCCGCTGGATGGTGCCGAAGATCTCCTTGACCAGCAGCGGGCTGAGGCCCAGGCTGGGCTCGTCCAGGAGCATGATGCGGGGCCGCATCATCAGGGCGCGGCCGATGGCCAGCATCTGCTGCTCGCCGCCGCTGAGGTGCCCGGCCAGCTGCTTCTGGCGCTCCTTGAGGCGGGGGAAAAGCTCGTACACCCGCTTGAGGTCGTCCTTGGCCTGGGATGACTTGCGGGTGTAGGCCCCCATCTGGAGGTTTTCCAGGACGGTGAGCTCCTCGAAAACCTCGCGGCCCTCGGGGACGTAGGCCAGGCCCAGGTTGACGATGTCCTCGGTGTCCTTCTTGTCGATGCGGGTCTCGTCCAGCCAGATGGTGCCCTTGTCCGGCTGGTCGTCCAGCATGCCCATGACCGTCTTGCACAGAGTGGACTTGCCCGCGCCGTTGGAACCCAGGATGGCTGTAATTTTGTTTTCGGGCAGCTCCAGGGACACGCCCCTGAGGGCCATGACCAAGCCGTAGAGCGTCTCGATGTTTTTCACCTGGAGCATCAGGCCACCTCCAGGGCGGACTCTTCGCCCAGGTAGGCCTTGAGCACCTCGGGGTGGTTCTGCACTTCATCGGGCTTGCCGCGCGCAATGGGCTCGCCGTAGTTGAGCACCATGATCTCGTCGCTGATCTCCATGACCAGGCGCATGTCGTGCTCGATCACCAACAGGGTGATGCCCAGCTCTTCCTTGATGTCGCCCAGCCAGATCATCAGGTCCTGCTTTTCCTCCATGTTCATGCCCGCCACCGGCTCGTCCAGCAGGAGCACCTCCGGCTCCATGGCCAGGGCACGGCCCAGTTCCACCACCTTTTGGGTGCCATAGGGCAGGCCGCCCACGAGACGGTTGCGGGCGTGCTGCAGGTCCAGAAAGTCGATGATCTCCTCCACCTTTTGGCGATGGGCTATCTCCTCGGAAGGGGCCCTGCTGCCCCGGCGGAAAAAGGTGGAGCCGCTCCAGATGCCGCTTTTCATGTGCAGATGCCGCCCCAGGAGCAGGTTGTCCATGGTGGTCATCTTGTTGAACAGCTCGATGTTCTGGAAGGTGCGGCCCAGGCCCAGGGCGGCGATCTTGTAGGGCTTCATGCCGTTGATGCGCTTGCCCTTGAAGCGGACCTGACCCCGGCTGGGCTTGTACAGGCCGGTGATGCAGTTGAACAGGGTGGTCTTGCCCGCGCCGTTGGGGCCGATGACAGCGGTGATGCTGCCCGCCTCCAGGCTGAGCGACACGTGGTCCAGGGCGGTTATGCCGCCGAAGACCATGGAGAGGTCTTGTATTTCCAGGATGGCCATGGGGCTCCGGGCTGCAATGAGGGGCGGAGGCCACGCGGCCCCCGCCCCGGGTTCAACGGATATTACTCGACGCCCATCCAGTCGCTGAGGCGCTGGCCCTTGCCGTAGGTGATCTTCTTGCCCTGCACCTCCATGGTGGCGGGCACGCACTTGGCCAGGAAGACCTTCTTGATGCCCTGGCGGCGCTCGGGGCTGTAGGTGATGGGGCCCATGATGCCCTTGAAGTCCTTGAGACTCTGCATGGCCTTGACGAAGTTGTCTACGCTCAGGTCCTTGCCCGCGCGCTTGATGCCCTCCACCAGGGGCTCCACAAAGCCGAAGCCCGCGTAGAAGAACACGCCCCAACGCTCCTTGGGGGCGAACTTCTTCTGGGCGTTGTGGTACTTGACCATCAGGGGGGCCTTGCTGTCGGCCAACTCGGCGAAGTTGCCGAAGATCATGCCGTTCCACAGGCCCTTGGTGATCTTGAACATCAGGGCCACGTCGCTCAGGGTGGAGCAGGCCATCCACTGGGGCTTGTAGCCCAGCTTGGCCGCGGTGCCCAGAACGATGGCCGCGTGCTTGGGATAGACCCACATGATCACGCAGTCGGCCCCGGCCTTCTTCATCTTGAGCACGTGGCTGGCCAGGTCGGTCTCGCCCACTTCCACCGGAACGTCGGCGGCCAGGGTCATGCCCCGCTTCTTAAGCTCGCGCACCGCGCCTTCCAGGCCACCCTTGCCGTAGTCGTCGTTCTGGTAGAAGAAGGCGATCTTCTTCTTGCCCAGGGTGTCGATGGCGTAGGAGGTGAGGATCTGGGCCTCGTCGGGGTACAGGGGGTACACCGCGAAGATGCTCTTCTTGGGCGGATAGGCCCAGTGGGGCGAGCCGGTGGCCATGCCCACCCAGGGGATGTTGTTCTTGATGATGTAGGGCATCACCGCCATGCCCGGGCTGGTGCCCACGCCGCAGGCGAATCCCCAGATCTTCTCCTGCTCGTACAGCTCCTTGGCGATGGCCTTGGTGCGGTTGGGGTTGTAGCCGTCGTCGCGCAGGAAATACTGGATTTTGCGGCCGTTGATGCCGCCCTCGGAGTTGATTAGGTCGAAGTAGACCCCGGTGCCCCGGGCCACCGCGCCCCACAGGGCGGCCGGGCCGGTCTGGGGCCCCCACTGGCCAATCTTGATGGTCGTGTCGGTGACTCCCTGCACCTCGGCCGCCACGGCGGTCCCGGCCAGGGCCAGGCTAAACACCAACACCATCAGCCACAGTATCTTTTTCATGATCCCTCCCTCCAAAAAAGACCGATAAGAGGCGGCCGGTCCCGGCCGCCTAAACCTTGCGCACGTAGTGCTTGGCGAAAAGCCCGGAGGGCTTTACGCACAGGATAAGGACGATGACCGCGAAGGCCACCACCGCCTTGAACTCCACGGACACGTAACCGCCGAAAAGGTTCTCCACCACCCCCAGGATGAAGCCCCCCAACACCGCCCCCACCAGGGAGGTCATGCCCCCCAGCACCGCGGCGGAAAAGCCCTTGAGCTGCGGGGTCCACATCAGGTTGGGGTCCAGGGTGTCGGTGGAGGCGATCAAAAAGGCGGCGCAGGCCCCCACCACCGAGCTCATTCCCCAAGTGAGCATCATGATGCGTCCCACCCTGATGCCCATGAGCCGGGCGGCCTGCTGGTTTTGCTGGGTGGCCTTCATGGCCACGCCCACCTTGGTGTAGCGGAAAAACATGAACAACAGGATCATCAGGGCGCAGGCCACCCCCAGGGTGACCAGGTTCAGCTCGCTGATCACCACGCCCCCGCCCAACTGGTGCACCTCGAAGTCGCTCACCGGGAAGGGGAAGTCCTTCTGGTCGCTGCCCCAGCGCCAGGAGGCCAGGCCGTAGAGCATCATCTCCAGGCCCAGGGTGATGATAATCAGGCCCAGCACGTTGGGCTCCTTGGCCCGGCGCAAGAAGGCGAACTCCAGGAAGGCGCCCAAGGCGAAGGCGAAGGCAAGGGCCAGGGTGAAGGACATGGCGAAGCCCAGGCCGTAGGTGCTCAGGCACATGTAGGCGATAAAGGCGCTGAGCATTGCCATGTCGCCCTGGGCGAAGTTCAATACCTCGCTGGTTTTGTAGATGATGACCATGGCCAGGGCCATGAGGGCGTAGGTGGCCCCGATGGCGATGCCGCTGGCTATGAGCTGTCCCAGCATTGGCTAAGCGTCTCCGGCTGCGCCAGCCGCCGGCATACTGCGTTGCTGGCTGCGCTCGGTCCTCGACGTAGGACAAGCTACGCCTTCGGCCCGTGCTCGCCAGACGCCTTGTCTGCCGGCGGCTGGCTGTGCCGGGGCTTGGCGGAAACATTTTTTCGATATGCTCTGTGCTTTATTCATAGAAATCCCAGGATCGCTTGTTGATTCGCTTTGTACTGTCCGGCCTACGTGAGATACACAATCTAGAAAGGCCAGGTGCGCCAGTAGATCTTGGTGCGGATCCAGAAGCCGTAGAGCCCCAGGGGCTCGAAGATGATTATCAGGACCATGATCAGGCCGAACACCACGTACTGCACGTTGGGCAGCCCGCTGAGGGTGAACACCTGATTGCTCAATTCGGTGAGAACGGGGCCCACGTAAGGCAGCTCGCCGATGCGGGCCAGCTCCAGTTGCAGCCAGGTGATGAGCACCGCGCCCATCACCGAGCCCAAGATGGAGCCCAGGCCGCCCACCACCACCATGGCCAGGAACATGATGCTGACCATTACGTTGAAGGTGTGGGGGCTGATGAAGCCCAGGATGAAGGCCATGAGGCCCCCGCCGATGCCGGTGTAAAAGGCGCTGACCGCGAAGGCCAGGGTTTTGTAGTAGGTGAGGTTCACCCCGATGCACTCGGCGGCGATGTCGCTGTCGCGCACCGCCACGAAAGCCCGGCCCACCCTGGTCTTGGTGAGGTTGCGCAGGCCCCAGGTCAGGATCACGCAAATGGGCATGATCACCGCGTAGCGCCCGGCGTCGCTGGTCACCTTGAGCCCGAACAGCTCCAGGGGCGGTGCTTGCAGGCCCATGTGCCCGCCGAACACGTCCAGGCGGCCCAGAATCTGGGTGATGGTCAGGCCGAAGCCCAGGGTGGCGATGGCCAGATAAGGCCCCTCCAGCCGTAGCGCGGGCAGACCCAACAGGAAGCCGAAGGCCGCGCTGATGAAGCCGGCCAGGGGCAGGGCCACTATGAACGGCAGGTGGGCGCCCAGCATCAGGGCCAGGGTGGAATAGGCCCCGATGGCGAAAAACCCGGCGTGGCCCAGGCTGATCTGGCCGGTGTAGCCCACCAGCAGGTTGAGCCCCAGGGCCACGATGACGTTAATGGCGATCAGGTTGACGGTGTAGATCTGGTAGGAGTCGGCCAGCAGGGGAAAGGCGGCCAGGGCTCCCAGCAACACCACCAGCCAAAAGACCTGCGGCCCGCTGTCCAGCAGACGTATGTCCTCATAGTAGTCGCGCTTCATGTCCATGGGCGCGGGCTTCCTCCGGAAGCTATTTACTTTTTGTCGGAGTCTGAGGCCTTGCGCGGGTGGCTCAGGCGTTCCACCACCCGGTCGCTGTAGTCGCTGTCGTTGAATATCCCAGAGTTGGGCCGCAGATGGCTTAATTTCATGGTCAGGTAGTTCAAGCGCTTAAGGGCCTGGTAGCGCGTCTTTTCGTCCGGCGCGTTGGCCAAGAGGTCCTCCACCTGCATCAGCTCTTTTTGAGCATCCAGCTCAGGTGGGGTGTAGCCCGCGTTTTTGAGGATTTTATAGGCCAGCCTCAATTCTTCGGGCACGTTGGAGTCGTCTTCCAACTTCAGGGGCTTGCCTTTGCCGGGGAGGTCGTCGAAGTCGCCGCGTTCGGCGGCTTGCTTGATGCGCTCCTCGGCCAATTTCCCAAAGATGGACATGCTCAAGGTTAGGCTATCCTCCAGACCCGTACGGCCAGGGTACGGGCCCGCGGCAGTGGGCCCTTGCGGTTGAGCTTCGATGGTAGCCTAAAGTAGTAGGTATTCGCAAGGTGAATCAAGTGGATGAATGGCATTCAGGTTATTAATGAATATTATGTTCAGCCACCCAGGCGCGACATCTGGCAACCGGCGGCGTGGGGGCTCACCACCGCCTGGTGGTGGTTGCGGGGCTTGAGGCGGGCCGCCTCCAGCAGGGCCTTGGCCACCGCCGCGTCGTCGGCCCCGCCCCTGAGCAGGGGCTTGAGCTCCACGGCCACGTCGGAGAGCAGACAGGGCACCACCTGGCCCTCGCTGGACAGGCGGATGCGGTTGCAGGTGGCGCAGAAGTGGCTGGACAGGGCGCTGATCACCCCCAGCTCGCCGGGCGCTCCGGCCAGGCGCAGGCGCTGGGCCGGGCCGTCGCCGGGGCGCTGGGGCAGGGGCTCCACCTCGCCCAGGGAGCGGATGCGCTGCAAGACCTGCTCGGCGGCCAAAAAGCGCTCCGGCTGGAATGGGGTGTTGCGCCCCACGGGCATGTATTCGATAAAGCGCACCGCCAGGGGATACTCCAGGGTGAGGCGGGCGAAATCCACGATCTCTTCTTCGTTGACCCCGCCCAAGAGCACCACGTTGAGCTTCACCTGGAGGCCGGGCTCGTCCAACGCCGCCTGGATGCCCTGCCACACCTTGGCCAGGGCCTCGTGCCCGGCCTGGGCTCCCAGACCGGTGATCTGGCCGTAGAGTTCGGGCTTGAGGCTGTCCAGGCTCACGTTGACCGTGCTCACCCCTCCGGCCACCAGCTCGGGCAGCTTCTGGGCCAAGAGCAGGCCGTTGGTGGTGATGCGCAGGTCCGGGCGGGGTTTGAGGGATTTCAACTCGTCCATCAGCCGCGGCAGGCCCTTGCGCAGCAGGGGCTCGCCGCCGGTGAGGCGTATCTTGTCCACTCCCAGGCCCACGGCGATGCGCGACACCCGGGCCAGCTCCTCCAAGGTCAGCACCATGTCCTGGGGCAGCTTTTCGATGCCCTGGGGGGGCATGCAGTAACGGCAGCGCAGGTTGCACAGGTCGGTGATGGACAAGCGCAGGTAGTGCAGGCGGCGTCCGAAACTGTCCAGAAGCTGGGCAGGAGCTGGGGTGGACTGGCTGGGGGTGGTCATGCCTTTTTCCAGGAGCTGTTAGTGGGGCTCAAGTTTAGTCCTGGTAGCCTATCCCGTCAACGTTGGGCCAGCGCTTGGCGGTAGCGTTCCACCAGGGTGGTCAGCAGGCGGTGATGCCCTATGACCTCGCGCTCCACCGTGGTTTGGGGCTCGCGGGAAAGGTAGCGGCGGCGCAGGTAGGGGTTTTTGAGATAACCGGCGCAGATGGATAAAAGCTTGTCCAACTGCTGGGGATGCTTCTGGGCCAGGTCGTCGCCCTCCTGGCTGAGCACGTGGGTGAGGATGATCAATATCTGCACGTGCTTGAACTGGCGGCCAAAGGCGTCGGCCCGGTTCCTGACCAGCTTTTCCAACAGGCGCAGGCGGTGGGCCCACTTCACGTCGCGCACCGTGCGGCGGGCCTCCTCGTAAAGCTCGGGATAGCGGGCCATCTCCGCCCGCTGCTCCGGGTCGTCCAGGTAGGAGTTGATGACCTTGAGACATCGGTCGAACTGCTCGGAGCTGTAGTCGGCCAGAATGTAGCGGTGCTTGCCCAGCCAGGCGCCAAGAAACTTCAGGCGGGTCTGGGGGTCGGCGGTGCTGGTCAGGCGCACCAGGCCCTGGTAGACGATGCTGCCGGTGTGCTCGCCGCGCACGATGTCCTGCAACACCAGCACCCGGTCCATGCTCAGCCCCAGCACGTCCAGGCCGCTTAGCACCTTTCCGCTCTGGGGGTGGACTATCTCCTGGGAGGCCACGCTCAGCGCCCGGTCCTCCAGCACGTTGGCCGGGTGATAGGCGTGTTGGGTGTAGTGCACCCTGAGCAGCACCACCTCGCGCTCGGGGTCCACGAAAAAGCCGCCGTCGTGTATGCGGTCCTTGCCCGCCTGGTTGCAAGAGGAGGCCTGGGTCAGGGCGATCTTCTCCACCCGGGGCAGGCGGTTGCGAGCGTCCAGACTGGTGAGGCTGGTTATGGCCCGGTCGCTGTGCCCCTGGACCTTTACGATGAAGTCCTCCCGGCGGCGCAGCAGGCGGCGGGCGAACAGGGCCGCCGAGGTGTGGCGCTCGCCGCACACCGGAAAACCGGTTTGCTCCATGAGGAAGTTGTAGACGAACTGGCGGTGCTCGGCGTAGGCCTGGTTGTCGCCCAGGGCGAACTTGCCCACCCTCCGGCCGAACCGCTTGATCTCGCCGTCCAGGTCCGAGGGGAAGGAGGCGAACACTCCGCCGAGGTACAACTGGCCCTCATGGTCGCGGGCCAACACGTGCCCTCGGTCCATGGAGGTGAGCAGGGGCAGAAGCTGCACGTATTGCCTCACCGCCGTGGCCCCAGACTGGCCCAGCAGCTTTTCCATTTCGGGACGCAGGTTGCGGGGCACCCGCTGGCGCAGGGTGGCCCGGTTGGCCGCGGCCAGGGATCGGTCCGGCGGGTCGCCTTCGGCAACCAGTTGATCATACTGAAAGCCTTCGTCCTGGTAGCTCAGCTCACGGTCCAGGGCCACCATGGAAAAGGCGGGAAGGTCGCGGTATTCGATCAGGGGGGCGTCAAAGGGGGGGATCAACTCCCTGGCTTCCACCAGGGGGTATTGCGCGCTGTAGGGCTCCAGCAGGCCTTGATTTACGTGCAGGAAATCCAAGGCTTGGGCCACTTGGGCCAGGGTGCCGCCGGGTTTTTTGTGCTCCAACAGGTCCCACAGGCCCAACTCGCCTACCTGGGCCTCTGTAAACCAGCGGGGGAGCAAATGTTTTCCTCCACGATCTTGATACCTTGCCACTTGGTAACATGCGCTCGACCACGGGGTCAACAAAACTGTGACTAATAACCAATCTGTGCCGCCCCCGGCGTTGACAACCCCACGGGCTTCTGATAGAAAATAGCGGTCCAAGGGGCTGTAGCTCAGCTGGGAGAGCGCATGACTGGCAGTCATGAGGTCGTCGGTTCGATCCCGATCAGCTCCACCAAGTAAAAACAGGCGGTTAGTTCGCAAGAACTAACCGCCTTCGTTTTTTTCGGGTGCCAAATTTCATGGCCGAGCGAAGATGTTTTTGCTGTTTCGGTAGTGGAGGGAGCCGGGGGCCCGGCTGCCCCAAGTAGTCTAGGCGGCACTAAATGGGCTCCGACATCGTTCAAGGATTAGATGCCCTTACCGCGCTGACGTAAAGTTGGTTCTTGCCTGCCCGCTTGGCTCCGTAAAGCGCCTGGTCGGCGCGCCGGATGAAGTCGTCGGAGCTTTCGCCTTGTTGGGCTCGGGCCAGGCCAACGCTTAAAGTTTGCCGAACTGTTTGCCCGTTCGGGGAAAAAACGTGTTGGGCAAAACGCTGGCGTATGCGTTCAGCGATGGCGGCTGCCGATTCCAAGGTCGCCCCGAGCAGAATCACCGCGAATTCCTCACCACCCCAACGGCAGGGCATGTCGTTGGAGCGCACGCTGTCGGTGATGATGCCAGCGAGGCTTTTGAGCACCAGATCACCCTGGTCATGGCCGTAGGTGTCGTTAAAAAGCTTGAAATCGTCCAGATCAATGAACAAGAGACACGGGCGGTCATCGGAGACCTGGCCGCTGCGCAGGGCTTCTTCCAGGTGCAGGGAAAAGAATCGTTTATTGAACAATCCGGTAAGACCATCGGTATAACTCAGGTTTTTGAATCTGCTTTCGCTCTCGGCCAAAACCCTCCGTTCTTCCTTGAGCTCCCTAATACGCGCGGCCAGGGCCAGGGACAACAGAATCGATTCCAACGCCGTGCCGACCAGCAGGGAATTTCTGGCCCAATACTCGCCTTGCATGGGCCCCAACTCTTGAATGACGAAAATGGCCACGGCCGCGGCCAGCACTCCCCAGGCCAACAGGAAGTAGCGGGCGGCCGCGAAGCCGCGGCGCAGGCTGACGATGCCCGCCGTCAGCGCCAGCCAAGGTGAAAAAATGCCGCTTCCCAGAGTCAGCCAGCGGCTGATCCAGGGCAAGTTCAGCAGACCGGCCGCCGTGATGGACAAGCCATAGTAAAAACCGAATGTGAGCAGCTTGTCCACCAGCGGAGACAGGATCCTTGTATTGAGGATCCCGCGCATGAACAGGTAGGCAAAGGCGGTGAATAGCCCCATGTTGATCCAGAGCATAGTCACGAAGGTCTGGGTGCCAAAGTCCCAAAGAGCCGTTACCTGGCCGTGCAGGAAGGTCATGCTGACCAGGGCGAACAGGATGTATCCGACGTAATAAAGATAAACTCGATCTCTCAGCGAAATGGTGATGAACAGATTGAAGGCGATCATGCTGAGCAGCACACCATAGCAAATGGCGAAAAGGTAATCCTCCTTGACGGTGTGGCTGATGAAGGCGGGAAGGGACCAGGCATAAAAACGCAGGGGATTGATCCCCTTGGTTTCCAGGCGCAAATAGCAGGTGAACGGCCCTTTGTCTGTTTGAGGCAATGTGAAAACGAAACTCCGGTTGGTCAGCTCGCGGGTGGCGAAGGAGCGGTCGAGACCGGTCTGGACCACTTCCCACCCCTCAGGGGTCGACCGGTAAAAATCGATTTTGTCCAGGTAGACGTAGTCGGTGGCCATCAACCAGGTGGTTTTTGCGGCAGGGCTGCCCTTTGGCGCGACTGCGCTGAAGCGCAGCCAATAAATGTGCATGTCGCGGGAGGGGACATTCAGGGTCGGCCCACCCAGGGGCTTGAAACGCCGGCTCCAAGGCTCTGTGCTGACCTGATCGATGGTGAGCCGGCTTTCCGCGGCATCCAATACTTCCAGGTAGGGGGCCAAGTCGTAGCGGGGCCGCCCTCCCAACTCCAAAACTGGGTCGTGCTCACCAGGCCACGCGGATCCACTGGCGGCCAGCAGGCACAATAGAAAAATGATAAAGACTTTTGATGATCGGTATGGCAAGGAATCCCTCGAAATTACGTGAGGTTTGGCAGAAGCCTTTCAGGTCTGCCCGGCCCTCTCTGCTTTCGAAAGAATGGCAAAGACATTATAACCCTGGATGGTTAGTCGACATTACACTGCTTGTTGCCGGTTGGCAAGAATCCAGAATAGAGCGGGTTGACCGGCCCAGGCATGTGGCCCTTGTTCAGCCATAAACAAAAAGCCAAACCGGTTTCATGTGTTCCGGCAACGTGCAATAATGCCTCAGGGTGCCCATTGATCGCCTAAAAATGACCTTCAGCTAAAAACAAGCCCCGCCCCAGGCCCAAAAGCCGCTTAAATTCATAGCCGGGAGCCTAGTATGAAAGTTCTGATCTGCTACTTCAGCGCCACGGGAAACACCGGACAGATTGCCCAGGCCATGGGCCAACGCCTGACCCAGATGGGGGCCCAGGTGGAGCTGAAGGACGTCACCGCCCTGGAGGCCCGGCAGGAGCCGGTGTCCTTGGACCCCTACGACGCGGTGATCTTCGGCTCGCCCATCCACTCCATGCGCGCCCCGCGCCTGTTGCGAAACTGGCTGGCCACCCTGGAAGGCAACGGCAAGCGCTCTGCCACCTTCTTTACCTTCGGCGGCTTCCAGATCCACCCCGCGCCCTTTGACACCTGCCGCAGATTGCAGGAGCGCGGTTTCGTGGTGGTGGCCTCGGCGGCTTTCCCCGGAGCCCACACCTACAACCTGGCGGGCTGGCAGTCCATGCAGGGCAGGCCCGACCAGCAGGACCTGGACCTGGCGGCCGAGTACGCCCAGAAGCTCTATCCCCGCCTGAGCGGCCAGGACCAGGCGCTGGTGAGCGATCTGAACCCCGGCCCCTACACCGAGCAGCAGCTGGACGAGTTCGAATTATTCCGCTTCAAGATGGGGGCCATGCTGCCCAACCGTCAGGGGGCGGAGTGCCAGATGTGCCTGCTGTGCCAGGAGCAGTGCCCCAGCGGGGCCATGGACGCCGAAACCGGCGTGGCCGATCCGAAAAAGTGCATCGTGTGCCTGCAATGCGTCAAGGACTGCCCGGACGAGGCTTTGAAGGTGGGCGATATGACCCCCTTTTTCAAGTTCAAGATGGACAAAGACAAGGAAACGCCCGAGTCTTTGCGCCAAAAAAGGGGCACGCTCTACTTTTAGACGAAAGCGCCCGCCCGGTGGGTTGACCGGGCGGGCGTGATGTGTTCGGGCGTGGGCGGGGCGCTAGAGCGCCGGGTCCAGAAGCACCTTCATGGCCGTTTCTCCCGGCACCTCCCCGGCCACCAGCTTCAGGGCGTGCAGGGCCTCCTCCAGGGGCAGACGGTGGGTCACCAACTCCTCCAGGGGGTATTTGCCGGACTCGGCCATCTTGATGGCCGGCTCCACCGCCGGGTAGTCGTGGGAGAAGACCCCCTTTAGGGTGATCTCGTTGAACACCACCTTGTCCAGGGCCAGGGGAATCTCCACCCCGGTGCCGTAGAGGCCGGGCAGGACCAGCGTAGCCCCCAGGCCGGCCAGGTCCAGGGCCAGGCGCGCCCCCTGGGGATGTCCGGTGACGTCCATGACCAGTTCGGCCATGGCCCCGCCGGTGGCCCGGCGCACCGCCTCAACCGGGTCCTCGCGCTCGGCGTTGATCACCACGTCCGCCCCGAAGCGCTTGGCCATCTCCAGGCGCGGGGCGTCGCGCTCCAGGCCCACCACCATGATGGGGCCCGCCCCAGACTCCTTGGCCACGGCCACCCCGGCCAGGCCCTGCTGGCCCGGCCCCACGATGGCCACCGCCTTGCCTATGCCGCATCCGCCGATCTGGTGCAGCCAGCGCACCCCGTTGCCCAACACCGCGCAGGTGAGCACCGCCGCCTCGGCGGACAGCTCTTCGCTGATCTTGTGCAGCATGGCCCTGGGGTTGATGTAGAGGTAGTCGGCGTAGGCCCCGTAAAGATGGGGCGGCTCGGCGCAGGAGATCATGGAGCCGTAGGTGTAGAAGTTCTTGCAAAGGGTGTAGCGACCCTCCAGGCAGGGGCGGCACTTGCCGCAGCCGAAGGCGTACTCGATGATGACCCGGTCGCCTTCCTTCACCCCGTGGCGCTTCTGGGCCGCCTGGCCCATCTTATAGACCCGGCCCACCATCTCGTGGCCCAGGATGATGGGATAGGGCCGCGCGCCCCGGGCGGACTTGCCCTTGAAGATGCCGGGGTCCGAGCCGCACACCCCCACCATCTCCAGCTTGAGGATGCCGTCCTCCTCGCCGATCTCGGGCAGGGGAAACTCGCGCATTTCCAGCTTGCCCGCCTCTACGGCCACCACCGCGCGGGTTTTCATGTTCCCACCTCCTTCTTAGCCTGGCGGTCATAGGTGCCTGGGGTGTTTTCCAGGTCTTCCCGCTCCCGCAGCTTGTTTTTAACCACCCGGTTCATGGCGTTCTTGGGCAGGGACTCCACGGCCAGCCAGAAGCGGGGCACCTTGAAGTCGGCTAGACAGCCTTCGCAATGGGCGATCAGGGCCTCCCAGCCCGGAGCGGCCTCGGGAGAGCGCACCACGAAGGCCATGATCTCCTCCTCTCCCGCCGCGTCCGGGGGCATCACCCCCAGCACCGCCGCTTCGGCCACCAGATCGGAGGCGGCCAAGGCGTTCTCCACCTCCACCGCGCCTATGTTCTCGCCCTTTTTGCGGATCACGTCCTTGCCCCGGCCCAGGAAATAGACCCAGCCCTCCTCGTCGGTGCGGCCCAGGTCGCCGGTGTGCAACCAGCCGCCTTTCAGGGCCTCGGCCGTGGCCTGGGGGTCCTTGAAGTACTCCTTCATCATGGCCTGGCTGCGCAGCACGATCTGCCCGGTCTCGCCCGGAGGCAGCTCTCGGTCCTGCTCGTCCACCACGGCCACCTGGTTGGTCAGGCCGGGCCAGTCGGGGATCATGGGCACCCCCACCGAGCCGTCTTTTACCGGCTGGTCCAGCACTCCCATGAGGGCCAGGGGGGACTCGGTGAGGCTGTAGAGGGTTTGCAGCTTCAGCCCGAAGCGGCGCTCGAAGTCGGCGTAGTGGCCCTTGGGCGCCCCCCCGGCCACCACCAGCTCCACCGGGTTGTCGGCGTCGTCGTCCTGGGGCGGGCGGTTGTAAAGGATGGTGGTCAGGGCCAGGAGCATCACCACCTTGTTCACCCGGTGTTCCCGGGTCCAGCCCCACAAACGCGTGGCGCTGAACTTTTCGGTGAGCACCAGGGTCGCGCCTTTGAACAGGGTCCCCAGGCAGGAGTAAAACTGGGCGTTGACGTGGAACAAGGGGTTGGTGGTCATGAGGCGGTCCTGGGGCGCGAGGCCGCAGGTGCGGGCGAAGCTGGCGGCGGTGCGCAGGTAGTTGCCGTGGGTGTGCACCACCCCCTTGGGGAATCCGGTGGTGCCCGAGGTGTAGAGAATCCCCGCCGGGTGGTCCAGCCCCATCTCCACTGGGGGCGGGGCCTCGGCGGGCAGGCCGTAGAAATCCTCGGTGGGAGCCAATCCCTGCTCCGACTCCAGGCCCACGCCCAGCCAGTGGGCCACGCCGGGGCATTGCTCTTGCAGCTCGGCCAACAGCGGCACGGACTGGTCGCCCAGGAGCACCACCTTGGTTTCCGAGTGGTTGAGGATGTAGGCCACCTCCCCGGCGGTGAGGCGCAGGTTCACCGGCACCATAACCGCCCCCAGCTTGAGGATGGCCCACCACAGCCAGAGGAACTCCGGCGAGTTGACCACCAGCATGGCCGCCTTTTGGCCGGGGCCCAGGCCCAAGGCCCTGAGGCCCTGGGCCGCCTGGTTCACCCGGTCATTCATTTCGGCAAAGGAGTAGGAACGCTCGCCGAACACCAGGTATTGCTTGGAGCCCAGCTCGGCGGAGCGCGCCTCCATCAGTTCGCGCAGGTTTTGCATGCCTTCCCCTCTCTAGGCCGCCAAAGCCGTGTCGGGCCCCATCTTGCGGGCCTGAAATCTGGTGAAGGTATAGACCAGGCCCAGCAGGGCCCCGCCCAGCAGGTCGCTTTGGATGCCGGGCATGATCAGGCCGAAGGCCGCCGCCAAAAGGGCCAGGCGCAGCAAAAGGTTGAGGCGGTAGTTCATGAAGCCCATGAGGGCCGAGCCTATGGCCATGCACCCCAGGGTGGCGCTGATAAAGGACAGGGCGATGGCCCACCAGGACCCCTGCCAGATCAGCACCGGGTGGTACACGAAGATGAAGGGCACGATGTAGGCGATGATGGCCAGGCGCATGGACTCGAAGCCGGTGGAGAACGGCTTGGACCCGGCCAGTCCCGCGGCGGCGAATGCGGCCAGGGCCACCGGCGGGGTGATGCACGACAAGCAGGCGTAGTAGAATACGAACATGTGGGCCGCCAAGGGGGCCACCCCCAGGTCCACCAGCACCGGACCGGCCAGGATGATGGTGAGGATATAGGCCGCCGAGGTGGTCAGCCCCATGCCCAGCACCAGCGAGGCGATCATCACGAAGACCAGAGAGAGGATCAGGCTGCCGCCCGAGGCCTGGATGACCAGGCTGGAGAACTTGAGCCCCAGGCCGGACTGGGTGACGCAGCCGATGACGATGCCCGCGCAGGCGCAGGCCAGGGCCACTTCCAGGCTGCCCTTGGCGCCCTTTTCCATGGCCTGCAAGATGGCCTTGGGACCCATGCGGGTCTCTTTCTTGAACCAGCTGATCACCACCACCGCCACCAGGGCCCACAGGCCGGCCTTCATGGGCGAGTAGCCCTGGACCAAGAGGATCACCAAGAGCACCGCCGGCAGCAGCAGATGCCCACCCTCCTTGATGGTCTTGAACAGGTTGGGCAGCTCCGAGCGGTCCAGGCCCCGGAGGTCCCGCCGCCGGGCCTCCAGGTGCACCATGTAGATCAGGGCGAAGAAGTAGAGCACCGCCGGGATCAGGGCGGCCTTGCACACGTCCAAATAGGTCACGCCCAGCATGTCGGCGATGATGAAGGCTGCCGCACCCATGACCGGAGGCATGAACTGGCCCCCGGTGGAGGCCACCGACTCGATGGCCCCGGCGAACACCGGGCGGTAGCCGATCTTTTTCATCAACGGGATGGTGAACGAGCCGGTGCTGACCACGTTGGCCACCGCCGAGCCGGAGATGGAGCCGAAGGTGGCGCTGCTCAGGACCGCCACCTTGGCCGGGCCGCCACGCAGGTGCCCGGCCAGGGCGTTGGCGAACTTTATGAAAAACTCGCCGGTGCCCGAGGCCACCAAAAAGGCCCCAAAGAGAATGAAGATGAAGATGAAGCTGGCCGACACCCCCAGGGGGATGGTGAACAACCCCTCGGTGGTTAGGTACTGGTAGCCGATGAGCTGTTCCAGGTCGATGAGCCGGTGGCCCCACATGCCGGGGATGTGATGGCCAAACAGGGTGTAGCCGATGGCCACTATGGTGATTATGGGCAGCGAGGGCCCCATCACCCGGCGGGTGGTTTCCAGCACCAGGAGAATGACCAGGCCGCCCAGCCACAGGTCGGTCTCCGTGGCCGCGCCGCCCCGGGACACCAGGTCCTTGTAGGTGGCCACGATGTGCAATAGGGACGCGGCCGAGGCGGTGATGAGCACCCAATCCCAGATGCGCAGGTACAGGGGATAGGACCCGCCTGACATGCTGCGCGCCACCGGGAAGATCAACAACACCAGGGCGGCGGCGAACAGCAGGTGCACCGGCCTTTGCACCATGGCCGAAAACAATCCGAACTGGGCGGTGTACAACTGAAAAGCGCTCATTCCCAAGGCCACCACGGTGATGATCCAAGCGGTGAGGCTTTTGGAGCTATTGCTGGGCATGACGGTACCTAATCCTTATTTTTTCGCGGCGCACAACAGACCCTGAAACTCACCAGCGTGCGGGGGGCAACGTAATTCACCAGCCGAATGCGTTTCCCCCGCAGGATGAGGGTGTGATTAGCCATATCCGGGGAGCCCATCATGAAGTGGACCTCCCCGCGGGGTTCGTTGATGTTGCGCAGCTCGCCCACCCCGTCCGGGCGTAGATGAAAATCGTGATACTCAAAGCCCTCGCCGTTGAGGTTGGACTTGAAGGTCATGTGGGTCAGCAAAATGCGGCCCGGAGCCAAGGCGCGGTAGTGCTCGGCGAAGAAGGCGCGGTCGTAGGAGTGCAGAAACCACACCGTGAAGTCCTCGCCGGGCGCGATGGGTACACTGAGCGCCACCCGCCCGGTGTCGGTCTCCACCAGGTTGAGCACCAAGCCGGGCTCGGCCGCCGGGGTTGCCGCCGCGCACAAGAGCGTCAGCAGCAGGGCCCCGGCCAACCTTAGTAGCCGCCGGGCCGTGGAGCGGGCCGCCTCGCCTCTTGGCAAAGGCGGCCGCGCTCCCCAGGCTTTTTTCTCGCTAGGGCGCAAGACGAATCCCTACTTCAGGATTCCGCGCTCCTTGAAGAACTTCACGGCTCCCGGATGCAGGGGAACCGACATGCCGCTGGTGGCGCTTTCCAGGTTGATCAGGGCGAACTTCTTGTGGATCTTGTCCAGCTCCGCCTTGTGGTCGAACACCGCCTTGCAGATGTCGTAGGCCAGCTGGTCGGACATGTCGGCGCTGACCACGAACAGGCCCATCCAGGCCAGGGTGTGGTGGGGCTTGGTCATGTTCTTGTAGGTGCCGGCCGGAATGGTGCGCGGGAAGTAGGCCGGGAAGTCCTTGTTGATCTTCTGGGCCACGGCGGGCTCGATGTCCAGGAAGCGGATCTCGCGCTGGGTGGCCAGGTCCATCAGGGTGGGGGCGGGGGTGCCCAGGGTGACGATGCCCACGTCGAGGTTGCCGTCCTTCATGGCCGCCGTGGTCTCGGTGGCGCTCAGGAACTGCTCGTCGATGTCGTCATAGGTGATGCCGTAGACCTTGAGCACGTACTGGGCCATCTTCTCGGTGCCGCTGCCCGGGGCGCCCACGGCCACCTTGAGGTTCTTGCCCTTGATGTCGGCGATGGTCTTCACCGGCGAGTCGCTCAACACGTAGAACTGGATGTCCACCGGGTAGGTGGAGAACAGGCCCCGCAGCTTCTTCTGGGGCTTGCCCTGGAAGGCGTCCTTGCCCTCATAGGCGTACAGGGCGGCGTCGGGCATGGTCAGGGCCAGGGCGTCTTGGCCTTTCATGACCGCGCGGATGTTTTCGATGGAAGCGCCCGAGGGGTGGGCCGAGGCGTAGTAGCCCTTGACGTACTTGTTGATCATGTTGGCCACCCCGCCGCCCAGGGGATACCAGCTGCCGCCAGTGCTGGCGGTGCCGATGGACAGGCGTTGATCGGCGGCCAGGGCTCCTCCGGCCAGGCTCATGGCCAAGGCCAGGGCCAAAAACACGGCCAAAATGGTCTTCACGCTTTTTGTAGCTTTCATGGAACTATTCCTCCCTTTGATCGTTCCCGACGTTTAGCACTCCTCTATGCAACAGCCCGGTCCGCTATAAACCCCATGCGGGCCCGGCGCTTATTTTTCTGATTTATCCAACCACTGGCGGCGAAGCTCCACCTTGAGGACCTTGCCCGAGGGATTGCGGGGAATCTCAGGCAGAAACTCCACCCGCTTGGGCTTCTTGTAGCTGGCCAGGTTGGCCTTGCACAGCGCCACCACCTCCTCGGCCCCCAGGCTGCTGCCCGGCCGAAGGGCCACGAAGGCGCAGACGCTCTCGCCCCATACCTCGTCGGGCATGCCCACCACTGCAGCGTCGGCGATGGCCGGGTGGGTGTAGAGCACCTCTTCCAGCTCGCGCGGGTAGATGTTCTCGCCGCCGCTGACGATCATGTCCTTCTTGCGGTCCACGATGTACAGGTAGCCTTCGGTGTCCATGCGGGCCAGGTCGCCGGTGTGCAGCCAGCCGTCCCTTATAGCCTCGGCGGTGCCCTCGGGATTGTTGTGGTAGCCGCTCATCACGTTGGGCCCCTTGCACACCAACTCGCCCACCTGGTCCGGCCCCAGGACCCGGCCCATCTCGTCCACCACCCGCGCCTGCAAAAAGGGCAGGGGCGGGCCGATGGAGCCGTCCTTGCGCAGGGAGTCCCGGGCGGCCAGGATGGCGATGCAGGGCGAGGCTTCGGTGCAGCCATAGACGTCGTACACCCCCTCTATGTTGGGGAAGAACTCCATCAGGCGGCGCTTGGTCTCCATGGCCAGCTTGTCGGCCCCGGTGGTGCATTTGGTGATGCTGGTGGTGTCGTAGCTTCCGGCGGCCGGATGCTGCATGAGCAGGTTGTACATGGCCGGCGAGCCGGAGATGACCGTGGCCCGCTCCTGCTGGATGGTGGCCAGGAGCCCCTCGGCGTTAAAGCTCTTGACCAGCACGCTGGCGCCGCCCAGGGCCAGCTGGATGGTGAGGTGGTTGTTGAGCGCGGCGGTGTGGTACAGCGGGCCCACGATGATGGATATCTGCCCGGCCCGATCTTCCCGGCCGTGGATGGTGTTGAACAGGTTCCAGATCACGTTGCGGTGGGTGATCACCGCCCCCTTGGGGCGTCCGGTGGTGCCGGAGGTGTACATGAGCTGGCAGGGATGATCCTCGCTCACCCCGCCGCGGTCCTCGGCGGCCTGGCCGGTGGCCAGAAACTCCTCATAGTCTTGGGCCAGGCCCGAAGGGCCGGGCCGGGGCGACACCAGAAAGCGCAGATCCTCCAGGTCGTCCCTGAATCCGGCGATCATGGGGTCGAACTCGGGATCGTAGAACAAGGCCTTGGCCCCGGAGTCGGCCAGCATGAAGGCCATCTCCCGCCCGGCCAGGCGGAAGTTGATGGGTACGGCCACCAGGCCCGCCCGCACCGTGGCGTAATAGGCCTCCACCATGTGGGCGCTGTTGTAGAAAAGCATGGCCACCGGGTCGCCGGGGTGAAGCCCCGCCCCCAGCATGGCCGAGGCCAGGCGGCGGGTGCGCTGGTCCAGTTCGGCGAAGCTCAGCCTGGTTGGGCCGTCCACGATGGCGGTGGCGGCGGGGAACTTGCCCACCGCGTTGACCAGTAATGATCCTACGTTCACCTGGCGTCTCCTGATGGGTCGGCGATGGGAATCACGGGGTAGGGGCCCTGGTAGCCCATGGCCAACGACAGGCTGTGCCCCAACTCAATGAATTGGTTCAACATGTCCCTGAGGTGGTCTCCCTTGGCCTCTTCCAGGGAGAGGGAGAGGTTCACCGCCGCCTCCATTTTTTCTTCCCGGTTGATGATGGGCACGCCCACGGAGTAGAGGTCGGAGATCCACTCCCGGTCGGCGATGCTGTAGCCCCGCTTGCGGGTGAGCATAAGGTCTTTCCAGAGCATCTCCGGGTCCACGATGGTGTGGGCGGTCACCCGGTATAGGTCGGCGCTGTGCAAAAGTTCCCTGAGGCTGACGTCGTCCAGCCCGGCCAGCAGACACTTGCCCGAGCCGGTGCAATGGGCCGGGAGCTTGGAGCCGGCGTGCAAGTCGTAGCTGAGGAAGCGGTGCACTTCCTTGCGGTAGATGAAAATGATCTCCGCGCCGTCCAGGATGGCCATGTTCAGGGTACGGCCCACCCGGTCGGAAAATTCGGAGATGTATTCCTCGGCGATTTTCTTGAGTTCGGTGCGGTTCAAAAAAGCGAAACCCAGGGACAAGACCCCAGGCCCCAAAAAGAACTCACGGTGCCGGTTGCGCTTCAAAAAGCCCATTTCCATGAGGGTGTCGGTGTAGCGTTGCACCGCCACCACGTTGAACCCGGTGCGCTCGGATATTTGGGACAAGGTAAGGCGTGAATGCTCGGCGGAAAACGCCTGGAGAACGTTTAGTCCCCTGGCCAATGATTGCACGAAATGACGTTGTTTTCTGGGCAAATTAACGCTCTTCGTTATTTGTTAACGAATTTAATCGTATTTAATCCGGAGCTTCGGTGTCAACCACTTTCGCAGGGCCCAACGGAATAATTGCCCTGAGCAAAAAACGGCCCCGCTTATCCAGCCCGAGGCTGGTAATGGCCCGTGAGCTGTCGATGTTTGTTGGGTCATCCCGATTTCACAGGGGGAGGGTGAGACAAAAAAGGCATGGGCCGGGACGCCCCGGCCAACGGGACGCCCGGCCCATGGTGGTCAAGGCCTGTTTTCAGGGAAAGCGCCTTACCTCCGCCGAATTCGGATATTGAGCAGCGGGCAAGTCCCGCTTAGTCTTCCAGTTCAGCCAGAAAAGACAGCACCGCCTGGTTGCAGGCCTCTGGCTGCTCCACCAATATCTGATGCCCGCCGCCGGAGACCACCACCAACTTGGCGCCGGGAATGCGCTGGGCCAATATTTCGGAGTTGCCCGGCGGGATGAGCCTGTCGGCGTCGCCGGTGAGCACCATGGTGGGGGCTTTTATTTGGGGAAGGCGGTCATAGGTGTCGTGGCCCAGCACCGCGTTCCACTGCTTGGTGAGAATGTCGGGCCCGGCGGGGTGGCGCAGGCTGATCTCGGCGTATTCGGCGGCCACCTGGGGGCGCTCCGCCAGGTTTTTGGGGTCGAACAGGGTGGGCGCGGCGGCGCGCTTGGCCTCGGGGGTGGCCTGGTAGACCATCTCCTTGAACAAATCCTCCACCTCGGCGGTGGGCCGCACCTGATTGGGTCCGCCGGGATGGGTGCAGGCCAAAACCAGCCCCGAGAGCCGCTCCGGATAATTGATGGCCAGCTCCTGGGCGATCATGCCTCCCATGGAGAGCCCGAAGATCAGGGGTTTGTCCAACTCCAGGGCGTCCAGCAGGCCCAGGGTGTCGTCGGCCATTTGGCGCACCGTGAAGGGCCCTCCCGAATCGCTGGAGCGGGCCATGCCCCGGTTGTCGAAGACGATGACCCGGTAGCGTGTGGACAAGGTGGGAACCTGGCTGTACCAGTGGTCGGCGTTGCTGCCCAAGCCCCGGATCATCACCAGGGGTCGGCCGTTGCCGTGAATCTCATAGTAAAGCGTGATTTCGCCGATGTTTGCTTCAGGCATTGAGGTTGCTCCTTATGCTTAGCGGCCGGGCTTATTGCGCCGCGCCCATTTGGCCGGGCAGCCACATAATCAAGTCGGGGAAAAAGTAGAACAGGACGATGTTGGCCAGAAACACCCCCACGAAGGGCAGCACGCCAATGACGATCTCCTTGAGGGGTATGTCTCCGCTCATGCCCTTCAAGATGAACAGAATCACTCCCACCGGCGGGGTGATCAGGCCGATTTCGATCATCATGACCAGCACCACCCCGAACCATATGGGATGGAAGCCCAGGGCGGTGACGATGGGGAAGGAGACCGACAGGGTCATGAGCATCATGGACACCGGGTCGATGAACATGCCCAGGATCATGTAGATGATAACCAACGCCGTGATCACCAGGCCGGGCGTAAGGTCGGCCCCTTGCATCACCTCCACCAGCACCTTGGGCAGGCGGATGTAGTCAAAGGCGTAGCCCATCACCGAGGAGGCGGCCACGATGAAGATCAAAAATGAGGTGACCTTGGCCGTCTCCATCACCGAGTCCATCAAGAGCTTGAAGGTCATCTTCTTTTTGAGGAAGCACAGCCCGGCGGCGATGAGGGCGCCCAGGGCGCCGGCTTCGGTGGGCGTGGCCACGCCCATGTACAGCGAGCCCAACACCCCCACTATGAGCAGGACAAAGGGCAGCACCCCGGTGAGTGAGCGGAACTTCTGGCCCCAGGTGTAGTGAGCGCCGCGGGGAGCCGCCGAGGGCCAGATGAAAGACCAGCCGAAGACCACCAGCATGAACGAAATCATCAGGAACACGCCGGGCAGGATGCCCGCGATGAACAGTGCGCTGATGGGCTCGCCCACCAGTGAGCCGTAGATGATCATGGCGATGCTGGGCGGGATGAGGATGCCCAGGGTGCCGCCCGCGGCCACCACCCCATAGGTGAGGCGTGGGCTGTAGCCCCGCTCGGTCATCTCGGGGCAGGCGGTCATGCCCATGGTGGCGGCGGTGGCCAGGCTGGAGCCCGAAACCGCCGCGAAGATGCCGCAGGCCCCCACCGTGGCGTGGGCGATGCCTCCGGGGAAGCGGCCCAGCCATTTGAGCATCACTCCGAAGAGGTCGCTGGTAACCCCGCTACGCAGCAAAAAGGCCCCCATGAGGATGAACATGGGCACCGCGGTGAAGGCGAAGGAGTTCACGCTGGTCCAGGCCCGCTCGGCTATCACCTGGAGCTGGGGGGTGGGCAGCAAAAACAAGACCCCCAGCGCGCCGACCATGCCCAGGGAAAAGGCGATGCGCACTCCCAGGGCCATGAGCGACAGGAGGTAAAAGGCCATCACTCCGCCCTGGGCCAGGGTGGAGAAATCGGCCGCCCAGGCGAAAAGCAGACCCCCGCCCAAAGCCATGCATGCCGCGCCCGCGGTGACGCCGAGGCCGTTCCATAGCCAGGCCACGGCCAGCACCGCCGCCGCCACCGACACGGTGCCCCAATCCAGGGAACTCCCGGCCACCGAGGGGGGCTTCAGGCCCATGAACACCAGGGCAATCACCATGGCCGCCAAAATGACCAGGCCGGTAAACTCCCGGCGGGGTCCGACGCCGGGGCTGAGCTTGCGGGCCTCGCTGAGCACCGCCAGGGCGAACAAGGCCAGGCCCACCGCCACCGGAGTCTCGGGAATCCACAGGGGGGTCGCCATAAGGCCCCAGGCCCTGGCCCCGCCCTGGTATTCCGAGCCCACGAACAAGATCATCTGCCAAGCGGCCACCACCACGAACATCAGGCCCACCCAGGCCGACATCTGCCAAAACTTGTGGCGCATGGGGGTGGAGAGGTTGTTCAGCAATATCTCCACCCGGATGTGGTTGTCCTCCAGGTGGGCGTAGGCCGTGGCCAGGAAACTGGTTCCCACGAAGATATAGAGGGAATATTCGGTCACCCAGGAGGTGGGGCTGTTGAACAGGTAGCGGCAAACCACCTCGTAGCTGATGATCAGGACCATTCCCAGGGTGGCCAGACCGCAAAAAGCACCCACCGCGCCGGACACCCAGTCCAGGGCCCGGGTGAGGTGGCTGCTCGCGTTGGGTGTGGGCGGGGCGGCCGGCGATGCTGCTTGAGCGGTGTTTTCGGTCATGGGCGCTGGTTATCTCCGTAAGAGGCCTTGGACCGCCCGCCGCGCCGAGGCAAGGCGAACGGCCCAAGGCAGGGTGTGTCAGGTTGCGGGCTTAGTATTTCAAATCCTTGCCCAGGATCTTTTCGGCCTGCTTCACGTAGGCCTTGCCGTCAAAACCGGCCTTTTGGGCGCGCTCAAAGAAGGACTTGTAGACCTTGGAGATGTTTTGGGGCTGGAACAGGAGTTTGGTCTGATCCGGGGGGGCCACATAATACTTGGCGCCCTTGGAGGCCCATTTTTTGGGCAGGGCCTCCATCTTGCTGGTGTAGTCGGCAAAGGCGATCTCTTCCACCTTCTTGCCGGCGGCCGCCACCTTGTCTTGCAGGTCCTTGGGCAGCTTGTTCCATTCGCCGTTGTTGATCACGATGGGGAAAGGCAGGATGGTGGCGATGGGCCACAGGGTGACGTACTTGGCCACGGTGTAGAAGGCCTGGCCGTAGGCCCAGGCCGATGAGGTGAACACGCCGTCGATGATGCCGCGCTGCAGGGCGGGCAGCACCTCGGAGGCGGGCATGGGGGTGGGCTTGGCGCCCAGGGTGGCCACCAGGGTGGCGGTCTCGATGTTGTGCACCCGGATTTTCTTGCCCTTGAACGCGGCCACGGTGTCGATGGGCTTGATGGAGATCAGGTTCTGCGGGGCGAACAGGCCCCAGCAAAGCACCTTGCTGTTATAGGTCTTGTCCAGCATTTTGTTAAGGTCGGCCCGCCAGAAGCCATAAAAGACCGCCTTGAACTCTTTGAGGTCGTCCAGCAGGCCGGGGAGCTGGGACAGGCCGAACTGGGGGTTGGTGGCCGAATAGTAGCCCGCCAGGATGGTGGCCAATTGCACCCGGTCGTCACGCACCGACTGGGCCAACTGGGTCCCCTTGACCAGGGAATCATTGAGTACGATCTCCACCTGGCCGCCGGTGGCGTCCTTGACCCTCTGGGCGAACATTTCGGTGACCGCCACGTATAGGGTGCCCTTGACCGGCAGATAGGCCAGGGTCAGCTTGTGGGTGGCCGCCATGGCGCCCCAGGCCCAAGTCAAAAGCAGCATGAGCGTCAGGGCGCTTACGGTCAGGGTCTTTTTCAACTTCATGGTCTTCCCTCCTTTGAATCCCTTGCCGAGGTTGTCCTCAACCAACACGTTAATCGTTCACTTGACTGGTTCCATGGCTTGCTGCGGCACAAGCGCGGGCATTTTTCTAAACGCTGATCCGGTTACAAAACCCCATCTTGCCGCAGCCGGCTCAAGCGCTCCGGGCCGTAGCCCATGTACTTGCGGTAGATGAAGGCGTTGTCATAGCCCACGGGGCGGCACACCCACTTGGTGCGAATGGGGGTCTCGGTCATCTTGTGCTGGGCTTGAGCCGCCACCACCCGGCCATAGACCGGGTCTTGGGTGGGGGTGAAGATTCCCCGCTCGTTCCAGTTGGGATCCAGCATGGCCTCCTGGGGAGAAAGGATTGGGGCTATCACCGTGGTTATGGGGGCCAAGCGGCCGCTACGGCTGTATTCCACGGCCATGCGCTCCAGCTCCCCGCTGGTGTGGCGGCTGGTGAACTTGGCCACCTCGGGGAAATATTTGAGCTGGGCCTCCTGGTTCAAAAACGGCGAAAGGGAGTCCCAATCGCCCACGCCCCATTCATCCCACTTGCCCATCATGTCGCAGAAGGCCTGCCACATCTCCAGGCGCAGCCCGCCCAGGAACACCCCGCCGTCGCTGGTGGGGGCGAAACAATACAACCACAGCGCGTTGTCCAGGCCGCCCACCCGTTCGGTGACGTGACCGCCGCCTTGGAACCAGATGTGGGTGTAGTTGTCCAGGCGCATGTAAGCCTCGGTGGTGGCCACGTCCAGGGCCTGGCCCTGGCCGGTGCGGTGGCGCCAGTGCAGGGCGGCCAGGATGCCGGTGGCCATGAAGGTGCCGGCGCTGCACCAGGCGATCCAGGGGCTGGCCTTGGTGGAAACCGCCCAGGGGCAGGTCCCCGCGTCATGCTCCGGCGGCAGCATGGCCCCGGTGGCGTAGTGGATGCCCGATTTGGCTTGGGCCACGTTATCGTAGTCGGGCATGGGGTCGTCGGCCTCCGGGCCGAACTGGCCGTGGGCGGTGATGGAGGCGAAGATCAGGCCGGGGTTGGTCTTTTTCAGATCCTCGTAACCCAAACCCCAGGCGTCCATGGTCCCCAGGGGGAAAGTCTCCAGCAACACGTCGGCCTGGGCGGCCAGGCCTTGCAGGACCTCGCGCCCCTCCGGCTGGTTCAGGTCCAAGGTGACGTGATATTTGTTGCGGCCTTCTACCAGGTAGTTGAGGCCCTCTCCCTGGTGCACCAGGCCATAGGGGGTGCAGGTGCGCAAAAAGTCGCCCTGGGGAGGCTCCACCCTTATCACCTCGGCCCCGAACTCCGAGAGCATGGAGGAGCAATAGGCCCCGGCGTAGCTCTGGCTGCTCAGGTCCAGCACCACCAGGCCTTCCAGGGCTTCTAATTTGGGCCCGGCCGAGCGGGGATCGTCTTTTTCCCGCACCCAGTCGGCCCACTCGGCCCATTTCGGTCTATCGGCGCTCATATTATTTTTCTCCCCGCTCGGCCTGGGCCGGTGTCTGGTCTCGGGACAGGATAAGGTCGCTGCTTCCGTCCCAGTCCGGTGGCGGCCGTCTGCCGGGACGGTCGGCCCATTTGCCCAAGGCCCCGGTCTCATAGAGCGCCTTCAGTTCCTCTTCACTTTTGTTGAGCAGGTTTTTCATGAGGAATTCGTTGTCAAAGCCCACGGCACGGGCGGCCCACTTCTTCTGGGGGGGCGTGGCGCTCATCATCACCGGGAATTCGTGGTCCAGGTAGGTGCCGTACATGGCGTCGTCCACCTGGGTCATGAAGCCCCGTTGGCGGATGTGCTGGTCGGCCATGACCTGGGCGGCGTCGCGCACCCGGCTGGCCGCGAAGCCGTGCTCCCGGGCCAGGGCCTCGATTTCCCGGGGGCTCTGCTGGGCGGCCCATGCGGCGATGATCTCCAGCAGGGCCGTGGCGTTTTCTTCCTGGAGCCTGGTGAGATGATCGGCGAAGCGCTGGTCATGGGCCAGTTCGGGACGGTCCATGGCCGCGCAGAGCCCGGCGAACTCCTGGGGCGCGGCGGCGGCCAGGCTGACCAGGGAGCCGTCGGCGCAGCAAAAGGTGTCGGCCGGGCACACCGACACGTCGCGGTTGCCCGCGGGCGGCGGATTTTGGCCGGTGATGTCCAGGTAGGGCCAGACCCAGGACATGGTGCGCATGATACTTTCGGTCTGGGAAATCTCGATGTACTGGCCCTTGCCGGTGCGGTCGCGGTGGCGCAGGGCGCTAAGCACCGCCACCTCGGCCAAAAGGGCGCCGTACATGTCCGAGAGGTAGATCATCTGCTTCACCGGAGTTTGGCCGGGGAAGGTGCTCATCCAGGCAATGCCGGAAAAGGCCTGGGAGGCCCCGTCGTTGGAGGGCCGGTTCTCTTCGGCGTAGGGTCCCCAATTACCGAAGCCGTTTTTCTCCAGGTAGATGATGCCGGGGTTGATCTTCTCAATCTTGCGGTAGTCCACGTTGAAGCGCTCCATCACCCCGGGGCGCAGGTTGTTCTCGATGATGTCCGCCTTGGCGGCGAGCTGGCAAAATATCTCCTGGCCTTCTGGTTTGTGCAGGTCCAGGCCAAGGTAATATTTGTTCACGTTGTCATGAAGGAACAGAGGGCTCTGTTCCTTGAAGCGGAAGCCGGAGCAGCTCAGGTCGCGCTCCAGGTCGCCCAGGGGAGGTATCTCCACCTTGATGGCCTCGGCCCCCATCTCTGCCAGCCAACTGGGCCCGGAAGGCCCAAAGACGATGGTGCAAACTTCCAGCACCCTCAGCCCGCTCAGGGGCTTGGGCTTCTTGGGTTTGTTTTTAACATAATCGCGCCAGGTTGCTTCGGCCATTGTCACCTCAAAACGTGTGGTTAAGCTCAACGTGTTCGGCGCACGGCCCGCTTTGGGTCCCCGCAGGCGCCCACGGGGCGCGCAGGTGCGGTTACCGTCACCATCGATCTTTTTAAGGAAAGCCTGGACCGCGCTAAGAGCGTTGAGCGGCGGTTCGTGCGCGAGGCCGAGAGGTGCAGGGTTGCGCCGCGCGATCCAGTACTCAAGCGTTGTAATGAGATAACATCACGCGCCGGGGCGTTGCTTGACTGGGGATGACCAATCTTTTAACTGGGGATGGACTGTGGGGCGCTAGCGGGGGAAAAGGCGATGGGGTGCGGCTCAGTCCTGGGCCGGGACCTCGCGGGCGTCCCTTGGAGATTGGCCGAAACGGCTTTTAAAGGCCCGGCTGAAATCCGAAGGATGCTTGAATCCCACGCGATAGGCTATTTCCGTTACCGAAAGGCCGGCGAGATCGGGATCGGTGAGCAGGCGTTTGGCGGCTTGCAGGCGCTTTTCCCGGATCACCTCCACCACGGTGCGGCCGTGGGGCTTGAACACGCGATGCAGGTAGCTCACGGAAATGCCGTGTTGCCGGGCGATGGTTTCAGGGCTCATCAGCTCTTGCGAAAGGTTGCGGGAGATGTAATCAAGAATGCGCCCTCGGTGAGCCAGCTTGACGCTGCTGTCGTCGGCGTCGATGCCCTTGGATTTTTCCTTGAGCGCAAAGGCCAGAAGGTTCAGCAGGTTGTCTTCCATGAAGCGGGTTTCGTCTTCCCCGCGAAAGGGCAGGCAGTCATACATGCTGCGCACGAAGCTTTGCAATATGTTGGCTTTTTTGTTGCCCTGGTCCAAGGGCAAGATGTAGCGCTTCTCCAGGGTGGGGATAAGGTTTCGCAAAAGTTGCGCCGGGATTATGACGTTGAAGGTGTCGTACCCATTTTTGTCTTTTGATTTGTAGGGGACTGAATTGCACAGTAGATAAGCGTTGCCCCGCTTCAGGATGAAGGTTTCGTCACTCAGGTCCATCTGCCAGGGATCGCCGAAGGGGAACGCCAACACGTAAAAGTCATTATTCATGTTGGCGATGTTCCGGGGGGTCCGATGAATGTTGTGCCCCCGGTAGCTTATTTCATTAAAAAATAATTGGTCAGCCTTTACGCTACGGATACGGCCTTCAAAACAATCGAGGTTGGTGGGCTCTATCTGTATGTTGCCCCATATGGCGCCGAGCGCTTTGGACCAGTAGTCCCTTTTGGCATGCTTGGGCACATTATAAGTGGAGGCCGTAAAAATGCCGGCGGTCATGTCCCTAACCTGTTCGCTCATTGCCAGGACAGTGTCTTTCCAAAACAATTCAATATGTTAATACGCAAAGCCTCCGGTGAAAATACCAAATAGCATCACTGGGCTATTCTGAACGAACCGACAATGTTCGTCAATGGGCGCCTGAGCAAGCACCGGCGATGGGTTTGGGGATGCTCAGGCGTTCGGCCCGCCGTTGGTGCCGGGTACGGTTAAAACGCTCAAAATGGACGGGGTCTTCAGGCCGAAGGTTGGGCCAGGCCGTCCAGGGACAACAGGGAAGGGGTGGAGCGCACCGGCTCCAAGGAAGCGCCGGGCGCGGCCTGGGCCAGCAGAAGGCGCACCATCTCGTCCAGGTCCGCGGGCAGGGGCAGGTGGCTGATGACCACCAGCCAGGACCGCCCGCCCAGGGGGCCGGGGGAGCCGCCCCGCGTGGTCACGTCCTGGGCGGTGGTGCCGCTGACCAAAAGATGTCCGCCCGAGGCGTCGCTTCCCCAAAACTTGACATGCCCCAGCCAGTCTTGGCCGGGCGCGGGCAAGGCGGCGATGATCCGGCGCACCAAATCTTGGGCCGCCTGGGGCGTGAGCCCGTTTGGGGGCAAATCCAGGGCATAGGACTGGGCCTGGTGAGGGCCGTCGCCCGCCGGGGCGGATTCGCGGCCGGGGGCGGCCCAACTCTCCAGCAGGCGAGGGGCCACTTCCTGGGCCAGCTCGTAAGCGCCATCTCCCCGCAGGTCCGCTGGCCAGACCTGGGCCTGGGGCGCGTCCAGGCGAAGTTGGTTGCCGATGCGCTCCACCTCCTTGGCAGGTATGAGGTCCGCCTTGGAGAGCACCACCTGGCGTGAGGCGGCCAGGTGATCGGCCAGAAGCTTGGGCAGGGCCTTGGTCATGGTGGCGTGGCGGGAGGCGTCCACCACCGTGGCGGTGATCCCCTGGCCCAGCTCGGGAACATAGCGCTCCAGCACCTGGCCCAGGGAGGCCAGGGAGGCCACCCCGCTGGGCTCCAGCAGCACCAGGTCCCAGCGGTCCTCATCAAGGGCCTGCTTGAGCTTGTCCACCAGCACGCCTTGCAGATCGCAGCAGGCGCAGCCGCCGGGCAACAGGCGAACCTCCAGGGCGAGATCGCGCAGCAGGCGGTCGTCCAGGCCCACCTGACCGGCCTCATTCTCCAAAACCAGCAGGCGCAGGCCCTGCTCGCCCCACCAGCGGGCCAGGCCCTGCAACAGGGAGGTCTTGCCCGCGCCCAGAAAGCCGCCCACCGTGACCAGGCGCATCAGGCGTCCCCGCCGGGAAAGGCCATGCTGTCCACGAACAGGTCCTGGAACAGGGGGTGGCCGGAAAGCTCCACGTAGCCCATGGCCTGGGCCAGCTTCTTTGCCCGCACACGCTGCTTTTGGCTCAAAAGGGCCATCACCGCGCCCACCCCGGCGGCGTTGCCCACCCCCAGGATGCGCTCCACGGGCACCGGCGGGAACAGGCCGATGCGGGCCGCCTCGCCTGGGTCCAGGTAGTTGCCGAAGGCCCCGGCCAAGAGCACCTGGCTGATTTGCTTCACCCCCATCTCGGCCATGAGCACCTCGGCCCCGGCCCGGATGGCCGCCTTGGCCAACTGAACCTCGGCCACGTCCTGGCTGGTGAGCACCAGGTCGCGGCCATGGCCGGTGGCCCCGGACGGGGCGGCCAGGAACTCCCGGCCATTGGCTCCAGGCCGCACCAAACCCCGGCCCCGCTCGGGGTCGAAGCCGCCGGAGGGCAGCAGTATGCCCGCCTCCAGCAGGCAGCTTATGAGTGACACCAGGCCCGAGCCGCAAAAGCCCACCGGTTTCTCGCCGCCGATGACCCGCAGCTCGGTCGAAGCCGCGCCCGCCTGCAAGGCGGCGCGTTCCACCGCGCCCGGCGCGCCGCGCATGCCCTGGGCGATGTGCCCGCCCTCCAGGGCCGGGCCCGCCGCGGTGGAGCAGGCCAGCATGCGCCCGCCCGCGGCCAGGACCATCTCGCCGTTGGTGCCCAGGTCCAGGAGCAGGGTCGGCTGGTCAAGCTCGTCGGCCCCCACGGCCAGGGCGGCGGCCACGATGTCCGCGCCCACGAATCCGGCTTTGAGCGGCAGCCAGTGCAGCCAGGCCTCCTGGCCCAGGGCCAGCCCCGCCTGGCGCGCCTTTATCTCCACCGGGCCGCGCACCACCGGAGCATAGGGCGCTATGGCCAGGGAGGCTGGGTCCAGGGCCAGGAAGATGTGATGCATGGCAGAGTTGCCCACCATGACGCATTCCAGGATGCATTCGGGATCGGTCCCGGCCTGGGCGCAGGCGTCCACGGCCAGGGCGTTGATGCACTCCACCGCCGCCCGGCTGAGTTTGGCCAGCTCCTGGGGACCGGCGGCGCACAGGGACATACGCGAGATCACGTCGTCGCCATAGGGCACCTGGGGGTTCATCTCCGAGCTGACCGCCAGCAGCTTGCCGCTGTCCAGGTCGCAGAGATAGGCCACCACCGTGGTGGTGCCCAGGTCCACGGCCAAGCCCAGGGGAGGGCCTTGCTGGGCCGCGCCCAAGGACACGATCTCGCGGCCCTTGCGCAGGGCCAGGCCAAGCTCGCCGCCGCCCGCCAGCAGGCCGGGGAGGCGTTGCAAAAGACTGAAGGGAAGCTCCGGCGAATCGCTCAGGCCGTCAGCGGCGACGGCCGACAGGGCGCTGAAGAGCCGCTCCCGAGCCGCCTCGGGCCGCTCCAGGCTGGGCGGAGGCACGCTCACCGTATAGGCCCGCACCGTCTGGTCCAACTCCAGCTCGCCGCTGGCCCCGCTGGTCAGTATCACCTGGCGCTGGCTGCGGCTCTCCGGGGGCACCCACACCGCACCGCCCTGGGGCAGGGCGGTCTGGCAGGCCAGGCGCAGGCCTTGTTCGGTGTCCGGGCCCAGGAGGGCCTTTTCGGCGGGAGTGAGGGGAGTGGCCCGGCCTTCGGGGCGCACCCGGCACTTGCCGCACAGGCCCTTGCCTCCGCAGGGGGCCTCGATGCCCACCCCGGCGCTTTGGGCCAACTGCAACAGGCTTTGGCCGGGCTGCGGATCGGCCCGGCGCCCCATGGGCTGGAAGGTTACTTGCTCGTCACCGGCTCGGGGCATATAAGCTCCCGTTTAAAGGTCGGCGCGCGGGGCGAGGGAGGAGGGGGGGAGGCCCCGCGCGCCTTTGCAGGGAGGTAGGGGAGAGTCTAATTCAAGTTCATCAACTGCTTGATGGTCTTCACCGCGTCCACCGCGTCGGTGGCGTGGCCGTCGGCCCCGCACTGGTCCACCGCGAATTTGCGGGTCACCGCCGCGCCGCCGCAGACCACCTTGACCTTGCCGGCAAGGTCGCTGGCCTTGACCGCCTCGATGGTGGCCTTGACGTGGGGGTCGCCGGTGGTCAGCAGGCTGGAGAGCCCCACGATGTCCGCGTTGTGCTCCTTGGCCTTTTCCACGAATTTCTCGGGGGGCACGTTCTCGCCGATGTTGAACACCTCGAAGCCCGAGCTTTCCAGCATCAGCACAACCAGGTTCTTGCCGATGTCGTGCAAATCGCCGAACACGGTGCCGATGACCACGGTGCCCACGGTTTCACTTTGGGAGCCCTGGGCTTCCAGGATGGGCTTGATCACGTCCAGGCCAGTCTGCATGGTGCGGGCGGCGATCATCATCTCGGGCACGAAGATCTTCTTGGCCTCGAAGCGGGCGCCCACCTCTTTCATGGCCTCGATCATGTAGTCGTTGATTATGCTGTTGGGGTCCGCGCCGTCGTCCAGGGCGGCCTGCACCAGCCCCACGATGTCCTTGCGTTTGCCCTTGCTTACCGCTTCCTTGATTGCCTGCAAGTCAGCCACGTTGCCTCCTCTTTCCTCTGCGCGCCTTAGTCTTGATCCGGGAATTGTTCCCGGTAGGCGGTGATATAGTTCATGGCATATTCGTCCTTGCCGGTCAGAAGGTCGCTGATGAGCAAGGTCCTGCGTACGGGCCAAACGGTGGGGTCGGTGATGGGGCAGGTGAGCCCGGCCATGACCGCCATTGCCAAAAAGGTGGCGTTGATGGCCTTGCGGTCCGGCAAACCGTAGGAGACGTTGCTGGCCCCGATGGTCTGGTTGACCCCCAGGTTCTTTTTGATGCCGGCCAGCGCCTCCAAGGCGGCCAGACCGGCGGCGTCGTCGGCGGCCACGCTCATGGCCAGGGGATCGATGACGATGTCCTCCAGGGGGATGCCCAGCTTGGCCGCCTCGTTCACGATCTTATCGGCGATGGCCAAACGGGTGGCCACGTCGGTGGGGATGCCGTTGTCGTCCATGGTCAGGGCCACCACCGCCGCCTTGTACTGGGCCACCAGGGGCAGGACCTCTTTGAGCTTGGCCTCCTCGCCGTTGACCGAGTTGACCAGGGCCTTGCCTTTGTAGGCCCCCAGGCCCACGGCCAGCACCTCCGGCTTGGCCGAGTCGATGCACAGGGGCACGTCCACCACCTCGGTGATGGCCTGCAAGGCCTGGAGCATCAGGTCCTTTTCGTCCGCGCCCGAGACACCCACGTTCACGTCCAAGACCTGGGCCCCGGCGGCCACCTGGTTCATGGCTTCTTTTTGCACCAGGCTCATGTCGCCCTTTTCCAGGGCGGCGGCCAGCTTTTTGCGGCCCGTGGGATTGATGCGCTCGCCGATCATGACCACCGGCTGGTCGTGCCCGATGATCACTTCCCGGCTGGGGCTGCTGATTACGGTCTGCATGCTTGCCTCGTCTTTCCTAGGAGATCTTGCCGTATTCCATGGCCGTGCGCCGGGCGGCCCGAACGTTCTCGTCGGGCACCCCGTCGGTGAGGCCCACGGTGTCTATGGAGTAGTTGGACAACGGCGCGCCCTGGTCGATGGCGTCCTTGACCGTGGCCGCCACCTCCTCGGCGGTGCCGTTTTTCATGAGCACCGGGCTGATGCGGGCGTTGAAGGCCACGTCCGGGCCCAGGATCTTGCGGGCCGCCGCGAAGTCGGTGCCGAAACCGGCCTCCATGAACACCAGGTTCTTGACCTTGGCGTAGTGCTCCACCACCGGGTCAAGGCTGCCGCAGTGGTGGATGCCGAAGGGATGGCAGGCCTCGGCCAGCATGTTGTCGTAGGGCAGGCCGAACTCCTCGTAGGTGTCGCCGCTGATCTGCTCCACGGTGCAGTTGGGCACGCAGAAGATGGTGGGGTCGCACATGGGGGTCACGTCCACCGCGCCGGTGCCGGTGATGGGGTAGATGAACTTCCACAGGTCTATGATGCACTCGGAGCAGAACTTCAAAAACCGATGGGCGAACTCCGGCTCCTCGTAGTAATCCATGTAAAGCTCGTCGCCCCGGATCTTGAGAGCTAGGTTCTGCACGCCGGTGACGTTGATGTCGCCCACCACCTTGCCGTACTTGCTCTTGAGGTGGTCGATCTGCTTCAGCACCGAGGCCATGGGCTCGACCTTGGTCAGGTCGGGCTTGACCAGCTTGTCGCACTCCTCGGCCGAGAGGTTCAGGGGCATGGCCCAGGGCAGGGCGGCCTCCTCGAAGACGATCTCGCAGCCGAAGATGGCCGGCAGCATCACCATACCGAAGGAGATCAGGGGGCGGGGCTGGGGGTCGGCCTGGCCCAGGCCCACGTCGCCGAAGCGATCGTACAGGGCCTTCTGCTGCTTCAGGCCCACCTCGACCCGGTAGTCGGGATCATAGTAATAGTCCCGGCCGAAGGTGATGCCGTAGTTTGATTTCCACCAGTCGGGGTAGAACCCCACGCCAAGGGGAATGTGAGCTTTCTCTGCCAAAGGATGTCCTCCCTGCTGGCTATGGCGGGCCAACGAATTAGGCCCGCCTGGATTATCGGCGTCTGTCGGGTGGAGGTACTTCAATATGTGTGCCACTCAAGGCGCAAATGAGCACTTTTTGGCCGCCCCGTTGGCTATAATTAGCATAACTTTGCGTTATGATGATACAAAAAGCCAAGCTCTCATTCGAAAAGCCTCCCAAACCTCCCATAATAAATAGGTCATTACCCGCCGAGCTCCCCTTTCCTGGGGCGCGCCGGGCCCGATTTTTGGTGCGGGTTTGCACCAGAATTCAGCGTTTCGGTGTCAATAGGCACCGGGCCAGGGCCCTGGGGGAGCCGGACCGGGCGAAGCCCTCAAATAAACCGAGACTTATAACTGCCTTGATTGATATAACAAAAACGCGCCAGGCGAACTTTGAGGCAGTTCTTGTGCGGGGCTTCCCTCTCCTTGGCATGCCAACTGCACACATAGGCTACAGCAAGAGGTGGGCGGAGCGTCGGCTCTTCCCAAGTGTGGCCCCCCACGGGCCACAAAACGGAGCGCCAAGGAGGATTTTCATTATGATCAAGAGATTTTCTCACCTAGCCAAGGTCACCGGCATCGTGGCCGGCCTGCTGATGTTCTCGGCGGCCGTCATCGGTGTGGGGACGGCTCCGGTTCAGGCGGCTGAGCCGGTCGAGATCACTTACGGCTACCATCCCTACTGGACCGGCGGATGGAGCGGAGTGGTCATTAAACAGAAGGAGCTGTGGAAGAAATACCTGCCCAAGGGCAGCGTGGTGCATTTCGAGGCTCACCTTACCGGTCCGCCCATGGTCAACGCCCTGTTGGCCGACAAGATGCAGGTAGGCACCATGGGCGACATGCCCTCCCTGGTGGCCACCACCAAGAAGAAGCAGGGCGACATCCGCCTGGTTTCGGTGCCCATGATCAGCAACGGCCAGAACTGCAACCTCATCGTGGTTCGCAAGGACGCCCCGGACTTCAAGAGCCCCCAAGAGGCCATCAAGTGGATGAACGGCAAACTGCTGGCCGTGCACCGCGGCACCTGCGCCAACCGCTTCTTCGAGTCGGTGCTCAAGCAGAACAAGGTCAAGCCCAAGCGGCTTCAGTACATGACCATCGAGGTCATCGCCAGCTCCTTTGAGGCCGGCAAGCTGGACGCGGCGGCCATGTGGGAGCCCCACGCCCGCAAGGTGGTGGAGCAGGGCTTCGCCAAGTACGCGGCCACCGGCTCCCCCTACGGCGAGCTGGATGCCAACTTCACCCTGATGCGCCAGGACTTCATCGAGAAGCACCCCGAGGCGGCCAAGGGCTGGATCAAGGCCGAGATCGAGGCCCTGCAGATAATGGAAAAGGACCCCATGGGCGTGGCCCAGATGGTCATGAAAGAGACCCAGGGCTACACCCCCAAGATCCTGTGGAAGGCCCTGTATGAGAAGCACCCCAAATCCGTGGGTGGCGACGACGTGGTGTACGTGGGCGAGATGGTCTTCTCGCCGCGCGTCCTGGACCTGATGAAGAAGGGCTACGAGTTCCTGCACAGCATCAAGGTGCTCAAGTCCGGCGACATCCCCCAGGGCGCCATCAACGAGGGCCCGGTTACCGAGGCCATGAAGGAATTGGGCGTCAAGGCCCCGGTGGCGGTGATCAAGGGCATGCCCGCCAGCGCCTATACCGGCGAATAAGGGCGGATGCGCCTTTAGCTTGCCCCGTAAGCGATGCAAACCCTTTCCCGCCCGGCCCCTCGGGCGGGAAAGGGCCCAAGCAAGGCATCCGGCTAATGCACCTAAGGATGGGATGACAGCGTCATGAACCCATATATAGTTTTGGGCCTTTTGCTGATGGCCGTATTGGCGGTGGGCGCCTGGCAGCAAAAGAAAAAAGCCCGCCTTTACGAGATTTCCTGGGGGCACCAGATCCGCAAGACCCTGACCAGCAGGAGCTTCCTGTTGCAAATGGGTGGCTTCGTGGCCTTTGTGGTGATTTGGGAGCTGACGGTCAAGGTCTTCGCCCTGCCCTGGTTCAACCGGCTTCCCGGGCCCTGGGAATGTCTTTTGGAGTGGCTCAGCCCGGACCCGGACTTCGGCATCTCCATCTACACCGAGGACTACTACACCCACATCATCTACAGCACCTACCGGGCCACCACCGCCTTCGTGCTGGCCACCCTTTTGGGTGTGCCCATGGGCCTGTTGATGGGCTGGAGCCGCAAGTTCTACGACTACTCCTTCCCCCTGGTGGAGCTGATCCGGCCCATCCCGCCCCTGGCCTGGGTGCCCTTGGCCATCCTGATCCTGCCCGGCGACGAGCCGGCGGTCATCTTCGTCACCTTCCTGGTGGCCTTCTTCGTCACCGCGCTCAACACCCTGTTGGGGGTGGAGTCCATCGACGAGAGCTACTTCCGGGCGGCCCGCTGCCTGGGGGCCGACAAGAGGCGCCTGCTTTTCGACGTGGTGCTGCCCGGGGCCATGCCCTTCATTTTCACCGGCCTGCAAATCTCCATGGGGGCCGCCTGGTTCTCCCTGGTGGCCGGCGAGATGATTGCCGCCCAGTACGGCCTGGGCTTTTTGATCTGGGACAGCTACTCGCTCATCCAGTACCCGGTCATCGTCATCGGCATGGCCACCCTGGGGGTCATCGGCTGGATCTCCAGCGCCGCGGTGCGCTCCGTGGGCCGCAAGCTCATGGCCTGGCGCGAGCGCGAACTCTACGGCTCATAGGCGGGACTAAAGAACATGGAACAAGTTGACATGAATACTGCTGAAGCGACCACCCCGCCCCCGGTCTGCCGGGCCGGCGAAGGGGCCATGTCCATCCGCAAGGTGGGCAAGATCTACGACCCCGAGGGGGTCCACGTGGTGGCCCTAAAGGATTGCTCCCTGGAGATCGCCGCGGGCGAGTTCGTGGCCATCGTGGGACCCAGCGGCTGCGGAAAATCCACTCTGCTCAACACCATCGCGGGCTTCGACGGCCTCACCTCCGGGGAGATACTCCTGGACGGGGAGCCCCTGGCCACGGTGGACAAGGACCCCAGCCCCGGCCCGGACCGGGTGGTGGTGTTCCAGCACGGGGCCCTGTTCCCCTGGAAGACGGTCTTGCAGAATGTGACCTACGGCCCGGTGGTGCAGGGGGTGATGAGCGAGGAGGCCGCCAACGAGCGGGCCCAGGAGATGCTCTCCAGGGTGGGGCTCAACGACATCGAGACCGCCTATCCCGGCCAGCTCTCCTCGGGTATGCAGCGGCGGGTGGAGATCATCCGCGCGCTGATCAACAACCCCAAGGTGCTCCTGTTGGACGAGCCCTTCCGGGCCATGGACACCGTGACCAAGAGCGCCAGCCACCAGTATCTGCTGGAGCTTTACGACGCCACCGGCAAGACCATCTTTTTCATCACCCACGACCTGGAAGAGGCCATCTTTCTGGCCGACAAGGTGCTGGTGATGACCACCCGGCCCGGCTACATCAAAAAGACCCTGCAGGTCAACCTGCCCCGCCCCCGGCAATACTCCATGCTGGCCTCGGAAGAGTTCCTGGCAATGAAGGCGCAGTTGGTGGAGGCGGTGCACGAAGAAGCGGTCAAGGCCTTCGAGGCCGGCGAACGCGAAATGGCCTAACCGGGAGAGGGAGCCAAGCATGGCTAGAGCAGCAACCATGAACGGCGCATCGTTCGCCTACAAGATGCGTAAATTCGTAGCGAGCAAACATTTCACCCGCGGGGCCATGGCGGTCATCGGCTTCTTCGTCCTGTGGCAGGCGGGCTCCATGGGCCTCATGCCCTTCATGCACGCCATACCCACCCCGGTCACCGTGGCCGAGGCCTTTTGGGAGTTCATGTGCACCGGCAAGTACTGGCAAAGCTGGATGGACTCCACCCTTCGAGTCACCTACGGCTTCGTGGCCGCCCAGCTTCTGGGTATCCCCCTGGGCCTGGGCATGGGCTGGAATCGCAACTTCAAGGATTTCACCTACCCCTTGTTCGAGCTGATGCGGCCCATCCCGCCGTTGGCCTGGGTGCCGGTGTCCATCCTGTTCTGGCCCACCAACGAAAGCTCCATCGCCTTCATCACCTTCATCGGGGCTTTTTTTACCATCGTGGTCAACGTGCTGGGCGGCGTTAGCGCCATCCCCCGCCAGCTGGTGGACGCGGCGGTGTCCTTCGGCGCCTCGCCCCGCCAGGTGTTCTGGCGCATCGTGCTTCCCGCCACCATTCCCAGCATCGTCACGGGTATGATGGTGGGCATCGGCATCACCTGGAACGTGGTGATCGCCGCCGAGATGATCGCGGGCAACACCGGCCTGGGCCGCCTGACCTGGGAGGCTTACCTGGCCGGGCACACGCCGGGTATCATCGTGGGTATGATCAGCATCGGCGTGGCGGGATACGTAAGCAGCATGGCGGTCAAGATGATCGGCGACTGGCTCATGCCTTGGAAGAAGGTCTTCTAAAAGGCCCGGAGAGCGAACATGGCCAACAACGGCAACAAGAACCAGCAAAACCAGCAAAAGGGCGAACTGATCCTGGAGGACGTGAACCGGGTGTTCCGCATGCCCGGCGCTCCCGCCTGCCACGCCCTTAAGAACTGCTCCTTCACCGTGCCCCGGGGCAGCCTCACCGTGTTGGTGGGGCCCAGCGGCTGCGGCAAGTCCACCCTGGCCAACATCGCGGCGGGCTACGACCACGCCGACAGCGGCAAGGTGCTCCTCGACGGCAAGCCGGTCACCGGCCCTGGCCGCGACCGCATCATGGTCTTTCAGGAGACCGCCCTGTGGCCCTGGATGACGGTGATGAAAAACGCCACCTTCGGCCCCACCATGCTTGGCGGCATGAACAAGAGCGAGGCCGAGGACCGGGCCATGGCTCTGCTGGACAAGGTGGGCCTAAGGGACTTCCGCGACAAGTACCCGGCTCAGCTAAGCGGCGGCATGCAGCGCCGGGCCGAGCTGTGCCGCGCCCTGGTCATGAACCCCAAGGTAATGATCCTGGACGAGCCCTTCCGGGGCTTGGACGTCATGACCCGGGAGCTGATGCAGGAATACCTGCTCACCCTGTACCGCGAGACCGGCCTGACCATGCTGTTCATCACCTCGGAGATCGAGGAGGCCCTGTTCCTGGGCGACCAGATCCTGGTGATGACCAACCTGCCGGGCACCGTCAAGACCACGGTGGAGGTGGACCTGCCCCGGCCCCGGGACTTCAAGGTCCTGGCCACCGAGCGCTACCGTCAGATAAAGAGCGAGGTCATGGAGTCCCTGTACGAGGAAGGGGCCAAGATCTTCGCCAAACTGGACGGCGCGGGCGACCTCCTGGGCTCCTGCCGCGCCGGGTCCTAGAGGGAGGCGCGCCATGCCCGCTTATCTGCCTACCCTGACCTGGATGCTGGCCGCCATCGGGGGCCTGATGGCCCTGGGGGCCATGCTGGGCAAGGGTGGAGGCTGGCTGGCCCCGGCCTGGACCAGGCTGCTTTCCGGAGCTTCCTACGCCTTCATGGGCGTCAGCATGGCCCTTTTCGTATTGCGGGGCCTGGGGGGGTGAGCCAAGCGTCCCCCGGCTGCGATCTGGCTGGGGCCAGGGTGCTGGCCTGCCGGGTCTTTCAGCCGGAACTATCCAGCCTGGGGGTGGGCGAAGACCGTGTCGTCTACCTGGACCAGGGCCTGCACCGCTACCCGGACCAGCTCCGCCTGGAGCTGGGCAAGGCCCTGGCCGATCTGGAGGCCGATCCCTCGGTCGAGCGGGTGATCCTGGGCTACGGCTTCTGCGGGGGCGGCATGCAGGGCATCAAGTCGTCGCGGGCCTCCCTGGTCTTGCCCCTGGCCCACGACTGCGTGCCCCTGCTTTTGGGCCGCGCCCAGGCCGATCCCTGCGTGGGCTGCGGCGGCACCTTCTACCTCACTCCCGGCTGGATCGACCATGGCCAGACCCCCTACAGCGAATACTTCGCTACCCGCGAGCGCTTCGGCCACGAAGACGCCCTGTGGGTGGGTGAGCAGATGCTGGCGGGATATCATCAGGTTTCCCTGGTGGACACCGGGGTGGGGCTGTTGCCCCACCACCGGAGCTACGCCCGGGACATGGCCCGGCTCTTCGGCTTGGCCTATCACGAACAGCGCGGCCATCGGGACTGGCTGCGCCGCCTTTTGGGTGGGCGTCCCGACCCTGGTTTGGCGCTGATCTCCCCCGGCGAAACGGTGGACATCAGCCTGTATCCCCAAGCCCAGCGGCCTCCGGTGGAAAGCGGGAGTGATGCCTGAGCAGCTGGCCCTGGGCCTCATCTTTCTTATCAGCGGCTTCACCATGAGCTTCGCGGGCTTCGGCTTCGCCATGGTCTCGGTGCCTCTGCTGGCCCTGCTGCTGCCCATCCACGAGGCGGTGGCCCTGCAATTCCCCTATTGCCTGGCCTTGTTCCTCTACCAGGCCTGGCACTATCGGCGGCATTTTGCCTGGGAACCCATGCGCCCCCTGGTGCTGGGATCGTTGGTGGGCCTGGCCATCGGCACCTTCATGCTCTACAGCCTGCCCGACGTGGTGCTCAAAAGGGCCCTGGCCGGGTTCATCGCGGTGGTGGTGGTTTTCAACGCCCTGCCCGCGGGCCGGGCCCTGGCCACCCGCTATGCCCACAGCCCCTGGTGGGGCCGTTTCTGCGGCTTCCTCAGCGGCTCTTTTCTGGGGGCCTACACCATCGGCGGGCCTCAGGCGGCCCTGTACGTCATGTCGGTGACCGACGACCCCCGCGAGGCCAAGAGCTTCCTGGCCACCTTTTTCAGCGCCCAGTTCATTCTAATGACCGTGGTCTACGGGATCGGCGGGATGTTTTCCTGGGAGGTGTTCAAGGGAACCCTGATCTACAGCCCGGCGGTGATCGCGGGCTCGGCCCTGGGCTTCTGGGCCTTTGCCAAGGCCTCCAACCGGCTTTACCGCTACGTGGTGTTTGTCATGCTGCTGCTGACCGCAGTGGCGCTCTGGTGGCGAGCCTAAGACCGCTCCGACATATCCCCGGCCATTCCAACGAGAAATTCAGTAGGCTTGGCTAGGCGCAGCCGACCTAGTGCAAAGTCGCGCTGCCGTCGATGGGAAGGTCGTACTTCTGGGCCTTGCGCACCACGGTGGAGTGGGTGACCCCCAACAGCTTGGCCGCCTCGCGGGTGTTCTTGGTCTGGGCCAGGGCCCTTTGGATGAGCTGCTTTTCCAACTCGTCGCGGGCCTCGCGCAGCTTCATACCCTCGGTGACCCACACCACCGGGGCCGGGGCATCTTCCGGGCCCTGGTGCATGTTGCGGGGCAGGTGGCGCGGCTCCAGCACGTCGGCGTCGGCGGTCACCGCCAAACGCTCGATAACGTTTTGCAGCTCGCGCACGTTGCCCGGCCACTGGTAGGTCTCCAGCACCCTGAGTAGCTCGTGGCCCAGGGCGCGGCTCACCTCGTACTTCTTGTTGTAGGTCTTCAAGAAGCGCAGGGCCAGGGGCAGGATGTCCTCGCGGCGCTCCCGTAGCGGCGGCACCTCGATGGGCACCACGTACAGGCGATAGAAAAGGTCTTCGCGGAACTGGCCGTCGGCCACCATCTGCTTGAGGTCCCGGTTGGTGGCGGCCAGGATGCGGATGTCAAGGTCCACGGTCTTCACGCTGCCCAGGCGGCGGCAACGCTGCTCCTGCAAGACCTTGAGGAGCTTCACTTGTAGGTTGAGCGGCAGCTCGCCCACCTCGTCCAGGAACACGGTGCCCCCGGCCGCCTCTTCCAAGAGGCCCGGCTTGCCGTAGCGGTCGGCCCCGGAGAAAGCGCCCTTCTCGTAGCCGAACAGCTCGCTCTCCAGCAGGTGCTCGGGGATGGCCCCGCAGTTAAGGCCCACGAAGGGCTTGTCGTGGCGCTTGCTCAGGTTGTGGATAAGCTTGGCCAGCACGTCCTTGCCCACGCCGCTTTCGCCGCTCAACAGAACCGTGGAGTCCACCTGGGCCACGCGCACCGCCAGGTCCAGCAGGTTGCGGGTGGCCGGGCTCTCGGCCACGATGCCGTAGGCCGCTTCCGGCCCGGCCGCCGCCGGGTCGTCGTCCAGGCAGGCCAAGGAGAGCGCCTTGATGCGCTCGCCCAACGAGTGCAGCTCGGTCACATCGCGTACGTTCATCACCACCCTGACCACCTGGCCGAAGTTGTCCAGCACCGGGTTGCCGGTGACGAATATCTCGTTGCCGCTTTTGAGCTTGCGGCGCATGGTGACCGAGGAGCGGTGGCTCTTGACGTGGCGGAACACCGCCTGCACCACGGCCATGCACACGTGGCGCTCCGAGTCCAGTTCGCCGATGTCGCGGCCCTCCAGGGATGAGGGGGCCAGGCCGGTGATGCGCCCGAAGCTGGGGTTCACCGTGAGCACCTGATCGGTGCCGGTGATCAGGATGCCGTCGTGGGAGTTTTCGATCAGCGAGGACAGCTCGTCGTTGAGCCGCCTAAGCTCCTCCACCTGCTTTTGCACCGCCTCCAGCTCGGACTCGTCCTGGAACACCGACACCGCGCCGATGATGTCGCCCTGCTCCAGGATGGGGCTGCGGCTCACCAGGAAGGTGCGGCCGTTGTGGGCGAAGGGCTTGCCCATTTCCAGCTTGCCGCTTTCCAAGACCCGGTGGAGCTTGGTGTCGGGAATGAACTGGGCGGCCGGCTTGCCCAGGGCCTCGGCCTGGTCGAAGCCCATGAGCTTTTCCGCCTGCTGGTTGACGATGGTAAAGCAGCACTGGTCGTCCACCGCGAAGATGCCCGAGGGCACCGATTGCAGCACGGTCTCCAACTGGGCTTTGGTGCGCTTGAGGTCCTCCTCGGCCAGCTTGCGGTCGGTCACGTCCCAGAAGATGCTCTGCACGCCCACGATGGCCCCGTCGGCGTCGTAGACCGGATGGCGCACCGATTCCACGAAACGGGGCGGGCCGCCCTCGGGTGATTGGTGCTGGTAGATCACGTCCAGGGTGCGGCCGCTGCTGATTACCTCCAACTCGTCGGCCACGAATTTATGGGCCACCGGGCCGGGGTAGATCTGGGGCATGGTCTTGCCCAGGCAGCTTTCCAGGGTCTTTCCCAGGTCGGCCAGCAGGGCTCGGTTGGCAAAGGTCAGCTTGCCCTCGCGGTCGGTGCGGCACAGGCCCTGGGGCATGGTGTCCACCAGGGATTGATAGCGCTGCTCGCTTTCGCGCAGGGCGTTTTCGGAGGCGAGTTGCTTGCGCTGGGCCCCGCTGTAGGTGCGGAACAGCAGGAAGAGGAACACGGGCATGAGAATGCCGCACACCGAGAGGAAGCCCACCAGCAGGGGCCGGAAGCCGTCCTCGATCTCGGCGTAGAGGGCCGAGCGGGAGCGGTGCACCCCCAGCATCCATTTGCGGCCGGCAATGGCGTGGAAGGCGGCTATCTGATCCTTGCCCTCGCTGGAGATGTATTTGCCCGTGTAGTTGGACTGGGCCACCACCAGCTCGCAGAGCTTTTTGGGGTCCGAGGCCGAGCCGTCCAAAATGGGGTTGTCCCCCGCGTATTGGCCCACCGAGTTGGGCCGGGCGGTGTGCAGCAGGAGGTCGCCCTTTTGATCCACCACGCAGACGTACTCATCGGCCGGTTTGTTGCCGGCATCCCGCCAGTATTGATTCAAGGCGTCCAGGAACTCGCGGTCGGATTGTCCCGCGTGGGTGTTGGCCGCGTGCACGATCATCTGGGCCTTGTTCAAGTAAAAGCTCTGGTAGCTTTTTTCCATCATATTGAAGGAGTATTGATAGCTGACGTAACCGATGAGCAGGGCGGCCAGGATCAGGGCGGCGTAGAGCAGAAAGGTGGCCCGGGCCACGGGGCGGGTTCGGGTCTTCAGCTCGAGGTTTTTATCTTTGGGCATGGGGCAAAGTCTCCAGGGGGGCCGTGTTGAAAAACCTTCCTGGTGGCCGTGGGGGTGTAGGTCCGAAGGTGAGGATTTCAGCAGCGCCCGGGGGCCGCGCCGGTTCGGCGAGCGGGCGGCCGAGGGAATTTATGGGCCTGGCGCTAAAAACCGATTTATGCCCTCGCTTGGGTTGGTTACATGATGAATTTTATCATCCCCGCGGGGTTCGCGCCGTCATTTTTTGGGGGATAAGGCCCGAAATGATATATAAAATTTAGGGGTTTGCTTGTTTGGTGCGTTCCTGGTTCGTATATACTATATTTAAGCGCATCGAGTCCCCCGGCGGCTTCGGCGGGGGAGGGGAGTGGAACCCTTGGCTTTCGGCCTCACCAGCCTGCGCCGGCGCCTGATGGTGCTGTTGCTCTTGCCCGTGGCCCTGCTTTTGCTGGGCCTGGGGGCGGTGGGCTTTTATTACGCCCGGGGCAGCCTCCTGGACCAGTGGCGCGGCTTGGCGGTGCTCAGCCTGGCGCGGGCGGCCCACGCGGTGGACATGCGCCTGGAGCAGCCCGAGGACGCGGTCAAGCTCATGAACAACCTTACCGGCTTGGCCCCCAACAGCGCCAAGGAGTGGGAAGACCAACTGGCCCGCCTGCCTGGGGTGACCCGGGCCAAGCTTACCCTGAACGATGCGGCCGATGCGGCCGACGCGGCTGATGGGGACATGCCGCCCCCCAGTGGCAGTTTCACCCCCGGCATGGGCATGGGCCGGGGGCAGGGCGCGGCCCAAGGCGCCGGCGCGGCGGCCGCCGGCCGGGGCATGCGCTTCATGCGCTTCCACCAGGTGGAGGTGGCCAAGGTGACCAGCCCCCGCCTGGACGCCGCCGTGGGTGCCGAAACGGTGACCCTGACCTTTGAGCTCAGCGACGAGGCCAAGCAGCCGGTGGCCCGCCTGGAGGTGGTGATGCGCTTTTCCCACCTCCTGGAGGACCTGAGGGCCCTCAACTGGTGGAAGAGCGACGATGTGTATCTGGTGGACAACACCGGCCGAGTGCTGGCAAGGGGGGCCGAGGCCATTCCCCTGGGAGGACGCCTGGGAGGCTCGGGCGACGCCTTCCAAATCAAGCTGCTCACCGAGTTGTTGGCCAAGACCTCGGGGACCGTCATGGGGCCGGGCGTTCCGCCCAAGGAGGTCGCCGGCTTCTACCACCTCGGCAGGGCCCCCTGGTCCCTGGTGATGATCACCAGGGGAGAGGCGGTGCTGGCGCCGGTGCAGCATTTCCTCAAGGCCTACGCGGCGGCGGGACTGGTCTGCATCGGTTTGGTGCTTTTGCTTATCTTCGCGGTGACCGGCCAAGTGGCGGGCTCGGTGCGCCAGGTTTGCCAGGCCGCCCGCGAGGTGGCCATGGGCCACTACCAGGATGTGCCCTTGCCCCGGCGCAACGACGAGTTTTTGCGCCTGGCCCACAGCTTTAACACCATGGTGGCGGGCCTAAAGGAAAAGGAGCACATCCGCGACACCTTCGGCCGCTACGTGGACCCGGCGGTGGCGCGTCGCCTCATGGCCCGGCCCGAGGCCACCCTCTTGGGCGGGGAGAAGCGCAAGGTGGCCATCATGATGACCGATGTGCGCGGCTTCACGGCCATGTGCGACACCCTGAGCCCCGAAGAGACCATCGTGGTGATAAACCGCTACCTCTCGCGCCTGATCGAGGTGATCCAGCGCCGCGATGGAATCATCGTGGATTTCCTGGGCGACGCGGTGCTGGCCTTTTTCGACAGCTTGGAGGAGGGCGAGGCCGAGGCGGTGCGCTTGGCGGTGTGCTGCGCCCTGGAGGTGTTGGAGGCCACCGAGGAGTTCAACCAAGAAGCCGTCGAAAAGGGGCACCCCCAGCTTGAAACCGGCATCGGGCTAAACTTCGGCGAAGTGGTGGTGGGCAACATCGGCTCAGCCGCCCGCACCAAGTACGGCATCGTGGGCGGCCCGGTGAATTTGACCCAGCGCATCCAGGCCCAGGCCGAGGGCGGCGAGGTGGTCATCTCCCAGGAGGTGCGCGACCTGTTGCCCGAGCAAATCCAGGTGGGCCGCAGTTTTTCGGTGCGCCCCAAGGGCCTGGACCGGGACATCGTGCTTTACACCCTCACCGGATCCTCCTCTTGCGCCGGGCTCCAGGCCGAGCCGAATGCGACTGTTAACGGTTAACACCCGCCCGCACCCTTTACACATCCGCCTTACAGATAATTCAATTCAACTAGGCCATATTTAATCATAAAAGGTTAAAAAGTTCGGTCAGGGCCGCCCCGCTGCCCCGTTTGGTGGGCGGGTGTTAAGCTGTTCAAAACGCTTCCCGACAGAAAATAGTTTCCGCCTTCTTAAAACCCTATACCAAAAAGATATATTCAATAACTAGCCTATAACAATCAGGTATCTCTTCCAACTTCTCCGCGGCGGTCACGGCTACATTGCCATGGCCAAACGCACCCAGGTGCAAACCATTAATAGATGTTAATAAAGTTAACACATTGCACCCTTGCGTTAACACTTTCTCCTGCAAGCCAATACGTATAACTACCAGTTATATCGAAATAAATTAAATATTAACAATACGTGGCACGCCTGTTGCTTTGCTCCCAGGGCTAAGGAAGATTTCGGCCATCGGGGTGAGCAACCGTAATTTACATCTGTAAAAAACTTCCGGCCTTCGAGCCGGATGCGGCGTAAGGAGACAAAGCAATGCTAAAGCGTCTGATCGCGGTTCTGTTGGTCCTCGGCTTCATCGGCGCCGGCCTGAGCCTGGCCCTGGCCTCCGGCGGCACGGGCAACTCCCGCAAGGGCAAGTACCTCTACCGCAAAAACTGCCGGGTATGTCACGTGGAAAACGGCAAGGCCAAGGAGCTGAGCCCCATCTCCATGACTCAGGCCCAGTGGAAGACCACCTTTGACGCCCGCGACAAGGTGCCCTGCAAGGCCGAGTGGGCCAAGATGTCCGACAAGGACCTGGGCGACATCTACGCCTACCTCTGGGGCCACGCCAAGGATTCCCCCTCCCCGGCCAAGTGCAAGTAGTTGATCCCGGCGCCGCGGCCCCCCGGCCGCGGCGTCCCGGCCTTACAGCGGTATCAGGAGCGGAGAGTCGATAATGGCCCAGACAAGCAGCCGAGGCATTTCCCGGCGGGGCTTTTTGAAATTGGCGGGAGCCGCCGGCGCGGCGGCTGCCGTGGGCGGTGGTGTCACCGGGCCCAGGCCTGCCCAGGCCGCCGGTGGTATCAAACCCGGTTTTCAGAGCAAGTACAGCGTCTGCGACATGTGCTTCAACAAGTGCAGCCTCATTGCCAGGGTGCAGGACGGGGTGATCCAGAAGCTGGACCCCAACCCCAAGTTCCTCAAATCCCGGGGCATGCTCTGCGCCAGGGGCAACGCCGGGGTGGAGCAGGTCTACGGGGCCGACCGCCTCAAGTACCCCCTGCTCAGGGTGGGCGAGCGCGGCGAGGGCAAGTTCAAGCGCATTTCTTGGGACCAGGCCCTGGACCTCATGGCCGCCAAGTTCAAGCAGATCGGCGACCAGTACACCCGCTGCGGCTTCATGTTCATGGCGGGCTCGGACATGCAGTCCACCTTCGTGCACCGCTTCGCCGAGGTCTACGGCTCCTACAACACCCTGAGCCACGAGTCCATGTGCCTCATCGCGGGCACCCGGGCCTTTTTGGACACCTTCGGCGAGGTGCCCATTCCGGACATGCTCTACACCAAGTACGTGGTCATGGCCGGAGCCAACCGCTTCGAGTCCCTGGTGACCCCGGACAGCATGGACCTGATGACCGCCATGAAAAACGGGGCCAAGCTGGTGGTGCTGGACCCGCGCTACACCAAGACCGCGGCCAAGGCCGACGAGTGGTTCGCCATCAAGCCGCGCACCGACATGGCTTTCATGCTGGCCATCGCCCACGTGCTCATCAGCGAGAACCTCTACGACAAGAAGTTCGTGGCCGAGAAGACCTACGGCATCGAGCAGCTCGCCAAGCACGTTAAGCCCTACACCCCCCAGTGGGCGGCCGAGCAGTGCGACATACCGGCCAAGGATATCGAGCGCATCGCCCGTGAGCTGGCCGCCGCCGCCCCCGCGGCCATGGTCTACCCCGGACGGCGCAGCTCCAACTACACCGACTCCACTCAGATTCGCCGCTCCTATGCCATCGTCAACGCCCTGCTGGGCAACTGGGACCGGCCCGGCGGCCTCACCGCCGCCAGGGTGGTGGGCCTGGGCGGGGGCATCCCCTTCGAGGCCCCCTTCTACGAGAAAAACCCCGAGGACCGCATCGACGCGGGCAAGGCCACCCTCATGTTCCCCGAGGAGGGATCCTTCAAGCTGGCCAGGGACGCGGTGCTCGAGGGCAAGCCCTACCCGGTGAAGGGCTTCTTCGTGTATCACACCAACCCCATGCAGACCGCGGCCAACCGCTCCAAGACCGTGGCCATGTTGAACTCCATGGAGTTCGTGGTGACCATGGACATCCACATGAGCGACACCGCCTGGATGGCCGACCTGGTGCTGCCCAGCCAGACCTACCTGGAGCGCCAGGACCCCTGCTCGGCCCAGCAGGGCTCCAGCGCCTGCGCCTGCGTGGTCATGCGCGACCCGGTGGTGGCTCCCCTGTATGAGTCCAAGCCGGTGTTCTGGGTGATGCAGCAGGTGGCCCAGCGTTTGGGCATGGGCAAGTACTTCGACTTCACCATCGAGCAGTTCCGCGAAAAGCAGCTGGCCGGTCTGGCCGGAGGCATGGACGCCCTGAAGCGCGACGGGGTCTACTACAACCCCTCCAAGCTCTACGGAGTGTACGAGGGCAAGATATACAAGACCAAGTCCCACAAGATCGAGCTGTTCAACAGCCGCTACGCCGAGATGGGCCTGGAGCCCATGCCGGTGTACACCCCGCCCAAGCCCGGCGGCTTCGCCCGCATGCGCATGGTGGTGGGGCGCAACGCGGTCATCACCCAGTCCTCCAGCCAGAACAACGCCCTGCTGGCCAAGTTTCAGCCCACCAACCACCTGTGGATACACCCGGACCGGGCCCAGGAACTGGACATAAAAGACGGCGACTGGGTGTGGGTGAAGAGCAAGGCGGGCAAGCAGCGCATCAAGGCCAAGGTGACCCATGAGACCCGGCCGGACACGGTGTACATGGCCACCGGCTTCGGGGTGCTGAGCCCCGGCTTGCAGAACATCTATGGCAAGGGCGCCTGCATCGCCCAGGTGCTTAACGACGACTTCGATTCCATCACCGGCAACATGGCCATGCACGAGACCTGGGTGCGGGTGGGCAAGGAGGCGGCCTGATGGCCAAACAGCTAGGCATGGTGGTCGACGCCGGGCTTTGCATTGACTGCAAGGGATGCATGGCCGCCTGCAAGGTGGCCAACGAGGTGCCGGGCGACAACTGGCGCAACTGGATAAAAAGCGGCGACATGGATTGGCAGGCCAAGAAGCGCGGCCGCATGGTGTTCCAGCCGGGCAACTGCATGCAGTGCGACAAGCCCACCTGCGTCAGCGCCTGTCCCACCGGAGCCACCTACAAAAGCAAGGCCGACGGCGTGGTGGTCATAGACCGGGGTCTGTGCATCGGCTGCGGCCAGTGCATCAAGGCCTGCCCCTACGGGGCCCGCTTTCGCAACGAAAAGCTCAAGGTGGCCGACAAGTGCGACTTCTGTTCCTCCCGCCGGGCGGTGGGCCTGGAGCCCGCCTGCGTGAGCACCTGCCCCACCAAGGCCCGCGCCTTCGGCGACCTGAACGACCCCGCCTCACCGGCGGGCAAGCTCATGGCCCAGAGCAAGGACAAGGCCACCCAGGTGGTCAACGCCCAGAGCAACACCGATCCCAACATCTACTACCTGGGCGACGCGGGGCTCAAGTCCTGGCCGGTCAAGGCCCAGATGCCCGGCGCCTTCGAGTTCTGGAAGAACCTGGCCGACCCGGCGGTGAAGGTGGTGGTGGGGCTCACCGGCCTGGGAGTGCTGGCCATGCTGGGCAAGCAGCTTATGCTCAAAAACGACGCCCCTCCCCCGGAGGAGCACGGCGAGGAGGGCGGCCATGAGTAGCCCCAAAATGATCCAACGCCACACCAGGGCGGGCATCTTCATCCACTGGTTCAACGCGGCCTGCTGGTTTTTCCTGCTCTTCACCGGACTGGCCCTCATCCAGAACCCGGAGCTGAACCCCCTGGGGGCCTGGTATCCCAAGGCGGTGCGCGCCGTGTTCGGCGGCGGGGCCAACCTCTTGGTGGCCCACTGGCTGGTGGCGCTCATCTGGTTGGCGGTGTGGGTGGTTTACCTGTTCTGGGGAATGAGCCGCTTCGTGGCCCCCTTCCTCAACTCCACCTTCAGCCTGGAGCCCAACCGCGACATCCAGTGGATGATCAAGAAGAACCTGCAAATGACCCTGGGCTACAAGATGATGGCCAAGCTGGTAAAGCCCCTGGGCTACGACGGCCACCTGCCGCCCCAGGAGTATTACAACGCGGGCCAGAAGCTGGCCGCCCAGGGCATCATCATGGGGGCCCTGGTGCTCATCGGCACCGGTTTCATCATGCTCTTCAGCAAGTATTTCTTCAGCGCGGCCGACACCTGGCTGGTGCAGTGGTCCATGACCGTGCACTTCATCGCCGCCGGGGTGACCACCGCCCTGTTGATGGTGCACATCTACATGGCCGCCATCAGCAAGGAAGAGCGCCCGGCCTTCATCTCCATGTTCACCGGCACCGTCCCCGCCGAATACGCCAAACATCATCACCAGCTCTGGTACGAGGAGTTGGAAGAAAAATAAACCCTCGGAGGTTTTTTAGAGGAGGTTTGCAGACATGAGGTTTCTCAGCAAAAGCGCCGCGGCGCTCGTGGTCATGCTCCTGGCAGTGGCATTGGCCGTACCGGCCCTGGCCGCCGACGAGCCGACTTTCAAGCGCTATCCCCAGACCGTGGACGCGCCCTTTGTCAAGGACGTGGTCGACGGCAAGGTGAAGGGCTACATCTACGACGCCCGCCCCTACCAGAAAAAGTATCTCAAGGGCCACATCCCCGGCGCGCTAAACCTGCCCGCCACCCAGTTCGACAAGAACGTGGGCAAGCTGCCCAAGGACAAGAGCGCCCTGATCATCTACTATTGCGGCGGTCTCAAGTGCGCCCTTAGCCACAAGGCCGCCTTCAAGACCCAGGCCCTGGGCTACGACAACATCGTGGTCTACGACGAGGGCTACCCCCAGTGGAAGAAGCTGCACGGCCCCGGCGTGGTGGGCCCCGACCCCACGGCCAAGGCCGAGCCCGCCTTCAACAGCTTCCCGGTGATCGTGGAGGCCGCGGCGGTCAAGGACGTGGTCGGCGGCAAGGTGGTGGGCCTGGTCATCGACTCCCGGCCCAAGATGAAGATGTACGACAAGGGCCACATCCCCGGATCCCTGTCGCTGCCCACCAGCCAGTTCGACAAGCTCAAGGGCCTGCTGCCCGCGGACAAGAGCGCCCTGGTCGTCTTCTACTGCGGCGGTCTCAAGTGCGCCCTTAGCCACAAGGCCGCCTTCAAGGCCCAGGCCATGGGCTACAGCAACATCAAGGTCTACGCCAAGGGCTACCCGGACTGGAAAAAGGTCTACGGCGCGGGCGTGGCCGGCGCAGCCGCCCCCAAGGCCGCCAAGAAGGCCAAGGGCAGCCTGAAGCCGGGCAAGGAAGAGGGCAGCGTGGACATCGCCTTCTTCCAACAGACCCTGGCCAAGAACCCCGGCAGCATCTACGTGGTCGACGTGCGCGACGCCGGCGAGTTCAAGGCCGGCTCCATCAAGGGCTCGGTCAACATCCCGGTGGACCAGCTGGAGAAGAGCCTGGACAAGCTTCCCCAGGACAAGCCCGTGGTATTCGTCTGCGGCACCGGCGCGCGCAGCGGCGAGGCCTACTACATGATCAAGGACAAGCGCCCGGCCATGACCGACGTGTACTACGTGGACGGCGAGATCACCTTCAACCCCGACGGCAGCTGCAAGATCAGCCCGCCCAAGTAGGCTACGGTTGCGCGGCTACCTCTCATTGCTGATGCGCGGCCCGGCCCCCCGTTGGAGGGGGCCGGGCGCGGCGCTTGCCGCGTTGCTGCTGTCACTCATCCTTTTCGCTCCCCCCGCCGACGCCGCCAAGACGCCCGCCTGGTGGGCCCAGGTGCAGGCCGAGGCCGACCAGGGCGGCTACCGCATCATCGACGACAAGCAGGTGAAGGCCCTGCTGGCCGCCAAGCCCTCCCCGGTGCTTTTGGATGTACGGCCCGACTACGAATACGCCCAGGCCCACATCCCCGGCGCGCTCAACCTGGAATTCCACCTGGGTGACCGCGCCACCCTGGATCCGGCCAAGGCCCGGCGCATGGCCCAGTTGGTGGGGCCGGACAAGAACCGCCCCCTGATAATCTATTGCCGCAGCTTCCGCTGCCTGCGCAGCGGCATCGCCGCCCGCTGGGCGGTGGACATGGGCTATAAGCAGGTGCTGCGCTACCCGGCCGGGTGGCACGGCTGGCTGGCCCTGCAGGGCCAGGTGGCCCCGGACGCCCAGCCCGGCGGGCTGCGGGCGGGGGACCACTTCCCCTCCTGTCGCCTGGTGGTCCTGGACAAGGCCAGCGACCGGGCCTACCTGGGCCTCAAGCACACCGAGCCCAGCTTCGCCCTGGAGGACGTGGACGCCGACTTTTTGTTCGTGGAGCTTTACAACGAGCTTTGCTACGGCTGCCTAAAGGAAGTGGCCTCCTACAACGCCCTGTTCGAGGACATCGCCAACGACCCCGCCCTCAAGGGCCGCATGAAGATGCTGGGCCTGGGGGTGGGCAGCCTCAACCGCGAGGTGAAGCGCTTCAGGCGGGAAAAGAACGTGCTGTTCCCCCTGTTCGCGGACAAGGGGCGGGAGGTATTTCACTGCCTGGGCGAGCCGGAGCTGCCCGTGGCCTACCTGATTCAGCGCACCGGAAAGGGGCGCTGGAAGATCCTTTCCATGCTTGCGGGGCACATCGGCGACACCAAGGCGGTGTTGGCGCGCATCAAGGCGGCCCTGGCCGCGGCCGCCGCGCCTTAACTAGCTTCAGGCCCGGCCTGCTTGGCCACGTCTTCCAACAGAGCCACCAACAGCTTGGCGGACAAAGGCAGCAGGGGGCTGGACGCACCCCCCTGGCGCTGGGCGAAATCCTTGACCCAGGGCAGCATGAAGCGCTGGGCCAGATCCCCGGCCTCGCTCAGACCCTGCTCCCGGCGTCCGGCCAGGCCTTCCTCCAAGAGAAAGATCAGGTACTCCAACTCCACGGCCAGATGGTCCGGGGGCTCGCCGCTCTTTTCCCCCAGGCTGAGCCCCGCCTGCTCCAGGCGCAGGGCCATGGCCCCGGCGGGTGGGCCCATTACCAATCCCTGGCCCACGTAGCAGGAGTGGTACAGGGGAGCCCTGGTCTCACCGGGGCTGTTGACGTAGGTGGCCACGTAGGCCGTCTCCAACTCCTCGCACAGCGCCTCGGGAGATGCGGCTCCTTGCAATAGGGCCTGCATGGAGCGCAGGATGGGGGCGGCGGCGGGCAGCAAACGGGCCAGGCGGGTGAAAAGGTCGCGGCCCGCCGGGCTGGCCAACTCTTCGCAAAGCTCCTGGTCGGGGCCCCAATAAAAACGGGCCAGCAGGCTAAGGCCGTCCAAAATGGTTTCTTGATCCCGGGGCTGGGATGGCGTGGGAGGCATGTGTCCTCGTCAAGATGGGCCGCCCCGGACGGCGGTTTGCGCGCCGTCCGGGGGGTGGAAATTAGTCCCAGATGGGCGACGCGGTGAGGTCCACCGCGCTGAGCACCAATTCGGTAAGTTGTTCTTCCGCGGCTTCCAGGGGGACCAGGCTGGTGTTGAGCACCATGTGGTACAGGCTGGGGTCGTTGGGGTCGCCCTGGTGGAAGTTGCCCAGATACCGTTCGCGCTTGCGGGTCTCCCGGTTGATTATGGCCTCGGCCCTGTCCGCCTCCAGGTTGTAGTTGCGAACCATGAACTTGATGCGGTCGGCCCGCTCGGCCACCAACAGCACCCTGAGCACGTTGGGGTCCCGGCGCAGGATGAACTGGCTGCCCCGGCCCAGGATGACCACGTTGTCCTCCTTGGCCAGGTCCTCAATGATGCGGCTGAGGAACTCCACGTAGCGCTTCTCGTCAAAGTCCGAGCCGCTCTCGCCCAGGTGGCGGTCGATGAAGCTGGAGGGCACCAGGGTGGACAGAAAGCGCATCAAATGGCCGCCGGCCTCGCGCTCCACCCCTTCGACCCACTTCAGGGAAACGTTGGCCTTCTCCGCCACCTTGTGCATCAGGCCCTCGTCCACGAACTCATATCCCAAACGCTGGGCCACCCGTGCGCCCAAGGTCTTGCCGCCTGCTCCGAACTGCCTGGAAATAGTCAACACCGCCATTTAGCTACTCCGCTTTAATCTTGGTTGGCAGACGCCGCATTCGCGCGGCGCACCTCAGGCCAAGGCCTGCCGTTTATATTCAGATTCGATGCGTTTGACCAGTTTGGTAACTTGGGTGGTGGCCCCTTCCAGGGACAACAGGCTGGTGTTAAGCACCAGGTGATACAGGCTGGCTTCGTCCGGCTCGCCTGGGTAAAAGTTGTTGAGGAACCTGGCCCGCTTTTTGTCGGCCTCCTCGATGAGCCGCTTGGCCGTGGTCTGGTCCAGGTTGTAGTTCTTGGTCATGAATCCGATGCGGTGGGGCAACTCGGCCACCAGCAGGATGCGCACCGTGTCCGGGCGGTAGCGTAGGGTGAACTGGCTGCCCCGGCCCAACATCACCACCTTGCCCTCGTCGGCCAGTTCCTGGACCACCTGGGTGAGCCGCTCTATGTGGCCCTTGTCGTCGCCTTCGGCCCCGGTCCAGCGATCCATGAAATTGCTGGGGGCCAAGGAAGTGAGAAGCTCCACCACTTGCCGGTGGTATTGGCTGTGCCCCTCTCCAGAGGATGCAGCGCCCCCAGCCGCTTTGTCGGCCAGCTGGTCCAGTTGGGATTCATGTAGAAAGTGGTAACCCAACTCGGCTGCCACCAGAACCCCCAAGGTCCTGCCCCCGGCCCCGAACTGCCGCGAGATGCTGACCACCGCCATGCGCCGACCTCCTTGACTTGGTTCGCTTTGAACTGTCCCCCTGGCTGCAATTCTCCCCTGATGGTCCCCCTTATTGGTTTCTTCATCATAAACCATGGCTGGCGCGTATGGCAATTACCCCCGGAGACGCCGCCAAAACAATCGCTGGTTGCCAAGGCCATCGCGGCTCGCCTATACTGGTTTCCGAATGAAAGTTGACCGCTGGGTTTGGGGGATGATTCTCCGGCCGCCCGGTGGGAAGTTGAAGCGACACTGGATCTGAAGGTTACGAGGACGCCCCAAGGCAACTAGTCAGCAGCATGGATTGAACCCGCCACCCGGCGTTCTTCAGCGAGGTAGCCTTACCCTGCCGCAGCCGCAAGAGGTGAACGCCCATGCCGCAGCCGCCTACCCCCGAGGAGCGGTACGAAGCTGAAGCACAAGTAATTTCGGGTCAGGTTCGACCCGCCAGGCGCGCCTATACTTTTATCTTCACATTTCCTACGCTTATGGCCCTTTGGGTGGTACTGTCGGGGCGCTTCGACACCTTCCACCTCACCCTGGGGGTCATCTCCTGCGCCCTGGTTTCCTTTTTCTCCGGAGACCTGCTGTTCCCCCACGCCCCCCATCCCCGCCTCACCCTGCGCCTTTGGTGGCGCTTTCCCCTATACGTGCCTTGGTTGCTCTACCAGATCTTTCTGGCCAACCTGCACCTGCTCTATCTCACCTTCCATCCCCGCATGCCTGAACTAATCGATCCCCACATGGTCCGCTTCCGCAGCAAGCTCAAGAGCGAGATGGCCCTTTTGGCCTTCGCCAATTCCATAACCCTCACCCCGGGCACCATCACCGTCCGGGTGAGCCCTGACGGCGATTTCGTGGTGCACGCCATCGACCGCTTCTCCGGCGAGGCCCTGCCCGGAGAGATGGAGGCGCGCCTGGCGCGCACCTTTGGGGAGGATTGATGGACAAGGTTTTCCTCTACACCGGTTTGCTCCTGTGCCTGATCATGATGCTCTCGCTGTACCGGGCCTTGCTGGGCCCCAGCGTCCTGGACCGGCTGATCGGGGTCAACGCCGTGGGCAGCAAGACCACGGTGCTGTTGGTGCTGGTGGGGCTTCTCTTCCACCGGGTAGACATGTTCGTGGACATCGCCCTGGCCTACGCCCTTTTGAACTTCGTGGCCGTGCTGGCCGCGTCGCGCTATTTCCAGAAACGGGGCGGCCTGGGGCGCTGAGGGGAGGCACGATACAAAACCCATGAACCTGGCGGTGACCATAATTCTGGGGGTGGGCCTGGTGTTTTTCTTGGGGGGCGCGGTGGGCATCCTGCGCTTCCCCGATTTTTATTCCCGCTTGCATCCAGCGGGCAAGATGGACACCCTGGGCAGTTTCCTCATGCTGGGAGCCCTGGCCCTGTACCACCTGCACCCCTTCACCCTGGACAACGTGCTGGTGGCCATCAAGATCGCGCTCATCGTGGTGTTCTATTTCCTGGCCAGCCCCACCGCCACCCACGCCATCGTGGATGCGGGCATCCGGGCGGGGCAGGCGGCCTGGCAAAAGCCAAAGCAGGGGGCGGGTTCATGATCTGGCAGATCGACCTGGCGGTACTCATCCTGGTGCTGATCTGCGCGGTGGGGGCCTTGGCGGTCAAGGACCTGATGGGGGCGGCCATCCTCTTCGGGGCCTACAGTTTTCTCATGTGCATCCTCTGGGCGGTCATGGGCGCGGTGGACGTGGCCTTTACCGAGGCCTCGGTGGGGGCGGGGGTGAGCACCGTGTTTTTCGTGGCCGCGGTTTTCCGCACCAGCCGGAGGAGCAAGGATTGAAGGCTCTGGCCCTGGCCATAGTTGCCCTGGTGGGGGGGCTGTTGATATCGGCCACCGTGGATTTCCCCGATTGGGGCGATCCCGCCTCGCCCGCCGCCCTGCACGTATCGCCCCGCTACATCGAAAAGACCATGGAAGACACCTCGGTGCCCAACATCGTCACCTCGGTGTTGGCCGACTACCGCGGCTTTGACACCATGTTCGAGACCACGGTGGTGTTCACCGCCGGGGTGGCCTGCTTCCTCCTGCTGCGGCGGCGCGAGCCCCGGCCTGGGCCCTCCCGGGTCTACCGCCACCGGGCCTCGGGGGTGATCGTGGAGATGAGCCAGGCCCCGGACACCGAGCCCGCGCCAGAGGTGTTCAAGCGCATCGACGATGACTGGACCCCCCACGACCTCATCGTCATGAACGTATGCCGTCTGCTCATCCCCTTTATCCAACTCTTCGGCCTGTACGTCATCGCCCACGGCCACCACAGCCCGGGCGGCGGCTTCCAGGGCGGGGTGATACTGGGGGCCAGCGTGATCCTGCTGGCCCTTTCCTGGGACCTGCGCACCGCCTCCCTGCGCATGAGGGAGGTGGCCACCGGCCTGATGAGCGCCATAGGGGTGTTCATCTACGCCGGGGTGGGCGCCCTGGCCCTGGCCATGGGAGGCAACTTCCTGGACTACGCCGCCCTTGCCCCCATACTCATGGTTGACCCTGTGGCCGCGCGCAGCCTGGGCATTTTCTTCGTGGAGGTGGGGGTGGGCCTGGCGGTGATGGCCACCATGGTGCTGATCTATAAGAACCTGGCCTCCGAGGGCAGGCTGGACCAGGGGTTGTAGGCATGGAGCAATACATCCCGCTGTTTCTCACCAAGTACAACTACTGGGTCTACATCGCCCTGATGATGATCGGCCTGTGGGCCATGATCGCCAAGAACAACCTGGTCAAGAAGATCGTGGGCATGAACATCTTTCAGACCGCGATCATCCTGTTCTATGTTTCCATCGGCGCCAAATACGGGGCCACCATCCCCATCCTGCAACACGGTTCGGGCCATGGCCATGAGGCGGCGGTGCGGGCGGCGGACTACATCAACCCGCTGCCCCACGTCTTGATGCTCACCGCCATCGTGGTCTCGGTGGCCACCCTGGGGGTGGCCCTGGCCCTGGTGATCAGGATTCACCAGCGCCACCGCACCTTGGAGGAAGACGAGATACTCGAGCAGCTAAGGGAGTCATGAGCGAGCAATACCCAGCCCTGGTGGTGATAGGCCCCCTGCTGTGCGCGCTGTTGGTCAGCGTGGCCGGCTGGCTGCGCCCCCGTCTGTGCCTGCCCTTTGCTCTCCTGGGACTGGGTATCTCCGCCGCCGCCTCCACCGGCCTGCTGGCCCAGGTCTTGACCAGCGGCCCGGTGACCTACCGCCTGGGCGGCTGGGCTCCGCCCTGGGGCATCGTCTACCAGGTGGACAACCTAAACGCGGTGGTGGCCGCCCTGGTCTCCTGGGTGGCTTTGTTCAACTTGGCGGCCAGCTACCGCGCGGTGATGACCGACTACCCCGAAAAGATCGGGCCCTTTTACACCCTCTACGTCCTGGCGGTCACCGGCATGCTGGGCATGGTGGTCACCGGCGACGCCTTCAACCTGTACGTGCTTTTGGAGATAACCTCCCTCACCGGCTACGCCCTTATCGGCCTGGGGGGAGGGCGGGCTCCCTTGGCCAGTCTGAACTATTTGTTCCTGGGCACCATCGGGGCCAGCTTCTACCTGCTGGGGGTGGGCTACCTCTACATCGTCACCGGCAGCCTGAACATGGCCGACCTGGCCAAGCTGCTGACCCCGCTCTACGGCTCCCTGGCCCTGCTGGCCGCCTTTGCCATCACCCTGGTGGGGCTGTGGATGAAGATGGCCTTCTTCCCCCTGCACGCCTGGCTGCCCAACGCCTACGGCTTCGCCCCGTCCCCGGCGGCCTCGCTGCTGGCCCCGCTGATGACCAAGGTGATGGTCTACGTGATGATCCGGGTGATGATCTCGGTGTTCACCGTGGAGTTCATATTGCAAGAGGTGGCGCTCAGCCAGTTCGTGGTGTGGCTGGCCGTGGCGGCCATGGTGGCCGGGGCGCTGCTGGCCCTGGGCCAGCGGGACCTCAAGCGCATGCTGGCCTACATCGTGGTGGCCGAGGTGGGCTACATGGTGGGCGGGGCCTGGCTGGGCAACAAGTTGGCCATGACCGGGGCCATCCTGCACATCATCAACGACGCGGTGATGACCTTCTGCGTGTTCTTGGCCGCGGGCTGCATCTACCAGAAGACCCGGGGCACCGCCTTCGAGGACTTGCAGGGCCTGTTCAAGAAGATGCCCTGGACCATGACCGCCCTGGCCGCCGGGGCCCTGGCCATGATAGGGGTGCCGCCCTTTTGCGGCTTTTTCTCCAAGTGGTACCTCATCCGGGGCGGCCTGGAGGCGGGGCACTGGGGATTCGTGATCGCCCTGCTTTTCTCCAGCCTGGTCAACGTGGTGCTGTTCTTCCGCATCTTCGAGATCGCCTTTTTCGAGCCCATGAGCCACGGCCACGGCGGGCACGAGGGCCACGGGGAGCACGGCGGGGCGGTGGCCCTGGCCGAGGCCCCGCTGTCCATGCTGCTGCCGCTGATGGCCGCCGCCCTGGGGCTGGTGGCCCTGGGCCTGGCCACCGGGCCCCTGGTGGAGAAGATAATTTTGCCCATCATCCCGGCGGGGCTGGGGTAGGGGCGTGGTGGTGATGCACTCCATAACCCCGCTCCTGGCGGTGCTGGTCTCCCTGGCCGCGGTGCCTTTCATCATCCTGTGCCGCAAGAGGCCCAACGCCCGGGAATCGGTGACCTTCATCGCCGCGGGCATCAAGCTCTTGTTGGTGGCTTCGCTGCTGCCCCTGGTGATGGCGGGCAAGGAGGTGGGCATCACCCTGGCCCCGGTGCTGCCCGGCGCGCCTTTGGCCCTGAAGGTGGACGCCTTCGGCCTGCTGTTCGCCCTGGTCTCCTCCAGCCTGTGGATCGTGACCAGCGCCTATTCCATCGGCTACATGCGCGGCCTGGACGAGCACTCCCAGACCCGCTACTTCTGCTTCTTCGCGGTGGCGCTCTCAGCCACCATCGGGGTGGCCTTCAGCGCCAACCTGTTCACCATGTACCTTTTCTACGAGATGCTCTCCCTGGCCACCTATCCCCTGGTTACCCATCACCAGGACCCCGAGGCCCGCTCCTCGGGGCGCAAATACCTCTTCTACATCATGGGCACCTCTATCGCCCTGGCCCTGCCGGCCATGATCATCGCCTACCAGCAGGCCGGCACCCTGGCCTTTTCGCCCACCGGCTTCCTGGCCGGTAAGGTGAGCCCGGTCATGGCCGGGGTGCTGTTGTTCATGTTCATCTTCGGCTTTGCCAAGGCCGGGATCATCCCGGTGCACTCCTGGCTGCCCGCGGCCATGGTGGCTCCCACCCCGGTCAGCGCCTTGCTCCACGCCGTGGCCGTGGTCAAGGTGGGGGTCTTCTCCATCCTGCGCATCATCACCGGGGTCTTCGGAGTGGACCTGCTCAGGGGCCTGGACCTGGGCCTGGCCGTGGCCTGGGTGGCGGCCTTCACCATCATCGTGGCCTCCTTGATCGCCCTGAGCCAGGACGGGCTCAAGCGCCGCCTGGCCTTTTCCACCATCGGCCAACTCAGCTACATCGTGCTGGGCCTGGCCCTACTCAGCCCCAAGGGCATGACCGGCGGCACCCTGCACATCGCCATGCACGCCTTCGGCAAGATCACCTTGTTCATGTGCGCCGGGGCCATCTTCGTGGCCACCGGCAAAAAAAACATCAGCGAGATGACCGGCATCGGCAAGCGCATGCCCTGGACCATGGCCGCCTTCTTGGTGGGCAGCCTCAGCGTCATCGGCCTGCCCCCCACCGGCGGGTTCATCAGCAAGTGGTACCTGGCCCTGGGCTGTTTGCAGGCCGGGTCCGTGGCCCTGCTGGTGGTGCTGTTGGTCAGCTCGCTTTTGAACGCGGCCTACTTTTTGCCCATTGTCTACCGGGCCTATTTCAAGCCGCCCACCGAGGCGGCCTGGGCCGAGGGCCGCGACGAGGGCCCGGCCGCGGCCTGGGTGCCGCCATTGATCACCGCCGCCTGCTCCCTGGTGTTGTTCTTCTATCCCCAACCATTCCTGCGCCTGGCCCAGATGGCCGTGGCCAGTCTGTTCGGAGGCTGAGCATGGAGCAAGGCGAGCTGCGCGAACTGAAGCACGACGCCGAGCCAGGCTACCGGCCGGTGCTGTGGGCGCTGGTGGGGGTGGCGGCGGTTTACCTGGTGCTGGTGTTGACCGGAGTCGTGGGTTAAGGAGCGGTCATGCGCGAGCTGAAGATATTCGACAAGGCGGTCAACGTAAAGCGCCTGCTCATATGCCTGTACGTCTTCCTGGCCGGGCTTTTGGTGGCCGACTTTTTCATCTCCAAGCACGGCCACTTTTCCTGGGAGAACGCTCCGGAGTTTTACGCGGTCTACGGCTTCCTGTGCTACCTGGCGCTGATCGTATTGGCCAAGGCCCTGCGCCGGATCATCAAGCGCCGGGAGGACTACTATGATTAGCGGCCTGCCTCCGGCGCTGTTGTTCCTGGCGGGCGCGGCCCTGGTGCCGCTATTGCCCCAGCGCTTCAAGCAGGCCTTCATGCTGGCCCTGCCTCTGTTCGCCTTGTATCTGCTGTACAACACCCCCCTGGGCACCTACTGGAGCTTCAGCTTCCTGGACTACCAGATCGTCCTGATGAAGCTGGACCGCCTGAGCCGGGTGTTCGCCTACATCTTCCTGATCATCTCGGTGATCGGCTTCCTGTTCGCCCTCAAAGTGGAGGACGACCTTCAGCACAGCGCGGCGCTCATCTACGCGGGCGGGGCCTTGGGGGTCACCCTGTGCGGCGACTGGTTCAGCCTGTACGTGTACTGGGAATTCATGGCCGTGGCCTCCACCTTCCTGATCCTGGCCCGGCGCACCCCGGCGGCCAGGGCGGCGGCTCTGCGCTACATCCTGGTGCACCTGTTCGGCGGGCTGCTGCTTTTTGCGGGCATCATGCTGCTGTTGGCCGGGGGCGGGCCCATCGCCATCGGAGCGCTCAAGCTGGAGGGCGCGGCGGCCTGGCTCATCTTCCTGGGCATCGCCCTGAACGCCGCCATCCCGCCCCTGCACCCCTGGCTCAAGGACGCCTACCCCGAGGCCACCCCCACCGGGGCCGTCTTCCTGAGCGCCTTCACCACCAAGAGCGCGGTGTACCTCATGTGCCGCACCTTTGCCGGGGCCGAGGTCTTGATCTGGGTGGGGGCGATAATGACCATCTTCCCCATCTTCTACGCGGTGCTGGAAAACGATATCCGCCGGGTGCTCTCCTACAGTCTGATGAACCAGGTGGGTTACATGATGTGCGGCATCGGCATCGGCACCACCCTGGCCATCAACGGCACGGTCAGCCACGCCTTTTGCCACATCCTCTACAAGGCCCTGCTGTTCATGGCCGCTGGTAGCGTGCTCACCATGACCGGGCGCAGCCGCTGCACCGATCTGGGCGGGCTGTACAAGACCATGCCGCTCACCGCCGTGTTCTGCATGGTGGGCTCGGCCTCCATCAGCGCCTTCCCCCTTTTCAGCGGCTTCGTGTCCAAGTCCATGATCGTCAGCGCGGCCGGCCTGCAACACCTGACCACCATATGGTTCATGCTCCAGTTCGCCTCGGTGGGCGTCATCGACCACGCGGGCATCAAGGTGCCTTACTTCACCTTTTTCGGCCACGACTCGGGAATCAGGGCCAGCGACCCGCCCTGGAACATGACCTGGGCCATGGGCATCGCCGCCTTCTTCTGCCTGGGCATCGGCATCTTCCCTCAGCCGCTGTACAACATCCTGCCCTTCCCGGTGGACTACGCCCCCTACACAGGGGCCCACGTGGTGGGCCAGCTCCAGCTGCTGCTCTTCGGAGCCCTGGCCTTCGTGCTCCTGATCTACTCCGGCTACTATCCGGCCGAGATCCGGGCCATCAACCTGGACTTCGACTGGTTCTACCGCAAGGGCGGCCGCGCCTTTTACCGGCTGGTGGATTGGGGTCTGGGCGGCATCAACGCGGCCAGCGACCGCTGGTTGGTGAACGGCGCCACCGGGGCGGTCAACCGCTTCGCCCGCCAGGCTCCGGCGATAATGTCCAAGCTGGTGCTGGTGCCGGTGTGGTGGCTGTTCAAGGTGCGCGGCTGGCCCCTGGAGCAGCGCAAGCGGGCCCTGGAGCGCGGCTTCGCCCGGGGAGCCTTGCCGGTGGGCGTGGGAGCCTTGGCCGCGGCGGTAATGCTGATTGTGCTCTACCTTTTGGCGTAAGATAGAAGAAAGGCTACTAAAGAACCAACCATTCGAGCCTTTGAAGGAGAGAAGCCATGGCTTCGGTCGATGAAGTGAAACAAATCTACCTGCTTCAAAATCTGGAAAGGCAGATGCTGGAGAGGCTGGCCCCCCTGACCCAGTTAAAACAATTTGAAGAAAAAGACACCGTCTTTGAGCAGGGCCAGGCAGCGGACAACTTTTTCATGCTTCTGACCGGCAAGGTGCTGCTGAAGGTGGACATATCACCGGCGGTGACCATCTCCCTGGGCGCGGTGAAGCCCGGCTACTCCTTTGGCTGGTCCTCCCTGTTGGGCCTGGACTACACCTCCCAGGCCGCCTGCGCCGAGCCCTGCGAGGTGTTGGTGGTCAAGGGCGCGGCTTTTAAGGAGGTCATGGATAGCGACCACACCATGGGCTATCAGGTGATGGAAGGCGTGGTGCGCATCCTGGAGAACCGCCTCAAGCGCCGCACCGAGCAGTTCATCAAGACTTTGCGCAAACAGATGGAAATCTGGGACCTGTTCTAAGGACTCGTTCTTTCCCTTCTTATTTGTGCCATGGCCGGGGTCGCCCCGCCATCGGCGCGGTCGTACGGCGCGAGCTTGACACCGCGCATCCCCCAGCGTATGTGTGGTTAGCCCCATAAACCAAACCCACGGAGACATCATGGCGCAGCGCAAAGGCCTGGTGATGATCAACACCGGCGACGGCAAGGGCAAAACCACCGCCGCCCTGGGGCTGACCCTCAGGGCCTCGGGCTACGGCTGGCGCATCCTCATCATCCAGTTCATCAAGAGCGGCAAGGGCTACAGCGAGTTCGAGGCCGCCGCCAAGCTGCCGGGGGTGGAGATAAGGGCCACTGGGCTGGGCTTGATCATGCCCGGCACCGACCGCGCCCCCCACCAGGAGGCGGCCCAGCGGGGCTGGGACATGGCCCGGGCCGAGGTGGCTTCGGGCAACTGGGACCTGATCATCCTGGACGAGATAAACAACGCCATGACCATGGGCTTCGTGGACCCTGCCGAGGTGGCCGAGCTGATCAAGAATAAAACACCCCGGTTGCACCTGGTGCTCACCGGCCGGGGCTGTCCCCAAGAGATAATGGAACTGGCCGACATGGTCACGGTCATGGACCCCTGGCGGCACCACGCCGACAACGGGGTGCCCGCCCAAAAGGGCGTTGAATTCTAGGGCCCACCACGCCTGCCGAGAAATCCGCATGATTTACAGCGGCGTGGGTTACTGCCCCTGCGGCCAGGAAATCTGGATCGAATACCTGCACGGGGCGGACGGCTGGCGTTGCCGCTTTCTCGGGCCTGGCGACCAAGAGATAGAGCGCTGCCCCGCCTGCGAACGTGAGTTGGACGAAGACGACCTGGAATCCCGCTGAATCCCTTCCCCTGAAAATCACCCCAATACGCCACGCGAGTTTGCTTCGCGCTTGATAAGAACCTATCCTAAAAGGGTAGGGTGAATCGCGAGGAGGTTGGAATGACCTTGCGCAACTTGAACCAGCGTTGGCTGTGGGCCGTCATTTTGGCGGCAAGCGTGCTTATGGCCGCCACGGCCATGGGGAAGAATATGAGCGACAAACAAGGCAAGACGGCCACGGCCACCTTCGCGGGCGGCTGCTTCTGGTGCATGGAGCCGCCCTTCGACAAGCTGGACGGGGTGATCTCCACCACCTCCGGCTACACCGGCGGCCACCTGAAGAACCCCACCTATGAGGAGGTCTCCGCCGGGGGCACCGGCCACGCCGAGGCGCTCAAGGTGGTTTACGACCCTGCCAAGATCAGCTACGCCCAGCTGCTTGAGGTGTTCTGGCGCAACATCGACCCCACGGTCAAGGACCGCCAGTTCTGCGACGTGGGCAACCAGTACCGCACTGCCATCTTTTTTCATGACGATGAGCAGAAGCGCCTGGCCCTGGAATCCAAGCAGCGCCTGGAAAAAAGCGGCAAGCTGGGGGCCATCCAGACCGAGATAGTCCCCGCCGGGCCTTTTTACCCGGCCGAGGACTACCATCAGGACTATTACCTGAAGAACCCCATCCGCTACAAGTATTACCGCTGGAGCTGCGGCCGGGACCAGCGCCTGGAGGATCTGTGGGGCAAGTAAGGGACCCGGCTGCGATCTAGCCTAGGCACCCTTGACTCCCAAAACCTGGAACACCTCGATGGCCTCGGCCACGTTCTTCAGGCGTTGGGGGCCGATGCTCGTGAGCTCGAAGCGGTCCCCCACCCGTTTGGCGGTCTCCGGGCCGATGAATATCTTGCCCTCGGTTGCCAGGGCGCCGATGCGCGCCGCGTTGTTGGTCACAGAGCCGCTGGCGGTGAAGGTCCAGCGGGTGCCCGCGATGCCCTCGAAGCGCGAACTGCCCACCAAGGCGGTGCCCGAGTTCACCCCGATGTTGATGGACACCGGCTGGAAGCGTCCGGCCAGTTCTTGGTTGACCTTGGCCACCTTGCTTCCCACGGCCAGGGCGGTGTTCACCGCGTTAATCGCGTGCTGCACCGGGTCATCGTCCTGGAAGATGATCATCAGGCCATCCCCGGCGGTCTCGTTGATGTCGCCGTGGTTTTGGTAGATGTCGTCCAGGAAGCTGGAGAAGTAGCGCTCGATGAGGAAGTTCATGTCCTCGCCGTTGACCTGCTCGCTCATCTTGGTGTAGCCGGCCACATCCAGGAACAGCACCGACACGTCGGTTTCGCGCTTGTTCAGGTCCGGGGCCTCGGGGGCCTCGTCGATGCGCGCCTTCACCGAGGTGGGCACGAACTTGCTAAGGGTGTTTTGGATGTTCTCCAAAAGCTCGATGCGGTGCAGGCTGTCTTCCAACTCCTGCTTCTTGCGCTTTAGCTCCTCCACGTGGGCGTGCAGGTCGGTGGCCATGGTGTTGAAGGTGTGGGCCAACTCCCCCACCTCGTCGCCGGGGCGAATGCCGGTGACCCTGCAGAGCAGGTCGCCGCCCGCCAGGCGCTTGGCCCCGTGGGTGAGCATCTTCACCGGCTTGGTGAGGCCCACCACCATGATCAGCACCACGATGCCCATGATCGCCAGGCCGCCCAGGGCGAAGTAGACCTGATGGCGGGTGAGGTCGTTCACCGGGGCCAGCACCGCGTCCTCCGGGGCCACCACCCCAAAGCTCCAGCCAACCCCTTTCACCGGGGCGTAGGCCAGCCAGGCGTCCCGCTTGCTGATGGGGTCCTTTATCTTGACCACCCCGCTGGCCCCGCGAATCATGCGCCGGCCCAACTGGCGCAGCTTGGGGTTGTTCAGCTCCTCGGCCAGGGAGAAGATGCTCTGGCGCATGACCAACTCGTCGCGGGGCCCGGCCAGGAAGTTGCCCTGGTGGGTTATGAGAAAGGCGTAGCCTCCCTCGGTCACCGCCAGGGAACGCACCTCCCGGCCCAGGTAGCCCAGGTCGACATCGGCGGTGACCACCCCCAGCACCTTGCCCTTTTTGACCATGGGCGCGGAGTAGGTGGACATGAGGATGTTGCCGCCGCCCTCGTCGAAGTAGGGCTCGCTCCACACCCCCCGCCCCAGCAGGGCGGGCACCAGGTACCAATTCTGGCTGGGGTAGTCGTAGGCCGGGCTGTTGAGGTCGGTGACCTTGAGCCCCTGGGGCGAGCGGTAGGCATAGGAGGAAAAGACGCGGCGGTCAGGGGAGAAGGAATAGGGGGCCAGGGCCAGGGCCATGCCGTAGACCCGGGGGTTGGCCACCAGATTCTGGCTCACCAACTCGTTGGCCATCTCTTCGCTGGCCACGCCCACCACCTCCAGGGTCACCGCCAGGTTGCGGGCCGGGGCGCTCACCTTCTCCAGGCGGCGGGCCAGTTCGGCGGCCTGGGAGGAGGCCAGGTCCAGCAACTGCTCCTGGCTGGAGTTGAGCAGGGCGTGGGAGGCCTCCAGGTGGCTGACCATGGCCATGGCCGCGGCCACCACCGCCACCCCGGAAAGCACGAAGATGACGAAGCGGGCCCTGAGGCGCAGCCAGCGCGGTTTCAGTCCTTCGCTGCTCACGGCTGCCTCCAGGCCTCGGCCACGAACCCCTTGGCCTCTATGGGCTCGGGGATGAATCCTTGGGCCACCAGGACCCGGTTCACCTGCAACAGGTCATAGGGCGAAAGCTGGCCCATGAGCACGGTTCCCACCCGGTGGGTGTAGAGGTCTTTCATGCTCTTGAGCATCCAGCGCTGGTGGGCCGGGTTGCTGGCCAGATTGGCCGCGTTCACCCGCTTCATTACCGAGGCCAGGGCCAACTCCTGCTCCACGAAGGCCCGGCGCCATCCCTCCAGGCTGGCCCGCACAAAGGCCTTGCATACCTCGGGGCGGTCCCGCCAAGTGTCTTCCAGGGTGTAAAGGCCGTCCTCGGGGAAGTTCATCCCCTGCTCGGCGAAGTCGAAAATCGTGATCTCGTCGCGGTCCACCCCGGCCTGGTAGAGCTGGTGGTACTCGTTGTAGAGCATGGCCGTGGCCGCGTCCACCGCCCTTTGCAGGAAGGGGGCCATGGACACGTTCTGGCTGACTTCGTTCACGCTGATGCCCAGCTTGGCGAACAGGGCCCGGGGCGGGGCAGCGAATTGGCGCTGCCACAACCCCACCCGGCGGCCGTCCAGGTCTTTGACGGTGCGGATGCCGCTGTCGTTGAACACCACCAGCATCAGGGCCGAGCGCTGCACCAGTTGGGCCAGGTTGACCAGGTCCACCCCCTTGGAGCGCATGACTAGGGCCTCGGAAAGCCAGGAAAGGGCGAAGTCGCAGCGCAGGGTGGCCAACTCGCTCAGGGGTTCGATGCCCGGCCCTCCGGGGCGAATCTCAACCTCCAGCCCGGCCTTGCGGTACAGGCCCAGGTCTTGGGCCAGGTAGAAACCGGCAAACTGGGCCTGGTGCACCCACTGCAACTGGAGGCTCACCTTGGTCAGGGCCTCGGCCCCGGCCGGGGCCAGGAGCAGGGCGCAGAGCAGCAGTGCGCCCGCCGCGTATTTCAACTTGCCCATAAGGCCCATGGCCGGTTTACCTCCGGCACCATGGTATCTCCGCCACTCTCCCCTGGCAAGTGTGCTTGCGGGGTGAGAATGGCTGCCAATAGCCAAAAGTGTAAGGTGGCACTTTTTACTTGACATAAAAGCTCGGCCCGGCCTAGCCTGGGCTCATGAGCAAAACAAGCAAACAGTCGGCACCAAAATCGCCCGCGGACAAGCCCGCCGCCCTGGGCCTGCGCATGAATCAACTCATGGCCGCCACCGGCCTGCCCAAGTCCACGCTCCTTTTCTATGTGGAGCAAGGGCTTTTGCCCCCGCCGGTGAAGACCAGCCCCAACATGGCCTACTACGACGAGTCCTGCGTGGATCTGGCCCAGCTCATCAAGCGCATGCAGAACCAGCACCGCCTGCCGCTGGGCAAGATAAGGGTCATCCTGGAGGCCCAGGCCCAGGGCCAGGACCCGGAGGCCCTCATCGCCCTGGGTCAGGAGGTGTTCGGAAGGGAGCAGGGGCCCTTGCTGAACAAGCAGGAGTTCATGCGCCAGAGCGGCCTGGGCCGCAAGGCCCTGGAGGCCTTCCAGGAAGCCGGGCTCTTGTTGCCCCTGGAACCGGGGCGCTTCGACCAGCAGGACCTGGCCATGGGACGGCTTTTGGCCGGGGCTCTGGGCCGGGGGGTGGGGCCGGAGGATCTGGCCTTTTACCACCGCCTGGGCTCCAAGATCGTGGACGAGGAGATGGCTCTGCGTTCGCGCATAACCAAGGACCTGCCGCCCACGGCCGACGCCGAGGTCACCCTGGCCCTGACCCAGGCGGCCCGGGCCACGCGGGGCTATGTGATCGACCGCCTGTTCCAGCACCGGGTGGCCGGTGCGCGTCACCTTAAGGACGAGGAGATGCTCTCATGAACCCTGAGCGCCGCTGGGGATTGGCGAGCATTGCGCCCATCGCGGCCTCGGTGATCCTGATCGCCGGGGGCGAGGCGAGCGGGTGGCCCCTGGCCACCGCCCGGTGGCTGTCGCTGGTCATGCTGGCGGCGTGCCTGGCCGCCCTGATTCCCCTGCGCCGGGCGGGCCGGGCCACGGCCATAAGCTTGAGCTTCGGGGCCTTTGTGCTCCTCGCGGCGGCCGGGTTCTGGCTGTGGCCCACGGGCCTGGGCCGGGCGGTGGCCGCCGGGCCCATCGCCTGGGTCTATTGGATGCTCCTGGCCGGGGCCAGCCTGCCCTGGGCCTTTGGCGCGCCGCCTTTTACCGAGGCCTTTGCCAAGCGCACCACCCCCGAGGCGGTGTGGCAGACCGACATCTTCAAGCGCATCAACCGCAACATGACCCTGGTGTGGTGCCTGCTGTTTTTGGCCGCAGCGCTGGTGGCCACCTTGGCCGCCCTGCTGCCCGCCCTCAAGGGGCCCCTGGCCCAGGCCTTGTGCACCGGGGTCATACCGGTGTCCCTGATGCTGGGCATCGGGCTGCCCTTTACCAAGAATTATCCCGCCCATTACCAACGCAAGCTGGGCCTGGAGCCGGTGGCCGCTGGGGTTGAACCCCTCTCCGCCGAGGAATCTCCTGCCTTGATCTCTGCCCCGACCCCCGCGCCGGCCCCCGCGCCGCGCCCAATCCGGGAGGAAACCATGTCTGGACAAAAAACTATCGTGGCCATTAACGGCTCGCCCCACGGGGGTATCGGCAACACCTCGCAGATGATCGAGATGCTGCGCCCCACCCTGGAGGCCGAGGGGTTGGCCCTGGAAGTCATCACCCTGCACGACAAGGAGATCGACTACTGCACCGGCTGCGCCCTGTGCCTGGAAAAGGGCACGTGCTGGATACCCGACGAGCACCGGGGCCTGGTGAAAAGGCTGCTGGACGCCGACGGCATAATCCTGGCTTCGCCGGTTTACTTCCTGCATGTCACCGCCCAGATGAAAACCTTCATCGACCGCAGCCTGGGTTGGGGGCACAAGCCCCGGGACACCTACAAGCCCGGCCTGGCCATCAGCGTGGCCGCCGCCTTCCAAGAGGTGGAGGTGGCAGACTATCTGGCGGGCCTGCTGCATGTGTACGGGGCCTTTTCGGTGGGCACCCTCACCGCCATGGCCACCGGCCCCGGCGCCTTCCTGGGCAAGGAGGCGGTCGAGGCCAGGGCCCAGGACCTGGCCCGCGACCTGGCCCGGGCGGTCAAGGAAAAGAGGCGCTACCCCGTGACCAGCCAGGATCTGTTCTTCTACCTGCACATGGGTTGGCTGGTGAAGAACCACAAGGACGAGGTTATGAAGGCCGATTACCGCCACTGGGAGGACAAGGGCTTCTACCAGGGGTTCGAGCAGTACGTTAACCAAAAGTGGTCCACGGTGGAGGGCAGGGGCAACGAGGCCCGGGACGCCTGGATCAAGCAGATGATCGCCGAGCGCAAGGCCCGCAAGGGGGGCGCCACCCCGCCGCCCGCGCCACAGCCCCGGGAGGCCGCGCCCGGGCCTCAGATGGCCTCCACCTGCCGTGAGCTTCTGGAGATGATGCCCCTGGGCCTCAATCCCCAGGAGGCGGGGGACCTCAAGGCCACGGTGCAGTTCAACATCAGCGGGGGTGAGGAGTTCGTGGCGCATCTGGACATCGCCGAAGGAAAGTGCGCCTTTGTGGAGGGCCCGGCGGCCCGGCCCAACCTGGTGATCAAGGCCCCGGCCCAGGTGTGGCTGGATATCTCCCAGGGCCGCCTGGACGGCCAGGCCGCCTTCATGGGCGGCAAGTACCAGACCGAGGGGGACATCACCTTGCTGATGCGCTTCAACAAGCTGTTCTCCAGCCGCTGATACGGCTTGGGGGATCAGAACATGATATGGCTTAGGACGATGGGGCTGGGGCTGGTGGCCGCCCTGTGGGCGGGCCTGGCCCTGGCCGGGGGCTTGGCCGTGGGCCAGGCGGCCCCGGATTTCAAGGTGAGCCCAGGGGAGGAGCAGGCGCTCACCCTGGCGGGCCTGAGGGGCAAGGTGGTGGTGGTGTTCTATGAGGGCAAGGACCAGGTGGAGCGCGGCCGGGCCCTCAAAGAGGATTTGAACCGCTTTTTCGATGAGCAGCCGCCGGAGATACAGAAGTCGGTGGCGCGGGTGGCGGTGGTGGACTGCTCCCCGGCCAACTGGTTTACCAAAGGCTTCTGGGCCGACGGCCTGAAGGAGGCGAGCCAAAAAGAGGGCCTCACCGTATATGGCGACTGGGACGGCTCCATGCGCCAAGCCTACGGCCTGCCCGAGGACGGCTCCAGCTTTCTGTTGGTGGGGCCGAAGGGCAAGCTCCTCTACCTGGCCCTGGACACCCGCAAGCTGGGGCCCGCGCAATACTCGAAAATCCGGGACCTGATCACCCAGGCCACCACCGAGGCCATGGCCCGCTAGGTTGGTTGGTCCCAGCGCACCTATGGCTTTGGGGCGCGCTCCAAGGAAATTGTCATGGATGATCGCAGGACTTTTCTGAAAAAAAGCGTCATGGCCTCGGCGGTGTTGGCCGTGCCCACGGTTGCCGGTTGCGCCTGCCTGGATACCATACGGGCCAAGGTTCCCATGAAAACGAGGCAAGTGAACCGCGCCTTGGTGGTCTGGTACAGCCAAACCGGCAGCACCCGCAGGTATGGCCGCTTGATGGCCAAAACCATGCAGGAGGCCGGAATAAAGGTTACGGCCGGAGACCTGCGGGAGATAGATCAAAAGACCGCCGCAAGCTACGACCTCCTGGTGGTCGGCGCGCCGGTGTTTTATTACGACGCTCCATCCTTTGTGCAGCAATGGGTTCGATCCTTGCCCGATCTGGGGGGCATGCCCGTGGCCGCCTACGTCAGCTTCGGAGGCCCGGAGGGCAACCAGCACAACGCGGCCTGCTCCATCCTGGAGTGCCTGGTGCAAAAAAACGGGGTGCCCATGACCCAGAAGGCCTTCATGAACATCGGCTCCTACCCCCTGTCGTGGGCTGGAGACAAGATCAATAAAACCCCCTGGAAGAATCAGAACCTGCCGGACCGGCAAACCTATGAACAGGTGCGGCAATACGCCCTGCATATCCTTGAGCAGGTTGCCAAGGGGCAGCCCGCCGAATTTTCCAAGAAAATCACCCTGCGGGAGATATCCACCTATTTTGGGCCGATATGGTGGACCAAGCGCTCCATTGAAAAGCATTACATCCTGAAGGACAAGTGCATCGCTTGCGGGACCTGCGTGGAAAAATGCCCGGCCCAAGCCATAGACTTGGCGAATCACTCCGTGAACCAGGAGGCCTGCGTTATGTGCTTCGGGTGCCTCAACAACTGCCCGGCCCAGGCGATGTACCTGGAATATGACGGGGTTCGCCTGATCGGCTTCCACGAGTTCCTGAAAATGAAGAACATCCAGATCATGGAACCGGCCGAACTTAAGGGCTGACCATCCGCCTGAGGGCCTCGCACGGAACTTGATGCCCACGGGCTTCCCACGGGCGGCTTCCCGTGAGCCCTTTAGCCATGGGCCGCCAATGGCTATTGTCACCGCCAAATCTTTGGCATAGTCTTGGGGAGCCGGGTCCTGCATCCGGCGTTGGGCGATAAGCATAATCCGGGAAAATGCCTGCCGGCCGCCCAGGCCGGGCGTGGCGCTGTTTTCTGCACCCGAACCTCGGGAGAGGCGTAATGAGCGACAAGGATATGGAGCAGTTGGCCGTAAACACCATCCGCATGCTGGCCGCCGACATGGTCGAGCAGGCCAACAGCGGCCACCCCGGCATGCCCCTGGGCGCGGCCCCCATGGCCTATCTGCTGTGGACCCGCTTCATGCACTACAACCCCTCCGATCCCCAGTGGGCCAACCGGGACCGCTTCGTGCTCAGCGCGGGGCACGGCTCGGCCCTGCTCTACGCCATGCTGCACCTGACCGGCTACGACCTCTCCCTGGAAGACCTCAAGAACTTCCGCCAGTGGGGCAGCAAGACTCCCGGCCACCCCGAGTACGGCGTGGCCCCCGGCGTGGAGGCCACCACCGGGCCCCTAGGCCAAGGCTTCGGCATGGGCGTGGGCATGGCCCTGGCCGAGCGTTTCCTGGCCCAGACCTACAACCGCCCCAGCCTCAACGTGATCGACCACTACACCTACGCCATCGTCAGCGACGGCGACCTGATGGAGGGCGTGGCCAGCGAGGCCGCCTCCCTGGCCGCCACCCTGGGCCTGGGCAAGCTCATCTATCTCTATGACGACAACCACATCTCCATCGAGGGCGGCACCGAGCTGACCTTCACCGAAGACGCCATGGCCCGTTTCGAGGCCTACGGCTGGCACACCCAGAAGGTGGCCGACGGCAACGACCTGGAGGCCATGGCCCGGGCGGTGGAGGCGGCCAAGGCCGAGACCGGCAAGCCCAGCATCATCGCGGTGCGCACCCATATCGGCTACGGCAGCCCCAAGGTCGACACCTCGGGCGTGCACGGCGAGCCTCTGGGGGCCGAGGCCCTGGAAACCACCCGCAAGACCCTGGGCTGCTCCCCGGACAGCTTCTGCATCCCCCAGGAGGCGCTCAAGTTTTTCCGCGCCGGCCAGAAGCGGGGCATGGAGCAGCAGGAGGCCTGGCAGAAGACCTTCGCCCGCTACAGCAAGGAATATCCCGAGCTGGCCGCCCGCCTGCAGGATGAGCTGGCCGGGGTTTTGCCCTCGGGCTGGGACTCCGAGGTCCCCGAATTTGCCGCGGGCGAGAAGATCGCCACCCGCGCGGCCAGCGGCAAGGTGCTTAACGCCCTGGCCCTCAAGGTGCCCAACTTGGTGGGCGGCTCGGCAGACCTGGCCCCCAGCACCAAGACCCTCATCGCGGGCAGCGGCGACATGCGCGCCAATCAGGAGCCCGGCGGGCGCAACATCCACTTCGGGGTGCGCGAGCTGGGCATGGGCGCGGTGGTCAACGGCATGGCCCTGCACGGCGGGGTGATCCCCTACGGGGCCACCTTCTTCGTGTTCAGCGACTACATGCGCCCCGCGCTTCGGCTGTCGGCCATCATGGGCTGCCACAGCATCTGGATCTTCACCCACGACAGCATCGGGGTGGGCGAGGACGGTCCCACCCACCAGCCGGTGGAGCAGCTCATGTCGCTTCGGCTCATGCCCGGCTTCACGGTGCTGCGCCCGGCCGAAGGCAACGAGACCGCCGCCGCCTGGCGCGTGGCCATGAAGCACAAGCACGGCCCGGTGGCCCTTATCCTCACCCGCCAGAAGCTGCCCTGCCTGGACCCGGAGGCCCACCCCATCGCCAAGGGCGTGGCCAAGGGAGCCTACGTGCTCAAAGACTGCGACGGCGCTCCCGAGCTTATCTTAATGGCCACCGGCTCCGAGGTGACCCTGGCCCTGGCCGCGGCCGAGAAGCTGGCCTCCAAGGGCCTGCTGGTGCGCGCGGTGTCCATGCCCAGCTGGGAGATCTTCGAGGCCCAGGACAAGGAGTACCGGGACAAGGTGCTGCCCCCCAAGGTGACCGCTCGTTTGGCCATCGAGGCCGGGGTCTCCCTGGGCTGGGAGCGCTGGGTCGGCTCCCAGGGCGCGGTGATCGGGGTGGACCGCTTCGGCGAGAGCGCCCCCGGACCCCTGGTCATGGACAAGCTGGGCTTCAACCTGGACAACGTGGTGGACACCGCCCTGGAGCTCATCAAGAAATAAGGCAAACCCTCGCCAGTAACGACCCGGACGGGAGCACGTCTCCCGTCCGGGTTTGTTTTTGGCCTCGCCAGGCCGTGGCCCTGGTCTGTTATTCTAGATGGTGACGAGTCAATTTTGCGGGCGCGGGCCTTGGGCCCGGCGGCGGGAGGCGGTAGATGCACATAGGCATGGTGGGCCTGGGGCGCATGGGGATGAACATGGCCAGGCGTCTGGCCAGGGGCGGCCACCAGGTGGCGGCCTACAACCGCAGCGCCCAAAAGGCGCGGGACCTGGCCGCCGAGGAAAACGGCGTAACCCCGGTGGAGAGCCTGGCCCGGCTCAAGGACGCCTTGCGGGCCCCCCGGCTGGTTTGGCTCATGCTGCCCGCCGAGGCGGTGGATGCCCATTTGGACGAGCTGGCCGAGATTCTGGAGCCCGGCGACCTGGTGGTGGAGGGCGGCAACAGCCTGTACAAGGACGACCTGCGCCGCGCCCCGCTCTTGGGGGCCAAGGGCATCGCCTATATGGACGCCGGGGTCAGCGGCGGGGTGTGGGGTCTGAGCGAGGGCTACTGCATCATGGCCGGGGGCGCGCCGGATGATTTCGCCCGCCTGGAGCCGGCCCTGGAATCGCTGTGCCAGCCCGGCGGCTATCTGCACACCGGCCCGGTGGGCAGCGGCCACTTCGTGAAGATGATTCACAACGGCATCGAGTACGGCATGATGCAGGCCTACGCCGAAGGCTTCGAGCTGATGAAGCAGGGGCCCTTCAGCGAGCACCACGATTTCGAGGCCATCTGCGGCCTGTGGCAAAACGGCAGCGTGGTGCGCTCCTGGCTGCTGGGGCTGCTGCAAAAGGCCTTTGAGGAGCGGCCCGGCCTGGAGGGCATCGCGGGCTACGTGGAGGACTCGGGCGAGGGGCGCTGGAGCGTGCAACAGGCGGTGGAGAGCGCGGTGAGCGCCCCGGTGATCACCCTGGCCCTCATGGAGCGCTTCCGCTCACGCCAGCAGGACACTTTCGGCGACAAGGTCCTGGCCGCCCTGCGCAACCAGTTCGGGGGCCACGCGGTCAAGATAAGCGACTGACGGAGGCGAGCATGCCTGAGGAGCGAATCAATCTACCCCTAACGCCCAAGCGGCCCGATGACTGCGCGGTGGTCATCTTTGGGGCTTCGGGCGACCTAACCGGCCGCAAGCTGGTGCCAGCCCTGTACCGCCTCTTCGCCTCCGGGGCCACGCCGGAGCATTTCTATATCTGCGGCGCAGCGCGCAGCGAGATGAGCCGGGAGGAGTTCCGGAACAGGATGCGCCAGGCGGTGGAGGCCAGGGGCCTGGACATGAGCGCCTGGGAGCGCTTCGCCGCCTGCCTGCACTACCACCCGGTGGTCTACGACCAGGTGGAAACCTACCACGCCCTAGCCGCCCGCCTGGACGAGCTGGACGCCCTGCATGGTGTCAAGGGCAACCGCATCCTGGAGCTGGCCATCCCGCCCACCATGTATCAGACCGTGGCCCTCACCCTGGGCCAGGCGGGCCTGGCCTCCGAGGAGCAGGGCTGGCGGCGGCTGGTGGTGGAAAAGCCCTTCGGCCGCGACCTGGACTCCAGCCGGGAGCTGAACCGGGCCATCTGCCAGGGCTTCGCCGAGCACCAGGTGTTTCGCATCGACCACTATCTGGCCAAGGAGACGGTGCAGAACATCATGATGTTCCGCTTCGCCAATGCCATCTTTGAGCCGCTGTGGAACCGCAACTACATCGACCAGGTGTCCATCGTCACCGCCGAGACCCTGGGGGTGGAGCACCGGGCGGGCTACTACGAGCAGGCCGGGGTGCTGCGGGACATGTTCCAGAACCACATGATGCAGCTTTTGGCCCTGGTGGCGGCCGAGCCGCCCTCGCTGTTCGAGGCCAACCGGGTGCGCGATGAGCGCACCAAGCTGTTCCGCAGCCTGAGGCCCTTCCCCCTGAAAGACTTGTACGACTACCTGGTGCTGGCCCAGTACGAGGCCGGGGAGATCGACGGCCAGCCGGTGCCCGCCTACCGGGCCGAGCCGGGGGTGGACCCCAGCTCCCTGGCTCCCACTTTCGCCACCATGAAGGTGTTCGTGGACAACTGGCGCTGGCAGGGGGTGCCTTTCTATCTGACCAGCGGCAAGCGCCTCACCGAAAAGCTTACCCGCATCGTGATCCACTTCCGCGAGGTGCCTCATTCCCTGTTTCGCCAGGTGCTGGGCGAGGACATTCAGACCAACCGCCTGGTTCTGGACATCCAGCCCAAGGAGGAGATCACCCTTTACTTCCAGGCCAAGCAGCCGGGGGCTCAGGTGGCCCTGCGCACCGTGCGCCTGCATTTTTCCTATCAGGACCAGGCGGCCCGCCAAGGCACGGAGGCCTACGAGAAGGCCCTGGCCGACGCCATGCTGGGTGATCAGATGCTTTTCTGGCGGCAAGACGGGGTGGATCTGTGCTGGGCCTTTTTGGACCCGGTGCTGGAGGCCTGCGAGAGCTGCGGCGACCGGGCCGATCGGCTGCACCGCTACCGGGCGGGCACCTGGGGGCCTCGGGACGCGGCCAAGCTTTGGCCGGGCCACCCTTACAACTACCCGGTGAGCTAGGCCGTGCGGGTGGAGGTTTTCGCGGACCGCGAGGCCCTGGCCCAGGCGGCGGCCGCCTTTATAAAGGGCGCGGCGGGTCGGGCGGTGAATGAGCGCGGGGTGTTCAGCCTGGCCCTGGCCGGTGGCTCCACCCCCTTGGAGACCTACCGCCTGTTGGGGCATGACCCCGCTTTCCCCTGGGCCGAGACCCAACTCTTTTGGGGCGACGAGCGCTGCGTTCCCCCCGACCACCCGGACAGCAACCGGGGCGCGGCGCTGGGGGCCCTGGGCCCGCCCGAGTCCCTGCCGCCGGACAACGTCCATCCCATTCGGGGCCAACTATCCGCCCAAGAAGCGGCCCAGGACTATGCGTGGCGGCTCAAGGGATTTTTCGCGGAGCAGGGGCGGCCCGCTTTCGACCTGGTCCTCCTGGGCCTGGGGCCGGACGGCCACGTGGCCAGCCTGTTCCCCGGCGGCCCCGGCCTGAGCGAGACTAATGCTTGGGTCATACCCGTGGCCGCGCCCAGCCACGTGCGGCCCCAGGTGCCTAGGGTGAGCCTTAGCCTGTGGGCTCTCAACCAGGCCCGCCAGGTGTTGCTTTTGGTCAGCGGCGCGGCCAAGGCCCCGGCGGCGGCGCGTTTGCGCGGTGGCGAGGCCCCTGATCTGCCCGCCGCCCGGCTGCGGCCCCAAGAGGAACTGGTTCTTTATCTTGACCGGGACGCGGCGGGCGATTGATTCCCGGCCCCCGCTGTGCTCAAATAAGCCACCATGTGTGGCCGCTTCACTCAAAGCAAAAGCCTCGCCGAATACCAGGACCGTTTCAGCTTCAGCGCGGGGCCGCTCGAGTACGCGCCCCGCTTCAACCTGGCTCCGGGCCGGGAGGCCCTGGCCGTGCTGGCCGGGGAAGATGGGCGGCGCGGCGAGATGCTGCGCTGGGGCCTGGTGCCCTCCTGGGCCAAGGATGAGCGGGTGGGCTACAAGATGATCAACGCCCGGGCCGAGACCGTGGCCGACAAGCCCGCCTATCGCGGGCCATTTCGCCGCGCCCGATGCCTGATCCCGGCGGAGGGATTTTTCGAGTGGGCCCCGGCCGCCGGGGGCAAGCAGCCCTTTTTCCTGGCCCGCAAGGACCGGGAGCCCTTTGCCCTGGCCGGGCTGTGGGACCAGTGGAGCGGGCCCGAGGGCGGCACGCTCCGTAGCTTCACCATCATTACCACCCAGGCCAACCAGGTGGTGAAGCCCATTCACGATCGCATGCCGGTGATGCTTTCGACCGGGGACGAGGCGGCCTGGCTGGACCCAGCGGCCTCGCCCGAGGACCTGGCCACCCTGCTCAGGCCCTACGCGGCCCAGGAGATGCAGGCCCAACCCGTGTCCCGGCGGGTGAACTCGGCGGCCGGCGAGGGGCCGAAGCTGATAGAGCCGGTGGCCCTGCCGGGCGACCTTTTTGGTTAGGGGGAAGCCGTGAAGCCCAAGGTAATAATCAGGCGCTGCGACCGTTACGACCCCGGCCTTATCGCCGGGATCATCGCCGAGGGCATGGCCGAACTGGGGGTGAAGCCCCGGGGCAAGGTGCTCATCAAGCCCAACGTGGTGCTGGCCCACTATGAGGTGTTTCCCTATGCTTACACCAGGCCCGAGTTTTTGGAAGGCGCGCTCATGGCCGCCAAGAAGGTGGGCGGCCCGGAGATAAGCGAACTGGGGGTGGGCGAGCGCTCGGGCATTACCGTGCCCACCCGCTTCTGCTTCAGCGAGGCGGGCTATCCGGCGGTGCTGCGGCGCCAAGGGGCCAAGGCCCACTACTTCGACGAAACCCCGCACCAGCGGGTGAGCGTGGGCCAGGGCGGGCTGCGGCGGGAGATCTATCTGCCCAAGCCGGTGGTGGAGGCGGACTTTCTGTTCAACCTGCCCAAGTTCAAGGCCCACCCCTGGACCCGCATGACCCTGAGCCTCAAGAACTTCATCGGCATCCAGGACGACTCCCACCGCCTGCTGGACCACAACAGCTTTCTGGAGCACAAGATCGTCGACCTGAACCAGGCGGCCCGCCAGGACTTCATCGCCATCGACGGCATCGTGGCCGGGCAGAAGATGATGCTCACCCCCGACCCCTTCGACCTGGGGGCCATCGTCATGGGCACCAACCCCTGCGCGGTGGACGCGGTGGGCTGTGCCATGGTGCGGGTGGACCCCACCCAACTCATCCACCTGAAGATGGCCAGTGAGCGGGGCCTGGGGCCCCTGGACCTCAGCCAGATCGAGATAAGCGGCGACTTCCCCCTGGATCAGGTGCAGCGGCACACCGAGAACTTCCAGTTCTGCCTGGAGCGGGTGGACCACTACTTCCAGGACGGCCCGCTCACCTGCACCGTGGGCAGCTTTCCCGAGGCCCATTCCCGGGACTACTGCTGGGGCGGCTGCCCCGGGGCCTTGCAGGAGGCCATGCACATCTTGCGGGGCTTCGACCCCGAGGTGGAGCGCAAGATGGGCAAGGTGCGCTACGTGGTGGGCCGGGTGGAGGGGCCGCTGAACCTAGCCCCGGACGAGAAGGTGCTCTTCGCCGGGGCCTGCACCTCCTGGCAGGGGGAGATCGACGGCAAACCGGTGGTGATAAAGCCCAGCTATCTGCCTCCCGAGGCCCACAACCCCCACCGCCGCCCCAGCAACGACATGGTCCTCAAGACCGCCCAGGCCCTTAGCCGCTGCCTGGCCAGCCGGGGACGCCGCTGGCTGCACGCCCCGTCCTGCACCATGAGCGTGGCCGACCACGTGCACTACCTATCGGCCCTGGCCGGGGTGGCCAATCCCAACTTTGACCCGCGCCTGCTGTTACCCATAAACCTGGCCTATCTACGTATGCGCGCCGGCCGCCTGGGCAGCCGGCTGATGGGTTGAGCCTGCCGGAAGGGAATGTCATGAGCATGGACCAGACCATATGCTTTAACCCCGCCACCGGCGAAGAGCTGGGCCGGGTGCCCCTGCAAGGGCCAGAAGACGTAGTCGCCGCGGCCCAGGCCGCCCGCAATGCCCAGCCCCAATGGGCCGCCACGCCCGTCAAGCAGCGGGCCAAGGCCATCAGGAAGGTGCGCGACTATCTGGCCGACCACGCCGACCTTTTGGCCGAGACGATCGCCAGGGACAACGGCAAGACCCGCACCGACGCCCTGGTGGCCGAGGTGCTGCCCGCCATCGCGGCGGCGGATTATTACGCCAAAAAGGCGGCTAAATGGCTGAAGGACGCCAAACCCGGCCCGGCCCTGTGGCTGTTGGCCAACAAGCGCACCCGCCTGGTGCGCCAGCCCTGGGGGGTGGTGGGCATCATCAGCCCCTGGAACTATCCCTTCACCATCCCCTTTTCCGAGGTGGTCTGCGCCCTGCTGGCGGGCAACTGCGTGCTCTTGAAGGTGGCCAGCGAGACTCAGATGGTGGGACATGCCCTGAGCCGCTGCCTGGCTGCCGCCGGTCTGCCGCCGGGAGTGTTCACCTGCCTCAACCTGCCCGGGCGCCAGGCGGGCCCGGCCATGCTGGAGGCCGGGGTGGACAAGCTGTTCTTCACCGGCTCGGTGGGGGTGGGCAAGCAGCTCATGGCCATGGCCGCCCCCAGCCTTACCCCGGTCAATTTGGAGTTGGGGGGCAACGACGCCATGCTGGTGTGCCCGGACGCGGACCTGGGGCGGGCGGCGGCCGGGGCGGTGTGGGGCGGCATGGTCAACACCGGCCAGACCTGCGGCGGGGTGGAGCGCATCTACGTGCACCACAGCGTGACGAGCGAGTTCCTGGATCTGCTGGGAGCCAAGGTGAGGGCGCTCAGGGTGGGCTACGACACCGATTTCAACGTGGACCTGGGGGCCATGACCACCACCCGCCAGGTGGACCTGGTCAAGGCCCACATCACCGACGCCCTTACCCACGGGGCCAAGATCTTCGCCCAGAGCGCCTGCGCCAAGGGGCCCAACTTTTTGCCCGCCACGGTGCTGACCCAAGTGGACCATTCCATGCGGGTGATGCGCGAGGAGACCTTCGGCCCGGTGATCGCGGTGATGCCCGTGGGCAACATGGACCAGGCGGTGCACCTGGCTAACGACAGCGACCTGGGGCTTACCGGCTCGGTTTGGTCCAAGGACCGCCGGGCCGCCCTGCGCCTGGCCAGACGCATCAAGGCCGGAGTGGTGATGATAAACGACCACCTCATGAGCCACGGACTGGCCGAGGCCCCCTGGGGCGGCTTCAAGAACTCTGGCCTGGGCCGCAGCCACGGCCGCGACGGCTTTGGCGAGATGACCCAGGTGCAGGCCATCGTGAACGACCTGATGCCTTGGGCCAAGCGGGACCTGTGGTGGTATCCTCAGAGCCGTGAGCAATACCAGGGCCTCAAGGGCCTCATCGAGTTTCTTTACGGCCACGGCCTGGAGCGGCGCACGGCAGGGCTACGCCGTCTGTTGAAGCTGCTGCCCCGCATGTTCCGGTCCGACTGAGGAATGAATGTCCGCCGAGCTTTTCGCCCCTCCGGAGGCCTATGAGCACGCCGCCGCGCGTCTGGAAAAGGCCCTGCGCTCCTGCGCGCTCTGCCCCCGCCGCTGTCGGGTAAACCGCCTGGAAGGCGAGCTGGGCTTTTGCCGGGCCAGGGCCGCCATCGCGGCGGTGAACACCAGCCAACTGCACCACGGCGAGGAGCCGCCCATCAGCGGGAGCAAGGGCTCGGGCACCGTGTTTTTTGCGGGATGCACCCTGGCCTGCCGTTTTTGCCAGAACTGGCGGATAAGCCAGGCGGGGGGCGGCGAGGAGACCAGCCCCGAGGACTTGGCGGGCGTCTTCCTGGGCCTGGAGATGACCGGGGCCCACAACATCAACCTGGTAACCCCCACCCCCCATCTGGTGGTTATCCTGAAGGCCCTGGCCATCGCCCGAGGCTACGGCTTGGCCCTGCCCGTGGTCTACAACACCTCGGGGTACGAGAGCGCGGCGGTGCTGCGCCAGATGGACGGACTGATCGACATCTACCTGCCCGATTTCAAGTACATCGACGATTCGGTGGCCGAGCGCCTGTCCCAGGCCCCCAACTACGTGGCCAGCGCCCGCTCGGGACTGCGCGAGATGCACCGCCAGGTGGGCAACCTGAAGCTGGAGGACGACGGCACCGCCTACCGTGGGGTGATGGTGCGCCATTTGGTGTTGCCGGAGGGCCTCTCGGGCACCCCGCAGGTGATGGCCGAGATCGCCGATATCTGCGGCCCCGGCGCCTGGATCAGCCTCATGAGCCAGTACTTCCCCACTTACAAGGCCATGGAGACGCCGGGCCTGGAGCGGCGCATCAACCAAGCCGAGTACCAGGAGGCCACCGAGGCCCTGGAGCGCCTGGGCCTGAGCCGGGGGTTCGTGCAGGGCTTGGCCTCGGCCACCGACGAGCTGGTGCCCCGGTGGCGGGAGTAGGGGGGATTAGTCAGGAGGGGGAAAATGGCGGAAGAAAATGGTTGGGTGGTGTTTGCTCAGGTGGCCAGCCCTATTGTGGCTCTGGCGCTGGGTGTGGTCGGGGTTTGGAAGGAAAAAATAAAAAGCTGGATGTCTGGTCCAAGGCTGGACTTGGAGGTTCATCAACCCCAGGGACATTTTACCCACGACCAGCGCAATCGCCCTATGCGGTATTACCTAGTGCGGGTAAGAAATGACCCAAACAGGGACGCCGCATTAAAGGTTTGTGTGAGGATAGAGAGCCTTCACAAGTTAACTGCCAATGGCTCGTGGGAAGATCGCTCTCCAGCTGTTCCTGTCCTGCTAGAACAATCTAGCGGCCTTGGGACTCGCGTTGATATTAGATCCTACGATGCATTTAACATCGGGTTTATGGGTGGCATCTCAGGTAAGCCCGACCATTTCCAAATACAGATACATAAACAATTTTTTAGTGTTAGCAGCGAAGTGGCCCCCGGTGAAAAGATGAAATTTGGTTTGGAAATCCAAGCAGACAACCTCCCCCCTTCAAAACCAAAATACCTAATGCTCACTTGGCAGGATAACCAACCGACACAAAAGTGCCCTTGGTCCGCCATCCCGGTGCTTAGCCTGTCCGATTGAAACTGGTGGCAGGCAGCATTTCTTTTTTCATAACCAAAAAATTGGGTAAGGGTGACTGTGAGTCACCACCGCCCTGTGCAACGGCGGCAGCCCGTCCAGTGTTCAACACGGTTGAGGCTGCTCACTCAGCCGACTAGACAGACCCCGCCAAGCCCAGCCCACGCCCCTGCCGGGCAGGTCCCGCGACCGCCATTTGTCTAGCCGGTTAGTATAGTTAGGTTTTTAAGGGGTGCTTAAAAAAGAATCCCTGCGTGCCACCGCCCAGTAAAAATTTTACAAAGCGGACGGCGGCACGCAGGGGTGGGGGGCTATGTAGTTAGGCCTCCGGAGTGGTGACCTGTACTAACTTTAGCAGACGCTCATAGTCGCCGTCCACACGTTTTTGTATGTAGGCGATATCTTCGGGTTTTAGGTGACTGAAGCGCTTCTGGCCCTTGAGGTATTCCTCCACCGGCTTGGGCTTCTTGATGTCGCGGCTCAGGATGAACTGGCCGTCGATCACCTCGAACAGGGGAAACACCTTGGTCTGCACCGCCAGGCGAGCCGCCTCGATGGAGGTCTCGGGGCCGCAGCGCCAGCCGGTGGGGCAGGGGCTGTAGATGTGGATGTAGGCCGGACCGGGAATGGTCACCGCCTTCTTCACCTTGTTCATCAGGTCCACATGCCAAGCCGGGGAGGCGGTGGCAACGTAGGGCACGTTGTGCGCCGCCGCGATCATGGGCATGTTCTTCTTCCAGGTCATCTGACCCTTGGACAGAGGCCCCGGAGGGCTGGTCGTCGTCATGGCCCCGTAGGGGGTGGAGCTGGAACGCTGGATGCCCGTGTTCATGTAGGCTTCGTTGTCCAGGCAGATGTAGGTGAAGTCGTGGCCGCGCTCCAGAGCGCCGGACAGGGCCTGCAGGCCGATGTCGGCGGTGGCGCCGTCACCGGCGAAGGCCACGATCTTGGCGCCCACGTCCTTGATTCTACCCTTGCGGATAAGCGCCTTGCGCCCGGCTTCCACGCCGCTGGCCACGGCGGCCGCGTTTTCGAAGGCCACGTGAATCCAGGGGGTTTCCCAGGCGGTCTGGTAGGACGAGGAGATGATCTCCATGCAGCCGGTGGCGCTGACCGCGATCATGTCCATGCCCACCGCCTTGGCCACCATACGCAGAGCCAAGACCTCGCCGCAGCCCTGGCAGGCGCGGTGACCCTTGCTGAAGGGCTCCACCAAGGGAATGGTCTTGGGGGTTATCTTCTGGAAGTCCTTTAGTGCTTCGGCTGCGCTAATCATTCTTTCACCCCCACCATCCGGCAGGTCATCTCTTCACCGTTGGCCGCCGCCTTCTGGGCCTCTTGCACCATCTCCACGAACTGGGAGCGGGTGACGTCCCGGCCGCCCAGGCCGCAGACGAAGTTGGCCACGTATTGCTTGGCGCCCTTGGCGTACATCATGCCCCTGAGCTCGGTGGCCACCGGACCAGCCGGTATGCCGGGGCACAGGGCGCGGTCGATAACGATCAGGGTCTTGGCCCCAGCGATGGCTTGCATGAAGTCATCCACGGGGAAGGGCCGCCACAGGCGGATGCGCACCTGGCCGACCTTGATGCCGTCGTCGCGCATCTGGTCCACCGCGGTCATGACCGTCTCGCCCAGGGAGCCCATGGTCACGAACAATACTTCCGCGTCGTCGGTGCGGTAGGACTCGATGGGCTTGTAGCTGCGGCCGAACTGCTTGGCCAGACCGTCCCAATGCTCCTTGATCACCGCATAGGACTCTTCCAGAGCCACCATGTTGGCCTTTTTGGCCTCGGTGTAGATCTCTGGCATGCCCACGATGCCCATGGAGATGGGGTTGGCCGGGTCCAGGCTCTGGCTGGGCTCGAAGGGCGGCAGGTAGGCGTCCACCTCTTCCTGATCCGGCATCTCGATGGGCTCGATGACGTGGGTCAGGATGAAGCCGTCCAGGTTGACCGCCACCGGCAGGCAGACCCGCTTGTCCTCGGCCACCTTGAAGGCGTGCATGGTCAGGTCCACGACCTCCTGGCCGTTCTCGGCGAAGGTCTGGATCCAGCCGATGTCACGCTCGGCCATGATGTCGCTGTGGTCGTTCCAGATGCTGATGGGGCCGCTCAGGGAGCGGTTGGCCGTGGCCATGACGATGGGCAGCCTGAGGGATGCGGCGATGAACAGGATCTCGTGCATCAGGGCCAGGCCCTGGCTGCTGGTGCTGGTGAAGGTGCGGGCACCCGCCGCGCTGCTGCCCACGCAACAGCTCATGGCGGAGTGCTCGCTCTCCACGGGCACGAACTCGGCGTCCAGGTGGCCGTCGGCCACCATTTCCGACAGGTGCTCGACTATATGAGTTTGGGGAGTGATGGGATATGCCGCCACCACGTCCGCATTGCAGAGTCCAACGGCCTCGGCGCAGGCCAAAGATACCTCAAGCCCCACACGCCGGCCCATATTTGTCCTCCTCCTTCTCTTCTTTCCAACTGATGGCATCCTTGGGACATTCTTCAATGCAGATGCCACAGCCCTTGCAATAGTAACCATCCCAGGTGTAATAGCCCTCGTCCTTGGGGTCGGGGCTATAAGCCATATCCGGGCAGATGATCCAGCACAGACCGCATTTGATGCAGGTCTCCCGGTCGGTCACCGGGTAGCGGCGGCTGCGCCAGTCGCCGGTGTTAAAGCGGCGGCTGGAGCCCGGCTCGGTCCCGGCGCAACCCAGGGGCAAATCTTTCCATGGGAACATGCCTTCGTCGGCCATGATCCTACTCCTCGATTACGGTTTCGGAATATGCCCGGTTCAGGGCGTTCCAGTTTTTCGCGGCGATCTTGCCGAAGCGGTGCTCGAGTGGCCCCTTGATGGAGGCCAAATCGATGAGACCCGCCGCCTTGAGCAGAGCGCCCAGCATGGTGGTGTTGGTGATGGGCACCCCCAACTCCTCCTCGGCGATCTTGCCGGCGTCCACCACTGCGGTGCGGCCGTTGAAGCCGCACTCGCCGCGCACCGCGCTGACGTCCTTGGCACTGTTGGCCACCAGGGTGCCGCCGGGCTTGAGCCCGTTCTTCACCCCGCCGGTGGCCAAGAGGGAGGGATCCAACACCAAAACCACATCCGGCTCGTAAATCTTCTCACGCAGCCTGATGGGCTGGTCGCTTATACGTAGAAAGGCCTGAACCGGCGCCCCGCGGCGCTCAGGGCCGAAGCTGGGGAAGGCCTGTGCGTACTTGCCCTCCTCGATGGCCGCCAGGGCCATCAGCTCGGCCGAGGTGACAGCCCCCTGGCCGCCGCGGCCATGGAAACGAACCTCAATCATAGGAAACTCCTTGTAAAATTGCCTTCTCGTGCAGGTCGAATTCAAGATTCTATAGGCAGGTTCACGCGCCTGTCAAGGCGCGTGGTGAACCCGCTTCAGTTTCAGGAAAAGGGGAGGATCAGCGGCGGTCGCCCAAGACCCGAAGCAACATTAAAAACAGGTTGATAAAGTCAAGGTAGAGCTTCAGCGCTCCCACGATGGCCATCTTGTTGCCGGTCTCCTCGTCCATCTGCCCGGACAAGGCGATCTGCTTTAGCGCCTGGGTGTCATATGCGGTGAGCCCCACGAAGATGCCCACGCCCACGTAGCTGACGATCCAGTAGATCATGGGCGAGGCCATGAACATGTTGACCACCGAGGCGATGATGATGCCGATGAGGCCCATGAACAAGAACTGGCCCCAGCCGCTGAGGTCGCGCTTGGTGGTGTAGGCCCATACGCTGACCGCGCCAAAGGTCCCGGCGGTGATCAAAAAGGTGCTTACCAGCGAGGCCTGGGTGTAGAGCAGGAATATGAAGGACAGGGTCAGGCCGTTGAGCGCGGAGTAAAGGCCGAACAGGAGCCCGGCCGTGGAGGAACTGAGGCGGTTTATCATGCCGCTGATGCCGAACACCAGGGCCAACTCGCCGATGGCCAGCACCCAAAAGAGCATGGTGGGGCCGCCGGTCTGAGGGTTGAACAAGGCGCCTATGACCGCTTCGCTGCTCTGGGCCCACCAGGCCACCAAGCCGGTGAGGGCCAGGCCGCCGGCCATCCAGTTGTACACGCGGCGCATGAAGGCGCTGACTCTCTCCTGTTGCTGGGTGCTGAGAGCGGCCGGTAGCGGCGGAGGAGTAAAGGTGGTTTGCATATCGGCTAACACTCCGTGGTCAATTAAATCCATTATATATATGGTCAAGACTCGCCTTAATACTAAGGCCCACCCCGCCCCCGGTCAACCGAATCCGGGGGCGCTTGCCCTGGCCGGTGTCCGGCGTTTACCATGGGGCAGGTTATTTTGGTCCCAAAGCCGAGGGGAACGCAGATGTTTAGCTTGAAAAGGCCCTGGCCCGTGGCCCAGCGCCCCGGGGATCGGCCATGATGAACCAGCGGCCCTACACCCTTGACCGGGTGGTGCGCCTGGCCCTGGGCGGGGCGGTCCTGGTGGGTATGGTGTGGTTGCTGTCGTATCTCAGCGACGTGCTCATACCCTTCGTCGCCGCCCTGGTGCTGGCCTATCTGCTCAACCCCCTGGTGAATCTGTTACAGCGCCTGGTCAAGAATCGCTTGGCCGCGGTGCTCCTGAGCCTGGCTCTGTGCCTGGCCGCGGGAGTGGCCCTGCTGTGGTGGGTGCTGCCCCTGGTGGGCCAGGAGATAAGCCGGGCCGCCGTGCTGGTGCAGGATTTGGCCAACAACTCGGCCCTGGCCCAAAAGGCGGCCCACGAGCTTCCCGCCAAGCTGTGGCCCATGATCCAGTCCATCTTGGACCGCCCGGCGGTGAAGGAGTTCCTGGGCTCCAGCGACATGTGGAGCATGCTGGGCTCACTGGCCCGCAAGATACTTCCCGGCCTGTGGGGCCTCTTGAGCCAGGTGGGCAGCTTCTTCGCGGCCCTGGCCGGGCTGGTGGTGGTGCTGCTCTACATGTTTTTCCTAATGCTGGACCTGGACGAGATAAACCAGGGCTGGCGCGACTCCCTTCCCCCGGCCTACCGCCGGCGCACCCTGGAGTTGGTGGAGGACTTCACCGGCGCGTTGCGCAACTATTTCAGGGCCCAGGCCGCGGTGGCCGGCCTGGTGGGCATCCTCTTCGCCATCGGCTTCACCATCATCGGCCTGCCCCTGGGCATATTGCTGGGCCTGTTCATGGGCCTATTGAACATGGTGCCCTACCTGCAACTGCTGGGCCTGGTACCCGCCTTTTTCCTGGCCATTCTGGCCGCGCTGCAAAGCGGGGAGGGCGTGTGGCTCATGCTGGGGCTCACCGCCGGGGTCTTCGCGGTGGTGCAGGTAATCCAGGACGCCATCCTCACCCCGCGTATCGTGGGCCGCACCATGAGCCTGAGCCCGGCCTTTTTGCTGCTGTCGCTGTCGGTGTGGGGCAAGCTGCTGGGCTTTTTGGGCCTCTTGCTGGCCATACCCTTCACCTGCTTGGCCTGGGCCTGGTACCAGCGTTTCGTGGTGAAAAAGGGCTCGGAAAAGCAGCAGACCCTGGGATTTTAAGGAACAGGGGCAAAAAACAGGGCGTCCGGATGCACCGGACGCCCTGCTCGGTTTTATAAGGCTTGGCCTAACGCCAACCGCCCTTCCAATGACTGGAGTTGGGGTAGTTGTCGCAGACGCCGTCGTTGTTACTGTCCACCCAATCGCCGGAGTTGTTGCGGGACCACAGGTTGGGGTCCTGGGCGTAGTCGCACACGCCGTCGCCGTTGGCGTCGCGCCACTGGGGAGAGGCGTTGCCGCCCCCGCGCCAGGCCCGCTGCTGGGCGGCGAAAGCCAGGCGCGGCCCCAGCCAGGAGGAAGCAGACGCCGAGGTCATGGAGTTCATTTCGTTCCACAGGGCGCTGTCCTGATAGGGGTCGTAAATGCCGTCGTTGTTGTCGTCCACCCAGTCGCCGCTCTTGGCATAGTTGGTGGTTCCCCCCCCGCCGCCGCTACAGGCCACGGCCAATCCCAGGGCCGCCAGGATCAAGATCATCTTGAAAAAGTTCGCCGACATGCTTCCCTCCAGCTCGCGGCTGTTGGTTTTAGATCAGGATTGAATCCCACTCAATAAAGACTCCTAAAAGATACCGGAGTTTTGTGGCGCGGCAAGGGATGAGGGCCAAAAAATAGGTGGGTCCATGTAAAAAAATATAGTAGTTAAGATAATTTAACAGGTGTTGTCACGTTAAGGGGCGGGCGGGAAACGCCAGCTAAGATCATCTCTAAAAATCAAGTAAACTGTTGCCGCTGTTCTCAGGGTGGACAGGGGCAGCAAAAGCAAACCCCGGCCCTGGGTGGGGCTGGGGGTGATCGCTTGTTATAGGAATAATTAGGGGACTTGCTTGGTGGAGATTAGGGCTTGGCTGGGGGCTTCCACTCCCTGGCCAGGCGTTGGGCCTCCGCTATTTGTTGAGGCGTCATTTTAGCAGCTAATAGCTTGCAGCTTTCTGCTGCGGCCTCAATTCCACCCGCTGCAGCTAAATTCATCCACATATGGGCTTTGATGAAATTTTGGGATACCCCGTGACCGTCGGAATACATTAACCCGAGCGCCCATTGGGCCATAGCATACGCCTGCTCCGCTGCTTTGCGGTACCAATAGACCGCCTGTTTATAGTCTCGGGGTACACCGGATCCGTGATAATACATCATGCCCAAACGGAATTGCCCTGAGGCAAGCCCTTGCTCGGCCGCTTTGCGGTACCAAAAGGCCGCCTGTTCATAGTCTTGGGGTACCCCTTGGCCTGTGGAATACATTGCGCCCAAGTTAGATTGGGCTATGGCTAACCACCCATACTCGGCTGCTTTGCGGTACCAATAGGCCGCTTGTTTATGGTCTTGGGGTATCCCTTGGCCTTTGTCGTACATCCTGCCCAGGCCTAGTTGGGCAGCAGCCTCTCCTTGCTCGGCTGCTTTGCGGTACCAATAGAAGGCTTTATCGTAGTTTTGTTCGACACCTAACCCAAGATAATAAACTTTACCTAGGTTGGTTTGTCCCAAAGCGTTCCCTTGCTCAGCCGCTTTACTGTACATAGGGTAATCGCGAGAAGCTACTCTCCCCTCTGGCAACGAGGTCTGGGATAATCCAGCCTCAAAAATAATAGCCTCGTGAAGGGAGAGCAGCCATGGCCCATTATGTAGGATTGGACGTATCTTTGGAAGAGACT
>JAHIQI010000003.1 GCA_018902755.1 Pseudomonadota bacterium | reverse complement strand
CAGCTTCCACTTCCCGGCCATGCTCTTGATCCTCTACTCCTTCCGCCTTTTCATCCGCATGAACACCGACGGCTGGTTCAAGCGCTGGCAGGGAGTCTGGATCCTGGGCATATACCTGGTCTATCTGGGGCTGCAATACGGATTCAATCTGGGGCAGTGAGTTGCTATGATCTGAGGGCGTCCCCGGCCGCGCGGCCATTACGAAGGGAAGGATGTGCCCAACCGTCAGCACCATGCGCTGGAATGTATCAAGGTGCTGGAGCTTGCCGGAGAAACGGTAAGCTTCTGCGGCAAGCTCCTGATCGACCTCGGAGCCCGGGTCACTCTGGTGCAGCCGCCAGGCAGCCGACAAGCCTGCCCGGACCTCTCCCACCTATATCTCCACGCGGGTAAAAGCGGCATCACCCTGGATATCGAGCACCCCCGGGGACGGGAGCTTTTCCTGCGCCTGGCGCCAGAGGTCGACGTGGTGCTGGAGGGCTTGCCTGTCCAAGCGCTGGACGATATGGGCCTGGGCTATGACACCCTGCGCCGGCATAACCCCCGCCTAATCATGGTCTCCATCTCCGGTTTCGGGCTGAACGGACCCCGCCGTCACTGGCGTTCCGACTCGGTGGTGGCCGCGGCCACCGGAGGGTGGAGTTATGTAACCGGCGCGCCCGATGGCCCGCCGCTGGCTCCGCCGGGCACACAGGTCTATTGCCTGGGCGGCCTGAACGGAGCCGTGGGGGTATTGCTGGCCCTGCGCAAAAACCGTGATAAGGAGACCTGGGAGCACCTGGACATTTCCCTGCAAGAATGCGTGGCCTCCTCCCTGGATCATGTTCTGGCGCGTCACTTATCGGAAGGGGTCGTCCCCACACGCCAGGGCGGCGCGCATTGGAACCACAGCTTCTTTGTCTTGCCCTGCCGGGATGGCCACATTCACCTGACACCCTTTCAACAATGGGAAACCCTGGTGGAGTGGATGGACGGGGAAGGCATGGCCGCCGACCTGGGGGACGATAAATATCTCGACGCCCAGTATCGCCTGGATCATTTGCCGCATATCCTGGAGGTGATCGGCCGCTGGACCAAGACCCACGGCAAGGATGAGTTGTTCGAAACCGCCCGCTCGATGCGTTTTCCCTGGGCCCCGGTTTGTGGCCTGCCGGAGGTGCTCGCCAGCCCGCAACTCACGGCCAGGGGATTTTGGGAGACCCACGCTACAGGGGCGACCATGGCTGAGCTGCAATTCCCCGGCTCCGCCGTGCGTCAAGACGATTCCCTGCCAGCCTGCAAGAGGCCCGCGCCAAAACCGGGGCAGGACAACCAGGCCGTGTTCATGCGACAGCTCGGTTTGTCCCAAGCGCAAATGGATAAACTTAGCGGGCTCGGGGTAATCTGAGGGAGGCAAGTGCAGGTCTTAAGCGGCATACGAGTTCTGGACTTCACCCGGGTGCTAGCCGGGCCCTATGCCACGCGAGTGCTGGCCGATTTCGGCGCGGAGGTTATCAAGGTCCAGTGCCGCAAGACCGCGCTGGGAGCCGAGGCCAACCAGACCCCCTATTTCGACATGTACAACCGCAACAAGAAAAGCGTCACCCTGGACCTGGACCAGCCCCAGGCCCGTGAGCTTGTTTTGGCCCTGGTGCAAAAATGCGATGTGGTGGCCGAGAATTTCTCCCCGCGAGTTCTGGAAAACTGGCGGCTGACCTACCCGGTTTTAAAGCAAGCCAAACCGGACATCATCTTGCTGCGCATGTCGGCCATGGGCCAAAACGGTCCCTGGCGCGACGCGGTGGCCTTCGGCCCCACCATCCAATCGCTCACCGGATTCACCCAACTCACCGCATACCCCGACAGCCCGCCATTGGGTTTGGGATTTTCCCATGCTGACGTGGCTTCCGGCCTTTACGGGGCCCTGGCGGTGTTGGCCGCCCTGGAGGTGCGTGACCGCCATGGCTTGGGGCAGTGCATCGATTTGGCGGAATACGAGGCCGTAGCCACCCTGCTGGGACCGGAGTTATTGGCCGCCCAACTGCTGCCCGGGCAAGCGCACTCCCATCAGGCTCCTTTCGCCGAATGCCTCGCCTGCTCCGGGGAAGACAGGTGGTGCGCGGTAAGTTTGGAATCCGCCGGTCAATGGAGAGCCTTTTGCCGGGTGTTGGAATTGCCGAGCATCGTCGCGGAAACGGACTTTGAATCACTGGGCAGCGTAAGCCATGGCGCGAAGAAAATTCGCCGGGCCGTGGCTCAGGCCGCCGCCGGATGGAAGGCCGAAGATTTGACGGAGCGGCTACAGGAGGCGGGCATCGCCGCGGGCGTGGTGCAAAACGCCGAAGACCTGCGCCGCGATCCCCAGCTAGCAGGGAGAGGCTTTTTCAGGACGGTGCCCAACCCCGCGGGCCAGGACGCGATCACCGACGACTCGCCCATCCGGTTTGACGGCGGCACCGGCGGCGAATGGCGCGCCGCCCCCCGCCTTGGCCAGCACAACCTGGAGGTTTTCGGCGAACTATTGGGAATGAGAGCGGCGGAAATAGCGGAGCTGGAACGGAGCGGGGTAATTGCCTGAGGCTAGGCCTGCCAAACGACCTCGCCGCCAATGATGGTGGTGTCCACCTTGATGTCCTGAATAGCCTCCACCGGCACGGCAAAGGGATCCTGGTCCAGCACCACCAGGTCGGCCAACATGCCGGGGGCGAGGGCGCCCCGGCGGGAGCCCTCCCCGATGGCCAGCGCCCCTGCCCTGGCGTAAAGGTTCAGGGCCTGGCGCAAGCCTATCTTCTCCCGGCTGTTCACGCTCTGCCCGTTGCGTTCCAAACGAGTGACCGCAGCCTGCACCCCTGCCAGCGGCGCCAGAGGAGCCAACGGCGCATCCGAGCTACCGGCCACCTTAACGCCGCTTTCCAGCAAGGTGCGCAAGGGATAAAGCCATTGTTGGTCATCGCGGTCGATGGTCTGCAAGTAACGCTCGCCGTGGGCCCAAAAAAACGCCGGTTGGGTGACCACCATGACCCCAAGCCCGGCCAAGCGCCTGGCCAGTGCGGGTGGGCACTGAGAACAGTGTTCAATACGGTGACCGTGGCCTTGCCTTGGTGATTCAGCCAGCGCCTTTTCCAGGGAATCGCAGGCAGAGGCCACCGTCTCGGCCTCTACGGCATGAATGGCCACCGGCCACTCCGCCCGGTGCGCCTCCAGGACCATGGCGTCAAGCTCGTCCTGGCCCGGAAAAAACCCTCCCCGGCTTTGATCCAGGATTATCTTCAGCCCCCTGATTTTAATTCGCCCGGACTTTTCCAAGGCATCGCGGTTCTCTCGCTTCACCGCTTGAAAGCCTTCCCAGCCAAGCATCATCGACACCCGCGACCGCAATCTCCCCTGCTCCAGCCACTTCCCCATGGCGTGCCACTGCTCCAGGCCATTGCCGGCGGTGGCGTCTTGCAGCGAGGTGATACCCAGGGAGAGCAACTGCTGGTTGGCCTTTTCCACCCCTCGCATCAGAGCTTGCTCTTCCGGGTCGGGAATTAGTCTGGCAAGGGTGGAGCCCATCTCGAAAAGCAGGCCACTGGGCTCCCCGCTGGGCAGTTCCCGATCTATAAGCCCGCCCGGTGGCTCTTCGCTGTGCAGGGATATACCGACGAGTTCCAAGGCCCGGCTGTTGAGCACATGGGCGTGGCCGGAGCGGTGGGTGATTTTCACCGGGTGGCGCGGCGAGGCGGCATCCAGATCCCGCCGGGTCGGGTGCCGCTTTTCCGCCAAATAGAATTCATTGTAGCCGTTGCCGCGGATCCAGGCGCCATCGGGCGTTTTGCGCGCCTGTTCCCGGATGCACCGCTGCAAATCGCCGAGTGAAAGCACGCCCGCGTCTGGGCCTAGGTCCACGCCCCCGTGATAATGAGCCATGGCCGTCAAATGCAGGTGCGCATCGATAAAGCCTGGCAAAACCGCCCGGCCCCGGCAATCGATCACCTGAAAATAGGAGTGCTCCGTCCCGGCGTCGCGGACCGCGGGCATGATCTCCTTGATGGTGTCGCCAACAACGACAATGGACCCGCTCCGTCCCGGAAGCGGATCCATTGTGGGCAAACCAGCGTTTTTAAGGAGCAAAGTCCTCATGCCGAAATTTGCCTCTAGGCTGGGGGCCCCGGCTTTTGGTCAAGACCCGCCAAGCCGCTAATCGGAGGAAGGCAGCGGTTTGGCCCCCTGCAACCCCATTTCCTTTTCGCAGCAAACCATCGCACCTTCGCCGCCCTTGGTGCAAAGCACTTCGGTGCCGCATTCTTCACAGCGGTAACGCTTACCCAACTGGCTCATGGCAACAACTCCCTCCTCTTATTTCTTTTGCATGGGCTGGCCGCAGCACTTGAGCTCACCCTTGCCCCCTTTGGTCACGATAAATTCGGAGCCGCACTTTTCGCAGCGGTATTTTTCTCCAACTTTGGTGGCCATGTCTTACCCTCCTAGATGTAACCCAAAAAAATATTTATTAGCCAATAAGTGGTCAGTCCCCGTAAAGCCTGCGAAGCTCCCTCTTGAGCAGCTTGCCCACCGAGTTGTGGGGCATGGAATCGACCACGACGAAAGCGGCCGGGATTTTGTAACTGGCGAGCTTGCCGCGCAGGAACTGCGCTATCTCCTCCTCGCCGAACTCGGCCCCGTCTTTCATCACCAGCACCGCCCTCGCCTCCTGGCCCCAGTCCGGATGCGGCACGCCGATCACCGCGGCCTCGTCTATCAAGGGGTGGGAGCAAAGCGCGTTTTCCACCTCCTGCGGGGAAATGTTTTCACCGCCACGGATGATCATGTCGTCGGCGCGCCCGGCCAGGAAGATGTAGCCGTCTTCGTCTATCCAGCCCATGTCCCCGGTGCGCAGCCATCCCTCGGGAGTGATGGCCTGCTTGGTTTTCTCCTCATCCCCCCAATAGCCGCTCATCACCCTGCCGCCGCGAACCCATATTTCGCCCGGCAAGGGAGACTCCAGCAGGTTGCCTTGTTCATCGGCGATGGCCACCTCGACGTCGGGAAGCGGCTTGCCGATGGAGGAGGTAAGGCGGTTCAATTTGCGCTCCCGCTCTTCCTCGGTGCCTTCCAGCACATGGTCTTCCGGTCCGAGCATGGCGATGGTAGAGGCGGTCTCGGTCTGGCCAAAGGCGTTGATGAAGCTGACTCCCGGGAAAAGGGCTATGGCCTTTTTTATGACCTCGAACGGCATGGGCGCCGCTCCGTAGCTTATCACTTTCAGATGCGAAAGATCGAAGCTGGCGAAGTCGGGGTGGTCCACCACCCGCTTGAGCATGGTGGGCACCAGCATGGCCCGGCTGGCCTGGTATTTCTGGGCCATGTCCATCCACTGGTCCACGTCGAACTGGCGCATCATCAGCAAGGTGCGCCCGCCGTAAACCGCCGCGATCATGGCCTGTATGCCGGCCACGTGATACAGCGGCACCACCAAGAGGTTGCTCTCCTCCCGGTCGGGGTCCGCAGGCTCCACGTTTTCCAGGGCGTAGGAACTGAGAGCGTTGAACTTCAAGGGCACCGCCTTGGGCCGTCCCGTGGTGCCGGCGGTGAACATCAATATGGATATGTCGTCGTCGGTCACCTCGGCCATAACCTCTTCGTCCGAGGCGGCGGCCAGGACCTCTTCGTACTCGTCCATTCCCGAGTGGGGCCCGTCCAAGGCGATGCAGTTGGCCGGTAGGGCCAAGTTCTCCAGCACCTCCCGCACCATGGGTATATAGCGCTGGCCCACCAGGATGACCTTGGGGCGGGCGTGGCCTAGCTGAAATTCCAGCTCAGCCGGTTTTACCCGGAAATTGAGGGGCACGAACATGGCCCCTGTTTTTGCGGTGGCGAAATATGCCTCCATGTATTCGGGGCAGTTCACCTGGAAGATGGCCACCCGGTCGCCGCGAGTCACGCCCCGCTCCGACAGGGCATTGGCCAGGCGATTGACCCGCTCACTAAGCTGCGAATAGGTGGTCCGGCGGTCCTCAAATATAACTGCGTCACGCTCTGGAACGATTGCGCAGGCAATATTCAAAAAATCGGCTGTGTTCACTTTTCTTCCCTCAAAAATTCTCAGATGGTTTTTTTGGCTCAGGCGGGACCCGTCATTCAACTACCCCCGGCCCACCCAGCCCAACACACTCCTGGCGGCCGTCATTAGATGGAACGGGCCAATAGCTTTTCCAGGCGCAGTCCCTGGGACAAGCTCATATCCTGTCCGCGGCGCACCGCTTGTTTTGCGGCCCGCACCGCATTGGGATTGTAGGAGGCGATCCGCTCGGCCATCGCCCGGGCCGCCGGCAACAAGTCTTGCGGCTCCAACAGCTTGTTCACCAGGCCGACGCGCAAGGCCTCCGCCGCATCCAGCCATTCATTGGTCAAGAGCATCTCCATGGCCTTGGCCGCGCCTATGGTGCGGGGCAGGGTCTGGGTCCCCCCGGCGGCCGGAATGATGCCCAGGCTCACCTCGGGCAGACCGAAGCGGGCATTGGTGGCGGCCAGCCTTATGTCGCAAAACAAGGCAATCTCTATCCCCGAGCCCAGGACGTAGCCGTTCAGGGCGGCGATCAGGGGTTGCGCCATATTGGAAAAGCGGTCCCAGATATCGCGCTGGAAACGAATCATGCGAGCCTGGGTAGGAGGCGGCGCGCTCATGAATTCCTTTAAGTCGGCTCCGGCGCAAAAGGCCTTGTCCCCGCCTCCCTTGACCACCACCACCCGCACCTCAGGGTCGTCGGCAACGGCGCCCAACACCTCGTACAGGTCGTCGCGCATCTGGATGTTGTAGGCGTTCAGGGCCTCGGGGCGGTTCAGGGTCACATAGGCCACCCCGCCGTCCTTTTCGTAGATTATGGTTTCAAACCCGCTCATGGGCCTATCCAATCAAAGGGCTCGTTACTCGCCCTTGAACTCCGGCGACTTTTTGGCCAGGAAGGAGGTGATGCCCTCGGTGCGGTCCTGGGTGGTGTGCAGCAGGAAATAGAGGTCCGCTTCCAGGCGCAAACCCTGGGCCAGGCTCATGTCCAGGCCCTTGTTCATGGCCTCCTTGACAAAGCGCATGGCCAGGGGCCCGTTGGCCTGGGCCTTTTGGCCCCACCCCATGGCGGTGCGCAGGCAGTCCCCCGGGGCCACCACCTTGTTCACCAGGCCTATTGCCATGGCCTGGGCCGCATCGAGCACCTCCGCGCCCAGGATCATTTCCATGGCCTTGCCCAGCCCCACCAGCCTAGGCAGGCGTTGGCTGCCGCCGTCAAAAGGCATGAGGCCCGCCGCGATTTGCGGCATGGCCAGGCGGCTATTCTGCGCGGCGATCCTCACATCGCAGGCCAGGGCCATCTCCAGGCCCTGGGCGAAAACATCGCCCTCCAGCACCGCGATAACCGGCTTGTCGAATCTGGCGATCTGCTCGGCCAGGGCCCAACGCCCCTCGCCATCGTTTTCTTGCCAGCCGGCAGTTCCCGGCCCGAAGCAAAACCCGCCGGGCTCGGAAGCGGTCAGCAGGATCACCCGCAGTTGTTGGTCCCAAGCCACCTCGTCGGCCAATTGGCCCAACTCGTAGTAAAGGTTGGCGAGCTGCTCCGCTTGGCCGGAATGAGCCTTCAGGGTGATCACCCCCTGGCCCTCCCGCCTTTCGTAGCTTATGGCCGTGAATCCCATGGTGCGTTGCGCGCTCCCCTAGCCGTGTGCCTGCACAGTGGCCCTCGTCCGCCTGAAACTTCCGCCCGTAGCCTGCAAATTAGATTATTTTGGCCGACTTCATCAACTCTTCACATGCGGTGTAGGGGTCAATTCGCATTGAGGCGACATCCTTGGCCACCGCCTCTATCCGCCCGCCGTTGCCCAGGCGAGCGAAAAACATCTGATTGATGCGCAACTGGAACAGGTCAAGTATTTCTTTTTCCGCCCGTTCTATGCGCCGCTTGGTCAGAAGCTTGCCGCCGTCCACCGTTAATGCCTCGTAATGATCGTCCATGGCCTGGAGCAATTCGTCCATGCCGCGGCCGTCCAGCGAGCAGCACGACACCACCGGGGGATACCAGGGCTGGGCTACTTGGTCACACTCCGTGCCGTGTGGGTGGAAGGTAAGCGACAGCATGGCCTTCAGGTGTCCGGCGGTGATCCCGGCCCCGTCCCGGTCCATCTTGTTGACCACGAAAATATCGCCCACCTCCAAAATGCCCGCCTTGATCGCCTGCACGTCGTCGCCCATGCCGGGCACGGTGACGATGATGGTGGTGTCGGCCATGCGAGCGATGTCGACCTCGTCCTGACCAACCCCCACGGTCTCCACCAGGATCACGTCCTTTCCCATGGCGTCCATAACCGCCACCACGCCCCTGGTGGAGCAGGTGAGCCCGCCGAAGTGCCCCCGCGTGGCCAGGGATCTGATGAACACGTCGTCGTCGTTGGCATGGCGCTGCATGCGGATGCGGTCCCCCAGGATGGCCCCACCGGAAAAGGGGCTGGTGGGGTCCACCGCCACCACCCCGACGGTCAACTTCTTTTTGCGAAGCCGGGTGACCACCGCGTCGGTGAGCGTGGACTTGCCCACCCCCGGCGAACCGGTGATACCGATCACCCGCGCTCTGCCGGTGTGCGGAAACAGCAGCTTGAGCGCATCCACCGCCTCCGGCTGCACATCGTCTATGGCCCGCATCAGGCGGGCGGCGGCGGGCAGTTCGCCGGAAACGATTCTTTGTGCGATTTCCTCGGGAGTCATTGGCTGATTTCACTCCACATACGCGCCCGCTGAAGACGCGTTAAGAACCAGAGGCTGCGATTTGATAACCCGGGTCAGTCATGGGCTCCCAGGGAGCGTGCCTCGGTGAGTGGTCGCCCCCTTACAATCGGGCGGCCACTCCCTTGGCGCGGCAATGAATATTCAACCCAGGTCCCGTCATGAATATTGCACTACACTTCCAAAATGGTGGTGCCGCTGTTTCCCATGAGCCCATAGGTCTGGGCCATGCCCACCCGAGCGTTTTTAACCTGGCGCGGCCCGCATTGGCCGCGCAGTTGGGTCACCACTTCGGCCACCTGCCAAATGGCTTGCGCGCCGATGGCCTCGCCAAAGGAGGAGAAGCCGCCGCTGGGGCACACCGCCACCTTGCCGCCGATTTCAGTCTCACCCTTGGCCAGCATCTTCTCGGCCTCGCCCTCGCCGCAGAAACCGCAGGTTTCCAGGTATTGCAGATAATGCCAAGAGCTGTTGTCCGGAAGCTCCAGAACGTCCACGTCCTCGGGCCCAATCCCGGCCATTTCATAGGCCTGCCGCGATGCGGAGTAGCTCTCGCTGAGCAAAGGCGCTTCGGCCTTGGCTGGGGCCGAGAGGGCTGAGATGCGCAGGGTCGGGTCTCCGTAGATGGAGCTGCCAATGGTGGTTGCGGCCACCTTGACCGGTTTTGATGCGTACTCTTTAGCCTTGTCCGCGGCGCACAAAATCAGAGCGGCGGCCCCGTCGCTGGTGGCGCAAATCTCGTAAAGGCGCAGGGGATCGCACACCATCACCGAACCGAGAACCTCATCGCGGGTGTAGAGCTTCTTGTACCTGGCGTTGGGGTTCTGAGAGCCGTACTTGCTGAGCAGCACCTTCACGTCGGCTAGGTCCCGCTCGGTGGTGCCGTACTTCTCCATGCGCTTTTTGCATTCCAGGGCCCAGTAAGGGGGGTTGGACAACCCAACCATGCGCCAGCGCAACACGTCCATGTCTTGCTGGGGGTTGTCGGATTTGGCGGTGAGCACGCCCTTGGGGGACATATCCACACCCAGGCACAGGGCCACGTCCACCTGACCAGAGGCGATGCTCATGTAGGCGGTGCGCATGGCCGAGGAGCCGGTGGCGCAAGCGGCGTATACGTTCACGATTGGCACGCCGGTCTCACCGAACACGCTGGCGATGTACTGGCCGGACAGATGGCCCGCGTTGCCCCCCCAAATGAAGATGCCAGAGCAGATGGTTTGGATCTCCTCCCACTTCATGCCCGCGTCGGCCAGAGCCTTGGCCACGGCGTCCACGCCCAGATCGATAAAATTCTTACCTTCGAACTTGCCCCAGGGATGCATTCCCACCCCTACTATCGCAACATCTCTCATGACCTTTGGATCCTCTCTTGAAACCCCCGCCGATGCCTACTTGACCGGCCTGAAGCCCCAGGTCTGCACGCGTTGGCCGTCTTCATTGCGGTAAAGGGTGTAGGCCACCGTTTCCATTTCCATGCCCATCTTCAGATCGTCCTGCGAGCAATCGGTGATGATGCCCACCACCTGGATACCCTCGGGGAACTCCACCATGCCCATTGGGAAAGGCGTGATGTCCTTTTCGGTTTTAAAGGGTTTGGGGGGCATGTAGTGAAGGGTGGTGAAGCTGGCCAGCTTCCCTTTCCTGTGCAACAAGACCTCATCCACCGGCCCCCTGGAGCAGCCCGGCCGATGTTGCTGATGATTTTTGGGGAAGAAATGGGTGCCGCAGTCACCGCATCGGGCGCTCATCAGATGAACCCCGTCCTGTGCCTCGGTGAAAAGCCCCGGATAGGCGGGAACCGCGTTGGCTGCCTGCTCTTGTTGACTCATGTTCTGAGCCTCCTTCTGCTTACGCCATTTTCAACAATCGTAAGTTTGTTGGTTTTAAATTTGCTCATTTCGGGCGTTGTAAAACCCGGCCGCCGGCCGCCCCGCGGCCGGGCCTCTACCAGCCGCCTCCGTTGACGTAGATGGTCTGGCCGTTGATGTAGGAGCCTTTGTCGGAGGCCAAAAACGCCACCATCTCACCGATGTCCTCGGGCTGCGCCAGGCGCTCGAAGGGCATCATGGGGTAGGCGTCCTTGACGTCTTCCACCTTGAAGCGGGCCTTGACCATGCGCACGCCCATCTCCGTTTCGGTGATGCCGGGCCCCACCACGTTCACCCGGATCTTGTGCTTGCGCTCCTCCTTGGCCAGGATAATGGCCATGGCCTCCACGGCTGCCTTGGCCATGGTGTAGGGAGCGCCCAGGGGGCGGTATATCTGGGTGGCGTGGGAGGAGATATAGATCACCGAGCCCCCGCCCTGCTCACGCATGATGGGGACCACCAGCTTGGTGAATCGCATGCCGCCCAGGGCGTGCACCTCGTACATGCGCCGGGCCTCCTCTATCTCGGTCTTGACCACCGTTTGGCCCCGAGAGGCCACCCCCGCGTTGGATACGAACACGTCTATGCGGCCGAAGGTCTCCATGGTTTTATCCACGGTGTTGGCCACCATGGCGTCGTCGGTTACATCGGCGTCAAGCAGGAGCGCCTGGGCCCCGGTCTTTTCCACCAGGGCCGCGGTATCCTGGGCCATTTCCCGAAAGCGAGACAGATGGCTGACTATCACGTTGGTGCCCTGACTGGCCAAAGCCACGCATATGGCCCTGCCGATTCCCCGGTCCGCTCCGGTGACGATGGCCACAGGGTTGCTGCTTTTCATCTTCCAAGCCTCCAAGTCAGGCATTTACCCTGGCGTTGATGAACTCGATGGCTTCCGCCGCGCTGGAGCCGGCGCCGAATATTCCGTCGATGTCCAGTTTTTTCAGGGCGGGGATGTCGTCATCGGGGATGATGCCGCCCACGATGACCAGCTTGTCTCCGATACCCTTTTCCTGCATCAGCTTCCTGAGCCTTTCGGAGGCGGCCACGTGGCCTCCCACGGAAAAGGAGATGCCGATCACGTCCACGTCCTCTTGCAGGGCCGCGTTGGCCACCTCGTCGATGAGGCCGTGCCGGCTCAGAATCACTTCCATTCCCGACTCGAGCATGCAGCGCGCCAGATAGCGCACGCCGCGGTCATGAACATCCATCCTGCTCTTGCTCAGGAGCACCTTTATCCTTTTAGGGCTTACTTGCTTTTCCATTTAGTACACCGTTCCCCAACCGAAAATGCTCTTCAACACATCGCACATCTCCTGCACCGTGGAGCGAGCCCGGGCGCAGTCGATAAGAGCGGGCATAAAGTCGGCTTTGTGGTTATCCAATACGCCTTGGCAGGCGACCTTGAGAGCCGCGAGCGCCTGCTCGCGCTCCTTTTCCTTGCCGCGGGTGGCCCGGTATTCCTTTATCCTCTGGATGCAGGTCTCCTTGACCTCGGGATCCACCTTGTAGATTTGGGTCTTGCGGTGCACCTCGGAGCGATGCTTGTTGAGGCCCACCACGACCTTTTCGCCCCTGTCGATGCGCCGGCGCCACTCGTAGGAGGAGTTGGCCAGCTCTTCACGCAGCCAACCGGTCTCCCAGCACTTCTTGAAGCCGCCCAGCTTCTCGATCTTGTCGAGGTACTTTTCGGCTTCCTGGCAGATCTTTTCGGTGAGAGATTCCACGTAGTAGGAACCAGCCAGGGGGTCGGTGACGTTGGGCACGCCGGTTTCGTACAGGGCCACCTGATGGGTGCGGATGGCCAGCATCAGCGACTCGTCGGTGGGAATGCCCAGGGCTTCGTCGTAGGCGTTGATGGTCATGCCGTTGACCCCTGACAACACGCCCACCAGGGCGCCGTAGGCCGAACGGATGATGTTCACATAAGGCTGCTGGGCGGTGAGCGAAACCGCGGAGGTCTGGGAGTGGCAGCGGATCTGCATGGAGTGCTTGTCCTTGGCGCCGAACCGCTCCTTGTTGATGGTGGCCCACATGCGCCGCATGGCCCGGATCTTGGAGACGTGCTCGAAGATGTCCATGCCCAGGGCGATCTGGAAGCCGAAGCGCGGCAGGAACTCGTCGGGCTCCAGGCCGGCGGCGATGCAGGCCTTGGTCAGCTCGATGCTGATGGCCATGGCCATGGCCGCCTCCTGCACCGGAGTGCCGCCCGCCTCCTCGGCGAAGTAGCTCACGATGTTGGTGGTGTTCCACTTGGGTATGTTGCGCGAGCACCAACGGATGAAGTTGGACATGATCATGAAGGCGGAGTCGGGGGGATACATCTCCAGGTCGCTCATCCACCCCTTGAACAGCCAGTTCATGGTGTTGCCCCGGAGCTTCTCCTTGGGCACGCCCTGCTCTTCGCCGTAGACGATGTAAAAGGCCAGGGCGATCATGGAGTGGATGCCCTGGTTGAGCACCACCGAGGTCTTGGTGAGGTCCAGGCCGTTAAGCAGGCGGTCGTAGTCGTCCAGGGTGGACATGTTCACGCCCACCAGGCCCACCATGTCGCCGTTTTCCGGGTTGTCCGGGTCGTAGCCGAACTTGCACACCTGGTCGAAAACCAGGTTGTAGGAGCGCATTTCCCCGTAGCCGGTGAGGCCCAACTGGGCCAGGTAGTCCATGCGCTCCCGGCAGTGCTCCGGGGTGCCGTGGCCGTGGATCTGCTGCATGACCCAGGGCTGGGCCTGGTACATGGTGGGGTAGATGCCACGGGTGAAGGGGTATTGCCCAGGGTAGGCGATGTTCTTGAAATCCAGGTCCTGGACGTCCTCCGGTCCGTACACCGGCTTTATGGGAAGGCCGCCGTCCGTCTTTAGGTCGAACGGCTTGTCCCCGTATCGCTTCTTCATCTGGGCGTCAAAGCCCCGCTTCAACTCTTCGACCTGTTCCATGGTTTTCTTGTCAAACATTATCCAAACTCCCAACTATTGCTGACTGCATAATGGCTTTTTAGCGTCCCTTGAACTGGGGCGGCCTTTTCTCCATAAAGGAACTGACCCCTTCCTTGATGTCCTCGGAATGGCGGCAAATCGCCTGGCCCCAGCTCTCGAACTCCAGCGCGCTGGTGAATTCGCTGGACCAGGCATGCTGGGCCGCCTTTTTTATGAACGCCAAGGACAGGGGCGCCTGCTTCAAGAGCTTGCCCGCCATGTCCTTTGCTTCGGATAACAGCTGCTCGGGTTCTACGATCTTGTTGACCATCCCTATGCGCTGGGCCTCCTGCGCATCGATGTTGTCGGAGGTCATCATCAGCTCCAGGGCCTTGGCATAGCCGACCACCATCTGGAGGCTGCGGGTCATGCCGCCGTCGGGCACCATGCCCCTGCGGGCGAACACGGCGCAAAATTTGGCGCTGGGCACGGCGATGCGCATGTCGGCCAACAGGGCCAGGGAGTAGCCCACCCCCGCCGCCTGGCCGTTCACCGCCGCGATTACCGGCTTGCCCTGTTCGGCCAAGCCCACGGTGAACTGGGTCACGCGCTCGGAAAAATATTTGAACCCAAGTTTGAGCTTGCCGCTTTGAATACCCTGCAACCGCTCCTGAACGTCCGCGCCGGCGCAGAAGCCGCGCCCGGCCCCGGTGATAATCAACACCCTGATGTTGTCGTCCTCTTGAACCCGCCGAAACAAATCCGGCAAGGTGTGGTCCAACATTTGGGAGGTCAGGGCGTTCAGTTTTTCGGGGCGGTTGAGGGTGAGCAGGGCGATACCTTGATCGTCAACCTCGAAAAGAACCTCATCGGTGGCCATATTGTTCCCTCTAGTTATCCATTTGCGTTGGAGTTAATTAACGTCGCTATATTTCCAACCCGTTCATGCGGGCGACCTCTGGGCTTCGCGTGCTGCCATGAAGTAGCCGATCAAGGCCACGCCCAGCACTACGCCGACCCCCACGATAGTGGTGTAGCCTTCCGGGAAGGCGGTGAGCAGACCGCCGCAGAAAAGGGCCGCGCGCACGTACCAATTTTTGATGATCCCCACGCCTATCAAGTAGCCCTCAAGGGCCGAGCCCAGGCTGATGACCCCCACCGCGGCGAAAAACACGGTGTAGGTGACTTCCCAAGCGGTTCCGTGAGTCAACAGCGCCGGGTTGTAGGCGAAAAAGAAGGGGACGATGTATTTGACCGCGCCCAGACGCATGGCGGTCCAGCCGGACTTCATGAAGTCCGAGCCCGCCAAGCCGGAAGCGGCGCTGACGCACAGGGCCACCGGCGGGGTGATCTCCGACAAAACGCCCCAGTAGAACACGAACAGGTGGGCGGCCAGAGGGTCTATGCCGAACTCGACCAGCCCGGGCACCAGAACAATGGCCAGGAAGATGTAGCAGGCGGTGATGGTCATACCCAGGCCCAGAATGAAGCTGGCTATGGCCCCCACAATGAGCATGGGCAGGATGTGCCCTCCCACCATGCGGACGATTTCACCGGAGAACGACAGCGCCACGCCAGTGAAGGAAAGGCCCCCGATTATCATGCCCGCCGCCGCCAGAATGGCCACCAACTGGACCACGACCTTGCCGGTGTCCACGATCAGCTCGACTATCTTGCGCAAGCTCAGGCGGCTTCTTTTCTTACAGGCAGCCAAGAGGAGAAGAGTGGCGCTGGCATAGAACGGGGCGCGTTCCTCCAGCTTCAAGGTAAGCAGGAGATAGACCAGCACCACGATGACGAACAGGTATTGCCAACCCTCCTTGAGGGTTTGGATGAAAGAAGGCAGCTCGGCGCGGGAGAGCCCCTTGAGGTCCGCCTTGACCGCGTAGGCATCGACTTGGACGTAAAGGCCGAGGTAATACAGCAGCGCCGGGATCAAGGCCCCCACCACCACGAAGGCGTAAGGCACGTTCAGGAAGGAGGCCATGATGAAGGCGGCCGCGCCCATGACCGGGGGCATGATGGGCCCACCGGTGGAGGCGCAGGCCTCGATGGCCGCCGCGTAGTGGGGCGAGAACCCTGAGCGCTTCATGGCGGGAATGGTCATGGCCCCGGTGGTGAGAGTGTTGGACACGGTGGAGCCGCTGATGGAGCCGAAGAAGGTGGAGGCCAGGATGCTGATCTTGGCCGCTCCTCCCCGGCTGGTTCCGAGCATGGACTGGGCCAGCTTGAAGAAGAACTCGCCGCCGCCGGTCTTCATCAGCACCACCCCGAAGAGCATGAAGCCGATGAGCAAGGTGGCCACGGTGTACAGGGGGATGCCCAGGATGCCGCTCATGCCCATGGCGAACAGGCGGGCCGCGGTCAGCGGATCATAAGACGGCCCCGCCAAAAAGCCCGGCATGTACTCGGCCACCATGGGGAAAATCGTAAGGATGATGCACATGATCAGCATGGCGATGTCGGTAACCCGCCTCACCGCCTCCAGCACCAGCAGGCACAGCAGCACGCTGCACAGCGTGGGCAGCCAAGGCGCCACGTATTCCCAACCCGAATGCCGTATCTTCATGCCGTGGGCTGCGAAATAGATGCAGATGGCCGCGCATATGGCGAACAGGCATATGTCGTACCAGGGCACCCGGTCGTGGGGGGCGGAGCCCTTGGCGGGATATAGGACGAACACCAGCGAAAGGTAACCAGCCAGCATGATGTACATGTAGGTGTTGTCGATGATGGTTACGCCCAGCCAATTCATCTGGAAAATTTGATAAATGGAAAGAAATAGCGGCAACCCTGAAAAAATCATCAACGCGATGTACCAAACGGGTTGATTATCAAGCCTTCTCATTTAACGACCTCACTAACCGAAAACCAAACATGGGCAAATTGAAGTTTCCAGGCGCTCAAAACTCCATCTCCGACAAATCTTCGGATATGATGAGATTCGGTTCCGTGTTGGCTTGGACCTCTTCCGGCGTGATTCCCGGAGCAACTTCCTTCAAGACCAGACCGGCTTCTCCCAACTCGATGTAGGCCAGGTTGGTGATGATGGTGTTAACGCACCGCCTGGCGGTCAGGGGCAGGGAGCACTGCTTGACAATGCGGGGCTTGCCGTTTTTGTCGGTGTGCTCCATGGCCACCACCACCCTCTTGGCACCCTGGGCCAGTTCGATGGCCCCGCCGATTCCGCCGACGTGGTAGCCCTGCAGCTGCCAGTTGGCCAAATCGCCTTTTTCCGAAACCTGGTAAGCCCCCAGGACCGCCAGGTCCAGGTGCCCACCGCGGATCATGGTGAAGGACTCGTTTAGATCGAACACCGCCGCGCCGGGCAAAAGAGAGGTGGGCTGGCCGGAGGCGTTGATCAGATCGGCGTCGGCCTGGGTTTCATCGTCGATGACCCCTGCGTAACGGAGCATGCCGTTCTCCGCGTGCAAAATGATGTCCTGATCCTCGGGGATGAACAGGCTGGTCAGGGTAGGCAAGCCAAAACCCAAGTTTACGTACATCCCGTCTTTGAGTTCCTTGGCCACCCTGAGGGCCACCAACTCCCTGCTTAATCCTTGTTCCACCTATGACCCCCTAGCTCGCTCAAACGGCCTCGTGGCCGTCGAGCCACTTGACGATTTTCGGGGCGCGCACCACCCGCTGTACATAGATGCCCTGGATGTCGACCCGCTCGGGATCGATATCACCGACCTCGACGATCTCCTCCACCTCGGCGATGGTCACCTCGGCGGCGCCGGCCATTTCCGTGTTGCGGTTGCGGGCCACGAACCGGCAGGTCAGGTTGCCCAGGCGGTCCCCGTAATGGCCCCGAATCAAGGCGAAGTCGGCCTCGATGGCCCGCTCCAGAACGCACTCATCACCGTCGAAGAGCTTGGTTTCCTTGCCTTCGCCGAACACGGTGCCCACGCCGATGGGGGTGTAGAACGCCGGGATGCCAGCCTTGCGGGCCCGGATGCGCTCCGACAGGATGCCGTGGGGAACGGTCTCCACTTCCAGCTTGCCGGCCCGCACCTTGGCCTCGATCACCTCGGTTATCTCCGGCCGCAGGGAATGGCTGGTAAAGCCGGAGATGACCTTTTTGGCCCGGTCGTTTTCCACGAAGGGCATCCACTCGGGCGACCCGGTGCAGATGATGGTGAGGTCCTTGGTCCCTTTTGCGATAAGAGCCTGGACGAGGTTGTTGGCCCCCCCCGAGGCCGCGAATCCGCCGACCATGATTCGTGCGCCGTCCTCGATGTCCCTGATCGCCTCAGCGAGGTTTACGACTACTTTGTTCATGCCTGTCCTTGCGCCTGAAAGGTGGCGGTTGAGCTACTCGCCCGTGAATTTGGGCTCGCGTTTTTCCATGAAAGCCTTGATGCCTTCCTGGTGGTCCTGGGTGGTGTACAAGACGTTTTGTCCCCAGCTCTCGTACAGCAGGCCTTCCTGGAAGCTCTTGCCCAGATTGTGGCGAAGGGCGCGCTTGGTGAAGGACATGGCCAGGGGCGGATTGGCCGCCAGCTTGCCCGCGAAGGCCAGGGCCTCATCCATCAGGGATTCGGGCGGCACCAGCTTGTTCACCAGGCCGATTCTGAGGGCCTCCTGGGCGTCGATAACGTCGCCGGTGAGGGCCAGCTCCAGGGCCTTGGGAAGGCCAACCACCAGAGGCAGGGTGTAGGTGCTGCCGCCGTCGGGCATGAGGCCCCGGCGCACGAAGATCACGCTGTATTTGGATTGCTCCGAGGCGATGCGGAAGTCCGCCAGCAGGGCCATGGACAGGCCCACCCCGGCGGCCGCCCCGTTGATCGCGGCTATGACCGGCTTGGAGATGGCGGCCAGCTTTTGGGTGAAGCCGCCGACCGGCTCTTCCTTCACCCGGCGCTGGTTCTTGATCGCATTCAGGCCCGCGCCCAAGTTGGCCTGCACGTCGGCCCCGGTGCAAAAGCCCTTGCCCGCGCCGGTGAGGATCAGAACCCTGATCTCCGGATCTTGCTGCACTCTGTCGAACAGCCCGGGCAAAACATTCATGGTCATGTCCCGGGTAACCGCGTTGTACCTGTCGGGCCGGTTCAGGGTCAAAACCGCCACGCCGCCCTTTTCAACCTCAAAAATAACTTCCTGGTCGCTCATTTCGCTGCCTACTTAAGATGCCTAAAAGGTTTTTCTCGATTGTTTGCTCAAAACGCTCGGAGGTTGGCCGCCACACCCCGGGCCGGGGCAACTCTTGGCCCGAGGTATGGCGCGCCGTTCAATTTGGGCGAGGCCGCGCCTACCAGGCGAACTCGGGGCCAGCCTGCGTCCTTACCTCCTGCCAGTACTTGACCCATCCGTCGCCCTTGGCCTTCTTGCCGGCGGTGGTCAGAGCCTTGCGCCACAGCTCAATCAGGGCTTGTTTGTGAGCGATCAACTCCTGGTTGCGCTTGTCCATGGCCGGAGTCCACTTGCCCACTTCCTTCCAGTAGCGGATGGCGCCAGGGTGCACCGGAATGGCGGTGTTGTTGATCAGGTCCAGGCACCACTGCACGGTCCAGTTTTCCTTCATGACCGCCGACTTCTTGGCGTAGATGGGGTAGGACTCGGCCAGGTTTTTCACGTACCAGTAGATGAGGTCCGGATCCTGATTGGTCATGGTGATGGCGATGGGGTTGGCGTAGGTGGCGCACATCAAGGGCTTTTCGGGCGAAACGCCAGCGCCGTTGGTGGCCTTGTACTTGGCCCAGAAGGGATAGACCTTGGCCGCCTTTTTCCAGCCCGCCTCGTCGCTGAACGGAAGGGCGATATAGCCGATGCCGTACTTGGAGGCCTCCAAGCGGCGAGCGAAGCTGGCGGTGGGCACGGTGATGGCCGCGTCCAACAAGCCGGAGATGACGCCCTCGCAGCCTGCCGCGTAGGAGGGAACGTTCACCACTTCAACGTCCTTCCAGGTCAGCCCGGCGAAGGCCAGGTGAGCCGTGATCTGCACGTTGAGCCCGGGGGAGCCTTCCACGTAGGCGACCTTCTTGCCCTTGAGGTCGGCCACGCTCTTAAGACCCGAGTCCCCGCGCACCATGAGGGTGATGCCGGTGATGGCCGGGCACCAGACGATGTTCACGTCCTGGGGGCCCCAGCCCATCTCCGCGAACTCGGCCCGCCCCGCGCTGGCAAAGGTCGCCCCGCCGCCGATGGTGAGAATGGGCACCGCGCCGGAGCGCAAGGCCGACATCCTGGCGGTGTCGGTGGATGCGGGCAGAAGCCTGAACTTCTGGCCGCTGTGCTCGGTGATGGCCTCGGTGGCCATGGCCGTGGTGCGGTAGGCCGAAGACCCCACGTCGTAGGTGGCGATGGGAATGAAAGGCGGCAGCTTGAATTCCTTGGCCGTTCCGGCCACCGGAAGGAGCAGCAAAACCGCCAAGAGTGCCACAACCATGGGCATCAAAAACTTAGTGCCTTTAAACTTTACCTTCATTCGGAAGCTCCCCTTTCTCGTGTACATGATCATTTATTGCCCTTGGAAGCTGGCCGGCAAATGCCGTTACCAATTCGCAGGCGGAATAATTTTTTGTGCTAAATCTTTGATGCCGAATGATTATGTCGCGGGCAAATGGTGTCGAGATCCCTCCATCTCGATGCTTAGAGAAATTGCTTTCAGCCAACTGACTGCTTACTCATTGAAGCTAACGTGCGGACACTATTACACATGGCAATCACCGCGTTAATATCAGTTTAAGCTAGGGAAAATATATAGCCTTTATATACATTTTGATCGCGCGCTTTTGGCCTTTGCCCTGAAATATATTTGCATATATGTACCTTATTTAATTCATATTTTTATAAATAAACCCCTCGCGGAGGAGATATGTGGCCTGTATTGAGCCAACAATGTATGACCCCACCGTCTCGGCCAAGCTTTTCAGGAAAATTTCAAGGCTACCTATCCAGACACACAGACGAATTCATGCTCATCAGGGCGCATTTTGAGCAACAAACTCCCGGCCAAGGCCGGGGGGCCGCGTTCTAATCAATTGAGATGGATAGCCTTGCGGCGCTCACAATACTTGGCCACCAGAAAAATCACGCGATGCGTAACTTAACTGGCCAAACTACTGGGACAGCGCTTTTGGGCCTTGGGTAGGGATGCGTTTCAAGAGAAGAGTTTCAACGAAAGCTACTTTAGTTGGGGAGCGGCGGATATGTAAAGGGGCAAGACACGCTGGATGATGTTTCCAGCAACAGCTGGCGGCAAAAGGGGTTAGCCATCTTGGCTAACCCCTTGACTATTTGGTACGCCAGGAGGGACTCGAACCCCCGACCGGTGGCTTAGAAGGCCACTGCTCTATCCACCTGAGCTACTGGCGCGTGTTTCGGCTATTCTAACCTCTGGGCGCGTGGTGTAAAGCCCCCTGCTTGCCAGGGGCCGGACAGGGTGGGATAGTAGTGCCAAAGATCAAGGAGAACCGATGAGCCGAGTGGCGCCCAACCCCGACAATCTGGTGACCGTGGACCTTCAGGCCGTGGCGGACAACCTGGCCGCCTTGCGCGCCCTGCTGCCCATGGGCATGGGCGTGGCCGGGGTGGTCAAGGCCGACGCCTACGGCCACGGCATGGTGCCGGTGGCCCGGCGGCTCAAGGCCGAGGGAGCCGAGGCCCTGGCGGTGGCTCAGGTGAACGAAGGGGCTCTGCTGCGCCGGGCTGGCATCGAGGGCCCCATCCTGGTGCTCATGGGCCTCACCCCAGAGCAGACCCCCCTGGCCGCGGCCCACGATCTCAGCCCCTTTTTGGCCGTGTGGGAGGATTTCGCCGCCCTCAGCCAGGCTGCCCAGGCCGGGGGGGCCCAGACCGCCTGCCATCTAAAGATAGACACCGGCATGAGCCGCCTGGGGGCGTCCCCTGGTGAAGCCCTGGAGCTTTTGGAGCGGGTGGCCGCCCTTCCCGGTCTAAAGATAGAAGGTCTGGCCAGCCATCTGGCCACCAGCGGGGTGCCCGGCGACCCCACCGCCCAAAAACAGGCGGAAGTTTTCAGCTCCCTCCTGGCCGAGGCTAGGCGGCGCGGCCACGCCCTGCCCGCCTCCAGCCTGGAGGCCAGTGGCGGAATCCTGGCCCGGCCCAAGAACGCGTCCGAGCCACCCGGTTTGGCCCGCCTGGGCATAAGCCTCTACGGCGGCCTGCCCGCCATGGAGAGCCGGGGGGTCGCCCCCCTGCGCACGGCCATGCGCTTCATCAGCCGTCTGGCGGCGGTGCGTCTGGTGCCCGCCGGGGCAGGGGTGTCCTACGGCCATCTGTGGCGCGCGCCCCAGGACACCTGGCTGGGGGTGGTGGCCGCCGGCTACAGCGACGGCTATCCCCGCAGCGCCTCCAACCGTGGCCAGGTGCTTATCGCAGGCAAGCCCGCCCCCATCCGGGGCCGGGTGTGCATGAACGCGGTCATGGTGGACCTCACCGGCTTCGACCCCCTGCCCGCGCCGGGCGATGAGGTGGTGCTTTTGGGCCGCTCCGGGGCCGAGGAGATCACCGCCGACCAATTGGGCGGGTGGGCGGACACCATTTCCTACGAGATCACCTGCTCTCTGGGCGCGGCCAACCGCCGCCGCCACCGCTCTTGACCCCCCGTACCCCCCAGGGTAGCTTAGGACTGCTTTTCATTGGGGAGGTGTAGACCCATGGCCGACAAAAGCAAGGACCCCATCAAATCGCACCAGCCCACCATGTGCGTGGTATGCGCCTGGCGGCTGGACTGCAAAAAGAAATACAGCTACGAGCAGGGTTCGGTGATCAAGTGCCCGGACTTCACCCGCGACCAGGCCCTGCCCGAGCCCCACGAGGCTGATAAATGAAAAAGACCCTGGCTGCCCAACTCATCAAGGCCCTTGAGAGCGCCTGCGCCGCCGGCGACCTGCCCCCGGTGGACGCGGTGCCCGAGTTCGTGGTGGAAAAGACCAAGCAGGCCGAGCACGGCGACCTGGCCAGCAACCTGGCCATGCAACTGGCCCGCCCCTGCCGCAAGAGCCCTCGCCAGATCGCCGAGATACTGCTCACCCACCTGGGCCAGGGCAACGGCCTCATCGAACGCACCGAGATAGCCGGTCCCGGCTTCATCAACTTTTTTCTGAACCCGGCGGCCTGGCACGCCGTGCTGCCCCAAATCTTGGCCCAAGGGCCGGAGTTTGGACGAGGCGACTGGGGCGCGGGAGCCAAGGTGCAGGTGGAGTTCGTGAGCGCCAACCCCACGGGACCCTTGCACGTGGGCCACGGCCGGGGCGCGGCCCTGGGCGACGCCCTGGCCCGGGTGCTGGCCTTCAGCGGCTTCGATGCCCAGCGGGAGTACTATCTGAACGACGCGGGCAATCAGATGGCCACCCTGGGGCGCAGCGTGCTGGTCAGGGCCCGGCAGCTCAAGGGTTCGGACGAGCCCTTCCCGGACAAGCACTACAAGGGCGAGTACATCAACGGCTTGGCCGCCGAGCTGCTGGCCACCCCCGAGGGCAAGGGCCTACTGGAGATGCCCCAGGACCAGGCGGTGGCCCTGGCCTCCCAGTGGGCGGGGCAAAAGATCCTGGACGGCATCAAGGACGACTTGGCCGCCTTCCATGTGAGCATTGACAGCTACTTCAGCGAGCGGAGCCTGGTCACCGACGGCGCGGTGGAGCGGGCCTTCGCCGCCCTGCGCGAAAAGGGCCTGCTCTACGAGGCCGAGGGCGCGCTGTGGTTCAAGGCCACCGAGTTCGGTGATGAGAAGGACCGGGTGGTCAAGCGCTCCAACGGCGAGATCACCTATTTCGCCAGCGACATCGCCTACCACCTGGACAAGTTCCGCCGGGGCTTCGGCCGCCTGGTGGACGTGTGGGGGGCGGATCACCACGGCTACGTCCCCCGGCTGAAGGCCTCCCTGGCCGGTCTGGGGCGCGAGCCCGAGGACCTCACCGTGGTGCTGGTGCAGATGGTCAACCTGCTCCGCAACGGCGAGCCGGTGGCCATGTCCACCCGGGGCGGCGAGTTCGTGACCCTGCGCGAGGTGGTGGACGAGGTGGGCGGCGACAGCGCCCGCTTCATCTTCCTCACCCGGCGTTCCGACGCCCAGTTGGACTTCGACCTGGAGGTGGCCAAGGCCCAGTCCCTGGACAACCCGGTGTTCTACGTGCAGTACGCCCACACCAGGGTCAGTTCCATTCTGCGCAAGGCCGAGGCCGAAAGCGTGCCCCTGCCCGACCCGGCGGCCACCTCCCTGGATTGCCTGACCCTGGCCCCCGAGGTGGAGTTGGCCAAGCGCCTGGCCGAGTTCCCCGAGCTGGTTGAAGGCGCGGCCAAGGCCCTGGAGCCCCACCGCATCACCTACTACCTGCACGAGTTGGCCGGGGCCTTCCACTCCTATTACAACGCCGCCCACGTGCTGGTGGAGGACCCGGCGCTCAGCGCGGCCCGCCTGGTGCTGACCCAGGCCGTGGGCCGGGTGTTGGCCAACGGCCTGGAGCTGTTGGGCGTGAGCGCGCCGGAGAAGATGTAGGGCCCATGGCCGAAAAGCGCGCCAGCCGCCAGCCCCGGCAACGGGCTCCCAAGGAGTCCTCCCGCTCGCCCAAGCGGGCCCTGGGCTGGCTGTTCGCCGCGTTTCTCATCTGCTGGGCCTTCGTGCTGGGGGTGCTGGTGGGCCAAGGCTCCCTGGCCACGCCCGAGCAGGTGGCCTGGGTCAAGCAAGCCCTGGGGCTGGAGCGCCTGCTGGGCTCCGACTCCACGCCTCCGCCCCAGCGGCTCACCGAGGCCCAGCTCTCTTTTTACGACCGGGTGAAAGAGCAGCGCAAAACCTCGCCCGTGGCTCCCGACGCCCCGGCCAAACCGGCGGCCAAACCGCCGGAGCCCGCTCCAGCGCCCCAGGCCCAGGCCCCTGCCCCGGCCCCCACGGCCAAGCCCGCCCCCGCCCCAACGGCTCCGGCCCAGCCCCAGGGCCCGGTCCAGGCCCAACCCCAGGACAAGAGGCGCTTCACGGTGCAGGTGGCCTCGTTTTCAGACAAAGACCAGGCCCTGAACCTGGTGCGCCGTTTGCAGGACAGCGGCTACCCCGCTTACACCCTCATGGTGGACGTGCAGGGAGCGGGCCGCCGCTATCGGGTACGAGTGGGGCCCTACGCCCAGTTGGACGCGGCCCAGGGCGCGGCGGGCCGCATCCGCTTGCAGCACAAGCTGGCCGCCTACGTGACCCGCCGGGATTAATCTTTGGCCTTGGGTACTTGCCACCGCCGCCCGGCTATGGCACCATTGTCCCAGGCCCTTGGTCTCACCTCCAATATCAGGGTAAAGCGCCCATGAAAGCACGCATACTAGGCTTCCTGGCCGCCATCGCCGCCCTGGCGGTCTTTGGATTGGCAACAGCGGGCGTGACCTACGCCGCCCCGGATTACTCCACCCTTCCGGCCAAGTACGCCAAGCTCCCCCACAAGGTCACCAACGACCTGGGCATGGAGTTCGTGCTCATCCCACCGGGCGCCTTCATGATGGGCAGCCCCAAGAGCGAGCCGGGCCACCAGGAGCGCGAATCGCTGCACAAGGTCACCCTCACCCAGCCTTTTTACATGCAGGCCACCGAGGTGACCCTGGAGCAATGGCAAAAGGTCATGGGCACCCGCTGGCTGGCCGCCAAGCGCCCCGGCGGCCCCAACTCTCCGGTGGTGCAGGTCTCCTGGTTCCAAGTGCAGCAGTTCATCTACAAGCTCAACCACCAGGGCGAGGCCTCCTACCGCCTGCCCACCGAGGCCGAGTGGGAATACGCCGCCCGGGCGGGCAACCAGGGCTCCTATCCCTGGGGCGAGGGCATCGACTGCAACCGGGCCATGTACGCCAACAACAGCCTGAAAAACCACGAGTGCCAAAACTACTACAAGTCCCGCGGCCTCCCGGCCGACGGCGCGGCCCCGGTGAAGAGCTTCCCGCCCAACGCCTGGGGGCTCTACGACACGGCGGGCAACGTGTGGGAGTGGGTGTCCGACTGGCTGGGCCCCTATGCGGAGGGGACGGTGAGCGACCCCCAGGGGCCGGTCAACGGCGAGTGGCGGGTGCGCCGGGGCGGAAGCTGGTTCGGGGTGGCCCATTATCTTCGTTCGGCCAACCGCAACTTCGCCAACCCAGCCTCCAAGTACAACACCCTGGGTTTCAGGCTGGTCAAGGAAATCAGGTAAAAAAGCGGCCCGACTGCGGACCGCCGGAAAAGGTCCAAGCGCCGGTAGGTCAAGGAAAGGTACGCCATGCTCGAACAAGTGCATTTCCTGCTTACCTATCTGTGCAACTTCGAATGCGACCACTGCTTTCTTTTTTGCAGCCCCCGCTCAACCGGCACCTTCACCCTCTCCCAGGTCAAACAGGCGCTGGCTCAGGCCCAGAAGGTGGGCAGCGTGGAGTGGGTTTACTATGAAGGGGGGGAGCCGCTGTTGTTCTTCCCTCTTTTGGTTGAATCCGTTAAGGCTGCCCGCCAAAAAGGCTTCAAGGTGGGCATTGTGACCAATGCCTATCAGGCCACCTCGGTAGAGGACTCGGCGCTCTGGCTAAAGCCATTGGTGAATGCCGGAGTTGACTACCTAAGCATCAGCGATGACGCTTTTCATTGGGACCAGGAACTGAGCCCGGCCAAGATGGCTCTGGAGGCCGCCAAGGGCCTTGGCCTGGGGACAGGGGCCATTTGCATCAACCAGCCCACGATCATGCCGCCGGGCGAAGGCCAGAAAAAGGGCGCCCCGGTGATCGGCGGCGGGGCGATGTTCAGGGGCAGGGCGGTAGAAAAGCTGGCCAAGGGGCTCGCCCTAAGGGATTGGAAAGAGCTTACCTGTTGCCCCCACGAAGACCTGGCCGATCCCGGCAGGGTGCATATCGACCCCATGGGCAACGTGCATCTGTGCCAGGGGCTGACCATGGGTAACATGTGGCAAACTCCCTTGGAGGTTTTGGTCCAAGACTATCGCCCCCTTGAGCATCCGGTGTGCGGACCGCTGCTCAGCGGCGGCCCCGCACAATTGGTAAGGCAGTATCAACTGCCGCATGAGGACGCCTATGTGGACGAGTGCCACCTGTGTTTCCTGGCCCGCAAGGCCCTGTTGCAAAAATATCCCGCGTATCTCGCCCCACCGCAGGTATACGGTTTATAGACTCCCACGCAACTCGGCGCTCCAGGGATCTTTGGCATGTCTTTGACCCCTCGCCCCCACCGCGTTAGAATGTCAGCCTCCTGGAAATTTTGGAGTAGCCCATGATCCGCAAGGCGCGGCAACAGGATGTGCGTTTCATCCACAAATTACTGGCTCACTATGGCGGCCAGGGCGAATTGCTGGCCCGGCCGCTCACCGATCTCTACGAGTTCCTGCGCGACTTCGTGATCGCCGAGGACGCCGAGGGCCAGGCGGTGGGCGCCTGCGCCCTGCATTTGGTCTGGGAAGACCTCTGCGAGATTCGCAGCCTGGCGGTGCTTCCCGAGCGCGGCGGCGAGGGCTGGGGCACCAAGCTGGTGGAGGCCTGCTGCTCCGAGGCGGTCACCTTGGGCTTCAACAAGATATTCGCCCTCACCTACCGCCCCTCGTTTTTCACCCGCTTCGATTTCAGGCAGGTGGACAAGCAGATGCTGCCCAACAAGATCTGGGCCGATTGCATCAACTGCGTGAAGTTCCCCGATTGCGACGAAATCGCCATGCTGCTGGAGCTGTAAAGGTGGATTTAGACCGTCAAGTGGAACTGGCCCGCAAGGCCCTGGAGGCCAGCGGCGCCAAGCAGTGGGAGATCGCGGCGGTGCACAGCGACCGCGTGTCCATCGGGGTGCGCGGCCAGGAGGTGGACGCCTTCCAACAATCCACCTCCAGCGGCCTGGCCCTCAGGGTGGTCAGCGATGAGCGCCTGGGCTTTGCCTACGTCATCGGCGGCGACCCCCAGGGCATCGAGCGGGCCGTGGCCGAGGCCATGGCGTCGGCCAAAGCCAGCGACCCGGAGCCGGGCATCAGCCTGGCCGGGCCGGTGGCCGACCCGCCGGTGGTGGAGGTCTTTGACCCCGAGCTGGCCGCCGACCCGGTGGAGGCCAAGGTGGAGCGGGCCAAGCAGGTGGCCGCCGCCGCCATGGCCGCCGACCCCCGGGTGGTGCACGTGCAACCGGCGGAGTTCGCCTCCGCGGTTAGCGAGCTGCGCCTGCTCACCTCCCTGGGCCTGGACTTCCGCCACCGGGGCACCACCGCCTCGGCCGGGGCCCTGGCCATGGCCTCCCAGGACGGCGAGCAGGAGATGGGCTGGGACAGCCACAGCGCCCGCTTTCTCTCGGAGATCGATCCCCAGGCCCTGGGCCGCGAGGCGGGCAAACGGGCGGCGGCCTTTTTGGGGGCCCGCCCGGTGGGCGACGGCCGCTACGACGTGGTGTTGGACAACTCGGTGGCGGCGCAGTTTCTAGGCCTCTTGGCCGCCTCCCTGCTGGGCGACACCCTGCTCAAGGGCCGCTCGCTTTTGGCGGGCAAGGAACGCTCCCAGATCGTGAGCCCCCAGATGAGCCTGGTGGACGACGGCACCCTGCCCCGGGGCCTGGGCAGCGCCTCTTTGGACGACGAGGGCGTGGCCATGAGCCGAAAGGTGCTGGTGGAAGCCGGCGTGCTGCGGGGCTTTGTCTTCGACCGCCTGTGGGGGGCGCGCGACGGCCGGGGAAGCACCGGCAACGGCATGCGCGGCTCCTTGAAGGGCCCGCCGGGGGTGGACTTCTCCAATTTGTTCCTGGAGCCGGGCCAAGCCTCCCCCCAGGAGCTGGAAAGCCGCCTGGAGCGCGGCCTGGTCATCACCGACATCATGGGCGGCCATACCGCCGACCCGGTGAGCGGCGAGTTCAGCTTCGGCGCGGCCGGTTTCCTGGTGGAAAAGGGGGCGCGGGTGCGCCCGGTCAAGTCCATCGCCATCGCCGGGCAGGTGCTCAAGCTATTCCAGGCGGTGGCCGAGGTGGGCTCGGACCTAAGGTTCTTCGGGCGTAAGGGCGCGCCCAGCCTGCTCATCGAGCGCATGTCGGTCAGCGGGCCATAACATACTGATAATCATTACAATTTATTGTTTAATACAAGATTGTAACGCCCCACTTGTAGGGTTGACTATAACCTGCGGCCATGCTAAATGTGCTCAGATGAAAATTTCTCAGAATTGCCCCGGAGCGATCGCGCTCTGGCGACAGCCGAGATAAAAGGGATGGCGTGGCAAAAAAAATAACCGTAATGATCTTCCCGGACGAGGGGACCAATCGAGTCAAACGGCTCTGCTTTCCTCGTTTTCTCATATGGTTTTTCGTCTTCGCCTTGGCCGGGTCTTTGGGCCTGGCCGGGTATTGGTTCCATCGCTACCAGGGGATGACGGGCAACGCGCCCATCTACCAGGCCGACGAGAACCTGAACAACCGACATCAAGCCCAAATCGCGGCCTTTGCCCAGCGCCTGGAAGAGTTGAACGGCCAGGTCGGCCGCCTCAAGGGGTTCAACGAGCGCCTGCGGCTCATGGCCAATCTGGAAAAGCCAAGCCAAAAAGACGACATCTTCGGCGTGGGCGGCCGCGAAGGCACCACCAGCGGACCGGGCGTGCGCCTGGCCTCCACCAGCGCCGAGCGGCGCTTGCAGGTGTTGCAGCGCGATCTGGACCGCCTGAGCGCCGAGAGCGAGACCGAACGCCAGTTGCAGCGGCACCTGGCCAAGTTCCTCCAGGACCGGCGCTCCATCCTGGCCTCCACTCCCTCTTTGTGGCCGGTGCGCGGCTGGGTCACCTCCGGCTTCGGCACGCGCATCTCGCCCTTCGGCAAGGGCAAGAAGTTCCACTCCGGGGTGGACATCTCCACCCGGCGCGGCACCCCCATCATCGCCCCGGCGGGCGGGGTGGTCACCTTTGCGGGCTGGGAGGGCGGCTTCGGGCGCATGCTGGCCATCAACCACGGCCAGGGCATCGTAACCCGCTACGCTCACGTGCAAAAGTTCAAGGTTAAGCTTGGACAAAAGGTGGAGCGGGGCCAGACCATCGCCCTGGTGGGCAACACCGGGCGCTCCACCGGACCACACTTGCACTACGAGGTGCTGCTGTCGGGGGTGCCCACCAACCCCATGTATTACATCCTGGATTAACAAGCGTAACGTGTAGTTAGATACTCTCCCGGCGCAACTGATCGCGCCGGGAGTTGCATTTTTGGCCCAAGGGACCACAATAAGGACCATGTTAGGCAAATTCCTATCCAAGATAGTGGGCTCCAAGAACGACCGGGACCTGAAGCATCTTCAGCCCCTGGTGGAGGCGGTCAACGCCCAGGAGCCTTCCATGGAGGCCAAGAGCGACGCCGAGTTGGCCGCCCTTACCCCCGCTTTCCGGGAACGCCTGGCCGCCGGGGAAACCCTGGACGACCTTTTGCCCGAGGCCTTCGCCGCGGTGCGCGAGGCGGGCAAGCGATCCATCGGCCAGCGACACTACGACGTGCAGCTCATCGGCGGCATCGTCCTGCACCAGGGCAAGATCGCCGAGATGAAGACCGGCGAGGGCAAGACCCTGGCCGCCACCCTGCCGGTGTACCTTAACGCCCTCACCGGGCGCGGGGTGCACGTGGTCACGGTGAACGACTACCTGGCCAAGCGCGACGCGGGCTGGATGGGCAACATCTACCGCTTCCTGGGGCTCACCGTGGGCTGCATCGTGCACGGCCTGGACGACGACGAGCGCCAGCAGGCCTACGCGGCGGACGTTACCTACGGCACCAACAACGAGTTCGGCTTCGATTATCTGCGCGACAACATGAAATTCGACTTGGCCGAGCTGGCGCAACGGGACTACGCCTTCGCCATCGTGGACGAGGTGGACTCCATCCTCATCGACGAGGCCCGCACCCCGCTGATCATCTCCGGCCCGGCCGAAAAATCCACCCAGCTCTACGTGCAGATCGACCGGCTGATCCCCCGCCTGACCAAGGAAACCCACTTCACCGTGGACGAGAAGACCCGCACCGCCAGCCTCACCGAGGATGGCGTCAACCGTTGCGAAGAGCTTCTCAAGGTGGACAACCTCTACGACCCCCGCTACATGGAGCTGCTGCACCACCTGACCCAGGCGCTCAAGGCCCACTCCCTGTTCAAGCGCGACGTTGACTACATCGTCAACGAGGGCGAGGTGGTGATCGTCGACGAGTTCACCGGGCGGCTCATGCCCGGGCGGCGCTACTCCGAGGGCCTGCACCAGGCCCTGGAGGCCAAGGAGAAGATCAAGGTCAAGAGCGAGAACCAGACTCTGGCCACCATCACCTTCCAGAACTACTTCCGCATGTACGACAAGCTGGCGGGCATGACCGGCACCGCCGACACCGAGGCCGAGGAGTTCGCCAAGATCTACAAGCTCGACGTCATGGTCATCCCCACCAACCGGGACATGATCCGCAAGGACAACCCGGATTCGGTGTACCGCACCCAGGCCGAAAAGTACGAGGCCGCGGTGCAGGAGATCAAGGAGCTACACACCAAGGGCCAGCCGGTGTTGGTGGGCACGGTGAGCGTGGAGCGCTCGGAGATGCTGGGCGCCAAGCTAAAGCGCCTGGGCGTGCCCCACACCGTCTTGAACGCCAAGCACCACGCCAAGGAGGCGGAGATAGTCTCCCAGGCCGGGCGCAAGGGCGCGGTTACCATCAGCACCAACATGGCCGGGCGCGGCACCGACATCGTCTTGGGCGGCAACCCCGAGGCCATGGCCATCAAGGACGCCGACCCCAAACAAGAGCCCGAGGCCTACGCCCAGGCCCTGGAAAAGTACAAGGCCCTGTGCGCCGCCGAGCGCGAGGAGGTCCTGGCCGCGGGCGGCCTGCACATTCTGGGCACCGAGCGCCATGAGAGCCGGCGCATCGACAACCAGCTCCGGGGACGTTCCGGCCGCCAGGGCGACCCTGGCTCCAGCCGCTTCTACCTGAGCCTGGAGGACGACCTGCTGCGCCTGTTCGGCAGCGACCGCATCAAGGGCATCATGGGCAAGCTGGGCATGGAGGAAGGCGAACCCATTGAGCACGGCCTGATCTCCAGGGCCATCGAGAACGCCCAGCGCAAGGTGGAAGGGCGCAACTTCGAGATCCGCAAGCAGCTTCTGGAGTACGACGACGTGCTCAACAAGCAGCGCGAGGTGATCTACGCCCAGCGGCGCATGGCCATGACCGGCGACGGGGTGCACGACTCGGTGCTGGAGATGATGGACGAGCTGGCCGAGCAGGTGGTGGACGCCTATGCCGACGACCATGTGCCTTCGGCCGAATGGGATGCCAAGGGCTTAAAAGACGCGGTGGGCAACGCCTTCGGCTTCATCCCCGACCTGGGCGACATGCAAGAGCACGACGCCGAAAGCCTGATCCAGAACGTGAGCAACCAGGCCAAGGAGCTCTACTCCCGCAAGTTCGACACCTACGGCCAGGAGACCATGGACCAGCTGGAGCGCTGGATCCTGTTGGACCGGGTGGACAGCCTATGGAAGGACCACCTGCTCAACATGGACCACCTCAAGGAGGGCATCGGCCTGCGTGGTTACGGCCAGAAGGACCCCCTGCGCGAGTACCAGCGCGAGGGCTACGAGATGTTCGCCCAGATGGTGGACCGCATCAAGTCCGAGACGGTGGGCGCCCTGATGCGGGTGCAGATCGCCAGCGAGGCCGACGTGCAGGCCCTGGCCCCGGAGGAGGACATCCCCATGTCCTACTCGGGTGGCGACGGCGGCGCGTCCGAGCCCGCCCAGCGCGAGGGCAAAAAGGTGGGGCGCAATGACCCCTGCCCCTGCGGCAGCGGCAAAAAATTCAAGAAGTGCTGCGGACGCAAGTAGGCCCGGCCTAGGCCGGGCGTTTGCGGATGTAGATGAACCAGTAGACCAGCCCCACCATCACCGATCCCCCCAGGATATTTCCCAGGGTCACCGGCAGCAGGTTGGCCCATAAAAATCCGTTCCAATCGAGCGCCGCGTAGCTCTGGGGCCCAGCCCCCAGGACGGCCCAGAAATGGGCCGGGGCTCCGGCCTTGATGAACAGGGCCAGGGGTATCAGGGACATGTTGGCCACCGAGTGCTCGAAGCCCGCGGCCACGAAGGCGGCGATGGGGAAAATGACGCACAGGATCTTGTCGGTGGTGGTGCGCGCGCTAAAGCAAAGCCAAACCGCCAAGCATACCAATACGTTGCACAAGGCGCCCAGGGCCAGGGCCTGAAGGAAGCCGTGGGAGCACTTGAGCCGGGCCCCCTCCAGCAACACCCTCCCCACCGCGCCCGAGCCCAGGAGATATTGCTCAGAGAACCACACCAAAAAGGCGGTGGCCAGCGCCCCTATGAAGTTGCCCGCGTAGACCAGGCCCCAGTTGCGCAGCAGGCGGGCGGTGGTGACCCTGCGGCTGGCCCAGGCCATGACGATGAGGTTGTTGCCGGTGAACAGCTCGGCCCCGGCCACCACCACCAGGATCAGGCCCAGGCTGAAGGCCACCCCCCCGGCCAGGCGCACCAGGCCCCAGGAGGCCCCGCCCGCCCCGGCCATGACCGTGGCCGAAAAGATGCCCCCTAGGGCGATGAAGGCCCCGGCCAAGAAAGCCAGGGCCAGGGTGCTGCGCCAGCCCAGGGCGGCCTTGGCCACCCCCACCTCCTCGGCCTTGATGGCCATCTCCGGGGGGATCAGGGGGTCCCAGCGCGGCGCCTGCGGTTCTGCTTGCACAGTCATGGCATCACCTATGGGGGCGAGGCGTTAGGGTTACAAAAAATTAGTGGACTGGGCGGCCAGGTTACCCAATGGTATATGTGTGGACCATTGGCCCCATGCCTATATATTCAGCGTTGGAGAACCGGAAAATGCAAGAGCTTCCCGAGCTGGGCGACGCGCCCCTGAAGCAAGGCAACGAGGTGAACCAAGAGGTGGCCGGATTCAAGGCCGCCGCCGCGCCCTGCGGCCTGCGCAAGGACGGGCGGGCCGACCTGGCCCTGATCGTGGCCGACGCGCCGGTGTCCGTGGCCGGGGTGTTCACCACCAACAAGCTGGCCGCCGCTCCGGTGCAGATTTGCCGCCAAAACGTAAAGTCCGGCAAGGCACGGGCCATCCTGGCCAACAGCGGCGGGGCCAACGCGGCCACCGGCGAGCCGGGCCTGGCCGCCTGCCGCTCCACCTGCCAGGCCGCCGCCCGGGCCCTGGGCTGCGCCCCGGAGCAGGTGCTGCCCTGCTCCACCGGGGTCATCGGCCAGGTGTTGGACGACGCCAAGGTCAACGCGGTGGTGCCCAAGCTGGCCGCCGGGCTCAAGGCCATGGGCCTGGCCGAGGCGGCCGGGGCCGTCATGACCACCGACGCCTTCAAGAAGATGGCCCGGCGTCAGGCCACCATCGGCGGGAAAACCATAAACGTGGTGGGCATGGCCAAGGGCGCGGGCATGATCCGCCCGGACATGGCCACCATGCTCTGCTTTGTGCTCACCGACGCGGCGGCAAAGCCCGAGGCCTTGGCCAAGATTTTGAGCGAGGCGGTGGAGCAGAGCTTCAACCGCATCAGCGTGGACGGCGACACCTCCACCAACGACACGGTTCTCCTGATGGCCAGCGGCAAGGCAAATAACCCCGTGATGGCCGCGGACGACCCGGAGTTGGCCTGGCTCACCGGGGCGGTGACCGCCGTGTGCCAGGACCTGTCCACCATGGTGGTGGCCGACGGCGAGGGCGCCGGGCACCTGGTGCGGGTCAGGGTGTGCTCCGCGCCCAGCGCGGCCCAGGCCAGGGAGGTGGCCTACGCCATCGCCCACTCGCCCCTGGTCAAGACCGCGCTGACCGGCGGGGACCCCAACTGGGGGCGCATTCTGAGCACCGCCGGGGCCGAGAGCGCCCGGAGGGGCCACCCCTTTGACGAAACGAAGTGCGACCTTTACATCGGCTCGGCGGTGATCGCCAAGGGCGGGCTGGCCACCGGGGCCGAAGAGGAGGCCAAGGCGGTGAAGGTCATGGCCCGGCCCCGCTACGAAATAAGATTGGAACTTGGCCTGGGAACGGAGGAGCACTGGGTTCTCACCACCGATCTCACCAAGGCTTACATAGACATAAACGCCGACTATCGTTCCTGAAAGCCGGGACGACGTACCAGAGTAAGGCGACCGCCCGCCCTTGCGGGGCGGGTGAGCCTGTGATATTCTTCGTCGGTTATTTATTACACACGCCTTCTTGGGGCGGCCCTGGTGCCGGTCGATTTGCCGGTGGGCGCGCTCAACACAACAAGAGGGCGGAGGACAAACCGAATCAGGAGGAAGCAACGTGGCCTACGTGACCATGCGTGAGCTGTTGGAGGCTGGAGTACATTTCGGCCACCAGACCGGTCGCTGGAACCCCAAGATGAAGTCTTATATCTTCGGGGCCCGCAACGGCATTCACATCATCGACCTGCAGCAGACCGTAACCCTTTTCCGTCAAGCTTATGACTTCGTCATGAAGACCGTGGCCCGCGGCGGCGACGTGCTCTTCGTGGGCACCAAGCGCCAGGCGGCGGACATCATCGCCGAGGAAGCCAACAACTGCGGCATGTACAACGTCAACCACCGCTGGTTGGGCGGCATGCTCACCAACTTCCAGACCATCAAGAAGTCCATCGAGCGCGACAAGTGGTTGGAAGGTATCGGGGCCGACGGCACCATCGACAACTACCCCAAGAAGGAGTCGATGGGTCTCCGGCGCGAGCTGGAAAAGGCCGCGCGCAACCTGGGCGGCATCAAGGACATGACCCGCCTGCCTTCGGCGGTGGTTTTGGTGGACATCAAGAAGGAAAAGATCGCGGTCAACGAGGCCCGGCGGCTCAAGATACCCATCGTGGCCATCGTGGACACCAACTGCGACCCCGAGGGCATCGACTACCTGGTGCCCGGCAACGACGACGCCATCCGGGCCATCCGCCTGTTCTCCGGCGCCTTGGCCCAGGCGGCCAACGACGGCCTGGCCCTCAGGGAGCAGCGGGGCGGATCGGCGCAGGCCGAAAAGGTCCAGATGCCCAAGGACATGCCCGAGCTGACCGTGGGCCGTCCCGAGGAGCAGGAGGGCCCAGAGGTGGTGGTCATCCGCAAGGAAAAAGGGGCCACCAAGGAAGCCGTCGCCGAGATTAAAGACGCCACCGAGGAGTAATCCCGGGCCGCGCCATATTTTAGCGCTAAACGGGCCCGCCCCCGGGCGGGCCCGCCAGCCATAGATTTTGAAGGAGTAGAATCGCCATGAGCATTACCGCCGCCATGGTCAAAGAGCTTAGGGACAAAACCAACGCCGGCATGATGGACTGCAAGAAGGCCCTCACCGAGGCCGACGGGGACATGGAAAAGGCCATCGACTGGCTTCGCCAGAAGGGCCTGTCCGTGGCCGCCAAACGGGCCGGCCGGGTGGCCAGCGAGGGCCAAGTGGCCAGCTACATCCACGCCGGCGGCAAGCTGGGCGTCATGGTCGAGGTCAACTGCGAGACCGATTTCACCGGCAAGACCGATGAGTTCGGCACCTTCGCCAAGGACCTGGCCATGCACATCGCCGCCAGCAACCCCCTGTGCGTGAACGAGGAAGATCTGCCCCCCGAGGTCCTGGAGCGCGAGCGCGAGATCTACAAGGCCCAGGCCCTGGACCAGGGCAAGCCCGAAAAGATCATGGACAAGATCATCGAGGGCAAGCTCAAGAAGTTCGCCGCCGAGAGCTGCCTGATGAATCAGCCCTTTGTCAAGGACACCGACAAGACCATCGCCGACCTGGTCAACGAGCTTCGGGCCCAGACCGGCGAGAACGTCCAGATCCGGCGCTTCGCCCGCTTCGTGCTGGGCGAGGAGAGCTAGGGTTTGGTTTAGGAGCCGCCAATGACCCCCGCCCCGGTATTCAAAAGAGTGCTCTTGAAGGTCTCGGGAGAGGCCCTCATGGGCGGGGAGTCCTTTGGCATTTCCCCCCAGGTCCTGGACTACGTGGCCGACGAGCTGCTCAAGGCCCGCGACCTGGGAGTGGAGATCGGGGTGGTCCTGGGCGGCGGCAACATCTTCCGTGGGGTGAGCGAAAGCGCCCAGCACATGGACCGGGTGCAGGCCGACTACATGGGCATGCTGGCCACGGTGGTCAACTCCATCGCCTTGCAGGACGCCCTGGAGCGCAAGGGAGTGCCCACCCGGGTGATGACCGCCATCACCATGCCCCAGGTGGCCGAGCCCTATATCCGCCGCCGGGCCATCCGCCACCTGGAAAAGGGGCGGATCGTCATTTTGGGCGCGGGCACGGGCAACCCCTACTTCAGCACCGACACCGCCGCCGCCTTGCGCGCCGAGGAGATCGGGGCCGAGGTCTTGATGAAGGCCACCAAGGTGGACGGAATTTACGACTCGGACCCGGTGAAGAACCCCGAGGCCAAGAAATTGCCCCAGGTCACCTACGACCAGGTGCTGGCCCAGCACCTCAAGGTCATGGACGCCACGGCCATCAGCCTGGCCGGGGACAATCAGCTGCCGGTGATCGTGTTTGACCTGCTGGAACCGGACAATATAAAGCGGGTGCTACTGGGCGAAACGGTGGGCTCCCGAGTGGAGGTTTAGCCATGATCGAAGACGCCAAAACAGAAGCCAAGGATCTGATGGAAAAGGCCATCGAGGCCCTGACCCGCGACTTCAAAAGGGTGCGCACCGGCCGGGCCTCCATCTCGCTTTTGGACGGTGTGCGGGCCGACTACTACGGCGCGCCCACGCCGCTCAACCAGATGGCCAGCCTTTCGGTGCCCGAGCCTAGGCTGATCCTGATCCAGCCCTGGGACGCCAGCACCTGCGGGGCCATCGAAAAAGCCCTGCTCAAAAGCGACCTGGGCCTGACCCCCAACAACGACGGCAAGGTGGTTCGCATCTCCGTGCCCCCCTTGACCGAAGAGCGCCGCAAAGAGTTGGTCAAGGTGGTCAAGAAAATGGCCGAGGAGACCAAGGTGGCGGTGCGCAACGCCCGCCGCGAGGCCAACGACCTGCTCAAGGAGTTCAAGAAGGAAGGCGAGATCAGCGAAGACGACGCCTTCCGGGGCCAGGAAGAGGTCCAGAAGATCACCGACAAGTACGTGGCCAAGGTCGACGAGGTCTCGGCCGAGAAGGAAAAGGAGATCCTGGAGTTTTAGGCCCCGGGGCCTAAACGGTTTCCATGGCATCGACCTCCCCAGAGACCTCCCCACTCGACCGGCTGGACACCTCCGCCCTGCCCCGCCACTTGGCGGTGATAATGGACGGCAACGGCCGCTGGGCCAAGTCCAAGGGCTGGCGCAGGGTGCGCGGCCACGAAGAAGGGGCCGAGAGCGTGCGGGTGGTGGTCCGCTCCTGCCGCAAGCTGGGCCTGGAGGCCCTCACCCTCTACGCCTTCAGCGAAGAAAACTGGGCCCGCCCCAAGGCCGAGGTCGAAGCTTTGATGCGCCTGCTGGGCCGCTTCTTGAAAAGCGAGCGCCAGGAGATGATCGACCGGGGCATTCGCCTTCGGGCCAGCGGCAGCGTCGAGCGCCTGCCCGCCAAGACCCGCCAGCTTCTGGAACAGATCATGGCCGACACCGCCCAGGGGGAGCACATGGTGCTCAACCTGGCCCTGTCCTACGGCGGACGCCAGGAATTGGTGCGCGCCGCCCGGCGTCTGGCCGTCAAGGCCGTGGCCGGGAAGCTGAGCCCCGATGATATCGGCGAGGCCGAGCTGGAAAACGAACTCTACACCGTGGGCCTGCCCCAGGTGGACCTCTTGATCCGCACCAGCGGCGAGCTCAGGGTGAGCAACTTCCTGCTGTGGCAGATCGCCTATGCCGAGTTTTATTTCACCGACACCTATTGGCCCGACTTCCGCGAGGAGGAGCTGGCCAAGGCCCTGATGGCCTTCGGAGGGCGCGAGCGCCGCTTCGGCCAGACCGGGGAGCAGCTAAAGGGAGACGACGCTTGAGCGAGCCCACCCGCCGCCGGACCATGGAAACCCTGGCCGTGCGCGCGGCCACCGGCCTCCCCCTGGCCGCCGGGGTCCTGCTGCTCATCATCTTCGCCCCCCCGTGGGTCCTGGGCCTGCTCATCGCCGGAGTGGCCTGCCTGGGCATGCACGAGTACACCCGCATGGCCCTGCCCGGCTCCTGGAACCCGGCGGCCATCGCCGGGGTGGCCCTGGCTGGGCTCACCGCCCTGGCCGGGCTGGCCGGAGGCACGGCGGCCCTGGCCGCCCTGATGCTTTCGGTGGCCGCCATTTGCCTCATCACCGCCCTCACCGGCTTCGACCTGGGCATCTCCTGGGAGAACGCCACCAAGCGCTCCTGGGGCCTGGTGTACGTGGGCGGCCTGTTCGCGGGCCTGGTGGTCCTGGCCGGGTTGCCCGGCGGGCGGGTGCTGCTGATTTTCTCCATATTCGTGGTCATCGCCGCCGACGTCGGGGCTTACTTCGCGGGCCACATGTGGGGCAAGCGCAAGCTGGCCCCCTCCATCAGCCCCGGCAAGACCATCGAGGGCGTGGCCGGAGGCGCGGCCGCCTCGGCGGTCCTGGGGGCCATCTTCGCCGGGCTGTGGATGGCCGACACCAGCGTGGGCGCGGGCGCCCTGCTGGGCCTGGTGCTGGCCCTGGTCAGCGTGGGCGGCGACCTGTTGGAGTCGGCCCTCAAGCGCGCCGCCGGGGTCAAGGACTCGGGCACCATACTCCCCGGCCATGGCGGGGTGCTGGACCGGGTGGACGGAATCCTGGTGGGCGCCGCCGCCTTTTTGCTGCTGAGGATGCTGCTGTGGGCGTAAAGAAGCTGGCCATACTGGGCTCCACCGGCTCCATCGGCAAAAGCACCCTGGAGGTGGTGGCCGCCCACCGCGAGCGCTTCCCCGTGGTCAGCTTGGCCGCCGCCCGTTCGGTGGAGGAGTTGGCCCGCCAAGCCGCCCTGTTCCAGCCCCGGATACTGGCCGTGCTGGACAAAGAGGCGGCCGACAAGCTCAAGACTTTGTTGCCTCCCGGCCTAAAGGCCGAGGTGGTCTACGGCCCCCAAGGCTATCTGCAAGCCGCGGCTGGGGCCGGGGCGGACATGGTGCTCAGCGCCATGGTGGGCGCGGCCGGGCTTTTGCCCACCTACGCGGCCATCAAGGCGGGCATCGACGTGGCCCTGGCCAACAAGGAGACCTTGGTGGCCGCCGGCGAGCTGGTCATGGCCGCGGCCCGGGAAAGCGGCTCGGCCATCGTGCCGGTGGACTCCGAGCACTCGGCCATCTACCAGTCGCTCATGGGCAACGACCCAGCCGGGGTGCGCCGCCTGTGGCTAACCGCCAGCGGCGGCCCCTTCTGGAGCTTCACCAAGGAGCAGCTGGCCGGAGTGACCCCGGAGATGGCCCTGGCCCATCCCACCTGGTCCATGGGCCCCAAGATCACCATTGACTCGGCCACCCTGATGAACAAGGGCCTGGAGGTCATCGAGGCCCACTGGCTCTTCGGCCGGGGCTACGACGACATCAAGGTGGTGATCCATCCCCAGTCGGTGGTGCACTCCCTGGTGGAGTACGTGGACGGCTCTTTCCTGGCCCAACTGGGCCTGCCGGACATGAAGACCCCCATCGCCTTCGCCCTGGCCCATCCCCAGCGCCTGGCCCTGGACATGCCCCAGCTTAACCTGGCCCAGGTGGCCCGCCTCAGCTTCGAGGAGCCGGACCTGGAGCGCTTCCCGGCCCTGAGCCTGGCCTTCGCGGCCGGGCGCGAGGGAGGCAGCGCCCCGGCGGTGATGAACGCGGCCAACGAGGTTGCGGTGGGCCTGTTCCTTCGGGGCAGCCTGACCTATGGCCAAATCACCGCCTGCGTCCGCGCGGTACTGGACGAGCACCAGACCCATTCCCTACCCAGCGTGGCCGCCGTCCTGGAGGCCGACCGCTGGGCCCGGACCCAGGCCCGCGCCTGGGCCGAGTCCCATGGAGGAGCCGCGTGACCCTGGTTAGCGCCATCATAGTTCTGGGCATCCTGATTTTCGTGCACGAGTTGGGCCACTTCCTGGTGGCCAAGAAGGCCGGGGTGGGGGTCAAGGTCTTCAGCCTGGGCTTCGGCCCGCGCCTGCTCGGCTTCAAAAAGGGCGAGACCGACTACCGCCTCTCGGCCATCCCCTTGGGCGGCTTCGTGCGCATGGTGGGCGAGAACCCCAACGACGAGGTTTCTCCGGAAGAGGAAGCCCAATCCTTTGCCAACAAGCCGGTGGGCTGGCGTCTGGCCATCGTGGCCTCCGGCCCCCTGTCCAACATCGCCTTCGCCCTGATCGTCTATTTCGGAGTGCTGCTCATCTGGGGCCTGCCCACCATCACCACCCAGGTGGGCGGGGTGATTCCCAACTCCCCGGCCCTGGCCGCGGGGGTGCAAAAGGGCGACAAGGTCCTAGCCATCAACGGCCAGGCCACCGCCGACTGGGGCGACATGGTCCGGGCCATCCAGAAGAGCGCCGGCAAGCCCCTGAAAATCACCCTGGAGCGGGGCGGCAGCCGGAAGGACCTGACCATAATCCCTCGCCAAGAGGAAGTCACCGACATCTTTGGTGAAAAGCACCAGGTGTTCCGGGTGGGCATAGCCGCCAGCCCAGAAACGGTCAGCCGCCCGGTCAGCCTTTGGGAGGCCACCACTATTGCCTTCCGCAAAACCTACTGGGCCGGCGAGCTGATCATCATGAGCGTGGTCAAGATCATCCAGGCCAAGGTCTCGGTGGAAAACCTGGGTGGACCCATCATGATCGCCCAGGTGGCCAGCGAGGCGGCGGCCCACGGCCTGGCCCCCCTGCTGGACCTGGCCGCCCTGATCTCGGTGAACCTGGCCATCTTGAACCTGTTGCCCATACCCGCCCTGGACGGCGGCCACATCTTCTTTTTCCTGTTCGAGGCCGTCACCCGCCGCCCGGTGTCGCTGGCCACCCGGGAAAAGGCCCAGCAGGTGGGCATGGTGCTCCTCATCCTGCTGATGGTTTTCATCTTCTACAACGACATCGCCCGCCTCTTGGGCGCTTACGCCCAGTAGGGTTGCGGCGGTGATCCTGGCCCTGGATACCTGCCTGAGCGGCGGGGGTGCGGCTCTGGCCCATGGGGGCAAGGTGCTGGCCCAGGCCCTCTTGGAGCCCGGCCCCGGCTCCAGCCGACGCCTGTTGCCCGCCATCCAGGAGGTCATGACCCAGGCCGGAGCCTCCCCGAAAGACCTCACCGGGCTGGCCGTGACCATCGGCCCCGGATTTTTCACCGGCCTGCGCGTGGCCCTGGCCACTGCCCAAGGCCTGGCCCTGGGCCTGAACCTGCCGGTGGCCGGGGTGTCCAGCCTGCGCCTGCTGGCCGAGGGCGCCCCGGCGGGACGCCGCACCCTGTGGGTTTTGGCCGACGCCCGGCGGGACCTCATCTACGCCGCCTGTTTCGACCAGGACGGCGGGGCCTTTGAGCGCCGCGAGGCGGATATGGCCATAACTCCCGAACGCTTACGCCCCATGCTGGAGCCACCGGCCCTGCTGCTGGGCCCCGGCGCGCGCCTACTCGGCCCTGAAGATTTGGCCCCCGGCCTGGAGTTGGCCCCGGAGTCGCTGGGTCAGCCCAGCCCCGGCCTTTTGGCCCTCCTCGGGGCCCGCCGCCTGGCCCAGGGCAAGGGCCTGGCCCCCCACCAGCTACGCCCCCGATACTGCCGCCCCTCGGAGGCGGAAGTGCGCTTCGGCCTGCCTTTGGATGATTACCGTCTAGTGCAGTGAAGCTCGCTCCTCCCGTGCTATAATGCTTTTGCATCCGAGGAGGAACTTACATGCGCCGGTGGTTGATTCTTACCATGGTCCTGTTGGGCCTTTGGCTACCCTGTGTCGCCCTGGCCCAAGAACCCGTATCCAGCATCATCGTCAACGGCCAGGCCACCCTGAACCTGGCCCCCGAGGAGGGGGTCATCACCGTGGGGGTGACCACCGAGGCCCTGACCGCCGCCCAGGCGTCCCAGGCCAACGGCTCCGCCATGCAAAAGGTGGTGGATGCCCTGAAAAAGATGCTGGGCCAAAAGGGCCGTCTGGAGACCGCCGGATACTGGCTGCGTCCCCTGACCACCTGGGACAAGGACAAAAAGCAAAACATCACCACCGGTTACAAGGCCAACCACGAAATGCGGGTTATCAGCCGCGATCCCCTGGCCCTGGCCGGTTTGCTGGACGCGGCGGTGGCCGCAGGGGCCAACTCGGTATCCGGACCGGAGTGGCAGCTGTCCGACTCCAAGGCGGCGGGACTCAAGGCCCTGGCCGCCGCTTTTGCCGACGCCAAGGCCAGGGCCCAGGTGTTGGCCCGGGCCGCGGGCATGCGCCTGGGCCCGGTATTAAAGATCAGGGTGGCCGGCGCGGAAGATTCCCCACCCGTAATGAACCGAACCCTGGCCAAGGCCATGGCCGCCACCCCCTTGCAGCCCAATGAGGTCCAGGTGCGCGCCGAGGTGAACTGTGTTTTCGCCCTTTTGCCAGCCGCGCCGGGTGTTGCAGAATAAACATCTTTTACCGCGAGTGAGGATAAAGATTATGGACCCCTCTGATATGGAGCTTATCCAGGCCAACCTGGACAACGACCCCGAGCTGGCCAAACTTTGGGCCGAGCACCTGGAGATGGAAAAAAAGCTGGACGACATGAACCAGCGCCTGTACCTGTCCACCGAGGAGCAGATCGAGCGCAAGCGCTTGCAAAAGCTCAAACTGGCCGGGCGCGACCGCATCGAGCAGATTTTGACCACGCTGCGCGGCGCTTAAGCCTAAGGCATTGATCATGGACAAGTTCCCCCTGGCCCGGCAAGGCTGGCCCTACCTGGCCTCGGCGGTCGTTTTGGCCGCGGTGGCCAGCGCCCTGGGCGTATGGTGGCTGGCGGTGCCCTTATGGGCCATCAGCTTGATAATCGCCAACTTTTTCCGCGATCCGCCCCGCCGCAGCGAGGCGGGGCCGGGGGCGATCATCTCCCCGGCCGACGGCAAGGTGGTGGTGGTGGCCGAGACCACCCACCCCGAGCTGCCCGGCGGGCCGGTGCGCCAGGTGTCGGTTTTCATGAATATCTTCGATGTGCACGTGAACCGGGCCCCCATGGCCGGGCGGGTGCGCAGGGTGGTCCACCTCCCCGGCGGCTTCATGCCCGCCGACCGCGCCGAGGCCCCCACGGCCAACGAGCGGGTGGACCTGGTGCTGGCCGGACGCCGCGCCACCATAGTGGTCACCCAGGTGGCCGGGCTGGTGGCCCGAAGAATCGAATGCTGGACCGCTCCAGGGGTTGCAATAGAGCGCGGTCAGCGGTACGGTATGATTAGATTTGGCTCCAGACTGGACTTGTACCTGCCCATGAGCGCCAAGGTCCAGGTGAGTCCCGGCCAAAGGGTAAAGGCCGGTGAAAGCGTGATCGCAGAGGTTTAGATGGCACGACGCAACCGAAATTCCCGCCGACGGAAAAGCCGCGAGCAGTGGCGACGGGGGATCTACGTCCTGCCCAACCTCTTCACCACCGCCAGCCTCTTCTCTGGGTTCTTCGCGGCGGTGGAAGCCATCCAGGGCAATTACCAGCTGGCCTGCCTGGCCATCCTGGCCTCCCTGGTCTTTGACGGCCTGGACGGCAAGGTGGCCCGAGCCACCAACACCGTAAGCCGCTTCGGAGTGGAGTACGACTCCCTGTCCGACCTGGTGGCCTTCGGCGTGGCCCCGGCCATCCTGGTGTTCATGTGGGGCCTGCAGCCCCTGGGCCGCCTGGGCTACCTGGCCGCCTTCCTTTTCGTGGCCTGCGGCGCGCTGCGCCTGGCCCGCTTCAACGTCCAGGTGGAGGAAGTGGGCACCAGCCACTTCGTGGGCCTGCCCATCCCGGGGGCGGCCAGCCTGGTTTCCACCATGATCCTCATGTGGCTGGAGCTCAAGGGGCCCGCTCCCTTAGAGCCTTGGCTGCTGGTCATCATCGTTTTCGTGCTGAGCTTCCTCATGGTCAGCAATATCCCCTACCTCTCCTTCAAGGAGCTGGGGCTGGCCAAGCTCAAGTCCTTCAACTGGCTGGTGGCCGGGCTGCTGCTGTTCATCCTCATCGCCATCCAGCCCCAATTCATGGGCTTCATCATTCTGGCCTCCTACGTGGTCGGCGGGCCCTTCGGCGCCCGCGTCATGGCCAAGAAGAAGGCCGCCAAGCAAGAGGCCATGCTGGCCAACACCCAGACCACCGAACAAGACCGATTGCCCTTGTCCTAGTCTTTCCGTCCCCCACCCAGACATAACCCCAGTGCACCCAATTTCTGGTGATGTGTCCCGGCGGGGACAGTTACCGGTGTGTTTTTTTAATGGGAGATACCGCAATGAGCAACCTGGTAAAGATTTTCGACACTACCCTGCGCGATGGCGAACAGTCGCCGGGCGCTTCCATGAACATCGAGGAAAAAATGCGCCTGGCTCAAAAGTTGGCGCAACTTGGCGTGGACATCATCGAGGTCGGCTTCCCCGCCTCCAGCCCCGGCGATTTCGAGTCGGTCAACCAGATCGCCAAGCAGGTCAAGGGGCCGATCATCTGCGGCCTGGCCCGCACTGGCCACGACGACATCAACACCTGCTGGGAAGCCATCAAACCGGCCGAGAAAAAGCGCATCCACGTGTTCATCGCCACCAGCGACATCCACCTGGAGCACAAGCTGAGGATCAGCCGCGAGCAGGCCCTGGCCGAGATCACCTCCGGGGTAGGCCTGGCCACGAGCCTGTGCGACGACGTGGAGTTCAGCGCCGAGGACGCCTCGCGCTCGGACCCGGAGTTCCTGGCCCAGGCCATCACTACCGCCCTGGCCGCCGGAGCCACCACCATCAACATCCCCGACACGGTGGGCTACGCCCTGCCCGACGAGTTCGCCGAGCGCATCAAGTACCTTTACGAGAACGTGCCCGGCCTGGACAAGGCCACGGTGAGCGTGCATTGCCACGACGACCTGGGTCTGGCCGTGGCCAACAGCCTGGCCGGCATCAACGCCGGGGCGCGCCAGGTGGAGGTGTGCATCAACGGCATCGGCGAGCGGGCGGGCAACGCCTCCCTGGAGGAGGTGGTGATGATGCTGGCCACCCGCGAGAAGAAACTGGGGCTGACCACCAACATCAACCGCCAGGAGATCTACCCGGCCAGCCGCCTGGTCTCCATGATCACCGGTGTGTCGGTGCAGCCCAACAAGGCCATCGTGGGGGCCAACGCCTTTGCCCACGAGTCGGGCATCCACGTGGACGGCGTGCTCAAGAACCCGCTGACCTACGAGATCATGACCCCCGAGGAAGTGGGCATCGGCCAGAACAACCTGGTGCTGGGCAAGCATTCGGGCCGCGCCGCCCTCAAGGCCCGCCTCAAGGACATGGGCTACGAGCTGGACCGCGACAACGTGGAAAAGCTCTTCCAGGCCTTCAAGCGCCTGGCCGACAAAAAGAAGGAGATCTTCAACGAGGACCTGGAGGCGCTCATCGCCGACGAGATCCTGCGCATACCCCTGCGCTGGCGCCTGGACTACATGAACATCGTCAGCGGCACGGTCACGGTCCCCACGGCCACGGTGCGCCTGCACGACTGCGAAGAGCTCAAGCAGGACTTCGGTTCGGGCAGCGGCCCGGTGGACGCGGTGTACAACACCATCTCCAAAATCACCGGGGCCAAGGCCAAGCTGCTGCGCTTCACCATCAGCGCCATTACCGGAGGGCTGGACGCGCAGGGCGAAGTGACGGTAAGATTGGGCGAAAATGGTCTGGTGGTTCTGGGCAAGGGCTCTGATTCCGACATCCTGGTTGCCGCGGCCAAGGCCTATATCAACGGACTGAACCGTCTGGAGTACCTGAAAACCCACGGCCCCCGGCTGAGCGCCCAGGAGAGTAGCCTTTGAACCAACCCCAAACCATGAGCCAAAAAATCTTGGCTTCCCGCGCCGGGCTCCCATACGTGGAGCCCGGCGCCATCGTGGAAGCCGAGTTGGACATGGTCCTGGCCAACGACGTCTCCACTCCCATGGCCATACGCGGCTTCAAGGAGATAGGCGGCGAAAGGGTCTTCGACCCATCCCGGGTGGTGCTGGTGGCCGACCACTTCACCCCCAACAAGGACGTGGGCAGCGCTCTGATCACCAAGGAGATGAATGAGTTCGCCTCGTCCAACCACCTGGAGCACCGCTTCCAGGGCGGCCGTTCGGGCATCTCCCACGTGCTGTTGGCCGAGGGGGGCCTCATCCTGCCCGGCGAGCTGGTGGTGGGGGCGGACAGCCGCATGGTAACCCACGGAGCCCTGGGGGCCTTCGCCACCGGGGTGGGAGCCAGCGACCTGGCCGCCGCCCTGGTCACCGGCCGCGGCTGGTTCCAGGTGCCCGGCACCACCAAGGTGGAGCTGGGCGGCGAGATGGGCCCATGGGTGGGGGGCATGGACATCGCCCTGGCCCTGTTGCGCCTGCTGGGCCCCGAGGGGGCCCACTACCAGAGCCTGGAGTTCAGCGGCCCCCTGGTGCCCCGGCTGTCCATGGACGCCCGCCTGACCATCAGCAACCTGATGGTGGAAAGCGGGGCCAAGGCGGCGCTGTTCCCGGTGGATCAGGTGACCACCGACTACCTCAAGGACAAGGCCAAGCGCTCCTGGGCCTCGGTGGCCCCGGACCCGGAGGCCGTCTACAGCAAGACGGTGAAGCTGGACGTCACCGGCCTGGAGCCCCAAGCGGCCCGGCCCCACCGCCCCCACGACGTGGCCCCGGCCCGCCGGGCGGGCTACGAGCCGGTGGATCAGGTGTTCATCGGCTCCTGCGCCGCCGCCCGTCTGGAAGACCTGCGCGTGGCCGCCCAGGTATTGAGCGGCAAGCAGGTCCACCCCCGGGTGCGCCTGATGGTGATCCCCCCCACCCCGCGCATCATGTTGCAAGCGGTGCGCGAGGGGTTGGTGGAGACGTTCCTGGCCGCCGGTGGCATCATGGGCCCGCCCTCCTGCGGCCCTTGCGCGGGCGCCCACCTGGGGGTCTTGGCCGCCGGGGAAGTGGCCGTGGCCACCGCCAACCGCAATTACCGGGGCCGCATGGGCCACCCCAGCAGCCGCATCTATCTGGCCGGGCCCGCCGTGGCCGCGGCCAGCGCCATTTTGGGCCGGGTGGCCGATCCGGCGGAGGTTCTATCATGATCAGCGGCATGGCCTGGGTGTTCGGCGACCACATCTCCAGCGACGCCATCATACCGGCCCGCTACCTGCACCAGCGCGACCCCCATTCCTGGTCCAAGGTGGTGCTGGGCGACCTTCGTCCCGAGTTCGCCGGGCAGGTGGGCTTCGGCGATTTCATCGTGGCCGGGCGCAACTTCGGCTGCGGCTCCTCCCGGGAGCAGGCTCCCCTGGCCATCAAGAACGCCGGGGTGGGCGCGGTGATAGCCCACAGCTTCTCGCGCATGTTCTACCGCAACGCCTTCAACCTGGGCCTACTGGTGTTCACCTGCCCCGAGGCCGCCGCCCGGGTGCACGACGGCGACCGCCTGCGCCTGGACCCCTACAGCGGGCTCATTGAGGACGTGGAGCAGGACACCTCCTTCCAGGCCAAGCCGGTGGACCCCTATCTCACCGATCTGGTGAGCCAGGGGGGCCTGATCAGGAAAATTCGAAAACAGATCACCGGACGCTGATCCGGGCCGCCGATTTTTCCCCAACAAAGAGATTGCAATAAGGCCCGGTCACGGCTAAATAAAGACCGTGGCCACCCGGAGGCTGTGTACGCCGCCGTAATGGGCCTACCAACCTTGGAGCAGAGAGTCAGAAGGAAGAGAAGAAACCATGAACAAGCTTTATAAAGTCGCGGTGTGCGGGGCGACTGGTGCCGTGGGCAACCAGATGATCCAGTGCCTCGAAGAAAGAGACTTTCCAGTGGGCGAGCTTCGCCTGTTGGCCTCGGAGCGCTCCAAGGGCAAAAAACTCACTTACAAAGGCGAGGAGATTCCGGTCCAGGTATTGGGCCAGGATTCCTTCGATGGGGTCGAGATAGCCCTGTTCAGCGCCGGGGCCTCCACCAGCCGGGACTTCGCTCCCCTGGCCGCCGAGGCGGGCGCGGTGGTGGTGGACAACTCCTCCTACTGGCGCATGGACCCCCTGGTGCCCCTGGTGGTGCCGGAGGTGAACCCCCAGGCGGTGGCCGACTACCCCAACAAGGGCATCATCGCCAACCCCAACTGCTCCACCATTCAGATGGTGGTGGTGCTCGAGCCGATCCATAAATTGGCGGGCATCGAGCGCATCGTGGTGAGCACCTATCAGGCGGTGAGTGGCACCGGCCAAAAGGCCATCTTCGAGTTGGAAAATCAGCTCAAGGCCCTGCACGAAGGCCGCGAGCCCGAGGCCAAGGTGTACCCCCGGCAGATCGCCTGGAACCTTCTGCCCCATATCGACGTGTTCCAGGACAACGGCTACACCAAGGAAGAGATGAAGATGGTGCTGGAGACCCAGAAGATCATGGGCGACGACAGCATCAAGGTCAGCGCCACCTGCGTTCGCGTGCCGGTGCGCTACGGCCACTCGGAGACGGTGAACATCGCCACCAAGAAAAAGGTGAGCGCCGCCGAGGTACGCGCGGTGCTGGCCCAGGCCCCCGGCGTGAAGGTGGTGGACGACCCGGCCAACCTGGTCTATCCCACCCCACTGGAAACCGCCGGCCAGGACCTGACCTGCGTGGGCCGCATCCGCGAGGACATCAGCCAGGAAAAGGGCATCGACCTGTGGCTGGTGGCCGACAACATCCGCAAGGGCGCGGCCACCAACGCGGTGCAGATCGCCGAAATTTTGGCGGCGGATTATCTTTAGGGATTAAGGGCCTTGCTGAAAATCACCGGCGGGCGGCTCAGGGGGCGCAATTTAAAGGTCACCCCCGGTCTGGCCATCCGGCCCACCGGCGCCAAGATGCGTCAGGCCCTGTTCAACATATTAGGCCCCCGGGTGGCCGACGCCCGGGTGGCCGACCTTTACGCGGGCAGCGGGGCCCTGGGCCTGGAGGCCCTGAGCCGGGGGGCGGCGTCCTGCCTGTTCGTGGAAAATAGCCGCCCCGCCGCCCAGCTCATCCAGGCCAGCCTGGACGCCTTGGGCCTGACCGAGCAGGGCCGGGTGCTGGCCGCCGGATTGGGGGCCGCGGTGGGGGCGCTAAAGGCCGCCGGGCCCTTTGACTTGGTGCTGGCCGATCCGCCCTACGACAAGGGGCAGGTGGGCCGCCTGCTGGAGCTGGCCGCCCAGGGCTGGCTTTTGGCCCCCCAGGGGCTGTTGATAATAGAGCACTCGCCAAAGGAAGCCCCCGAGGCTCCCGGCGGGCTTGAAATACTTGACCACCGCCGATACGGTCAGAGCGAGTTGAGCTTCTTGGCCCCAAGCAGCGATTCCAGAGGGGAAGGCACATGAAAACCGCTATCTATCCCGGTTCTTTCGATCCCATAACCAACGGGCACCTTTCCATCTTGCATCGCGGCCTGGAAATATTCGACGAGGTGGTGGTGGCGGTGGCGGTCAACCCGGAGAAGAGCGGCCTGTTCCCCATGCCCGAGCGGGTGGAGATGATCCAGGAGGTCATCGCCGACATCCCCGGCGCCTCGGTGGAGACTTTTGACGGCCTGCTGGTGGACTACGTCCTGGCCCACGGGACCAACGTGATCCTGCGTGGGCTTCGGGCCTTGTCGGACTTCGAGTACGAGTTCCAGATGGCGCTCATGAACCGCAAGCTCAACCGCGAGGTTCAGTCGGTGTTCTTGATGACCGACTACAAGTGGTTCTACGTAAGCTCCACCATCATCAAGGAAGCGGCCATGCTGGGCGGTGACATCAACGGCCTGGTGCCTTCGAGCGTTTCGCGCCGCCTAAAGGAAAAATTCGCGGCCAAAAAGGCCCTGACCGACAAGAGCTAAGGCCTAACCAGCCTCTTTTTCCCCGAAAATCTGGGCCGAGAAGATGAGAATCTCGGTGTCCGGATCGCGCCAGCAGCCCGGCCTGAGGCCCGCCTTCACGCAGGTCTGGTCCAGGAAGGTGTCGCGGTCCCAGCCGTATTCCGTGGCCACCTGGGGCAGCAGCACCCCTCGCCCACGGGGGCTGACCATGTAGATGCCGTGGGTGCCCACCTTTATCTCGTTCACGTCGCTGATGCGCTTCAGCGGGCTGAGCACGCTGATCTCCAGGTCCACCTGGTCCAGCTCGGCCGCGCCCAGCGGCGGGAAGCGGGGGTCCTGGCTGGCCGCGGCCACGGCCATGTCCTGGATCAGCTCGGTCAGGGGCTCATCGGAGATGAAGTTGCCGATGCATCCCCTTAGGCGGCCCTGCTTGTGCAGGGTCACGAAGGCGCCCCGTTTCATCTCCGGGCCGGGCAGCTCGTCCTTGGCGGGGCCATCGCCCTCGCGGCCCACCAGGCGGGCGATTCGCCCTCTGGCCAGCTCCAACAGGGCCTTCTGCTCCTTGGGGCTCAGTTCATGCTCGCTCATGGTCAGGCTCCCCCGTTTTGCACCGGCGCGGCGGGACGCAGGCCCGAGCGCCAGAGAAGGTAGTGGCTGATTATCAGCCCGTGGTCAAAGCACAAGGGCCGGGGCAAATCCTCCAGATCGATGGCCTGGGCCTGGGCCGCGTCGTCGCCTCCCTGGGGCTCCCCCTGGGCCCGGCCCACGTACACCACCGAGAGGTTGTGCTGGCGCGGGTCGCGTTTGGGGTCGGAGTAGGCCCCCAGCATTGCCACCAGTTCCACGGTGAGGCCGGCCTCCTCGGCCGCCTCGCGCACCGCCGCCGCCTCCAAGCTCTCGCCGTAGTCCACGAAGCCGCCGGGCAGGGCCCAGCCGTGGGGCGGGTTGGCCCGACGGACCAGCACGATGGGTCGGCCGGGGCGCTCCAGCTCGATGATGATGTCCACGGTGGGATAGGGGTTGCGCGGGTGGGGGCTCACGGCTTTTCCTCGCGCTTGTGGGGCGGCTCCCGGCGGTGCATGTAGTATTCGCAGCGCCCCTCGCACTCTGGCAAGAGCAGCAGGCAGGAAACCAGGTGCTGGTGTTGGCACAAGGGTCCGGCCCCGGACTTGGGAACGTAGCGGGGGCAGGACAGACGGGTGATCTGGTCCAGGTTCTTTTGGATCACGTGGCGGCGGGCCACCTCGCGGTCGCCCTCGTCGGCCAGGTTCTTGAGGCGGTCCAGTCGGTCCATGGTGGCCGCTCCCACCTTGCGCCGCTGCTCCAACAGGGTGCAGCGGGCGTCGTGGGATGCCTCGGGGCTGACCGTGCGGGTGCAGCGCCGTCGGGTGTAGTAGGCGCAGTTTTGCCCACCCAGGCGCTGCAGCTCGGCCACCGCGCCTAGCCTCCTTCTCCGCTCAGGCGGCTCACCGGATCGCCGGCCTTGACCTCGCCGGGGTTGAGCACGCGCACGAAGATGCCCTGGCGGGGCATGATGCAGTCGCCCACCAGCTTGCGGATCTCGCAGCCGGCGTGGCATTCCTTGCCGATTTGGGTGACCTCCACCTCCACGTCGCCCAGCTTGAGGTGGGTGCCCACGGGCAGGGTGTGCAGCTCGATTCCCTGGGTGGTTATGTTCTCGGCGAAGTCGCCGGGGTTCACGTCGGCTCCCTTGGCCCGCATGTAATCGATGGACTCCATGGCCAACAGGGAGAGTTGGCGGTGCCAGGGCCCGGAGTGGGCGTCGCCCACCAGACCCACGTCCGGCTCCAGGCAACCCTGGGGCACGGGCTTTTTCACCACGCCTTTGGTAGAACTAATATTAACGGAAACTATTTTGGGCTGATTCATGGCCTCTTACCGTAAAAAGGAAAGCTCAGATTTGAGCTTATCGCCGCCCCCAAAGCACGTCAAGGCCGCTGTCCCACCCCTGGGCGGCCCCTTGCCCGCCCCGGGAGTGGTTCTGGCCGGGGTGAGCGGGGGCTCGGACTCGGTGGCCCTGGCCCGCCTTTTGGCTCTGGCCGCGCCCGAGCGGGGCTGGCGCTTGGCCCTGGGACACGTGGATCACGCCCTCAGGCCCGGTTCCGGCGAGGACGCCCGCTTCGTGGCCAGGCTGGCCGAGGAACTGGGCGCGGCCTTTTTTATCCATGAAGTGACACTGAACCGCCAGGGCCGCTCCCTGGAGGAGGCGGCCCGCCAGGCCCGGCGCGAGGCGCTGATGCAAATGGCCGCCCAAGCCGGGGCCGAGGTGATCGCCTTGGGCCACACCGCCGGGGACCAGGCCGAAACGGTCATGATGCGCCTGCTCTGCGGCACCGGTCTCTCGGGCCTGGCGGCCATGCGCCCCTGGAGCCCGCCCTGGTGGCGTCCCCTGCTGGGCCTGAGCCGGGAGGAGTTGCGCGCCTGGCTTGAGTCCCAGGGGCACCCCTGGCGCGAGGACGAGAGCAACGATAGCCTGGATTTCCTGCGCAACCGGGTGCGCCACCAGCTTCTGCCCCTGGCCCGCGAGTTGGTCAACCCCCGGGCCGAACAGGCCCTGGCCCGCCTGGCCGCCCTGGCCGGGGAGGAAGAAGATCTTTGGCAACAGTGGTGCCGAGAGCAGGAGGGCCAAGTCCTGCTGCGCCAGGGCACCAGCCTGGTCTTACGGGCCGAGCCCTTGGCGGCCATGCACCCGGCCCGGCAGCGCCGCCTGCTGCGCCACGCCATGGACATCCTGACCGGCCGGGGGCAGCACCTCCTGGCCCCGCACGTGGAGCAGATGCGCGAACTGTTTGCCGGAGCGCCGGGGCGCAGGCTCACCCTGCCCGAAGGGCTCATGGCCTGGCGCGAAGCCCATGCCCTGCGCCTGGACTGGGCCGAGCCGCCCCAGTGCCCCAGCCTGCTGCTGCACGGCCCGGCCACGGTGGCCCTGCCCCATCTGGGGGTCAGCCTGCGCCTGGAGCTGGTGGATGAAAAGCCGCCGGTGGCGGGGCGGGGCCCCTTGGCCTGCCTGCCCGCCCAGGCGGTGCGCTGGCCCCTGGAGTTGCGCCCGGCCCAGCCCGGCGAGCGCTTCCATCCCCTGGGCGCGCCGGGCGGCAAGCGGCTCAGCCGCCTGCTCATCGACCGCAAGGTGCCCCAGTGGTGGCGAGCCCGCACCCTGATCCTGGCCGACCGGGAAGGCCCCTGGTGGGCCGCTCCCTGGGCCGTGGCCGAGCGGGCGCGCCTAAATGGCACTGAAAGCGCCTATTTGAGACTCAGTTACATTGACACCCCCCAGGGGTGACCATATACTATGAATTTTAATCATTATGGGCGCTTGTTGCGCCGGGCCCTCCGGGCACCTCTGGAGATAGTCTGTTGAATCCCTTATACAAAAACTTGGCCCTCTGGCTGGTGATCAGCCTGATGATGGTCCTGCTGTTCAACTTCTTCAACCGGCCCGATCCGGGCAGCGAAAAACTGCCCTATTCGGAGTTCCTGACGGCGGTGGAAAAGGGCCAAGTCACCAGCGTGGAGATCCAGGGCAAAGAGGTGCGGGGCTGGTCCAGCGACGGCAAGCGCTTCCGCACCTACTCCCCGGACGACCCCAAGCTCATCACCGACCTGAGGGCCAAGGACGTCAAGATCACGGTGAAGCCCGAGGACGACTCGCCGTGGTACATGTCCATCCTGGTTTCCTGGTTCCCCATGCTCTTGCTGATCGGCATCTGGATATTCTTCATGCGCCAGATGCAGATGGGCGGGGGCAAGGCCATGAGCTTCGGCAAGAGCCGGGCCCGGCTGCAAACCGAGCCCGAGGGGCGGCGCATCACCTTTGACGACGTGGCCGGGGTGGAAGAAGCCAAGGAAGAGCTCACCGAGATCATCGAGTTTTTGCGCGAGCCCAAGAAGTTCACCCGCCTGGGCGGGCGCATTCCCAAGGGCGTGCTCCTGGTGGGCGGGCCCGGCACCGGCAAGACCCTCATGGCCCGGGCCATCGCCGGCGAGGCGGGAGTGCCCTTCTTCTCCATCAGCGGCTCGGACTTCGTGGAGATGTTCGTGGGCGTGGGCGCCTCCCGGGTGCGCGATCTGTTCACCCAGGGCAAGAAGAACGCCCCCTGCATCATCTTCATCGACGAGATCGACGCGGTGGGCCGCCACCGGGGCGCGGGCCTGGGCGGAGGGCACGACGAGCGCGAGCAGACCCTGAACCAGCTTCTGGTGGAGATGGACGGCTTCGAGTCCAACGAGGGGGTCATCCTCATCGCGGCCACCAACCGCCCCGACGTGCTGGACCCGGCCCTGCTGCGGCCCGGCCGTTTCGACCGCCAGGTGGTGGTGCCCACCCCGGACGTTAAGGGCCGCGAGGCCATCCTGCTGGTGCACACCCGGCGCACCCCCCTGTCGCCGGACGTGGAGCTGTCGGTCCTGGCCCGTGGCACGCCTGGCTTCTCCGGGGCCGACCTGGAGAACATGGTCAACGAGGCCGCCCTCATCGCCGCGCGGGAAGACAAGAACCGCATCGACATGGTGGATTTCGAAAAGGCCAAGGACAAGGTGATGATGGGCGCCGAGCGGCGCAGCCTCATCCTCAGCGAGGACGAGAAGCGCACCACCGCCTATCACGAGGCGGGCCACGCCCTGGTTGCCATGCTCACCCCCGGCACCGACCCGGTGCACAAGGTGACCATCATCCCCCGCGGCCGGGCCCTGGGCCTCACCCAGCAGCTTCCCGTGGACGAGCGCCACACCTACACCCGCGACTACCTCATCAACAACCTGGCGGTGCTCCTGGGCGGCCGCTCGGCCGAGGAGCTGGTTCTGGAAACCTTCACCACCGGTGCGGGCAACGACCTGGAGAGGGCCACCGAGCTGGCCCGCAAGATGGTCTGCGAGTGGGGCATGAGCGAGGCCTTGGGCCCGCTGACCTTCGGCAAGCGGGAGGAGCAGATATTCCTGGGCCGGGAGATAAGCCAGCACCGGGACTACTCCGAGGAGACCGCCCGGTCCATCGACCACGAGGTGAGGCGCCTGGTCACCGAGGCCCACGAAGGGGCCACGGGATTGCTGCAAGGCCACATGGAGGTGCTGCACAACCTGGCCGGCGCCCTGCTGGTGGAAGAGACCCTGGACGCCGAGGCGGTGCTGGCCATCCTGGCCGGCAAGCCCCGCCCCAGGGCCCCCCAGCCCCCGGAGACGCCCGCGCCAGAGGCCCAAGAGCCCCCCAGTTCCACTCTCCCGCCGGCGGCGGGTGATGACCAGGCCGGTGTCTAAGCGGGCACGCACCATACCCTTGCCCGTTGGCGGCCTTGAATTGGGGCCGCGCACCTTGATCATGGGGGTGATCAACGTCACCCCCGACTCCTTCAGCGACGGCGGCCGGTTTTACGAAGAGGCCCAGGCCGTGGAGCAGGGCTTGGCTCTGGCCGAGGCCGGGGCCGATATCCTGGACGTAGGCGGCGAATCCACCCGCCCCGGCTCCGAAGCCACCCCCGCCTCCGAAGAGATGGACCGGGTCCTGCCGGTGATAGAGGCCCTGTCGCGCCACTGCTCGGCGGTAATCAGCATCGACACCTACAAGGCCGAGGTGGCCCAGGCCGCGGTGGAGGCCGGAGCGGGGATCATCAACGATGTCACCGCCCTGGGCGGGGACCCGGAGATGGCCCGCGTGGCGGCCCTGACCGGGGCCGGGCTGGTGCTCATGCATATGCAGGGGGCGCCCCGCACCATGCAGGCCAACCCCGCCTACGCCGACGTGGTGACCGAGGTGCGCGACTTCCTGGCCCAGCGCGCCGAACAGGCCCGCAAAGCCGGGGTGGCCCCGGAGGCCATCGTGGTGGACCCCGGCATCGGCTTCGGCAAGACCCTGGAACACAACTTGGCCTTGATCCGCAATATTCAGTCCCTGGCCAAGCTGGGCTACCCGGTGCTTTTGGGGGCCAGCCGCAAGGCCTTCATCGGCAAGCTCACCGGACGCGACATACCCGCCGAGCGCCTGTGGGGCTCGGTGGGAGTGCATATTTTAGGCGCGGCCCTGGGGGCGGACATCGTGCGGGTGCACGACGTGGCTCCGCTCCGCGAGGCCCTGGCGGTTTGTGACGCGGTTATGGACCAGGAACCACACCATGACTGACCTGCTGGCACCATTTTATCAACTTCGCTGGCTGGACCTGGTGGACATCGGCCTTGTGGCCTATGTCATCTACAAAATCATTTTGCTGGTCAAGGGCACCAGGGCCATGCAGATGCTGGCCGGACTGGGAGTGGTGCTTCTTACCCTGGTGGTGGCCCGCTGGCTGCACCTGGTGACCATCCACTGGATAATCCAGTCCTTCCTGGCCTCCTTGATCCTGGTGATCATCATCCTGTTCCAGAGCGACATCCGCAAAGCCCTGGCCCGCATGGGCCGCGGCCCCTTGTTGGCGGGCGGCCACGAGCAAAAGGCCGCCACCCTGGAAGAGGTGGCCCGCACCGCCGTGGCCCTGGCCTCGCGCATGACCGGGGCGCTCATCGTCCTGGAGCGGCGCATCGGCCTGGCCGACTACGTGGACACCGGGGTGCGCCTGGACGCCAAGGTCAGCCGCGAGCTTCTGATGACCATCTTCCAGGTGACCACCCCCCTGCACGACGGGGCGGTTATCATCAGTGAGGACCGCATGATCGCCGCCCGCTGCGTGCTGCCCCTGTCCACCAGCTCCGACGGCAGCCGTCAGGTGGGCACCCGGCACCTGGCGGCCATGGGCCTCACCGAGGAGACCGACGCGGTGGCCGTGGTGGTCAGCGAAGAGCGGGGCCGGGTGAGCCTGGCGGTGGGAGGCAAGCTGACCCAGAACCTGGACGCCGTGGCGCTCAACAACCAGTTGGCCGAGCTGTTCCAGGTGGGGGCCAAGACGCCGCGCCGCCTCTGGGGAAAAGAGCGCGGCAATGCTTGAGTTCATCACCAGCAACTGGAAGCTCAAGCTTATCTCCCTGGGCATCGCCGTGGCCCTGTGGACCTTCGTGGTGGGCCAGGAGAGCGCCGAGGTGACCGTGCGCATGCCGGTGGTCATAACCGGCCTGCCCGCGGACATGGTGATGGCCAACGAGGTGGCCAACCAGGTGGAGCTTCGCCTCTACGGCCCCCAGAGCCTGGTGCGCCAGGCGGCCAACCGCCCGGCGGCCAAGCAGCTAAACCTGGCGGGCATGGGCACCGGCGAGCACACCTTCCAGGTGCTGCCCGAGGAACTGAACCTGCCGCCCGGGGTGGAGGTGCTGCGCATCAGCCCGGCGCGGCTCAGGGTGGTGCTGGACCACCGCTTCAGCCGCAAGGCGGCGGTGCGCCCGGTGATCAAGGGCAACCCGGAGCAGGGCTTCGAGGTGGCCGAGGTCTCCTTCGACCCCGCCGAGGTCACGGTGAGCGGCATCAAGCAGGAGATCACCGACCTGGATTGGATATGGACCGTGCCCCTGGAGGTTACGGGACTGAACAAGACCACGACCCTCAAGGCCAACCTGCGGCCGCCCGACGGCCGCGCCATACGCCTAAACCCCACCACGGTGCAGGCGGAGATCACCATAAGGCCCCGCCCGGCCAAGGACAAGGCCCCGGCCGGGACGCCTAAAAAGCCCGCCGCGGCCAAATAAGACTTCAGCAATTCGGAGGAGAGGGTGGAGCGCAAGATTTTCGGCACCGATGGGGTGCGCGGGGTGGCCAACCAGCCGCCCATGACCGTGGAGATGGCCGTGGCCATCGGCCAAGGCGTGGCCTCGGTGTTAACCGTCGGGGACCAGCGGCGCAAGGTGATCCTGGGCAAGGACACCCGCCTCTCGGGCTACATGTTTGAAAACGCCCTGTTGGCGGGCCTGTGCTCCATGGGCCGCGACGTGTTGGTGGTGGGCCCCCTGCCCACTCCGGCCCTGGCCTTCTTGACCCGCAATATGCGCTGCGCCGCGGGCATCGTCATCAGCGCCAGCCACAACCCCTACCAGGACAACGGCATCAAGATCTTCGGCCACGACGGCTACAAGCTGCCCGACGCGGTGGAGGCCCGCATCGAGGACTACGTCATGGACGTGGTGTCCTGCGGCGGTAGCCATTCCCGCCCGGAGCAGGGCAGCGTGGGCCGGGCCCGGCGCATCGACGACGCCCTGGGCCGCTATATCGTCTTCCTCAAGAACTCCTTCCCGGTGGAGTACACCTTGGACGGCATGACCGTGGCCATGGACTGCGCCCACGGAGCCACCTACCGGGTGGCCCCGGCGGTGTTCTCCGAGCTGGGGGCCGAGGTGGCGGTGATGGGCGACAAGCCCGACGGCACCAACATCAACGACGGGGTGGGAGCCTTGCACCCCGAGGGCCTGGCCGAACTGGTGAAAACCAGCAAGGCCGACCTGGGCCTGGCCTTTGACGGCGATGGCGACCGCCTGATCATGGTGGACGAAAACGGCGAGGTGGTGGACGGGGATCAGATCATGGCCCTGTGCGCCGACCATTTGATGACCGCCGGCAGCCTGAACCACGCCACCCTGGTGGCCACGGTGATGTCCAACCTGGGCCTGGAGCTGTGCCTCAGGGAGCGGGGCATTCGCATGCTGCGCACCAAGGTGGGCGACCGTTATGTGGTGGAAGCAATGCGCCGGGGGGGCTACAATCTGGGCGGCGAGCAGAGCGGTCATATTCTTTTCCTGGACCACAACACTACTGGTGACGGCATAGCCAGCGCTTTGCAGGTACTCAGCGTGATGGTTCAGACCGGCAAGAAGCTCAGCGAGCTGAAGGCCATCATGACCCGCCTGCCCCAGGTGCTCATCAACGTGCCGGTGACGCGCAAACCGCCCATCGCCGAGATGCCCCAGCTGGTCAAGGCCATGCAGGCCCAGGAGGAGCGCCTGGGCGAGACGGGCCGCCTGCTGCTGCGTTACTCGGGCACCGAGCCCAAGCTGAGAATAATGGTGGAGGCCGCCGATTCCGCGATGATGGACGAGGTGGCCCAGGAGCTTAAACAGGTGGTGCTGGCTGAACTGGGAGCGGAGGGCTAACAAATGCTATTGGCCATTGACGTGGGCAACACCAATACGGTGATGGGTGTGTTCAGCGACGAGCGTCTGGTGGCCGACTGGCGCATACGCACAGAGCGCGAATGCACCCGCGACGAGCTGGGGGTGCTGTTCAGCAACCTGTTCGCCGCCAGCCCGGTGCCCATGGGCAGCATCGAGGGAGTGATCATCTCCACGGTGGTGCCGCCCCTGACCAGCACCTACGAAGGCTTTTGCCACCGCTACTTCGGCATCACCCCCCTGATGGTGGGGCCGGGCATCAAGACCGGCATGCCCATCCTCTACGACAACCCCCGCGAAGTGGGGGCCGACCGCATCGTCAACGCGGTGGGGGCCTACGAGCAGCACAAGGGCGACCTGATCGTGGTGGACTTCGGCACGGCCACCACCTTCGACTGCATCAGCGCCGCCGGGGAGTACCTGGGCGGAGCTATCGCCCCCGGGGTGATGATCTCCTGCGAGGCCCTGTTCCAAAAGGCCAGCAAGCTGCCCAGGGTGGAGATATTCGCCCGGCCCAAGGCGGTGGTGGCCAAGGACACCATCAGCTCCATGAACGCGGGCATCATCTTCGGCTACGCCGGGCTGGTGGACGGCCTGGTAAACGCCATCAATGAGGAGCGGGGACTGAAAAACAAGGTGATGGCCACCGGCGGCCTGGCCAAGGTCATCGCCGAGCATTCGGCCACCATCGACTCGGTGGATGAGCTACTCACCCTCAAGGGCCTGCGCATCCTCTACCTGCGGAACCAATGAACCAGGCCCGCCCACCCCGCTGGCCCGCCACCGGCCTTCCCCTGGCCGTGGCCGCCCCGGCCGGACGGGTGGCCCCCGAGGCCCTGGAGCAGGGCTTGGCCGCCCTGGCCGAGCTGGCTCCCCAGTGCCGGGTGGATTGCTCCGAGGCGGTGCTGGCCTCCCTGGAGTATCTGGCCGGGCCGGACGCCGAACGCGCCGCCAATCTCAGCGCCTTGATGAGCGACCCCGCTCTGGGGGCGGTGCTGGCCGCCCGGGGCGGCTTCGGCTGCCTGCGTTTGCTGCCCCTGCTGGACCTTCCCGCCTTGGCCAAAACCGGCGCCTGCCTCATCGGCTTTTCCGACCTCACCGCCCTGCTCAATCCCCTGGCGGCCCAAGGGCTCGTCACCGTGCACGGCCCGGTGGTGACCCAGCTTCCCCGCCTGGATCAAGCCAGCCGGGCCGACCTGGCCGCCCTGTTGGCGGGCCGCCGCCCCTGGCCCGCCGCCCTGAGCGGCAAGGCCGTGGCCCCGGGCCAGGCGGTGGGGCCGCTTTTGGGCGGCAACCTCACCACCCTGTGCTCCATGCTGGGCTCCCCCTGGTTCCCGGACCTGGGCGGCGCGGTGCTGGTGTTGGAAGAGACCGGCGAGGCCCCCTATCGCCTGGACCGGCTGATCAGCCAGCTGGAGTTGAGCGGGGCCCTGGCCCTGGTGGCCGGGGTGGCGGTGGGCCGCCTCAGCGACCAGGACAACGACCCGCCCGGCTTGGCCCCGGCCCTGGCCCGGCGCCTGGAGGGCCTGGGCAAGCCGGTGGTGATGAACCTTCCCTTTGGCCACGGCGCGGCCAACCGCTCTTTGCCCCTGGGGGCCATGGCCGAGTTGAACGGCAACACCGGGGTGCTCACCGTGGGTTTGGACCTTGCCTGAGGCCAAGCTGAAACAAGCCCTGGACCAGGGCGTGGCCCAGGGCGCGGCCCCGGCGGCGGTGCTGCTGCTGTGGGCGGAGGGCCAGCCGGTCTTTTTGCATGCGGCGGGCCAAGCCGAGCCGGACACCGTCTTCGATCTGGCCTCGCTGACCAAACCCCTGGCCGCCGCGCCCCTGGCCCTGGAACTGGAGCGCCGTGAGGTGCTGGCCTGGGACCGGGGGCTCTACGACCTGTGGGGCCAGGCGGTGCCCGAGGACAAGGACGACATCACCGTGGAGCGCCTGCTGGCCCACGCCGCCGGTTTCCCGGCCTACCAGCCCTATTACCAGGCCCTTGAAATGCAGCCGCCCGAGCTGCGCCGCGCCCTCTTGCGCTCCATGCTCATGAACGAGCCCCTGGCCTTTGCCCCAGGCAGCCGGGCCCTGTACAGCGACCTGGGCTATCTCGCCATGGGCCTGTTGCTGGAAGAGGGATACTCCCAAGGCCTGGACGAGGCCCTGGCCGCCCTTTACGCCCGCTTGGGGGTGGAAGGCCCGCGTTACTTGCCCCTGGACCGCCCGCCCGCCTGGCCCAGGGAGCACATCGCGCCATGCGGCCCCCTGCCCGGCAGACCCGAGATTCACGGCCAGGTGGAGGACGAGAACTGCTTCGCCCTGGGCGGGCTGGGGGCCCACGCCGGGCTTTTCGGCAGCGCGCGCATGGTGGCGGCGGTAATGGACGCCCTGTGCCGGGGCGGCCAGGCCGCCCGCCTGTTCGAGCGCGACGCGGCCACGCCGGGCTCGGGCCGCACCCCCGGCTTCGACACCCCCAGCGGTCCGGACTCCCTGGCCGGGAGCAACGCGCCCTCAGGCACGGTGGGCCATCTGGGCTTCACCGGCTGCTCGCTGTGGTGGCACCCGGCTTCCAACCGGGGGGTGGTGCTACTCACCAACCGGGTGGCCTTGGGCCGGGGCAACGACCGCCTCAACCCCCTGCGCCGCGAGGTGCACCAACTGGCCTGGCAACTTTTGGGAGAAGCCTCGTGAAGCTGGACCCGGCCCTGAACACCACCCCATCCCATCCCCAAAGCTTGTACCTCATGGGCATCGGCGGGGTGGCCATGGGAGCCCTGGCCGGAGGCCTGGCCGCCCAGGGCCTGGAGGTGCGCGGCTCCGACCGGCCCTTGTACCCGCCCATGAGCACCTTCCTGGCCGAGCGGAACATCCCGGTGGCCCAGGGTTTCGACCCGGCCAACCTGGACCCCGCCCCGGAAGTGGTCATCGTGGGCAACGTGATCCGGGCCGACAACCCCGAGGTGGCGCGTTTGGCGGCCATGGGCCTGCCTTACCTCTCCCTGCCCCAGGCCCTGGCCCAGTGGTTCATCCGCGACCGCCTGTCCCTGGTGGCCGCCGGCACCCACGGCAAGACCACCACCACCGCCCTTTTGGCCAGCGCCCTAATCCGGGCCAAGCTGGACCCCGGCTTCATGGTTGGGGGCATCATGAACGAGGGCGGGCAAAACTTCCGCGACGGAGAGGGGCCCCACTTCGCGGTGGAGGGCGACGAGTACGACACCGCCTTTTTCGACAAGCGGCCCAAGTTCGTGCACTACCGCCCCAAGGTGGCCATCCTCTCCAGCCTGGAGTTCGACCACGCGGACATCTACCCCGACCTGAACGCGGTGCGCGCCGCATTCGACATGCTGGTGGAGCGCATCCCGCCCGAGGGAACCCTGGTGGCCTGGGGCGAAAGCTCCGAGGTCATGGACCGGGCCGCCGGGGCCGCCTGCCGGGTTCAGACCTACGGGGTGGGGCCGGGCTGGGACTGGAGCCTGGTCGGGATCGAACCCGCTCCGGGCGGCGGCGCGGCGCTCAGGCTCAAGGACCCCAACGGCTGGGAACTGAACTTCACCACCCCCCTGGCCGGGGAGCACAACGCCCTCAACGCGGTGGCCGCAGTGGCCGCGCTCAGCGCCGCGGGCCTAGAGTCCGCCAGGGCGGCGGGGCTCATGGCCGGGTTCGGCGGGGTCAAGCGCCGCCAGCAGGTGCGCGGCGCGGCGGGCGGCGTGGTGGTGGTAGACGACTTCGCCCATCACCCCACCGCGGTGCGCGAAACCACCAAGGCGGTGGCCCGCTTCGGCCTGCCCGGCTGGCGGCCGGGCCAGGGCCGCCTGGTGGCGGTGTTCGAGCCGCGCACCAACACCAGCAAGACCAAGCGCTTTCAGGACGAGTACGCCCAGGCCTTCGACGCGGCGGACTTGGTCTTTTTACGCGAACCGCCGGGGGTGGAAGACTTGCCGCCCGAGGAACGCTTTTCCAGCGCCCGCCTGGCCCAGGACCTGGCCGCGCGGTGCATAACAGCCACGGCCCTTGCCGACAGCGACGCCCTGCTCACGGCCCTTCTGGAGACCCTGGCTCCGGGCGATCTGTGCCTGGTGATGTCCAACGGCGGCTTCGACAACCTGCACCAGCGCCTGCTGGACGCCCTGCACCAGCGCCAGGCCAAATAAAAACGGGCAGGGTCTCCCCTGCCCGCCTTCATAAAAACTACTTGGCAACTTAGGCCTGGTTGCCCGCCAGCTCGGCGCGCAGCACGCTGAGATCCGGGGGCAGAAACTCCAGGGCCTGCTTGCCCTGCACGATGCGCCGGGCCCGCTCGGCCACCGTGGCCGGGTCCACCTCCCCGGCCATGACCATGTCGGTCAGGCGCTCCACGGCGGCCAGGGCCAACTCGGGGCGGTGGCACATGAGCAGCACGTCGCTGCCCGCCAGATAGGCCTCCACCGCCGCGTCTTCGGGAGCCATCTGGCCCACCACCGCGCCCATCTCCAGGTCGTCGCTGATCACCAGGCCCTCATAGCCCAACTCGCCTCGCAGCACGTCCTGGATCACCTTGGGCGAGAGCGAGGCGGGGCGCTCGGGGTCAAGGGCCGGGTACACCGCGTGGCAGATCATCACTCCGGCCACCCCGGCGCGGGACGCCGCCCGGAAGGGGGGCAGCTCCACCGCCTCCAACTCGGCGCGGGAAAGCCCCACCGTGGGGCGCTCCTTGTGGGTGTCGGCCGTGGTGCGCCCCAGGCCGGGGAAGTGCTTGGCGCAGGCCAGGCAGCCCGCTTCCTGCATGCCCCGGATAAAGGCCGCGCCCAGACGCCCCACCAACTCAGGGTCGGCCCCCAGGCTGCGCCGGGCCATGATGCCCCCCTCCATGGCGTGCACGTCCATCACCGGGGCCAGGTCCCAGTTGAACCCGGCGGCCAGAGCCTCCCGCCCCAGTTTGGCCCCATGGGCGAACAGGGCGTCCTCGCCGGCATCGGCCAGGTCGGCCAGGTCCGGGCCGTCGGTGAAGGGGGCCTTGAGGCGGGCCACGCTGCCCCCCTCCTGGTCCACCATGACCCACAGGGGCGGGCGCTCGGCCTGGGCCGCCGCCCGGCGCAGATCGTAGTTGAGCTGCCACACCTGGGCCGGGGACTCCACGTTGCGGGCGAAAAGTATCACCCCGCCCAGGCCCTGCCCGCTCACCAGCTCAAGCTCGTCCTCCCCGGCCTCGGGGCCGGGCAGGCCCACCACAAAGGATTGGGCCAGGCTGTTCTTTACCGCGCGCCGGTTCATGGCTTTACCGTCTCCCCACCCGGCTTGGCGCCCTCGGGCTTTTCCCCCTCCTTGGGCTTCTCGGCCGGGGTCCCATCCTCCTTGCCCCAGGCGCTGGCCACGTTGGGAATCACGTCGCCCGCCTCGGTGCGCACGTCGCCCTTGAAATCGGCCCGGAACACCAGGTTGTGGCGCACGTTGGCCGTGGCCAACAGAGCCAGGGGGATGCGCCAGGTCACCTTGCCCTCCTCGGCCCGCACCTGGGGGTTCACCAGGCGTCCGCCGATGTTGAGCTTCCACACGTCGAGGATCTTGCCCGGCACCTGCCAGCTCACGATCAGGAAGCGACCGGCCAGGCTGGCGGTCAATAGCTCGTTGGCCCGGGCGGTGGCCGGGTCGATGGGCTGGTCCGGGCGGGCGGCGTCCGCCTTCAGGTGGTCCAGCTCGGTGCCCAGGGCCTGGTCCCGGTCCGGGCGGTCGCCCTCCAGGCTGCGCAGCCAGCCGGTGAGGCGGTAGGTGTCGTCACGAATACCCAGCAAGCCCTTGTCGATGCGCTCCAGGGAGAAACGCATGCGCGTGGCTTCCACCTTGCTCAGGGAGGTGAAGGCCACGCTCTGCTTGAACTCCACCAGCCCGCTCTGCTCCAGGCGCTGCAGGGCGGCCTCGGGCTTGATGATCTCCTTGAACTCGGCGCTCTGGTACTGCCCGGCCAGGGAGGCGGGTATCTCCAGATGGGCGCTCAAGTTGCCCGAGCCGTCTGATTTGAGAATAAGCTTCAGCCCGCAGTCGAAGCAGCCGGGCAGAAGCAGGCACAGGCCCAACAGGGCGGTGGTGATAAGATGCTTGGAGTTCAAACGCAAGGCATTGCCTCCGAGTGGTGTATCTTGAGACTTACCCGGACGCCCCCCACGGGTCAAGGCCTGGTTTGAGAGGCGTGGGGCGCTGTGCTAATCTTCAGCCATTAACCCGTATATTTCATGAGGGCTGGGCGGCATTAAACAACGAATCCGTATTCATGGGCCCGTGATGAAAAAAATATCTGCGTTGCCAAAGTACGCTTTGTACCCTGGCCCGGCACAGCCAGCCGCCGGCAGACAAGGCGTTCGGCAAGCGAGGGCCGCTGGCGTAGCTCTAACTACGGCGAGGCCTGAGCGCGGCCGACAACGCCGTATGCCGGTGGTTGGCGAAGCCGGACACACAGCCCTCATGAAATATGCGGGTTTACCCCCTTGGAGTAGGCCATGCGGGCCATGATTCTCGCCGCCGGATACGGCACCAGGCTGCGGCCCCTCACCGACAAGCGACCCAAATGCCTCATGCCGGTGATGAACCGGCCCCTGTTGGGCCTGTGGCTGGGCCGTCTGGCCTCCTGGGGGGTGGCCCGGGCGGTGGTGAACACCCACCACCTGGCCGACATGGTGCAAGCGTACTTGCGGGAGCAGTCTCCGCACGACATGGAGATCGCCCTCAGCCACGAGCCAGAGATTTTGGGCACCGGCGGAGGCCCCCTGGCCGCGCGGGAGCTTTTGGGGCCAGAGCCTTTTCTGCTGGTCAACGCCGACGTGCTGGCCACGGCCCGGGTGCCGGAACTGTTGCACCGGCTGGAGGCCCAGGACGCGGTGGCGGTGCTGGGCCTGGTGGACGAGACCCGCTTCAACACCGTGGCCCTGGACGAGGCGGGCCAAGTGTTGGGCTTCAAGGGCCAGGAAGGGCTGAGCGCACCCCGTTGGCTCACCTACAGCGGCCTGGCCGCCCTGAGCCCGCGCTTTTTCGATTATCTGCCGCCCTCGGGCTACTCCACCCTGGTGCAGGGCCTCAAGGCGGCCATCGCCGCCGGGGAGACGGTTTTGGGCCAACCCTTGGAAGGCTTTTGGGACGAACTGGGCACCCCGGAGCGGCTGATAATGTTGCACCGCGGGCTGGCCCAGAGCCCGCCCGAGGGGCTCCGGGGCCTGTCGCCGGAAGGGCCGGTGCTCCTGGGGCCGGGGGCGCGCCTGGAAAGCGGTGCCCAGGTAAAGGGCTTCGCGGTATTGGGAGCGGGCGCGGTGGCCGAGGCCGGGGCCTTTTTAAACGAAGTGGTGCTTCTGCCCGGAGCCAGGGTGGCCGCCGGGGCGGTGGTGGAGCAGGCGGTGCTGGGTGACGGATTTTTCGCCTCCGGGCGTTTGCAAGGCGGGGCCTATGCCTGAGTTGGATTTGACGGCCGAGTTGGCGGCATGGGCCCAACAGGCCTGGCCCGGCAAACGGCCCGAGCAGATACAGGTGGAGCCTCTGGCCGCCGACGGCAGCCTGCGGGTGTTCGTGCGCCTGCGGTCCGGGCTACGCTCCCTGGTGGCCATGGCCAACCCGGTGAACCCGGCGGAGAACCTCTCCTGGGAGTACCTGGCCACCCACCTGGGCCGCCTAGGCCTGCCCGTGGCCCGGGTTTTGGCCGCGGACCAGGAGACCGGGCGCTTCCTCATGGAGGACCTGGGCTCGGGCTCGCTCATGGAGGCGGTGGCCGCGGCAGGCAAGGACCAGGAGGCGGTGGCCGCCCTGTACCGCCCGGTGCTGGCCATGTTGGCCCGCTTGCAATACCAGGGAGCACGGGGCCTGGACACCTCCTTGTGCTACGACGGCCCGGAGCTGACCCCCGAGGTGCTGCGCCGTCAGGAGGCGGGCTACTTCCTGCGGGAGCTGGTTTTGGGCGCGGCGGGCTGGCAGCCCGAGGAACTGCCCCCGGAGCTGGAAAAAGAATTGGAGGTGTTTTGCGCCCTGGCCGGCGAGGCCAAGCCTCGGGGCCTGGTTCACCGAGACTTCCAGAGCCGCAACTTGGTTTATACTAAGGGTCGCTACGGTTTGGTGGATTTTCAGGGGGCGCGCCTGGGCCCGGCGCAGTATGATTTGGCCTCCCTGTTGCACGATCCCTACGTGCAGCTTCCCTGGAGCATCCGGGAGCGACTCTTGGCCGAGTACCTGGAGCTTTTGGCCGCCCAGGGGCCTTTGAACCAAGGGGAGTTCCTGGCCGGTTGGGCTCCGGTGAGCGCCAGCCGCCTCATGCAAGCCCTGGGGGCTTTCGCCTTCCTTACCCGCAAGCGAAACCGCCCCCACTTCGCGGCCTCGGTGGCCCCGGCCCTCACCAGCCTGGCCAGGGTCATGCAAGACCCCACCATGGCCTGTTTCGTGGGCTTGCGCCAGGTGGTAGGGCAGACTCCGGCCCGTTTGGGGCCCCACAGTTTCGATTTTTTAGGAGAATTGCAATAATGACGCCCATAGTGGCCATAGTGGGTCGGCCCAACGTGGGCAAATCCACCCTGTTCAACCGCCTCACCCGCACCCGTCAGGCCCTGGTGGACGACATGCCGGGCGTGACCCGGGACCGCCTCTACGGCCGGGCCAAGATAGAAGGGCGGGCGGTGACCTTGGTGGACACCGGCGGCTTCGACCCCCCGGCCGACCAGGCCTTCGCCGCCGAGGTGCACGCCCAGATCGAGATGGCCCTGAACGAGGCCGACGTGATCCTGTGCCTGGCCGACGGCCGGGCCGGGCTTACCCCCCAGGACCAGGAGGTGGCCCGCTACCTGAGGCGCACCGCCACCAAGCCGGTGGTGTGGGCAGTGAACAAGGTGGACGGCCCCAACCTGGAAGACGCCGCCGCCGAGTTCTATTCCCTGGGGGTGGACCACCTGTTCTTCATCAGCGCGGCCCACGCCCGGGGGGTGCCGGAGCTGTTGGAGACCCTGGCCGAGCTTCTGCCCCCGGAGGACGAGGACGAGGCCCTGGCGGACCAGAACGAGGTGCGCCTGGCCCTGCTGGGGCGGCCCAACGTGGGCAAGTCCAGCCTCATCAACCGCCTGACCGGTCAGGACCGGGTGGTGGTGTCGGACGTGCCGGGCACCACCCGCGATGCGGTGGACACCCCCGTGGAGATAGGCGGCAAACGCTATCTGCTCATCGACACCGCGGGCATACGCCGCCAGGGCAAGGTGAACCGGGGCCTGGAAAAGGCCGGGGTGTTCCGCTCGCTCAGGGCAGTGGAGCGGGCCCATGTGGGCGCGGTTCTCATCGACGCCGATGAGGGCATCACCGACCAGGACCTGCGCCTGTGCGGGCACGTCCTGGACAGCCACCGGGCCCTGATCTTGGTTGTGAACAAGTGGGATCTGGTGGTGGGGGACGAATACCGCAAGGGCATCCTGCTCCGGGAGGTGGAAGAGGCCCTGCGCTTCGCCCCCTGGGCCCCGGTGCTCTACATGAGCGTCAAGAACGGCCACGGGGTGAACAAGCTGATGCCCACGGTGGACAAGCTTTTCGCCGAGTACAACCAGCGCCTCAACACCGCCCAACTCAACCAGGCCCTGACTCAGATAACCGAGCACCATCCCCCGCCCATGACCAAGGGCAAGCGGCTCAAGATATACTACGGCTCCCAGGTGGCCAGCCGCCCGCCCACGGTGGTGCTCATGGTAAACGACCCCAAACGGGTGCATTTTTCCTATCGCCGCTACCTGACCAACGAGCTGCGCCGGGCCCTGGGCCTGACCATAGCTCCCCTGCGGCTGATTTTCCGGGGAAAGCAAGACGGCAAGGGTGGCAAACGGCGGCCTTGACAACCGTGGACGCCCCCGATAATTTAACCTTTTCGCAGCCTGTTAAGTCTTTTGGAGCGCTGGAAAAATGCGAGACGTAGCCGAGGCCGGTCTTAAGCGGGCCATAGAGGTGCATCAGGAGTTTCTCAGCTCCGGCCTGGATCAGGCCGTAGCCGCCGCCCAGCTCGTTTCCCGCTGCCTGGCCGGGGGCGGCAAGCTCATGGCCATGGGCAACGGAGGCTCGGCCGCCGACGCCCAGCACCTGGCCGCCGAGTTGGTCAACCGCTTCATGATGGAGCGCCCCGGCCTGCCCGGCCTGGCGCTTACCACCGACAGCAGCGTGCTTACCTCCGTGGCCAACGATTACGATTTCAAGGAGATTTTCTCCAAGCAAATAAAGGCCTTGGCCAGCGAGGGCGACGTGGTGCTGGGCATATCCACCTCCGGGCGCAGCCCCAACGTCCTGGCCGGGCTGGCCGCCGCCCGCCAGCGGGGCCTGGCCACGGTGGGCCTCACCGGACGCCACGGCGAATCCATGGAGCCCCTGTGCGACGTGCTGATTCAGGTGCCCAGCGACGAGACCCCGCGCATTCAGGAAATTCACGCCTTTTGCGTCCACCTGATCTGCGAATTGGTGGACCTCACCCTTTTCGGGCGTAGCCAATGAGTCAAAAGCCCATAGATCTCAGCAAGCTGAAGCTCTCCGACCTGGATGTGCGCCCCTCCAAGGTGGCCGCCGAGATGCTGGGCAAGCCCTGGCAGCCCGGCGGGTGCTTCCGGGCGTTCATCGACTCCCTGCCCCACGTGCTCTCCGCCGACGACCTGAGGGCCGCCGCCGGGGCCATCGTGGCCGCCCGCCGGGCCGAGAGGCCGGTGATGCTGGGCATGGGCGCCCACGTGATAAAGGTGGGCCTCAGCCCCCTGATCATAGATGCCATGGAGCGGGGAATCCTCACCGGCCTGGCCTTCAACGGGGCCGGGGTGATCCACGACACCGAGATGGCCCTGGCCGGGCGCACCAGCGAGGACGTCGCCGAGGCCCTGGCCGACGGCAGCTTCGGCACCGCCCGCCAGACCGGCGAGTTCATCAACGCGGCGGTGGCCGCCGACCCGGACGCCGGCCTGGGCCGGGCCGTGGGCCGGGCGCTCATGGAAGCCCACCCCGCCTGCGAACAGGTGTCGCTTTTGGCCGCGGCGGCCCGGCTGGACCTGCCGGCCACGGTGCACGTGTCCATCGGGGCGGACATCATCCACATGCACCCCAGCTTCGACGGCGCGGCCACCGGCCGGGCCACCCATGTGGACTTCCGCCTGTTCACCGCCCAGGTGGGCGGGCTAAAGGGCGGGGTGTACGTCAACCTGGGTTCGGCGGTGGTGCTGCCCGAGGTGTTCTTGAAGGCGCTATCGGCGGCGCGCAACCTGGGCCACGAGGCCAAGGACTTCACCACGGTGAACATGGACATGATCCGCCAATACCGGCCCATGACCAACGTGGTCACCCGCCCGGTGCTCACCGGAGGGCGGGGCATCAACATCACCGGCCACCACGAGATTAACCTGCCCCTGCTGTTGGCCATGGTCAAGGAGGAGCTGGCCGCCTAAGGCTTGCCTCACCGGGTCGGGCATACTATCTTGGGGGGAAACAGCCCCGCGCCACAAACAAAGCCAAGGCGGGCCCACCGCCGGGGAAAACACATCATGCCTATTTACGAGTTCTACTGCCCTCGCTGCCAGGAAAGCTTCGAGACCCTGGTCTTCAAAAAAAACGAGAAGGTGACCTGCCCCAAGTGCGACTGCAAGAAGGTGGAGCGCCAGATGAGCGGCTTTGCCCACAAGAGCGGCTCCGGCGGCAAGATGGTCTCCTCATCCAGCGGCTGCGCCTCCTGCACATCATCTTCCTGCGCCTCCTGCCACTAGCCTCTCGGGGCGGATTGAGCCTATGTCCAAGCTGATCATAGCCACCAGAGGAAGCCGCCTAGCCCTGGCCCAGGCCGGGTGGGTGGCCTCCCGCCTGGGCGAGCTGCATCCCGACCTTCAAATAGAGATGAACATCATCAAGACCACCGGGGACAAGATCCTGGACGTTCCCCTGGCCCAGGTGGGGGGAAAGGGTCTGTTCGTCAAGGAGATCGAGGACGCGCTCTTGGCCGGGCAGGCCGATCTGGCGGTGCACTCCATGAAGGACGTGCCCAGCGAGCTGCCCCAGGGCCTGGAGCTGGCCGTGGTCAGCGAGCGGGAAGACCCCCGCGACGCCCTGGTGAGCCCGGTGGCCGTGGAGATCAAGGGCCTGCCCACCGGCGCCAAGGTGGGCACCAGCAGCCTGCGCCGTCAGGCCCAGCTTTTGGCCCTGCGGCCCGACCTCGTGATGGTCAGCCTAAGGGGCAACGTGGAGACCCGGCTGCGCAAGATGGACGAGTTGGGCTTGCAGGCGGTGATCCTGGCCTCAGCTGGGCTCAACCGCCTGGGGCTGAACCACGTGGAGGCCACGCCCATCCCCGCGGCCACCATGCTGCCCGCCGTGGGCCAGGGGGCCCTGGGTCTGGAGATACGCTCCGACGACCTGCGCACCCGCGAGCTGATCGCCCCCCTGAACCACCCGGACACCGCCTCCGCCGTGGCCGCCGAGCGGGCCTTCCTCACCCGCCTGGAAGGCGGCTGCCAGGTGCCCATCGCCGGGCACGCCACGGTGGAAAAGGGCATAGTCAAGTTCAACGGCCTGGTGGCCGACCTTCAGGGCAAGCGGGTGGTCACCGGCGGAGGCCTGGCCCCGCCCAATCAGGCGGCGGACATGGGCCGCCAGGTGGCCGAGGAAATTCTGGAGGACGGCGGCCGGGAGATTCTGGCCGAGGTATACGGGGAGGCGCCCAAATGAGCGGCAAGGTTTACCTGGTGGGAGCCGGTCCCGGCGATCCGGGACTGCTGACCCTCAAGGGGGCCAGGGTTCTGGCCTCTTGCGATGCACTGGTCTACGACTGGCTGGCCAATCCCGAGCTTTTGGACCTGGCCCCGGAGAGCGCGGTCAGGGTCTACGTGGGCAAAAAAGGCGGCGACCACACCATGAGCCAGGAGCGCATCAACCAGCTCTTGTGCGACCTGGCCGCCGACGGCAAGACCGTGGTGCGCCTCAAGGGCGGGGACCCCTTCGTCTTCGGGCGCGGCGGCGAGGAAGCCAGCGCCCTGGCCGCCCGGGGTCATGCCTTCGAGGTGGTGCCGGGCGTGACCAGCGCCATCGCCGCCCCGGCCTATGCGGGCATCCCGGTGACCGACCGCCGGGCCACCACCGAGGTGGCTTTCGTCACCGGCCACGAAGACCCCTCCAAGCCCGAGTCCACAATCAAGTGGGAGGCCTTGGCCCAGATCGGCACGGTGGTGTTTTTGATGGGGGTGAAGAACCTGCCCAACATCTGCGCCAAGCTGATCGAGGCGGGCCGCGACCCGTCCACCCCGGCGGCGGCCATCCGCTGGGGCAGCACCCCCCAGCAGCAGACCGTGACCGGCACCTTGGCCGACCTGCCTCAGAAGGTGGCCAAGGTGGGGCTCAAGCCCCCGGCTATAACCATCGTGGGCCAGGTGGCCGCCCTGCGCGAAGAACTGGCCTGGTTCGAAAAGCTGCCCCTGTTCGGCAAGCGAATTCTGGTGACCCGCGCCCGTTCCCAGGCCTCGCGCCTCAGCGAGGGCTTGCAGTCCCTGGGGGCCAAGATCATCGAGGTGCCCACCATCAGCTTTTTGCCTCCCGAGGACCCCGAGCCCCTGGAGGCCGCCATCGCCATGCTGGATGACTTCCACTGGGTGATCTTCACCAGCCCCAACGGGGTGGAGGCCTTTTTCAGCGCCCTGGGCGAGGCCAACAAGGACGCCCGGTCCCTGGCCGGGTGCAAGCTGGCGGCCATAGGCCCGGCCACCGCCGCCGCGCTTAAGGGCCACGGCATCACCGCCGAGGTGACCGCCCGCACCTTCCAGGCCGAGGGGCTCATCGAGGCCCTGGAAGCCCACGGCATCACCGGGCAGCGGGTCTTGATCCCCCGCGCGGCCCAGGCCCGCGAAGTGCTGCCCGAGACCATCGCCTCCTGGGGCAACCTGGTGCAGGTGGTGCCCGCCTACCGCACGGTGCGCCCGCCCGAATCCACCATGCTCCTGGCCAAGGCGCTGAGCGAAGGCCTGGACGCCATCACCTTCACCGCATCCAGCACCGTGACCAACCTCATGGAGATGCTGGACCAGACCGGGCGTGATCTGCTGGCCCAACAAAGCAAAGAGGGCGGGCTGGTGGTCGCGGCCATCGGGCCCATCACCGCCGACACCGCCAAGGGCTACGGCCTGGAGGTCAAGGTGCAGCCCGCCAAGTTCACCATCGAGGCCCTGACTGAGGCCCTGGCCGCCTATTTCGCCTCGTGAACCGGGTAGGCGACGATTTATTTTCCCCGGCCCTGGACGGCCTGAACCCGGCCCAGCGCCTGGCCGCCGGCCAGAGCGGGGGCCCGGTCTTGGTCATCGCCGGGGCGGGCAGCGGCAAGACCCGCACCCTGGTGCACCGGGTGGCCTACCTGGTGGAGCGGGGGGTGGACCCCGGCCGCATCCTCTTGCTCACCTTCACCCGCAAGGCGGCCCAGGAGATGCTGGGCCGGGCCCGGGAGCTGAACCCCCAGTGCGCCCGGGTGGAGGGCGGCACCTTCCACTCCCTGTGCTACCGCCTGCTTCGGGCCCATGCCTCCCGCCTGGGACTCAACCGCCAGTTCACGGTGATAGACCGGGGCGACTGCGAGCAGCTCATCCGGGGGGTCATCAACGAGCAGAAGCTCAAGACCAAGGGCGACCGCCAGTTCCCCAAGGCCCGCACCATCAACGACATCATCTCCAAGTCGCGCAACCAGGAGCTGACCCTGGAAGACGCCATCGAGCAATGGGCCGGGCACCTGCTGGGCTACATGGAGGAGATCAACAAGGTGGCCCAGGGCTTCGCCGCAGCCAAGCGGGTCCAGGGCCTGGTGGACTACGACGATTTGCTGTTTTTGGCCGAGGAGCTGCTGCGCGACCACGACGACCTGCGCCAGCGCTTCTCCCAGCACTGGCAGTATCTGCTGGTGGACGAGTACCAGGACACCAACGCGGTGCAGGCACGTTTGCTAAAGCTCCTGGCCAGCGAGCACGACAACCTGATGGTGGTGGGCGACGACGCCCAGAGCATCTACCGCTTCCGGGGGGCCAGGGTGCAAAACATCTTCGAGTTCCCCCAGGACTACCCCGGCGCCAAGGTGGTCAAGCTGGAGCAGAACTACCGCTCCACCCAGGCCATCCTGGACCTTTCCAACGAGGTGATCGCCCAGGCCTGGCACCGCTACGACAAAAAGCTGTTCACCGAGCGCCTGGGAGGCAAGCGCCCGGTGCTGCGGCGGCCCCGGGACGACCGGGGCCAGGCCCGCCTGGTGAGCGAGCGCATCGCCGAGCTGATGAAGGCGGGCAACAAGCCCGAGGACATCGCGGTGCTCTTCCGCGCCTCGCGCGACTCCTACGAGCTGGAGCTGGAGCTCACCGCCGGGCGGGTGCCCTTTGTCAAGGTGGGCGGCTTCCGCTTTTTGGAGGCCTCGCACATCAAGGACGCCCTGAGCCATCTTAGGGTCATCTCCAACCCCAGCGACTTTCTCTCCTGGCAGCGGCTGTTGATGCTCCTGCCCGGCGTGGGCCCCAAAAAGGCCCAGACCGCCATCAGCCACCTGGTGGATGCCGAGTCCCCGGAGTTGTACCTGGGCCGCTTGGCATCGGCTCCCGGCCTGGCCGGCGCGGCCCACGACAGTCTGGTGGAACTGATGAGCGAGCTCAGCGACCCCTCGGCCACCCCGCTGACCCTGGTGGAGGCGGTGATCGACTACTACGAGCCCATCTGCCGGGAAACTCACGAGGACTACCCCCGCCGCCTGCGCGACCTGGAGGAGTTGCCCGGCCTGGCCCGGGGCTTCAGCACCCTGGCCGAGTTCATGGCCGAGGTGGTCCTGGAGCCTCCCAATTCCTACGCCGCCGAGACCCAGGGGGGGCGCATCACCCTGAGCACCGTGCACTCGGCCAAGGGCCTGGAGTGGCCCAACGTGTTCATCCTCTGGGCCACCGACGGCCGCCTGCCCCCCCAAATGGCCCTCATGGACCCCGAGTCCCTTGAGGAAGAGCGCCGCCTGATGTACGTGGCCTGCACCCGGGCCGCCGGGGAGCTGACCATCCTGGCCCCCATGGAGTCGTACCAGCGGGGCCGGGGAGTGGTGAACAACGAACTGAGCCGCTTCTTGGCCGAGCTGCCTGCCGGGCTCCTGGACAACCCCCGGGAGAACGTCTTCGAGGTGCCCCTGCCCCAGGCCCCGACTCCCCAGAGCCGGGGCAGCCAACACCAGGACCGCCCCTTCCCGGTGGGCACCATGGTGGAGCACAACACCTTTGGCAAGGGCCGGGTGATGGGCTATAAAGGGGGCAAGAAAATCCTGGTGCATTTCGAGCGTCACGGGCTGAAAATACTGCTCCTGGAATTCGCCAACCTCAACAAGGTCTAGCCATGTCGTCCCGCGGCAGCGCCTATCAAAAAGCGGTGGCCAAGCTCTATGAGCTGCAAAAATTCGGCATCAAGCTGGGGCTCAGCTCCACCCGGAACCTGCTGAAGGGCCTGGGCGACCCCCACAAGGGCCTGGCCTGCGTGCACCTGGCCGGCACCAACGGCAAGGGCAGCGTGGGGGCCATGCTGGAGGCGGCCCTGATGCGGGCCGGGGTCAAGGTGGGGTTTTACACTTCCCCCCACCTGGAGCGCTTCACCGAGCGATTCCGCATCGACGGCAAGGAGATCAGCCAGGGCCAGGTGGTCAAGCTGTGCAAACAAGTGTGGCAGGTGGTGGACCATCGCGAGCCGCCCACCTATTTCGAGTTCGTCACGGCCATGGCCTTCGCCCTTTTCCGTGACCAGGGGGTGGAACTGGCCATCATGGAGACCGGCCTGGGCGGGCGCCTGGACGCCACCAACATCTGCGAGCCCCTGGTGACGGTTATCACCAACCTGAGCCGGGAGCACGAGGACTACCTGGGCAAGGGCCTGGCCAACATCGCCTTTGAGAAGGCGGGCATCATCAAGCCCAAGGTGCCCCTGGTCCACGGCGTGACCCAGCCCGTCGCCCGCAAGGTGGTGGAGGACACGGCCCTGGCCAAGGGCGCGCCCATCCACCGCCGGGGCCGGGAGCTAAATTTCCGGCGCAACGCGGACGAGAGCTTCAACCTGCGCGGTCGAATGTGGTCCCTGCCCCGCCAGACCACCAACCTGGTGGGCCGCCACCAGCCTATCAACGCCTGCCTGGCCCTGGGCGCTGCCGAGGTGCTGGCCGAGAAAGGCCTGCCCGTCACCGCCGGGCACCTGGCCCAGGGGCTGAACGAAGTTCACTGGCCCGGCCGCCTGGAGCAGTGGCCCACGGAGCCGGGCCAGGCCACCCTGTGGCTGGACGGGGCCCACAACCCCGGCGCGGCCCAGGCCCTGCTGACCAGCCTGGAGGGCATGCGAAGGGGGCGCAAGCCCCTGGTGATGGTGGTGGGGGTCATGGCCGACAAGGAGGTGGGCAAGCTTCTGGGGCTTATCTTGCCCGCTGCGGACATGGTAGTCTACTCCCGGCCGGTATACGCCCGGGCGGCCGCGCCCGAGGTGCTGGCCGCAGCCGCCCCTCCGGACGCCCCGCCGGGGGAGATAGAGCCCGACCTGGGAAAGGCCATGGGAAGGGCCCGCATCCTGGCCGGACCCCAAGGGGTGGTGTTGGTCACCGGCAGTCTGTTCACCGTGGGCGAGGCACGGACCATCCTCAGCGGCGGCACAAGCGACTTGCCATAATTTTCTGCATCTGCTACGGTGCGGCAGCGAAATACTTATGCGCCCAGCGCCTTTTTGGAGGTGGAAGTGCTCGCAATCAGGCGTGTATCACTACTCGGTAAAATCATGTTGCTGCTGGCCGGCGTGGCCGGCTTTTTTTGCCTGCCCCAGGCAGCGTCGGCCCTGACGGCGCCCAGCAGCGGAACCCTGATGCGCGTGGATGCCCAAGGTCCGGTGGACGTTAGGGCAGACAAGGTTTTTTATAATGAAAAAACCGCCACTTATAGCGCTGAAGGGGAGGTGGAGATAGCCAGGGGCGAAACGCGGCTCATGGCCGACCGGGTCAGTCTGAACGCCAACACCCTGGTGGCCGAGGCCCAAGGCAGGGTGCGCCTGAGCAGCCCCACCCAGGTCGTCACCGGCAAAAGCATGGTGGTGGACCTGAACAACAACACCGGCAAGATCTACGACGGCCGGATTTTCATCAAGACCACCAACTATTACATAACCGGCGGCGAGATCGCCAAGACCGGCAAGGACACCTACCACATCCAGAAGGGCAGCTTCACCACCTGTGACGGAGCCGACCCGGCCTGGAAGGTCACCGGCGAGGACATGAAGGTCACGGTTGAGGGCTACGGCACGGTCACCAACGGGGCCTTCCGGGTAAAGGACTTCCCCATTCTGTGGACCCCTTACCTGATGTTCCCGGCCAAGACCAAACGCCAGTCGGGCATGCTCTCGCCGGCCTTCGCCCAGACCCAGCGCGACGGCTTCTCTTTCAGCCTGCCCTACTACCAGACCCTGGGCGAAGACCAGGACATGACCCTGGTGCTCAACTATTACAGCAAGCGCGGCCTGGACATAGGCCTGGAATACCGCTACGCCTTGGATGACCAGTCCAAGGGCATGTTCATGATCGACTACATGCCCGACGACAGCAACGGCGAGGCCTTGTTCTCCGAGGGCGAGAACGCTCAGGTCTACCACAGCCGCTACTGGTTCCGCGGTAAGGCCGACCAGAAGCTGTTCAACGGCACCATGGACTTGAAGGCGGACATCGACATCGTCAGCGACCAGGACTACCTGAGGGAGTTCACCTTCGGCTACAGCGGCTACAATGCCAGCGACCGCCGTCTGGCCGAGTGGTTCGGGCGCAACCTGGACCCCAACACCTCCCTGGTGCGCACCAACACCATCAACCTGTCGCGCTCCTGGTCCTCGGCCACCTTCAACGCCGGGATGCTTTATTACGACGACACCTCCGGTAACAACAAGTCCACCTTGCAGTCGCTGCCCACCATCTCCTTCGACGCCACCACTCAGCAGCTGGGCAACAGCTCCTTCTACTTCGGCATGGGCTCGGCCTTCACCTACTACTACCGCGAAGAGGGCAGCACCGGAGCCATCAGCGACGTGAACCCCTACATCAGCCTGCCGCTGAACTTCAACGACTACATCGAGTTCGAGCCGACCTTCACCTGGTACCAGCGCTTCTACGCCGTGGACACCGACGACACCGCCGGCGACCCCCAGAGCAGCGGCACCAACCAGGTCTACAACTTCAGCGCCACGGCCAGCACCTACCTCTACCGGGTGTTCGACTTCGGCACGGCGGAAAACCCCTACAAGATCAAGCACGCCTACCGGCCCTTCGTGACCTATGACTACCGGCCCAGCCTGGACGAGGACGACATCCCCGACCTGGCCCAGTTCGGCAACGAGCGCACCAACCTGGTCTCCTACGGCCTCAAGAACACCCTGACCTCCAAGACCATGGCCCCCAACGCCGAAACCGGGGAGATGGAGGGGGTGTACCGGGAGTTTTTGCGCCTGAACCTGTATCATAGCTTCGACGTGGTCACCTACCGCGACGATGCCAACGACGACCACTACTGGGGCGAGGTTTCGGCCACGGTGGAATACCTGCCCACCGACAAACTTTATTTCCAGAACACCACATCCTGGGACCTGTACGACAACAGCTTCACTAGGATAGACTTTTTGGCCAGGGCCTCGGACGACCGGGGCGACAGCATCACCCTGGATTACCGGTACGACGAAGACGGCGTGAAACAGCTCAACACCTGGATCAAGGTCGCCTTGACCCAGGAATGGTACGCAGGCTTCATCAACCGCCACGACTTCGACGGTGGCAGCGATTTCCAGACCCAGTACGAGTTGGGCTATCAGAGCCAGTGCTGGGGCTTCAAGGCCTTCTACGTGGACGACATCACCACGCGCGGCTTCTTCCTGGTGTTCTCTTTGGGAGGCTTTGGCGAAATCCTGAGTTTGGGTCAATAGACCCGGCTCCGGGGCTTTCTTTCATCAGCCCCTTGACAGAAGCGGGGACAACCCCTATAAATACACCTTCGACACGCGAGGGCTAATTGCGCCCTATGCGCCCGACATTACATAGTTAGGCTTGAGGTCATGAAGAGCTTTGTAGCCAAAAAAGAAGACATCAGTCAGGACTGGTTCGTGGTTGACGCCACCGACCTGATCCTGGGCCGTCTGGCCAGCGAAGTCGCCCGCCGTCTGCGGGGCAAGCATAAGGCCATTTTTACTCCCAACGTGGACACCGGCGATTTCATCATCGTGGTCAACGCCGACAAGATCCGCCTGACCGGCCGCAAGATGGACCAGAAAATGTACCATCGCCACAGCGGCTATCCCGGCGGCATCACCTCGGTCACCGCCCGGCGGATGCTGGACAGCTTCCCCGAGCGCGTGCTGACCAGCGCGGTGCGCGGCATGCTGCCCAAGAACCGCCTGGGCCGCCAGATGATCAAGAAGCTTAAAGTTTACGCCGGACCCGAGCATCCCCATGAGGCCCAGCAGCCCCAGCCGCTGAGCCTGTCTTAGGGGAGGAGCATTAAGTTATGAGCGACACGCGAGTATATGCCACCGGCAAACGCAAAACCGCAGTGGCCCGCTGCTGGTTGGTTCCCGGAGGCACCGGCCAGATCTACATCAACCGCCGGGTTGCGGACACCTATTTCACCCGCGGCACCCTGTTGCAGATGATCCGCCAGCCCCTGAGCCTGACCGACAACCTGGACAAGTTCGACGTCCTGGCCACGGTTCGCGGCGGAGGCCACTCCGGCCAAGCCGGCGCCCTGCGCCACGGCATCGCCAAGGCCCTGGCCGAGCAGAACCCCGAGTTGCACAAGGCCCTCAAGAAGGCCGGCTTCCTGACCCGCGACGCCCGCAAGAAGGAGCGCAAGAAGTACGGTCAGCCCGGCGCGCGCGCCCACTACCAGTATTCCAAGCGCTAAACGCGCGGCTACTTTTGGCAATTCAGGGGAAGGTCCGCTCGGGCCTTCCCCTTCTTATTGGGGAGAACGCGTAATGATTCCGGTCGCTATAATGGGTGGCTCCGGGTACACCGGGGTGGAGTTGATGCGGCTCATCGCCGGGCACCCCGAGTTGGAGCTCGTTGCCGTAAGCTCGGCCCAGTTCAAGGGCCAGCCGGTGGACACCGTGTTCGGGGCCCTGGAAGGAGCCGTGGACCTCAGCTTCGTGGACCACGACGCTAAGGCCCTGGCCAAAGAGGCCGACCTGGTGTTTTTGGCCGTGCCGCACAAGGCGGCCATGGCCGCCGCCCCGGCGCTCTTGGAGGCCGGAGCCAAGGTGGTGGACCTCTCGGCCGACTTCCGCATCCACGACGCGGCGGTGTACGAAAAGTGGTACGCCCCCCACACCGCGCCCCAGCTTTTGGCCGAGGCGGTCTACGGCCTTCCCGAGTTCTATCGGGAGCAGGTGAAGCCCGCCCGGCTGGTGGCCAACCCCGGCTGCTACGTTACCAGCGTTTTGGTGCCTTTGGTGCCCCTGCTCAAGGCGGGCCTGGTGGAGGCCGAGGGCCTCATCGCCGACAGCGCCTCGGGGGTCTCCGGGGCGGGGCGCAGCGCCAAGCTGAACCTGATCCACGGCGAAGTGCACGAGAACTTCAAGGCCTATGCGGTGGACGGCCACCGGCACACTCCGGAGATGGAGCAGGAGCTTTCCCTGGCCGCGGGCCAGGAGGTGCGCCTGACCTTCACCCCCCACCTTTTGCCCATGGACCGGGGCATCCTCTCCACGGTCTACGCCCGGCCCAAAGCCGGGGCGGACGCGGAGGCGGTGCGGGCCTGCTGGCAGGAGGCCTACGGCTCCGAGCCCTTCGTGCGGGTGCTGCCCGGCGGGCGGCTGCCCGCCACCAAGGAGGTGCGGGGCACCAACCGGGTGCAGCTGGGCGTGGCGGTGGACCCGCGCTCCGGGCTGATCAAGCTGTTCTCGGCCCTGGACAACCTGACCAAGGGGGCCAGCGGCCAGGCCATGCAAAACGCCAACCTCATGCTGGGCCTGGACGAGACCGCCGGTCTGCGCGAGCTGGGCCTGACCCCCTAAGACGGTGAGCAGCGCCGAAACCCCAGGGCTCTGGCCGCGCCTGTGCGGCGATCTGCCGCCCCTGGACGTGCCTTTTCTGGAGCAGGAGCCGGAAGGCCCCACCCGCCACCTGGCCCTGGGCCTGGCCTATCGCGGCGACGGATTTTTGGGCTGGCAGGTGCAGCCCAAGGGTCCCACCGTGCAGGGGGCCCTGGAAAAGGCGCTGAGCAAGCTCTGCGACCAACCCATCCGGGTGTTCGCCTCGGGCCGCACCGACACCGGGGTGCACGCCTGGGGACAGGTGGCCAGCTTCACCACCACCAGCGCCCTGTCCCTGGAGCGCATGGACCGGGGGCTCCGATCCCTGCTGCCCCCGGCGGTGTGGCTGCGGGCCCTGGGGCCGGTGCCCGAGGACTTCCACGCCCGCTACAGCGCCCAGGGCAAGACCTACCACTATTACCTCTGGCCCCAGGCCCAGGGCGGCCTGTTCTTGGACGGCCTGTGCTGGCCCCTGCGCGGGGCCCTGGACCTTGAGCCCATGGCCCGGGCCCTGGAGGGCATGGCCGGCCCGGTGGACATGGCCGCCTTTGCCAGCGCGGGCGGCGACCCCGGCGAGAGCACCATCCGGGTGCTGCACCGGGCCGAGATATCCCCGGTGCCCGGCGGCCTCGTGGAAGTGCGCCTAACGGCCAGCGGCTTCCTGCGCCACTGCGTGCGCAACCTGGTGGGTTCTTTGGTGCAGGTGGGCCGGGGGCAGATGCCGCCCGGCGAGATGGCCCGCATGGCCCAGGCGGGCAAGCGCCTGCGACCCGGCCCCAAGGCGCCGCCTTACGGGCTGTACCTGGCGCAGGTTTTCTACACCCGATCACCTGTCTGATTTCATTTTCCAGAAAAACAGGCCTCTGCGTAGAGGTATTCGTTGGGTAGAGCAAAGCGAAACCTAACCAATACGTTATTTCTATCTCTATCCAGTAATAGCCGTCATCACGAGGAGCATCTTGGAAAAGATGCGACGTGGTGATCTTCGCATCCCCCTGGCGGGGGGGTGGAGTCTGGAGGGAGGATGGAGGGCCTTGTCTCTTGAATAAATTCATGACGAGGGAAGTGGAAGATTACCACGGCCGGGCAGACCTGGCGGCCCTGTCCAAGCCAATCCCGACCGCTGCCCGGGCTCGCAATGACAGCTATTGGCTGTAAGTAGAGGGCGGGATGGTTGGGTTCTGCCGCTAGGTTGGCGTTGGTAAGCGAATGCCTTCTGGGAACCGCGGACTACTTCTTATTGTCCTCGGCCATGGTCTTGCTCAGCGCTTTATAGACCTGGGGGAAGGCCTCCTCAAAGGCTGACACCGACATGCGCCCGCTCTCGATGAACTTGACGATGATCTCCTTGGAGGCCTTGAGCAAGGCTTCCTGACGTGGGCTGAGGCGGTCCAGGGGCGGCTCTTTTTTTTGGCTCATTGTCGCTCCAAGTGTTAGCCGTGGCGCCCCGCCGGAAGGAAGAAGGCACACCATTATTTCCGGCGGGGGCCCGGCCCGAAGATAAACCCTTTTAGGCCCATCCCCGGCCCGGCCAGCTTACAACAGTCCCGCCCCCCAGGCAAGGCCCCACGCTGGCCAGGCTGGGCGGGGCTGTGCTATATCTTCTAGCCATGGAAACAAGCGCAACCCCCAAGCCCATCCGCCTGCTGCCTGAAGAGGTCTCCAACCAGATCGCCGCCGGCGAGGTGGTGGAGCGCCCGGCCAGCGTGCTCAAGGAGTTGGTGGAAAATTCCTTGGACGCCGGGGCCAGGCGAATCGGGGTGGAGGTGGCCGCCGGAGGCCGCCGCCTGATCCGGGTGGTGGACGACGGGGTGGGCATGCTGCCCGACGATCTCTTATTGGCCCTGGAGCGCCACGCCACCAGCAAGGTGTCCCGGGCCGAAGACCTCACCCACATCGCCTCCCTGGGCTTCCGGGGCGAGGCCCTGCCATCCATCGCGGCGGTGAGCCGCATGACCCTGCGCTCGCGCACCCAGGACTCCGAGGCCGGGGGCTTGGTCAGGGTGGAGGGCGGCCGGGTCGTGGCCGTGGAGGAGGTGGGCTGCCCGGTGGGCACCCTGGTGGAGGTGGGGGACCTTTTCTTCAACACCCCGGCCCGGCGCAAGTTTTTGAAGAGTCAGGCCACGGAAAGCGGCCATCTGGCCGGGGCCCTGGTGCGCCTGGCCCTGGCCCAGCCCCAAGTGGCCTTCCGCTACACCGTGGGCAGCCAAGTCACCTACGACCTGCCCGCTGGGCAGGACCTGGCCTCCCGGGCGGGCTCGCTTTTGGGGCGCTCCACCGCCGAGAACATGGTGCGCCTGGAAGAGGAGGAAGGCGTTTTGCGCCTGGAGGGCCTGGCCGGTCTGCCTTCGCTGAGCCGCTCGGCGGCGGATCAGATCTACACCTTTGTCAACGGACGCTTCGTGCGCGACAAGGTGCTGCTGCACGCCATCTACCAGGCCTACCGGGGGCTGATGCCCGACAACCGGCGGCCGGTGGTGGTGCTGCATCTGAGCCTGGACCCGGAGCTGGTGGACGTGAACGTGCACCCGGCCAAGACCGAGGTGCGTTTCACCCAGCAGCAGGAGGTGCACCAGGCCCTGGCCGGGGCCCTGCGCCGGGGCCTGGGGCGCAGCCGGGCGGCCAGGCCCACCCACCGGCCCACGGTGGGCGGCCCGCCTCCGGCGCTG
>JAHIQI010000029.1 GCA_018902755.1 Pseudomonadota bacterium | reverse complement strand
GCAGGGGCAGGACGACCAGACAAAACCGTCCCAGAGCAATATCTGGGACTGGAAAGCTGGATTAATCTTTCAATTAGCGCGGAGATAAGGCTAAAAACCAACGCCGGTAATTACGCAGCGCTCTCTATTATTTCTTTGCCGGCGGGTATTTCAGTAGAAGAATATCGTTTCCATACTGTCGGCACCTACGCTTTCGCTGCCGCCCTTTTGTTTCATTTTTTATTTATATTTTTATTTTATTTTTTGGGAGTAATCCCCTTAGCCGTTATAAACATCGGGAGCACCGCCCTGTGGGTGCTGATTCTCTACTTGCACAAAAGAGGCAGAGGAAAAGTCACCGTAACCTTAGCGTTTTCCGAGATTAATCTTCATTCGATAATGTGCGTCATCTACCTCGGGTGGGGTGCCGGATTTCAATACTATATTTTCACCACTCCAATGCTCCTCTGCCTTGCCCCCTTTTTTTAGAGGACGCTTAAAATAGTTATGACGATGGTCGCCTTTGTTGTTTTTGCGGGCCTGCACTATTTTTCGAAAGGGGCTACGGCTCTGCATCCCTTGGATTCGCTGACAACGGCCATTATGATCTACAACAGCATACTGGCTGTTTTTTTTATACTGTTTATCGTTTCTTTCTACTACAACCAAGCAGCCAATAATGCCGAAGCCTCGTTGGTGATCGAAAAGGCAAGGTCGGATGAATTGGCCTCTTTATTGAAAAAAATGTTCGGACGCTATCTATCAAACGACGTCATGGACTCGATCATCGAAAACCCGTCCGGCTTGGAGTTGGGAGGAGAAAAACGCCGGGTAACGATCATGATGACAGACTTGAGGGGTTTCACGGCGCTGTCCGAGCGTCTTGAACCAGAGCAAGTGGTCCAACTGTTAAACACTTATTTCGAAATCATGGTGGACTTGGTCCTTAGATACGACGGTACTATCAATGAAATCATAGGGGATGCGCTACTGGTCATATTCGGCGCTCCCAAGGATCTGCCGGACCGGACCCAACATGCGGTGGCTTGCGCCATTGAAATGCAAAACGCAATGCAAGAGGTTAACCTGCGAAACCGCGCCAAGGGGTTGCCAGAGCTGGAGATGGGGGTCGCTCTTAACGATACGGAGGTAATTGTAGGGAATGTGGGGTCCAACAAGCGAAGCAAATACGCCGTAGTTGGCAGCGGCGTGAACCTGACCGGCAGAATCGAGTCATATACCATCGGTGGCCAGATACTTGTATCAGAGTCGGTTTACAAAATCCTGGGCGGCCGGTTACGCGTTGACGGCCAAAAGGAGGTGTTCCCAAAGGGTGCGGAATCGCCGCTGCGTATCTATGAAGTAGGCGGTATCGCCGGTGGCCGCAACCTGGTTCTGGAAGGCAAGGAGCCTGATCTAACGGCGCTGGCTAGACCTATCCCTGTTAGCTACTCGGTGCTAGACGGAAAGGACATAGGGAAAAAGGGCGCGCAAGGAATGATCGTACATCTCTCCGCCAAAAGCGCCGAAATAGACCTCGGCGTATCATTAAGGCCCCTGACCAACCTCAAAATGAATCTGGAAGAGGTCGATGAAGACCTAAAAACGAAAGACTTCTACGGTAAGATCATCGATCAGCCGAATGGGGACAAAAATAGGTACTTGATGCGCTTTACAGCCTTGCCGCCAGAGATAAAGGCATACTTCCACTCGCATCGTCAGCACTCTGCCGGATGAGGCTACGCTAAAGCGGTTCATCCCGGTATTCGCCGGAGACGCCAAAGCCTGTCGCGGGGCTCGGCCAGGAGGCCCGGTCCAGTTTTTTGCTGGGTGAGGTTGACGGGGAGAGGGCAGGGTTAGGAGGTGGGCCGGGACGCTCCCTTAAGAGCGAAGCGCCCCAGCCCGGGGGGTCTGTCCAGCGCCCAGGATCTGGCGCGTGTCTTCTCAAAATAATTCGTACAAACAAATCTTCGCGAGGAAGGTCACAGGACGATTGACAAGATCTCCCTCTTCTGTAAATATGCCACTCGTGACATATGTCATATCATTTACTAATCATTCGTTGTTTATTTAGTGAGAGCGCAAAATTTGTCCGGCAAACATTATCTTAAAGTCGGCGCGTTCGGCGCGGAGCGCCTCCATCTCATCAACCGGGAAATGCAGCGGCAGGCCTCGTCCGGCTGGACCGACGAGAAGCGCCTGACCCGCCTGCGCGACCAGCTCCATGAACACGCGGGCCCCAAAGGCCAATCCTTTTGGCTAACCCTGGCCCGCCTGAGCGAGCTGGCCCTGTGGTGGGCCGGTTGCCTGGCCGATGCCGGGGAGTTCCAGGCCGTGGGCGACCTGCTGCTGAACCCGCCGCGCAAGACGCTGTATGTGCGCGGCCGTCCGCAACCTTTGCGCCTGGACCGTCACCAGGCCCTGACCGAACAGGTGCGCCACCTGGCCCCGGAGGGCGCCAACCTGGTGGAGTGGCTCAAGAGCCAAACCATGCTGGTGATCGAGGTGGACCCCCTGTTGCCGTTGCTGTTGGAGGACCTTAGCCAGTGGCCCCACCGCCCTCCTCGCACCTGTCATAGCTTCCAACTGCGCCTGGACCGGGTGGTCGGGGCGCTGTGCCACATCACTTCGCTCAACCTCCCCGAAGGGGCCAGCGTGGCCCAGCATTTGGCCAGGGTCCCCCGGCAGGAGGCCCTGATCATAGAAGAGCACCTCTGCCGTTTCGATCTCGGGCGATTCAACGCCCTGGGCCATGCCCTGCGAGAGCTGTTGCCCCCCTACGCGCCGTCGACGGCCGAGGAGCCGGGGCGCTCCCTGCTGATTGAAGCGCCCCAGCCCTAGGGCCTAGTCCTGCACCAGGGCCTTGGCGGTGAGGTCGGAGAGGTACTCCACCTTGACCCCCAGGCCGTAGTGTTCGTTCAGGTCGGAAAGCTGGGTGTGGCAGTTTTCGCAGGCGGTGCACAGCACCTCGGCCCCGGTGGCCTTTACCTGGTCGGCCTTGACCTTGGCCGACTTCATCCGGAAGTCCTTCTCGCCCATGGCCACCAGGCCGCCGCCACCGCCGCAGCACCAGTTGGCCTGGCGGTTGGGGGTCATCTCCACGAAGTGGTCGGTGAGCTGGTTCAGCACGTAGCGGGGCTGCTCATAGATGCCCCCCTGGCGGGCGATCTGGCAGGGGTCGTGATAGGTCACCTTGCCGGGCAGCTTGCTCTTGTCCAGCTTGATGCGCCCCTGCTCCACGTAACGGGCTATGAGCTCGGCGAAGGTAATGACCTTGAAGGGCTTTTCGCCACTCATGTGCTTCATCACCCGGTAGGCGGTGCCGCACTCGCAGATCACCACTTCCTTGATGTTCAGGCGCTTGGCCTCCTCGATGATGCGCCCGGCGATCTCATTGGTCTTGGCCGGGTTGCCCACGAAGGCCCCGAAGTTCACCGCCTCGAAGTAGCTGAGCGACCATTTCTCCTTGGCCGCGTTCATGATGGCCGCCGCCGGGATGATGGAGTGCTTGCCCGCCAGGGCCACGTAGAGCCCGTCGGCGTCCTGTACGTCCAGGGGAACCACTTCCTCGCCGCCCTCGGAGCGCCAGCGCTCCAGCACCTCTTTTTCCAGGTTTTTGGCGGCGATGGCGAAGTTCGCCTTGGTCTTCTCTATGGTCTTGCCCTTGGCGATGGACATATCGGCTAACATGGTCAGGGTCTTGGGCTCCATGTTCGCGGTGATCAAAAGCATCTTGGCGATGCCCTGGATCACGCCGGTGTCGATGCCGAAGGGGCAGTAGGTCATGCAGCGGCGGCAGCCGGTGCAGGTGTAGGCGGTCTCGTAGACCTTTTCCATCCAGTGGTCGCTGAGCTCCACCGCCTCGTTGAGCTTTTTGGCGATCTTGCCCTTCTTGAAGTACTCCTCGTAGATGCGACGGATGTTCTGGGCCCGGCCCACGGCGGTGTAGCGAGTCTCCGGCGAAGAGGCGTAGGCGTGGCAGGCCTCGATGCACAGCCCACAGCGGGAGCAGTTTTCCAGGTACATCTTGGCCGCCTGGCTCAGGCGCTCGGAAAAGGTCTGGATGAGCTCTTGTTTCAGCTTGGCGTCCATGATGTTTAGCCCCTCCTCAGCTTGTTCAGCGGGATGGCGAAGAAGGTGTGCATGATCTTGCTGAAGGGCAGCACCATCAGGAAAAGGTTGGCCAGGAAAACGTGGGTCACCAGGACCACGTAGTGGCCGCCGTCGATGGTCTCCGCCGGGTCGGCCCAGGAGAAGTGGAACAGGCCGTCCAGGTAGCCGCCGAAGTCCTGCTTGGTCAACACGAAGCCGTTTTCGCTCCAGGAGTTGGCCCAGGAGATGATGTCGCCGGACATGGCCACGCAGAACAACAGGAACAGCAGCAGATAATCGGCGGGCACCGAGATCTCGCGCAGCGGCGAGGCGAAGCGGCGCAGCAGGAAGTAGAGGATGGCCGCGGTGACCACCACTCCGACCGCCCCGTTGCCGATCATGTGGGGCGAGTCTTCGGGGTAGATGTTGAACCAGGGCAGAAGATCAAGGTGGGCCAGGATGAGCACGGCCACGCCCAGATGGAACAGGATCAGGAAAACCCAGAAGGTAGGGTTGTGACGGCGCACCGTGGGCATGCTCAGGGCCCCCCACACGGCGCTGGGAACCGGGTGGTCCTTGTCCGGGAACACCTTGAGGGTGAAGGGGTGGGCGGGGGCCTTGGCCACCCGCGCCACCTTCACCGCGATCCCCACGAGGCACCAGGCCACGGCCACATAGACCATGGGCACGGTGATTACATAGAAGATCTGGTTGACCATGCTCTTGACGTCCCGGGTCTAGTTGTTGCGCTTGACGAAGATCTTGATGAACTCGCCACCCTGCTCGGTGTCCAGCACTTCGTTGCCCGAGGTCTCGGCCCAGGCCGGGAAATCGGAGAGGGAGCCGGGATCGGTGGTGTGCACTTCGATGACCTCGCCCACGTTGACCGAGCCGATTTCCTGGCTCATCTTGACCACGGGCATGGGGCAGGGCAGACCTTTGAGATCCAGAACCTTGGCGGCGTTGATATCGGACATCTTGCTTTCTCCTTTTGGCGTTGCCGTGTATTTGAGGCGTTTTTCGCTTTGACTTTAGATAAAGAGTTGGTTGGAGGACTTGCCGGAGTTGGCCAGGAAGGTGGCCACGCCCACGTAGTCGATGTTGGGGTAATCGATGATCTCTTCGTGCTTGAAGCCCATGAGGTCCATGGACATCTCGCAGACCTTGATCTCCACCCCGAGTTGGGCCGCTATGTCGAACAGCTGGTCCAGGGTGGGGGCGTTCTTTTTCTTCATGAGGCTTTTGAGCATCGCGGTGCCCATGCCGCCCATGTGCATCTGGCTGAGCTTCAGGGCGTTGCGGCCCTTGGGCAGCATCCAGCCGAACATCTTGGACATGAAGTCCTTGCCGCCCACCTTCTTCTTGGCGTCGCGCAGGGCGGCGGTGCCCCAGAAGGTGAAGAACATTACGACCTTCATGCCCATGGCGGCCGCGCCGGTGGCGATGATCATGGCGGCCAGAAGCTTGTCCAGGTCGCCGGAGAAGACCACCATGGACAGCTTGTTTTCCAGGACCACGCCGGCCGGTTTAGGGGCGGGGGCAGTCTCTTCCAGTTTGCGTGCGGGTTCCGCGCTCATGTTTCCTCCAGGGTCAATATGGTCTTAAAGAGTTAGTACCGGGCGTTTCAGGCGGCCTGGCAGCCGTCCAGGCAGGCCAGCAACTGACGCAACTGGGGGTTGCCCAGGGTGTAGTACACCTCGCCGTCGCGGCGCTCGGTGGCCACCAGCCCGCTCATGCGCAGGATGCGAAGCTGCTGGGACACCGCGGCCGGTGTCTTTTCCAGGCGCTCGGCCATGAAAATCACCCGTTGGTCCGACTGGCACAGCAGGGAGATGATCCTCAGGCGCACCGGATGGGCGATGGCCTTTACCATCTCGGTGATGGCGTCGGCCCGTTGCTGACTTTCGGCTAGGCTGCTCATATTCGGCCTTTTGAAACTCCCAAGTTATGAAGTTCTGCAACTTGTTACTGTCGGCATATGAGCAGGTAACGTGCCAAAAAGCTTACTTTTGCCGTATGAAATATATCTACTTGATATAATAACCAAATTTATTTTTGCCAAACCACTTGCCCAAACAGAAGTGTTTAAGTAGACTATTTTATGTTTAGACACTGTTTAGACGGTAGGTAGACATGGACATAGATATCGCCTCCCACTGGGGCACCGTGACCGACACCATGCACGACACGGTTTTGGTGGTGGATCCCCAAGGGCGCATCGCGCGCATCAACCAGGCCGGTGAAGAGCTGACCGGCTACAGCCGCGAGCAGATCGAGGGGCAATCCTGCCGGGTGCTCAACTGCACCGGGTGCAAGATCATCGGCAAAGGCAGCGGGGTGGATTACTGCGGCCTGTTCAGCGCCGGGGAGGTCCGCTCCAAGCGCTGCACCATCACCAACCGCGCGGGCGAGCGGGTGGTGGTGCTCAAACGGGCCAGCGTGCTCAAGGACGACCAGGGCAACATCACCGGGGCGGTGGAGACGCTGACCGACCTCACCGAGCTGCACGCCAAGGAGCGCGAAATATCCCAGCTGCGCCGGACCCTGCGCGGCGATGACGGCTTCGAGGGCCTGGTGGGCAACTCCCCGGCCATGACCAGCCTGTACCGCCTAATCGACACCGTGGCCCAGTCCGACTACCCGGTGCTGATCCAGGGGGCCAGCGGCACGGGCAAGGAACTGGCCGCCGAGGCCATCCACCGCCGGGGGCCCCGGGCAAACAAGCCCTACCTCAAGGTGAACTGCGCGGCCCTGAACCCCAACCTTTTGGAAAGCGAGCTTTTCGGCCATGTGAAGGGCTCCTTCACCGGGGCGGACCGGGACCGGGTGGGCCGCTTCGAGGCGGCCGAGGGCGGCGACATCCTGCTGGACGAGATCGGCGAGATCCCCCCGGCCACTCAGCTAAGGCTGCTGCGGGTGCTGCAAGAGAAGGAGATAGATCGGGTGGGCGAAAACCGGCCGCGCCCGGTGAACGCGCGCATCCTGGCGGCCACCAACCGCGACCTGGCCGAGTTGGTGCGCCGGGGCTCCTTCCGGGAGGACCTGTTCTACCGCCTGGACGTGGTGCCGGTGCAGATGCCCTCCCTGGCCGAGCGCCGGGAGGACCTCCCTCTGCTGGTGGAGCACTTCATGGCCCAGGCCGTGGCCAAGTCGGGCAAGGAGATCATGGGCATGGCCCCGGAGGCCTTTGACCTGCTGGACGCCTACCCCTGGCCGGGCAACGTGCGCGAGCTGCGCCACGCGGTGGAGTACGCCTGCGTGCTCTGCCCCGGCGGGCTAATCACCACCGAGCACCTGCCCCCCAAGCTGCGCCGCCAGGCTCCCGCCCCACCCTCCGCCGCCTCCCAAAAGGGGCGGCGCATGGCCCAACGCCAGGAGTTGATCGAGGCCCTGCGCCAAGCCGGGGGCAACAAGAGCAAGGCCGCCGAACTGCTGGGGGTGTGCCGGGCCACCATCTGGAACCGCATCAACCGCCTGGACATCGACTGCGACCGGGACCTATAGGTCGCGGCTGAGGCGCCGCATAAAAATAGTATCGCGGTAGACATATTACAGCGGTTTGCCTTAACCTGAACTTACTGGTCCGTACCCTCACCATGGTGAGGTAAAACCGGTGAACCCTTACGCCCTGCCCTTTTTGATGTCCTTTGTGCCCCTAATTTTATTGGGGTTGGCCATCATTCTGCAAAACCCCCGCAGCCGCCTTTATCAGATAGTCTGCGCCTTTTGCATCGGCAACGCCCTGGTCGCGGGAGCCGGCGGCATGCTCCACCTTGCCGCCAGCCGAGAGCAAGCCATTTTTTGGAACCGCCTTCCCTATTTGCTCAACTGCATCACCTACTGGCTTTTCCTGCAGTACACCATGATAATCTCGGGCGGCGAGGCACGCATGGGCGAGCGCTTCATGTTTCTGCCCATCAGGTTGCATTACTGGTTAACCATAGGCGTCCTGGCCCTGGTTTTCGCCCTAGTGGGATTAAGCGACCTGGTGGTGGCCACGCCGACCCACAACTCGATCACCGGGTGGGAGCATGGTTATGGTCCCTTCCACCGGGTGGTGATCATCCTCAACATCTACTTCTTAATGTTGCTGCTGTTCGTTCTGCTGCGCGGCATCAAGACCAGCTCCGACCCCATCCAGCACAGGGCGCGCATCATCTACACGGTGGCTATCGGCGTGGCCCAATCCTGGGTAATCGTGACCGGCCTCATTTTGCCCGACTTGTTCGGGGTACCCACCCACAGTTTCGCCGCCATCGCCTGGCTGGTGTTGTGTTTTCTGCTTATCTATGGCCTCATGCGTCAACAATGGGAGACCATCCACGAATTTAGCGCCAACCTGGAAGAAAAGGTGGCGGTCCGTACAGAGGAGTTGGCTCAAGCTAAAAACAACCTTGAACAGGTGCAGGTGCAGATATCCAAATACCTGGACCCCAATGTGGTGGAAAAGATATTCGCGGGGGAACTAACCGCCGAGCTAACCTCCCGGCGGGCCCGGCTGACCATGTTCTTTTCCGACATCAAGGACTTTACCCAGTTCACCGACGCCTCAGACCCGGAGGAGGTGGCCCGTTTGCTGAACGAATACCTGGGGGAGATGTCCAGGGTCGTGCGGCGCTGGGGCGGGACCATACCCCAGTTCACCGGTGACAGCGTTTACGCCATCTTCGGGGCCCCGGACAGCCGCGGAGCGCGCGAGGACGCCCTGTCAGCCGTGCGTATGGCAATGGAAATGCAAAACCATATGAGCTTTCTGCGCCGCAAATGGTGGAACGAGGGAATTCAGTTTCCCTTCCATATCCGCTGCGGCATTCACTCGGGAATGGCAAATGTGGGCAACTATGGATCCGAGGGTTTCATGGAGTTTTCGGCCATAGGGCTGAACGTAAACTTGGCCTCGCGCCTGGAACATATATGCCAACCAAGCCAAATCTACATATCCCACGCCACCTGGGCGCTGGTGAAGGACGAGATACCTTGCGATGAGGTCGGCGCTATCGAGGTCAAGGGGTTCCATTATCCAATTCAGGTCTACCAAGTCGCGCAAAGTCCCTAGGAAACTTGGCAGGCCTCCTGCTGCGCTATGTCTAAAGCGTTTTAGTGTCTTATAATAGCCCGGACTGGCTAGAGGCCAAGGCGAACACCATCTAACCATCACCAATGTCACCGGGAGGATCATGAGAGAGCAGTGGAACTCGCGCACCGGCTTTGTCCTGGCCGCGGTGGGATCGGCAGTGGGCCTGGGAAATATCTGGCGCTTCCCCTACATGGCCTATGAGAACGGGGGCGGCGCTTTTCTCATCCCCTACTTCTTCGCCATGCTCACCGCCGGTGTGCCCTTCCTCATCATGGAGTTCGCCCTGGGCCATCGCTACAAGAGCGCGGCCCCCCTCTCACCTTCCACGCCATCAAGTCGCGCTGGGAGTTCCTGGGCTGGTGGCAGGTCCTGGTCTGCGTGGTCATCTCCTTCTACTACGTAGTAATCCTGGGCTGGACGGTGTGCTATTTCTTCCTCAGCCTGCACCAAGGCTGGGGCGGCGACCCCTCGGCCTACTTCTTCAAGGACTTCCTCAAGCTCACCGCGAGCCCCCTGGAGCCGGGGGGCATGCGCTGGCCCATAGTGGCGGCCAACGTCTTGTGTTGGCTGGCCGCCTGGGTAGTTCTATGGAGGGGAGTGCGCGCGGGCATCGAGCGGCTGAACAAATTTTTCATGCCCATACTCTTCGCCCTGGTGATGGTGCTCCTGGCCCGGGCGGTCACACTGCCCGGCGCGGCCGAGGGCCTGAACTGGCTGTTCAAGCCGGACTTTTCCAACCTGTGGGACTACAAGGTCTGGACCGCGGCCTATGGCCAGATATTCTTCACCCTGTCCATCGGCTTCGGCATCATGATCGCCTACTCCAGCTACCTGCCCGACGACGCCGACATAGCCAACAACGGCTTCATCACCGTGTTCCTCAACTGCGGCTTCAGCCTGTTGGCGGGCACCATGGTGTTCGGGGTGCTGGGCTTCATGGCCGCCCAGCAGGGCGTGCCCATCAAGGAGGTGGTTTCCCAGGGGGTGGGCCTGGCCTTTGCCACCATCCCCGCGGCCCTGAACATGATGCCCGCCGCCGGGCTGTTCGGGGGGGTGTTCTTCCTGGCCCTGCTGTTCGCCGGTTTCTCCAGCTTCATATCCATCGTGGAGGCCTGCGTGGCCCCGCTCATGGAAAAGCTGGGCTGGACCCGGTCCCTGGCGGTGAGTGTGTTGTGCGTGCTGGGCCTGGTGGGCAGCCTGGCCTTTTCCACCGGCGGCGGCCTATTGCTGCTGGACATCGTGGACCACTTCATCAACAACTACGGCATCGTCTTCGGCGGCCTGGCCGAAATCATAATGATCGCCTGGTTCGGCCGTTTGGTGGAGATGCGCGGGTACATAAACCGGGTTTCGGACTTCCCCCTGGGCCGCTGGTGGCCCATCTGCCTCAAGGTGATCACCCCGCTCACCTTGGGGGTCATGGCCATCTCCAACCTGGTGGGGGACTTGGCCCAGCCCTACGGCGGCTACCCCCTGGCCGCCCTCATCGCCTTTGGCTGGGCGCTCATGGCGGTCATGGCCCTGGGGGCCTGGTGGCTGGCCGCCAAACGCTGGGCCTATTGATAAAGGAGCCGGAGCATGACTCTGGGCGCATGGATAATGATGATCGGAGGGTTCCTGGTTACCCTGGGCGGGGCCGCCCTTTGCCTGACCGTGGCCATAAAAAAGGGGCGCGCCGGCTAGTGAGCTTCCCCCGATTTGCTCGACACCTCAAAAAGCACCTATAACGTGCCAGGAGGTGTTGAACGGCAAACAAATGGCGACGTTTCAACCGGAAATTCAAGTAGAGGCGGTGGTCCTGATGAGCAAAAGCCCAAACGCCTCCCAGTAAAAGGTATATTCCCTCTTTACTTTAGTCGACATTAGCAATCAGAATTATCACCAAGACAATCAATTTAGTTGGAGAAGGTACGTAATGACTGGCAAACCAGTGCGCATTACCTTGACCTGCGTGGCAATAATCTTTTTAGTGGGTCTTGCTTTCTCCAGCGCCTGGGCGGCCCAGGCCGGCAAACCCCATATCGTCATCATCTGGGGCGACGACATTGGCCAGACCAACGTCAGCGCCTACTCCATGGGCCTCATGGGCTACCGGACGCCCAACATAGACCGGGTGGCCCGCGAGGGCATGCTCTTCACCGATTACTATGGCGAGCAGAGTTGCACCGCCGGGCGTTCGGCCTTCATAACCGGCCAGAGCGTTTACCGCACCGGTTTGAGCAAGGTGGGCCTGCCCGGAGCGGACCTGGGCCTCAGGGCCGAAGACCCCACCATCGCCACCCTGCTCAAGGCCCAGGGCTATGCCACCGGCCAGTTCGGCAAGAACCACCTGGGCGACAAGGACGAGTTTTTGCCCACGGCCCACGGCTTTGACGAGTTCTACGGTAACCTCTACCACCTCAACGCCGAGGAGGAGCCGGAGCTGCCCGACTACCCCAAGGATCCGGCCTTCCGCAAGAAGTACGGGCCGCGCGGGGTGATCCACAGCTACGCCAACCCAGACGGCACCCAAAAGATCGAGGACACCGGTCCCCTGACCAAGAAGCGCATGGAGACCATCGACGACGATGTGGCCACTCGCGCCTGCAAGTTCCTGGAGGATAAGGTCAAGGCGGGCAAGCCGGTGTTCCTGTGGGTCAACTTCACCCACATGCACTTCCGCACCCATGCCAAGCCCGAGAGCGTGGGCCAAGCCGGGCGTTGGCAGGGCATCTATCACGACGTGATGATCGACCACGACAAGAACGTCGGTCAGGTGCTCGACAAGATCGATCAATTGGGCATCGCCGACAACACCATCGTCTTCTACAGCACCGACAACGGCCCCCACATGAACACCTGGCCCGACGCGGCCATGACCCCCTTCCGCAACGAAAAGAACTCCAACTGGGAAGGCGCCTACCGGGTGCCGGCCATGGTGCGCTGGCCGGGCAAGATCAAGCCGGGCACCGTCTCCAACCAGATAATGTCCCATATGGACTGGCTGCCCACCCTTCTGGCCGTAGCCGGGGTGCCCGACATCAAGGAAAAGCTTCAGAAGGGATACAAGGCCGGCAAGCGGACCTACAAGACCCCTCTGGACGGCTACAACTTCGCGCCCTACTTCACCGGCAAGGCCCAGAAAAGCCCCCGCCAGGAGTTCTTCTACTTCTCCGACGACGGCGACCTCACCGGCCTGCGTTTCGACAACTGGAAGTTTGTCTTCGCCGAGCAGCGCGCCAGGGGCACCCTGCAAATATGGGCCGAGCCCTTTGTGCACCTGCGCATCCCCAGGCTGTTAAACCTCAGGGCCGACCCTTACGAGAAGGCCGACGTGACCTCCAACACCTATTGGGATTGGTACATGGACCACGTTTTCCTGATCATCCCGGCCCAGCAGTACGTGGCCAAGTTCCTGTCCACCTTCAAGGAGTTCCCGCCGCGCCAGAAGGCAGCCAGCTTCACCATCGACCAGGTGATGGAAACCTTGAAGACCCCGGTGGGAGGCAACTAAAAGCGGCCTTGTCCCCTAAAAACTTTCACCGCACCCGGTTTCGCGCCGGGTGCGGTTTTTTATGGGGCAGCGGAGAAAGTTGGTGCGGCCCTTCTAATGCTCGCAGCCGCAGGCCGAGGCCAGATGGGACTGGTAGTTCACCCCGGCCAGGCTCCACCAAACCGGATCGATCACCGGTTCGGAGTCCACCATGGCCTCCCAGGGATGGAAGTGGCGGCAGGAGAAGGCTCGCCTCGCCGTTTCCCGGCCCAATTCGGGGGAGGCTTCCCGGCGCAGCAGGTCCAAGGCGGCCTTGGGCGGGGATGCCGGGTCCGGGCCCATGAGCACGCTCAGACTGTGCATCTGGTTTTGGGCGCAGTCGCGGGGTTCGGCCTGCTCCCGGCCCTGGAGGCGCGCCTGTTCGAAACCCGCCTCGCGGCTAAGCTGGGCCGCCAGGGGGGTGTGCTTGTATTGGAAGGCGTGCAGGCCCAGCAGGCGGCGGAAAAGGTCGAAGCAGAGCTGCCAGCCGGGAGCCTGGCCCTCCAGCACGGGCCGGCCGTAGGGACCGGCGGCGGGCAGGCGCACCTTGCGGCAACGGTTTAGGGCGGTAAGGGAGCACAGGAACCAGGCATGCTCCAGGTCCCAGGTGAACTCCAGGGCCCCCACCGTGAAAAGGTGGTTTGGGATTTCTTCCCGCCGCTCGAAATCGGGCGTGCCGCTGGGGTCGAAAAGAGGGCCAAGCCTGAGGTCCCGCTCCCGGCGGGAGAAGTCGATGAACACCTCTCCCGCCGGGTGGGGATAGTATCGCACCACAAATCCGGCGCGCAGGATGTGGTCTTGTCCGGAGTCCAGGCGCTCCACCTGGGCCAGTTCCAGGCCGTGAGCGCCGGGGGAGCCGGCCAGCCAAAAGTACCAGGCCGGAATCTCCCCCCACACCTGATGCATGCCGTCCAGGCCCAACTCGCAGCGCAGGCGCTCCACCCAGGAAGCGCTCAGGAGCAGGCCTTCGATGTATCCGCGCGCCAGGGTTTCCATAGGCTCTATATGGCCTCCTGCCTGGAGAACAACTCCTTGGCGATCTCCAGGCGGTCGCGGCCCTCGGTTTTGATGCCCGCCAGTTGGGCCGACTCGATGAGCAGTTCGTCCTCACACAGGGTCAGGGCGTAGCTGGACTCGTAGGAGCGGAAGAAGGCGTCGCGGTCGGCCTTTTGCCTGGCCTCCTCCCGCCCCTGTTCAAAGGCGGCTATGGTCTTGGCCCCTTGCCGCAAGAGGTCGCGGAAAAAATCACGCCGGTTTGGCTTGCTCAACCGATCATCTCCAAGTAGCGCGGCCTAGTCGCCCTGGCCGGAGGCCCGGCGCAGGGGCCAGTCATGGAAGAACTGGGCCTGCATGAGCAGCACGCCCAAGAACAGCAGGGTCCAGACCAGGGGCTGGTCCGAGGGCTGGCCCCAGCCCGGCACCTTGCCCAGCACCACCACCGCCAGGGGCGAGTAGTAGAACCAGTAGATGAGCATGCCGCCGGCCACCCCGATAATGGAGCGGATGATCGCCCGCACCAACAGAGGCAGGCCGTTGGGCCAGTTGTTGAAGTAGTACTTCCAGATAAAGGCGAACAGCACGCAGAAGCCGGAGACTTCACCCATGTGGATGAAGCGCCAGTCCGGGCCGTCGGTGTACTGGCCGCCCTGGTAGGGCTCCATCCAGATGGCGTTGAAAATGGCGGTGAGCACATAGACCAGCAGCAGGCCCAGCAGCAGGGTGCCCAGGAAGGTCACCACCCCCTTGGCCAGGTTGGACTCGCCGCCCCGCTCCAGCCACTTCCAGGGACGTCCTTCCCAGAACAGGTCGGAGTAGACCACCCAGAACAGGGTGCAGAGCACCATTCCCAGCCCGAAGAAGGCGCTGGTGGTGCTGGCCCATCCCTCCCACCATGGCTTGGCCCCGGCCATTTTCTGGGCCTCGGGGAAGATCAGGCACACATGGGGATGGAAGAGCACCGCGAAGGTGATGATGGAGAAAATGCTCACCGCGAACAGGCGGGACCAGCCGGTCACCCAGCGGCTGTCGTTCTGCCAGGGCCAGCGGCCGAAGCCCAGGTCCCAGACCAGGGCCCACCACAAGAAGGCGGTGGAGAAATACAGGATCGCGGTGGATGACCACTCACGGGCGTTCCAGGGCTCCGCGCCGGTGCCCCCTCCGGCCACCAGGGCCTTGGGGCTGAAATAGGCCACGCCCAGTTTGCCGATGAACAGCCAGAAGCCCAGGTAGTAGACCACGTACATGATGGCCAGGCTGAGCACCACCCCCAGGATGCCCTGGCCGATGGCCTTGCCCGCGGGCAGGGCCCGCTCCGGGTCGGACGGCCAGCCCAGCACCTTGCCCAGCAGAATCACCGAGGCCAGAAGCATGGCCACCAGGGAGAAGCCGTACATTGGGGTGTAGAGCTTCATCACCCCGTCGGCATGCATGAAAATGAACCACAACACCCAGACGATGCCAAAGACCACCGCCAAGTTTATCAGGCCATACAGATAATTGAACTTCCCAACACCGGTTGGGCTGTTGGACATGAAGCACCCCCTCCCATGGGTAATCGCTCCGGCCTGGCCGAGCCGTTCGGCCGGGCGACGCGAGGCGGGCCGCAGGAACGCTCCGGCCCGCCTCGCGGGAAACAGGCTAGAAGACCACCGTGTCTCCGTTGGTCAAGAACACATTGCTGGCCTTGGCCACGGTGGAGGTCCGCTTATAGCTCTTGTACTTGTCGGTGCCCTTGACGATGGGCACGCCCGCGGCTGACGCCTTCTCGCCCCAGATCCAGCCGGTGCAGTGGTTGCAGCCAACCTTCTTGAGTTGGAAGGCCTTCACCCCCTTGATGATGTCGTCGAACTTGGGGTCCCAGGTTTCGAACAGGGTGATGTGCAGGCCGCCGTAACAGCCGTAGGGCTTGTAGTCCTTCACGTTGCGCCGGGCCCAGGCGTTCAGGGTGAGGATGCCCGGATGGCAGCAGCCGGTCACCGTGACGATGCCCTTGTCCTTGACGTTGAAGTACAGCACGTTCTCGCCGCGCACCCTGAGGAGGATGGGCACGTCATACATCTTCACCGCCACGCCGGGCATCAGGCGGTAGATGGTGTCGCCCTTTTCGCCCTTGGGGTCGGTGAGGACCAGCTTGCCCTGGTGGGGCGTGCCGTTCTTGTTGATCACCACCTCCTTGCCGTCCTTGGTCTTGGCTACGTTCTGGCCGCCCTTCAAGAGCTTCATGTCCTCTTCGAAGTAGGTCTTGGGGGCGTACATGGTGATCTTGGGGCTGCGCTTCAGGGTGGACTCAACCCCCCAGTAGTGGTCCAGGTGCCAGTGGGAAAGGATCATGGTGTCCACTTTGCCAGAGGTCAGCAGCTTGCCCATGTCGCTTTTTTCGTCGTAGATGTAATCCACCCACTCGTTGTTCCAACCGGTGTCCATCAAGAGAATCTTGGGGTCGCCCTCCAGGGGATAGACCGTGATCTTGGTCATGTAGCCGCCGGCGTTGTTCCAGTCCCAGGGGATGGTGTACTGGTTGGTCATGGCTCCGCCGTAGTCCATCAGGTTCTTCTTGAAGATGTCGTTGTCGAACCAGCTGGTCTCGCTGAGCACCTCTACCTCGAGCCCCTTGACCTGCCCGAAGTCGACCTTGTCCGCGGCGTGGGCCGATTTGGAGATGACGCCCAAGCCGCCGGTCATCGACGCGGCCGCCCCGGTGGCGGCCATGCCCTTTAAAAATTCCCTTCTTTTCATCGCGCTTGCCTCCCTGGCTAGTAAACCTTGACGGTTGTCATCAGCGATATGGATCGGCGGTGCCTAGCCCGCTTCCTTTTCCAGGCCGCGGCGGATGGAGTACAGCAGGTCGATGATCTTGGCCGCCTCCTCGTCGGTCAGCTGAACGTAGTGCTTGTCCATGTAGCGGACCACCAGGGTCCACTCGTCCCTGGTCTTGCCGGAGCGTTCGGGGTCGGCCACCGAAAGGTGGCAGGACAGGCATTTCTTCTGGTAAAGGTCATAGGCCGCCTTCTGCTCCTTGGCCGCCATCTTCGCCCTGGAGCCGGCCAGGCCCAGGCCGGCCAGGCCCAGCAACAGCAGGGCCGCCAGCACCAGCGCCAAACCGCTTTTCATCCTTGAGTGTTTGCGTTTCATAAGCCTTCGCCCTCCTTGCGGGTTTTTAGCGGTCCCTCGGACCTGTTGGATTGACAGCCCGGCGCGAAGGCCATATAAAAACACACGACGGTGCCGGCCTTGCCGGTTGCTGTCACCCCGGGGCTCCTTTTTGATCTTGGCGGGTCGGAAGGAGCCCCGTCTTTTATGTCTTCAGCCCTGCACGGGCCGAATGGTTTTAGAGCCTCGCGCGGGCCTAGGGCCCCTGGGCCAGGGACAAGGCCGCGTCTTTTTCCTGCTCCATTTCGCCCAACCCGCCCCGGAGCATCGGCGATTCGGTCAGGGCCGTACGGCCGCAGCAGAACAGGGCCTGCATCACCTGCTGGCGGCGGGCGGCCTTTTGGGCCGCCTGGGGCTCGTGGGCGCGTATGAAGCCCCAGAGTTGCACCAGGCCGGCGAAGACATAGTCGCGCTGGGTATCGCTTAATTTGGTGAAATCCGAGGCCGCGCACTGCTCTGAGGCGGCTAGGCTGTCCACCATATGGCGTAGGCAGGGGTTGGCGGTTTCCACGGCCATGAGGCGGCAAAAGCGGGCATAGCCCTGAGCCACGCCCAGGGCGTCGCTGTCCAGGAAGGCGCGCCCCAGACCGCTGACGCACTGTTCAAGCTGCTCAATGGTTTCCTGGCCCGCGGAGAGAGCGCACCAGGCGGCCAGGGAAGGCAGAAGGCAATAGGCGGCCTCGAACTGCTGCAAGGGCCCGGCTTTTTGGCCGGCGTGCGCCGCCGGTCGCCTGAGCAACTCGGGCGCGATCAAATAGGCCCCGCTGCCGGTCTTTATGGCCAGCACCCCCCGCGTCTCCAGAATACGCAGGGCTTCGCGGAGAGTGGCGCGGCCCACTCCCAGGGTTTTGGCCAACTCCCGCTCCGGGGGCAGGCGTCCGCCGGGCGACCAGGTGTTGGAACTTATCATCTGTTCCAGCTTGCCAAGAGTAAGGCCGATTATTCCCATACGTTTCCAGTAGGGTTTATCTCGTTTGGCAAGACAAGGTGAAAATACGGGTGCGAATGCACGATGCGGTATGACCAAATGAACATAATTCAAACATGTCAGTCAAGAGCTAAAAGCCATTTTTCTGAAAAAGCATAATTGGACTGTTTTTCACATAATTGGTATGACCATTTACTGGATATCGCTCGAAACTTCGCTTTTTCCCGCGATTAGCCGGGCCTGGGATTCACCCCGTAGGCGATATTTGCTAATCTAGGGAATACCTTCAGCAGGGGGGCGGCGTCGGACATGGCTGAACACCACAACCAAGCAACCGATTTGAGGGATTTCATCAACGACTTCCAGGCGCTTTTATGGCGCGTGGAGGTGACCCGGTCGCGCATCGACTACCTCAACGACTGGACCATCCCCGCCCTGGGCAAGCGCACCAAGCGCCTGCTCAAGGACCCAGAGCTGCGCAAGGAAATCATCCTGGAAGAGGACCTGCACCTGTTCGACGAGTTCATGGACAAGGTAAAGCAGGGACGCCAGGCCTCAGTGGTGTTCCGGGCCAAAGCGCCGGGAGGGGACCCGATCTGGCTGAAGCTCATCGGCACCCCCAGCTCCCGGGACCCCGAGCTTTACAGCGGGTTTTTGCTGGAGGTAACCGACACCGCCCAATCGGTGTCATCCATCCTGGAAAAGTCCCAACTGGCCCAGGTCGCCATCGAGCAGGCCGACTACCCGGTGCTGCTGTTGGACTTCGAGGACAAGAAGGTGGCGGCGGTTAACTCCGAGGCTTTGGCCCTGTTCGGCTACAGCCTCAACGAATTCCGCTCCCTGAGCCTGAGCGAGCTGTACCCTCCCCTCAACGTGGGGGAGATCAACCACATTAGCGAGCGGATGCTGTTCGACCGACAGTGGTCCGGGAGCCTCCAATTGTTGCGCAAGAATCGGGAGCCCTTTTTGGCCGAGGCGGAGGTGCGGCTGATCAACTACAAGAGCCGCCGCCTGATGCGCCTGTCCCTGCTGAGAATCCACCAGAACCGCGAGGCCGCCTGGGAGACCGGCGCGCCGGAGCGGACCAAGGCCAAGCAAGCGGCCCGGGACCGCTACAGCCAGGCGCTCAAGGAGAAGCTGCGCGACCTCAGCGATATTCACGACATTTTGCGGGTGTTCTTGGACAACCCCCTGGAGGGCGTGCCCTGCGAGGGAATTCTGTTCTCCGACATCTACGGCAAAAAGGGCAAGGTGGTGGTCTACTACGCCGGCAAGGTGTTCAAGGGCATGAAGCAGGGCGAGGTGTTCTCCTACAAGGGGACCATCGCCGAGAACATCCAGCGCTTCAAGCTCGACCACCTCATCGTGGACGAGACCATGGACAGCATCAAGACCATCGACTGGGCCCTGTTCATCCCCAAGGGCATACGCTCCTATTTCGCCAAAGCCTTCTACACCCGGGGGGTGATGCGCACGGTGATGATCCTGTGCTCCACCAAGCCGTCCTCCTTCAGCACCACCCAGTTGCCCCAGTACGCCAAGCTGTACAAGCCCTTTGAGCTGGGCATCCTCAACTGGCGCCGCGCCAAGCGCAAAAAATGAGCTTTGCGCGCCCCGCCGCGCCTCCCCCTCCAGGCGGCGCGATAAAGCCCAGCTGGAACTGGAGGGGTCGGCGTGATTGACGGGGCAAAGGGCTCAAAGCTACTATGCCCATGCATCAGGGATACGGACCGCTAGGAGAAAAAATTGCCTGCCCCATCATCCCTAAGCGGGGAGCCCCCATGCCCTGTCCGGCAATAGGCGCTGTGGCTTGTCCGCGCTTCGCGGCGATATCACCAAAAACCATTCGGCCCGGCCACCGTGTCCGGCCCGGCTTGCCCTGACCCTGAAGCAATGGGATTGCACTGGTGACGTCTATTCTATGATTCCCAATAGGGCTCGTCTTGGCCCAAGCCATTTTTTGAGCGGAAGTGATTTGATCTGAAATTGAACTTGCCCAGGGTTGAACAAAACAAGCCGTCGCTTGATCGAGGCCGCGTCTGCTATTGGGCCCACTTTGCGTCAGCGTTGGTTTTCGCCTTCGCGACGCGTCTTTGGCTTTTGTGGGACAAGCCGTTTTGGCGTGATGAAGCCTGGGTAGGCTACTTGGTCGGGCTGCCTTTTGGGGAAATTCTGACCAGCCACAAACCCATTCCCGCGGGATTCGCCCTGCTGGCCAAGGCCTTAGGGGCGGCCGGTTTCCTGCCCGTGTAAATATCGCTACGCCTGCCTTCTCTGTTGGCGGGCCTGGGAACCGTGGCCTTGCTCCCCGCCCTGGTGCGCCTCATGGGAGGCTCCCGCCTGGCGGCGGTGCTGAGCGCTTGGCTGGCAGCGGGCTGCCAACCCTTGATCTACTATTCCCGTGAGCTGAAGCACTACGGCCTGGACACCTTCATCTGGCTGTTGGCGGCCTGCCTGGTGCTGCTGTTGCTGGAGGAGCTTCTTTCACGGACACGTAGACGGGCCCTTTGGGCGGGCCTGGCCCTGACCCTGGGGGCGGCGCCGTGGTTCAGCTTCGGCTCGCTATTCCCCCTGGCCGCCGTACTGGGCATCGCCCTGTTCGCCGCTTGCCGCAAGGGGCGCGCGCAACTGCTCTGGGGGTTGGGGTCCTGCGCGGCCTGGTATCTCGCTTCCTTGGGCTTGGTATTAAAGATCAGCGTGCTCGGCAAAGTTGGTTACGTAAATTCCCATCCCCTGGCCCACACGGTTAGGGAGATGTTCCACTACCAAGAGGCCCCAGGTTTAGACCAGGTGGCCCAGGCCTTCGCCTGGTTCTTCCAGGTGCCCATCAGCTACCTTTTCCCCTTTGCCGGGTTTTGTCTGTTGCCCTTGCTGATCCTTGGCTTGTGGTCATGGCCCAGGCCGTTCCGGGCCGCTTTATGCTGGTTCATCTCCCTGACGGCCCTTCTGACCGTGTGCGCCTCGCTCATCAATCACTACATCCTGATGCAGCGGGCCCTGCTGTTCATGGCCCCGGTGTATCTGGCCCTGGCCGCCCAGGGGGGCGCTTGGCTGTGGCACCGGGCCTGGAGCAAACCTGCCCTCCAGTATCCCGCCAAAGGCGTGGCTGTGGGCCTGGTCCTGCTGAGCCTGACCTGGGGCGGGCTTTCCATACTGAGCCGGGCGGGCTATTTCCAAAACGGCCGCCAGATGCATTTTTATTACGATGAAAAGGACTGCGTGGCCCCGGCCCTGGAGTTCACGGCCCGGGCGGCCTCGCAAGATGAGCCGGTGCTTTTGACGCGCTACGCGGGCACCCAGTTTCTCTTTTATAATCAGGGGCGTCTTCCGCGGGCCACTCACTGGTACCACACCGACCCCATCGACGAACGAGCCGAGTTCATCAAGTGGCTGAAGACGATCAGAACGAGGGGATGGCTGATCTTTCTGGACAACGAGCCCTTGCCTTGGCTGGCCGAGGTCATCCGCGAGCAGGGCTTCAGCGAGAAAAAAGCCTTTGCCGGGCGAGGCTCCAATGTATGGTTGGTGGGGCCCGCCAAATGAGAGCGGCCGGCCCGAGGGCGCAAATTCACCGGAGGTCTTGTTTTTGAATCAGCCGTTGAAGCGGCCAAGGGTCGGAGGCGTCACCTAGGGGATTTATGCAGACCGTTCTATTGCTCATCTTCGTAGCCGCCTCATCCTTTCTCTGGATGATTTCCTTCGGCTATATGGGGTTTCTTCTTTGCTCCGCAAGGCGCAAAACCACGGCCGCGTCCGAGCCCCCCGGCGCCGAGCTGCCACCGGTGGCGGTCATCGTGCCCGTGCTCAACGAGGGCGGCAACATCCTGGCCAAGCTCAGCGATTTGGCCGCCCAGGATTATCCCGATGAACTGCTGACCATATGGGTGGTGGATGGCGGATCCCAGGACCATACCTGCCGCCAGGTGGAGGAGGCGGCGTCCCGCTTCGCCTCGCTCCGGTTGCTGCGGGCCCGGGAGTCAAACGGCAAAAGCGAACAGATCAATTGCGCCCTGGCCAGCATCGAAGAAGAGTTCATGGTTTTCACCGATGCCGACGCCCGCCTCGCCCCGGACTGCATAAGGCGCTTGGTGCTGGGGTTGGGGCGGGATCCGAGCATGGCGGTGTTGGGTGCGCTGGTGGAGCCTTCCACCAGCCTGCCCGAGGAAAAACTGCACTGGTGGCTGCTCAACTTGATGTGGTGGCTGGAGGGGCGAGTGTGGGGGGCGGCCAAGATCACCGGGGTCTGCTTCGCCTGCCGCCGCAGCCTGGTTTTACCGCTCAGGACCGGCACTAGGGGGGACGACCTGCACATGGCCATCAAGGCCTACGGCAACGGCCACCGGGTGGGCCTTTTGCGCGCGGCCCGCGCCTGGGAGATAAGGGCTCCCCACACCAGGCGGGAGATGCTGATGTTCCGCCTGAAAAGGGGGGCGGCCTACATGCACGAGTTGCGGCATTACCGGTTGGGCCCGGTGGTGAGCAGACCCGGCGCGGCCAGTCTCAGCGTCAACCGCTGGCAGATACGCGGGTTGGCCCCGGCGGCTATGACGGCGGTGGCGGCCGGGCTGGGTTTGCTGGCCGTAGGCGCATGGGTGGCGCCGGTGCTGGCCACGCTCATGTTTCTGGGCTCCGCCACGGCACTTCTTTTAAGCTACAAACGGGACATGGCCGCGAAACAGGGCCTGGCCGCCTTGCTGTTGACCTTGGCGCGCATGATCATAATCGACGGCTACGCCATGCTGCTCATCTCTTGCGGCATACAGGCGCGGCATTCTGGGAGGAATTAATGGCCCTGAGCAAATTCAGCCTTATCGCCAGGTTCGCCCGGCATTATCCGGCCCGCCTGCACCCTTTTGAGGTGCAGGCCAGCATCACCTATAAATGCACTATGAAGTGCAGCTATTGCTTTTGCCCCTCGCGGCAAATTGAAGAGCTGCCCACCCAACAGTGGCGGGAGGTGATCAAGGGCGTGAGGGCCCTGGGCTGCATCCGTTTCAAATTCCAAGGCGGCGAACCCACTCTCCGGGCCGACTTTGCGGAGCTGGCCGCCGAGGTGCAAGGGGCGGGCATGCTGGCGGCGGTGACCAGCAACGGCACCCTGATCCCCAAGCGCCCCGCCTTGATCGAGCACATAGACGAGTTGGTGCTGAGCCTGGACTCGCTGGACCAGAAAACCAACGATCGGCTGCGGGGATCCGGCAGCTATCAGGGAGTGATGGATTCCCTGGACCTGGCTCTGGCCAAAAACAAGCAGGTCTTCATAAACATGGTAGTGGGCCGCCCCACCCTGCATGAAGTTGAGCCTATGCTCGAGTTCTGCGAGCAACGGGGAATCATCATGCACGCCCAGCCGGTGATTTTCGGCGAACGCCTTTTCGATGAATCGGCCCGGGACCTGCAGCTCAGCCAGGAAGAGTCCCGCGACATGCACCGGCAACTGGCCGCGTACAAGAAACAGGGGCGCGCGGTTCTATTCTCCCCGGAGACCTACCTGCGGGTACTCGAATGGGAAGACTACGACCAGCTCAACCGGATGGGTGACGAGCCCTCTAATTGCTTTGCGGGCCGCTACTACGTTCACGTGGAGCCCAACGGCGACGTCTATCCCTGCAACAACCAGCTCTCGAGCTTTGATCCGCGAAACGTGGTGAGCGACGGCCTGCGCCAGGCGCTGTCCCATGCCCGCCATCACACCTGCGCGGATTGTTGGCACCCATATTTCACGGAGCGCAAGCGGCTGTTCAGCCTGAACTACCAGACTCTCAAGACGGTGCTTTCCCGCTAGATGGGCCGTGTGATGCGCAAACTTGAGGCCCGCGTCAACTGCGTCCGCCGAAGTGAGGCCCGGAGCCAAGTCATGCCCAGGTAGGCCCGCTGCACCCTGGGGTTGGCGGCCAGGTCCCGGCCCGTGCCGCTGAGCACCACCTTGCCCACCTCCAGCACATAGCCCCTGTCGGCCACGGCCAGGGCGGCCGTTAACAAACGGCACCTCAACCATACGCAGGGGCAAGCCGCTTCCATGGAGGCGTTCCCGGGACGAGAAGGGCGTCTGCGCACCATCCCACCCCGGGAACGCGGGGGTTTTAATGTTCTAGTCCTGCTTGCGTGCTTCCTTGGCCATCCTGGCGAAATCCTTGCCCACCACTATGGCATTCCAGATTTCGTAGCCTACCAACACGATGGTGCTGGACACGATGGATATCCACAGCAGAGCGGTTGTGGCGCCCATGTCGCTACTCCTTATCCCTTGTATGCCTTCAAGGCACTAAAGTCGAAGTTGTCCTTGATCATGGCGCTGCCCACCAAGGTGATGATCGCCGCGGAGACAAAGGCCGCGATCATGGCCCAGCCCCACATGCCCATACCCAGGAACATGTAGGTGCCCACGCCGAAGCCGACCAGGCCGCCCACGAAGATGGGCCAGGCGCTGATCCATTTCCAGTACTGGGACGACACGAAGCCGAACACGAACGGAGCGGTGTACATGGGCATGAACAAAAGCACCATGAGGATAGACATCGGCGTCAGCGCCACCACTATCACCCCCAAGGTAACAATCACCACCATGATGCGCACCAGCCTCTTCACCTGGTCGTCGGTGGCCGACTTGTTGATGTAGGCGCGGTAGATGTCGCTGCCGATGATGTTGGCGATGGCCACCACCGCCGAGCCCACCGTGGCCGCCATGACCAGCCAGATGAACAGCACGCCGGTCCAGGTGGGCAGATACAGGCCCACCAGGGAGGCGTAGGCCTGCGAGCCGGGCACGTCGGGCATCTTGCCGGACTTCATCAGCACCAGGGCGGCGAAACCCAGGGAGGCGGAAAAGATGTCACTCCTCTAATCAAAGGAGGGATTGAGCACATCCCAGGGCCTGCACCAAGGCAGTGTAAACCGTCATCGATTAGTGCCGGTCGACAGGATAGACTTCTGGTGAGTTGAGAGCGAGGTATTCGGCCAAGCAGATCATCGGCAAACTTCGCGAGGCAGGTGCCCTTTTGGCCAAGGCCGCCGCAGTAGCATTTGTCGTTTATTGTCAACCTGGGTTTTTGCATATCCTGCTTGCGGACCTGGACTTTTCCGGAGCCGGAAAACCTTGCGCCCGCAAGAAGTAAGGCGACGTCTAAAACGTAGTTGAACTTATTTTCTTGTGTTGGCCGGCCGTGTGATCCCCAGTTTTTTCATGCGAAAGGAAAGGGTGGAGGGGTTTATCTCCAGCAGTTCCGCCGCTCCTTCCTTGCCGCGCACCTTCCAACCGGTTTGATCCAAGGCCCAAAGTATATGCCGTCTCTCGTTGTCGGCCAGGGTGTGGCCGCCCGCGGTATTCATGGATTGTGGTAGATCGATCCCAAGCGGGGGGATGCGAAACTCCTTGCCGTTACCCAACAGGATTCCCCTCTCGATAATGTTTTCCAACTCGCGCACGTTGCCGGGCCAATCGTATTTCACCAGCTTCAATATGTCTTCCTGGCGCAGGGGTTGGACCTCTTCACCGCTTTTGGAGGCATGGATGTTGAGGAAATGGTTGGCCAGGGGGGCGATGTCCTCTTTACGCTTCCTAAGGGGCGGGACCTCGATGGGAAATACGTTTAGCCGGTGATACAGGTCCAGGCGGAAGGTTTGCTTGCGGATCCCTTCATCGAGGTCGCGATTGGTGGCCGCCACCAGACGAAAATCCGAACGGACGGTCCGGGTTCCGCCCACCCGCTCGAACTCGTGTGACTGCAGCACCCTCAGCAGGCTCACCTGCATCTCCAGGGATAGCTCCCCTATCTCGTCCAGGAACAAGGTTCCCCCGTCGGCCAACTCGAATCTTCCGGCGCGCCGCACCACCGCCCCGGTGAAGGCTCCCCTCTCGTGACCGAACAGTTCGCTCGGCAAGAGGCTTTCCGGCAGGGCGCTGCAGAGCACTCGAATAAAGGGCTTGTCCCGGCGCGGGCTGTTTTTGTGAATGGCCCTGGCGACTAGCTCCTTGCCCACCCCGGTTTCACCCAGAATGAGCACGTTGGAGGAGGTGCCGGCCACCTGCTGCACCTGGGACATCACTTGCAGCATGGGAGGGCTGTCGCCCACGATCTCGTCAAAGTGCAGCCGTTTGACCTGTTGCTCTTCGAAATAGAGCTTCTCCTGGGTCAGCTTTTGGTTCAGGCGATTTATTTCCTTGTAGGCCCTGGCGTTGTCGATAGCAAAGGCGGCCTGGGCCGCGAAGTAGGACAACAGCTCCAGGTCCGACTCCTGGAAGGCGCTGCTGAGCAGGCGGTTATCGTGATAAAGCACTCCCACCACCTTGTTGCGCAAAGTCATGGGCACGCAAATGCGCGATAGTATGGCGTCCCCCCCCCGACCTGGGGACGATTCAGATCGCTTCGTGGCCACAATGCGCCCCCGGCCGCTTTCCATGACTTGGTTTATGATTTTCATGGAAGACCGGAAGTTCTGGTGGTTGATCTGCTCGGAGGTAAGGTTTTTAGAGCCGCGCAGCCTGAATCTCTCTTTGGCCTGCTCTTGGTCGTGCATGAAGATTGCCGCCCGCTCGGCCCCGGTGAGGCGGTTTGCCGTGACCAGTATCTGCTGGATCAATTCGTTGTAATCTCGAATGATTACCAAATCTTGCCCCAGCTTGAGTATCTCCTGGAGCAGATCGCGGTTGGATGATGGCTGCTTGACCATGGAGGCCAGGTCCTCGGGAATCAGGGCGCGGTTGAGTGCACCCAAGGTGTTGCAGGCCCTTTGGGCGTTCTTGCGGGCCAGATCCTCCCGGCCCTGGGCCAGGTATTGCCGGGCCAACTCGGCCTGGGTCTGGGCAATGGCCTTTTTCTGGCCTGTGCGCTCCAGATGCTTCAGCGACAGGATCAGGGTTTCGATGATGCCGCCGGCTTCCATGCCGTTGCGCATTTGCAGCAGAGCCTTGTAACGATAGGCGACCCCCTTCATGAAGATGTTCTGGGAGTCGATCATCAACTGGACTTCTTTTTCCAGGGAAAGACCTGGCTGAGGAGGTAGTTTGCCTGTTTCGATTGCCCAGCCAAGCTCCATTAGGTAGGTGTAGGAGCGAAGCACCACATGCACCCGTTTGCTGTCGTGCAGGAAGTCCCTTAAGCAGCGGCCGGCTTGGTCGTACTCCTGTTTGAGAAAGTGAATAAAGGCCCGCATGAGGTTGCCCCGGATCCAGACCCAGTCGTTTTTTTCCTTGCTGGCTTCGGCGATGGACTCCTCCAGCAACTCCAGGGCATCGTCCACCCGTCGAAGGTCGATCATCACCGCGGCCATGCCCGAACCCGCGGTGGCGGACAGGTAGTGGTTGCCCATCTCCTGGCACTTCTTGCGGATGGCGTCGAGCATGCCCAGGCCTTGGGTCTCCTGCCCTATCTGCGAATAGCAATAACCGGCCACCTGCGCGGCGAGGGTGGGAAAGCCGCCTTGAGGCAGCTTGTCCACTCCGGGCAACGACTCCTCGTAGCACTTGACCGCGTCCTTGAACAGGCCCTGCCAATAGAAGAAAAAGGTGTTGAAGCTGGTGGCCGAGCGCAGGATTTTGGTGTCGTTGACTTCCCTGGCCATTTTCAGGCCCTTGTTGAAGCGGTGCAGGGCGTCGTCGTAGTGGCCGCGCAGCCATTCGTTTTTGGCCATGTGCATTTCCAGCAAGGACTGAGAGCCCTTGTTGTCCCACTTGATGGCCCTTTTCATGGCCTCTTGCAATATGTCCAGAACCTTTGTGGTGTCTTGGCGGGCGGTGGACACCTTGGAAAACTGCACCGCGGTCTTTGTGAAGAGTTCGTCCACCTCGCGGCCGTGTTGCAAGAGCAGGTCGTCCAGGGCCTTGCGGTAACAGCACAGGGCCCTTTCGTTGTTGAACTGGCGCAGAAAACTGTCCCCTGCCTGCAAGAGACCCAAGCAGCCGTCGAAGTCGTTGGTCAACTGCAGCAAGTGATGGGAAAGGGCCTGGGTGCGGCGATCGCTGTCGTTAATGTCCAGCATCAACAGCTTCAAAACCTGCTGGTTGAGCAGAGTGCGGTCATGGTCGGAGAGAGAACCGAGGTGTTCCCGTCGTTGCTCAGGGTCGACGAAGGCGTACAAACCAGGCTTTTTTTTCACCAGGCATTTGTTCTGCACCCCGTTTTCCAATTCCTGAATAACCTCGGAGGCCCTTTTTTGAGTCAACTCCAGGATCCAGTCGATGGAAAAGTCATTTTCGAACAAAGCTGCCACCGCGAGAGACGGCGGGTGAATCGCCAGACGGTCCATATTTTCTCTCCGAACAGTTAAAAAGCCGGCGTCTAAATTCCAATGCGCAAAATTTTGTTCCAGGCCTCAAGGTTTCCAACAATGCGCAATATATTGCGCACAACTGCAATATATCATGCAACCAAAATTTTCCCTTAAACCGCTCCTGCACATAACTAGCTCAAATATATGTTAATTTTATTAACATCCCTTTGGCATGAATCCTGCTAGCTATATGAAGCGACTCTTATCAACCCGCCTATGCCTGAGCAGCCCGGATTTTGCATCAATGGCGATATCCGCTTTAGCCGGAACGGAGCCACATGCACCGCGTAGCCCTGGTCAAATATTCAAAGCCCCTTGAATCGCTAAGGAAAGCCGTAGCGCTTTGTGACGGTTTTTCAACCCTGGCAAGCACGGACAAGGTTTTCATCAAGCCCAACCTGGTCGTCTGGCTGGAGGGCGTCAACTTCCCCAAATTCGGGGTGCTTACGACCGCCCGCATGATCGAGGACATGGTGGTGCTGCTCAAGGAGCAGGGGGTGGGCGACATCACCTTGGTGGAAGGGGCCGTGGAATACGAAAAGGGGGGGGAGTCCCTGCTGGTCCAGGCGGCCCGAGGCATGAACCTGAATAAGCTGACCAATAAGTACGGCGTCAAATTTTTAGATGTTCACCGCAGCCCTTTTCAAAAAATGGAAGTGGACGGCCTGAAGTTTTCGGTCAACCAGGAGGCTCTTTCCGCCGACTTTTTCATCGACCTGCCGGTGCTCAAAACCCACACCCAATCGCGGCTGTCCCTGGGCGTAAAGAACCTCAAAGGCCTTTTGAACATAGCCTCGCGCAAGCATTGTCACAACGCCAGCCATGAACAGGGGCTGGACTATCACCTGGCCAGGCTGCCCGGCCTGGTTTGGCCATCGCTTACGGTGATCGACGGCATCTTCTCCCTGGAGAGGGGGCCCATGTACACCGGCCAGGCCCATCGCTCAGACATGATCGTGGCTTCAACGGATGTCATCGCCGCCGACCAGGTGGCCTCGGCCGTGCTGGGCTTCGACCCCTCGGAGGTGCCCCATCTGGCCATGGCCGCCGCCCTGCGCGGCCGGCCCAGCGATCTGAGCGACATCGAACTGCGCGGGGGCATCGACCCCAAGGGCGCGCTTGCGCCTCACGAATGGGAGTTCGCCCACGACCAATCTGCCGGGATGCCCCTTTTCATGGCCAAGGCGGGGATCAAAGGGATCGCCTATCCCGAGCCGGACGACTCCCTGTGCACCTATTGTGCGCATTTCATCAACTTCATCATTATGGGCATCCTCGCGGCCGAAAACCGGAGCCGGCCCTTTGACGAGATAGAAATCCTCTACGGCAAGAAGCAAAAGCCCAGCGGCCTGGCCAAGCACACCTTGTTGGCCGGTCAGTGCCAGGTGAAGGCCAATGCCGATAGCCCCCTGATCGAGCACTGCGTGAAGATCAAAGGGTGCCCTCCAAGTTTGGCCGACTTTGTGACCGCCTACCAGGAGTTGGGCATCCAACTGCCCGAGGGCTTTGCCCAATGGATGGAAAAGAGCCCGGAGACCCTGCATATGCGCAGGTATTTGAAAGATTCGTCCTTTGACCAGGATCTGTTCAAGTTGACGGATTGAGCGGCCGACAGCATGTAGACCCGTCGACGTTCCCCTCGGAGAGCATGGATGAATGATGAAATATATTGATTACCTGAAAAAGGATCAGTTGGCCTACGTCTTCTTGAACAGATCCGTTTTTAATCCCATCAACTACGCCATGGCCGAGGAGCTGGCACAGGTCTGGCGCGATTTCCAGGCCGATCCCGCCCTGCGCGTATGCATTCTGGGATCGCGCAGCGAAAATTTCTGCACCGGCTTTGACATTGAAACGATACGCCAAATGGTGGAGGCGAGGGACTACCACTGGTCCAAATCGGTGATGTTCGGCGAAACCAGGGTCGGGCCCCAGGACAACGGGGTGCACAAGCCCATCGTGGGCGCCTACCATGGGGTGGTCAACGCCACCGGCCTTTGGCTGGCCTTGCAGGCCGACATCATCCTGGCCACTCCTCAGACAACCTTTGGACTGGGCGAGGGGCTGCTCAACTTCCCTGTCGAGTTCGCCGGACTCATATCGCGGTACCTGCCTCGAGTCATCGCCAACCAACTGCTGTTGACCGCCCGCCCCCTGCCCGCCTCCAGGCTCTACGAGGTAGGGGCCATCAACCAAATCGTGGGACCAACGGAGTTGCTGCCGACGGCGGAGAAGATCGCCGGCCAGATATTGTCTTGCGGGCCTGCCGCCGTCGAGGTGATGAAGCGCCTTACCGACGAGGCCATGGCCGCCGGAGCCGAGGAGGTAGGCCGGTTGACCGGCGAGCTGGCGGTGCCGGTGGTCAACTCGGCCGACACCGATGAGGGGGTCCGGGCCTTCTTTGAAAAACGCAAACCGCGTTGGGGCCACGGAGGCCAGGGCCAGGACAGTTGACCCGTCACCCAGCCAGACCCGAGGAGAATTGCCATGAGTTTTAAATGGGACAAGCTGCAAAAGTACTACGGCTACAGCGACCAGGAAATGCAGGCGCTCAAGGATGACCCGCGCCGGGGCCCGGCCACTCAGAAGCTGTTCTCTCCGGAGATCGCGGGGAAATTCCTGGTCGTCCGGGTAGTGACCTCCCATGGCTGTACCGCGGGAATGAAGGTGGGGGACAAGCTGGTGTTTCGGGCCTTGGGCGTGTTGGTCCCCGAAAAGTGCAGCCCCTGGTGCTCCCAGGCGATGAGCGAGATCGCCGGTTTCGCCAACATGGCCCAGGACCGTTTCGTGTCGGGCCTGGACCCCAACGGCATGGTCTTTAACCACTTCTCGTGCATGGACGCGGGCGCCAAATGCGGATGGGGCCAGGTGGCCATGAAAGTAGAGGTGCTGGATCAGCAGGGCTTGGATGCCTTGGAAAAGGAAGAGGCGAAATAGGCTTGTCTAGCGCTGCTGAAAATAGCGGCTCCGTCCGTCTTCTGGCCGGGCTCAAGGTGGTGGAACTGGTGGACAACGACGCGGCCCTGGGCGGCAAGCTGCTGGCCGATCTCGGCGCCGAGGTGCTCAAGATAGAGGACCCCGCCCGCCGCCAATCCCGTGGCCAGGCCCCGTGCGCGGCCGCTGCCAACGGCGAGGCCGCCAGCTTGGCCTGGATCAGCTGCAACCTCGGCAAGCAGAGCCTTCAACTGGACCTCGATTCCGACCAGGGGCGTGCGGCCTTGGCCGGGCTGTTGGCCGCGGCGGATGTATTCCTGGAATCCACCCCGCCGGGCTATCTGGCCGGTCTGGGGCTGGGCTATCGGGCCTTGCGCTCGGCCAACCCAGGCCTGGTCATGGTATCGGTAACCCCGTTCGGGCTGCACGGGCCTTACAGCCGGTTCGCGGGTGATGATCTGGTGCTTTGGGCCCTGGGCGGCATGTCGTTCATAACCGGCGACGAGCAGCGCCCGCCCCTGAACATCAGCGCGCCCCAAGCCTGGCGGCTGGCCGGTGGTCAAGCCGCCTTGGCGGCCATGATCGCCCTGGCCCATTGCCGCCGCACCGGAAATGGTCAGCGGGTGGACCTGTCGGTGCAGGCCTGCATTCCCTGGGTGGCCCAGATCGCTCCGGACTACTGGCCCTGCTACGGCGAAGTCCAGCGCCGGGGTGGCACCGGTTGGACCATACCTTCGGAAGTGGCGCCCGAGGGACTGCGCCGCACCACCCTGTGGCCTTGCCGCGACGGCCACGTTTGCGCCTACATCATCGCGGGCGGCCCGGCCGAGAAGATGAACGCCGCCCTCTTCAAATGGATGCGCGAAGAAGGCTTCGACCCACCGGGTGTGGACGGCGTGTCCTGGGACTACTTCGGCATGCGCCGCTTGCAACAAGAGGTGATCGACGGCATTGAGTCGAAGATGGCCGGCTTCTTTCTAAAGCTGGACAAGGAGCATTTGTTCAGGGGGGGCCAGAAGCGCGGGGTCATGGTCTACCCGGTGAGCGGCCTGGATGAGATATTGGCCAACCCGCAGCTGGCCGACCGAGGCTATTGGAGCGAGGTCGCCCTGCCCGGCGGTGGTCAGGCCAAAGTGCCCAACCGCTGGGTACACCTGGAGCGCACTCCCCTGGGTGGTGCCGCTCCGGCTCCGGCCCTGAATGAGCATGAGACCGGCTTGCTGGAGCGATGGGAAAAGGCCAAGCGCGGCGCGAGCGCACCGGGGCCGGAGGCCTCGCAGCCCTTCAAGGGTCTTTTGGTAGCCGACTTCAGCTGGGCCGTGGCCGGCCCCCTGACCACCCGCTACCTGGCCGAGCACGGAGCCACGGTGGTGCGGGTGGAGTCCTGCGATCCCAAGTCCATGGACATCGTGCGCCTGGTGCCGCCTTATTACGATGACCGCCCTTCCCTGGAGAGCGCCGGGCTTTTCCATCGTCTCAACATCAACAAGCTGAGCCTGGGCCTGGACCTGAGCAATCCCGGCGGCCGGGAGGTGGCCCGGCAACTGGCCCTGCGGGCCGACGTGGTGGTCGAGAATTTCCGGACCGGGGTGATGGCCAAGTGGGGCCTGGACTACCAATCCTTGCGCCGTGACAACCCGGGCCTGATCTACCTAAGCTCCACCAACCTGGGCCAGACCGGCCCCATGAGCCGCTATGGCGGTTTCGGCAACCTGCTCACCGCCTATGCCGGTTTTTACGCACTCACCGGCTGGCAGGACGGAGAGCCTTTGCCCCTGCCCGGAGCCTATACCGACTACATTACGCCGGTGCTCAGCGGGATAGCCCTGATTGCGGCGCTGGAGCACAGACAAAAGACCGGCCAGGGGCAGAACATCGACGTTTCCCAGATGGAATGCGGCCTGCAGATGCTGGGACTGCCTTTGCTGCACCAAAGCGCCCTGGGCCGGGACTGGCCCCGCCGGGGCAACCGGTCACCCGAGGCCTGCCCCCATGGGGTGTTCCCTTGCGCGGGCCAAGACCGCTGGTGCGCTATCGCGGTGGGCAACGACATGCAGTGGCAAGCCCTGCAAGAGGTCTTGGGCTCGCCCGAGTCCCTGGCTGAGCAGGCCTTGGCCACCATGGCGGGGCGCAAGGAGCACGAGGAGTCTCTGGAGCGAAGGCTGGCTGAAATTACGGTGGCCATGGAGGCCGAGCCATTGATGGTGAGCCTGCAGGAGCGTGGTGTGCCGGCGGGGATAGTGGCCAACTCCGAGGACATCTTCAAGGACCCGCAGCTCACCAGCCGGGGGTTTTACCAAAAAATGCAACACCCCCTGCTGGGCGATCGCTGGATCATGCAAAGCCCGGCCCTTTTCGAGCTGACTCCCCAAATGATGAACCGGCACGCCCCCTGCCTGGGTCAGGACAACCTGAAAGTTTGCACCGAGATCCTCAACATGCCGCAGGCGATTGTCGAAAGATTGGCCGCCCTAGGAGCCTTTGGAGTGGAACCAGAGACCGGCCGGACCGCGGCCGGATCTTCCGGAGAAGGAGAAAGTTGATGATTATTCGCGACATCACTTCCGGCGGCGCGGTACGTCACCCGGAACGTGCTGCGGTGATCAGTGGAGAAACCCGTTTCACTTATCGGCAGTTGCACCAGCGCAGCAACCGCTTGGCCAACGCGCTGGCCGCCCTTGGCCTGGTCAAGGGGGACATCGTCTCCATCTATGCAGACAACTGTGCTCAGTACCCGGAAATAGCCGCCGCCTGCATCAAGACCGGCCTGGCCACTGCCCCCTTCATGGTTTCGGTTCCCCCCGCGGACCTTCCGCCCATGATCAACAACTGCCGTTCCAAGGTGGTTATCTGCAGCGGCAGATTCCTAAAGGACCTTCAGGGCGTGCGCAGCAAGTTGGAGCACACCGAGCATTTTATCGCTCTGGAAGACAGCGACGGGCAGTCTCTGGCCTACGAGGCCCTGCTGGCCGGGGCTTCCGAGGACGACCCGCCGGTGCCGGACCTGACCTACGACGACCTGAGCTACGTGGGCTCCACCAGCGGCACCACCGGGCTGCCCAAGCAAACCATACGCACCTATGAGACCACCTTGGCAGTGGGCCTGGAAATTTCCTATGCCCTGGACCTCAAACCCGATGACGTCTACTTCCAGCCATGCACCGCCATCTTCGGCATAGGTTGCTGGCGTTTGCTGTTCCACTTGGGATGCACCTGCATCCTGCCCAACGACTTCAGCGCCACCAGCATCCTATCCACCATCGAAAAAGAGCGCGTGACCAAAGTGTTCACTTCGGCCGGGGTGATCCGCGAGGTGCTAAACGATCCCCAGTTGGAGGCGTACGACCTTTCCAGTCTGCGCCGCATCTGGGCCACCGGCGCCCCCCTGTCCGCCGAGGAGTGGAAGAGGGCCATTAAGGTGTTCGGCTACAACTTCTTGCAGGCCTACTCGATTCAGGAGCAGGCTCCGGTGACTCTTCTGCAGCCCGATGATTTTCGCAACGCCCTGGAGGGAGGCCAGCCCCAGCTGCTGCGCTCGGTAGGGCGGCCCGCCCTGGGAGTGAAGGTGAGCGTGGTGGGGCCGGAGGGCGAGCCCCTGGGGGCCAACGAACTGGGCGAGATAACTACATCCGGCGGCAACCTTATCAAAGGCTATCTAAACAACCCAGCCGCCACCGCGGAAGCGATCAAGGACGGGGTTTTCCACACCGGTGATCTAGGCATGTTTGACGGCGACGGCCTCTTGTACCTCAAGGGGCGCAAAAGCGACATGGTGGTGGTCGAGGGCAAAGTGGTGCTCCCCCAGGAGACGGAAGCGGTGATCCTGCGCCACAGCGCAGTGCGCGAGGTAGCGGTGGCCGGAATGCCATCCGGGAGCGGCTCCAAGGTGGTGGCTTTTGTGGTCTGCACCGGCGGGGTCGATCCGGAGGAGGTCTTGGCCCTGTGCCGTGAGAATGTTCCTTCTCACGCGGTTCCCTCGGAAGTGGTGATTGTGGAGAGCTTCCCCAAGACCGCCAGCGGCAAGGTGATGAAGCACAAGCTCATTGAAAAATACCAATAACAGCCGGCGCGAGTTGAATCTGAACCCGCCATACAGCGCTAAGAAAGAGGTAGGGCATGGCCAGTAACGCGAGTGAGACTCTCAAGCAGATGATGAAAACCGCGGACCCGGATGAATGGGCCCGCTACATAGAAATGGGAAACAAAAATTTCTGGACCCTGCAGAACCACTGGATGATGAACGTCGAGAAAAAGTACGGCCAGAGCGCGGCGGTGCAGTTCGACGGGTTGTGTTACGGCAGGGCCATTGAAGTGGCCGCCTACCGGCTGCTCAAGTTCTTCAAATTCGGCGATGACGATCTGGACACCTTGGCCAAGGTCTACCAGCTCTCGCCGGCCGGCTCTTATATCGACATCGATTTCCAGCGGATCGACGAGCACACCCTGCTGCGCCGAGTGACCGACTGCCCCATCCAAAACGCCCGTCTGGCAAAGGGGCAGGAGCCCATCCATTGCAAGGACCCCCTCACCGTGGCGGCGGGAAACATCGCCCGGGTGGTCAATCCCGATATCAAGATCACTTCCGTGCTCTGCCCTCCGGATGAAGTGCCCGAGGGGCTTTGGTGCGATGTGATCTACACCCTTTAGACCTGAACGTTTTTTGTTGAGCAATCTGTGGTGCCCTTATTTGTGATTACAGACATTAGGCCAACAACAACGGTAATGGGGAAGCCATGGGAAGGCGCGCCGCGAATTGACTAAGGACGACCGGAAGCAGCGCGCCGGAATATGCAAATCTCATTGAAAGGGAGGATTGAAGTTATGACCGCGATCAAAAGGAAACAGTTCCCCAAAATGTTGGTCATTGTCGTCGTGGGCTTGGCTATGTGCCTGGCCATGGGCTCGATGGCGTCCGCCAAGCCGGTGGAACTAAGGGTCGCCTACTACAGCCCGGACAACCATCCCCTGACCATGGCGGCCAAAGAGGTTTTGGACGACATCAACAAACTGACCCAGGGCCGGGTCAAGATGAAGATGTTCGCCAGCCATTCCTTGCTGCCCACCAAGGAGATGGCCACTGGCGTGAACGAGGGCACCGCCTTCTGCGCCAACTGGTACCTGCCCTACATGGCCAAGACGATTCCCCTGTTCAAGATCGAGACCATGCCGGTGTGGACCAGCGGCCACTACAAGGCGGTCCTGGCGGCCTATGAAAACGGCATCAATGACCTCTACACCGAGGCCCTGCACCGCCAAGGGCTCAAGAATCTCAAGGTGGCCGGGGTGAGCATGTGCCTGTGGCGGGTGCTGACCACCAAGGACAAACTGGTCAAGGTTCCTTCGGACGCCAAGGGTATGAAGATCCGTAGCGTGGGGGCCGAGGCGGATATGTGGCGGGCCATCGGGGCCAGCCCGGTCAACATCACTACCCCCCAGACCTACGAGGCCCTGGCCCGCGGCGTGGCCGATGGCGCCACCAACTACCTCGAGACCATGATGGACCGCAAATGGCTGGAGCACACCCAGTACGTCACCTGCATCAATCTTAGCCCCGTGCTGATGCACATCATCTACAACGCCAAAATGCTCGACAAGTTGCAGCCTCAGGACAAGGTCATCGTGGAGACCGGCATGAAGCTGTTGGCCCAGATCACCAGGCTGCGCATTTTCGAGCGCGAGGGCTACGCCTTTGCCACCATCCCGGGCAAGTTCAAGACCGTGATCTACGTGCCCAACGCCGAAGAGCACGAAAAGTGGGTCAAGGCCGCCCAGCCCCTGGTGGATGCCTACGCCAAGAATGAGGACCCCCTGATCCAGAAGGCCCTCAAGATCGCGCGTAAGTACAACCCGTAGGAGCCGCGCAGAATCAACCCCAACCGACGGCGGCGTCTCCCCTAAACCGCGGGGGAGACGCCGGTGGGGGGGCGTCCGTTGGAAGACGAGCGGACCAGAATTTAGGCGCAGCCATGGCCCGGCCCGACACCATCGGTTTGGTCAGAGCGGACTTACTTGCGGCGGAAAGACGTTGAGCGCAACCGGACAGCGAAACCGCTCACCAGAGTGAATTACGCAAAGTTCTACGGAGAGCACAAAGATGCCAGACAAATACGACATTATTGTCATTGGGGCGGGACACAATGCCCTCATTTCCGGGGCCCGCTTGAGCAAGACCGGACTCAAGGTGTTGGTTCTGGAAAAAGCCGGCATGCTGGGCGGCTGTAGCCGCACCGACTGGAACATCGTTCCCGGTGGCTACGGGGTGAGCACCGGCGCCCTGGTCATCCAGCAGCCCGTGCTGCGCATGGCCAGCAAACTCGGGTTGGAGGAGTACGGCTTCGAGCCCATTCTTATTCCCGAAGACGGCATCATCCTGCGCTACCAGGTGGGCGAGAACTACGAGATAAGCATCCCCATCTACCGCGATGTGGAGATGACCTGCGCCGCTATCGCCAAGTACTCCACCACGGTGGCCGAGGAGTACCGGCGCATGGTGCAGGAGTGGTCTCCCTTCACCCGCATGGTCGGCGAGGTCTTCAAGTGGAAAGAGCCCAGGCACTCCATGCTCTTCTCCATGCTCGAAAGCCTGGGGCCCAAGGCCATGTGGCTTTTCTTGGGACGCTGCTCGGATATCATGCGCTACTACTTTTCCGAGGACTGGATCGGCGGCATGTCGCGGATCCCCCGCATCTCCGGCTTCACCCCTCAATTTCCCGGTTCGGGCTACGGCACTCAAAACATACCCCGGGTCCATTTCTCGGTTCCCTTCCGGGCCAAGGGAGGCATGTCCGGGCTCATCGAGTCTTTGGCCAAGCTCATTGAGGCCAACGGAGGCAAAGTCCGCAAGAACGCCGGAGTCGAAAAGATCATTTTGGAAGACGACAAGGTCAAGGGGGTGCTCCTGGAGTCGGGCGAAGAGGTGCAGAGCAACGTGGTCATCTCTGGGACCAACGCCAAGATAACCTACCGCCATCTGGTGGGCGACGAGAACCTGGACGAGGATTTCGTGGGTTATCTCAAGCGCACCCGCGAATCCATGCGCATGGCCTGCGTGTTCGTGAGCATGGACCAGCCTTTCCTGCCGGAACTGGAGTGCACCGAGTTCCAATTCGCCAAAGGCCTGCGCCATACGGAGATAAACGCCCTGGACGAGTTGGAGCATCGCCTACCCAAAGATCCTTCCATCTACATCGACAACCCCTGCATGAACGATCCCACCCTGGCCCCGGAGGGCAAATGCTGGATCGGGCTCTACGACTCGGCCTCCTACGAGTTGGAGGGCACTACCTGGGCCGCCGAGCGTGAGCGGCACGCGGACAACATGATCCGCCAGGTAGAGAAGGTATATCCAGACTTCCGCCGGCACGTCATCGACATGGCGATCATGGACCCCACCGACTACGAGCGTGAATTCAACCTGTGGAAGGGTTCCATCATGGGCCCGGCGCTGAGCATCGACCAGATGTTCTCCATGCGCCTGTCCTATGGAACCGATTTTGAAGGCCTCTACCTCACCGGCATGTCCACCCATCCGGCGGGCGGCATGATCGGCATACCGGGTTGGAACTCGGCGGCGGTGGTCCTGGAAGATCTCGAGAACGGTGAAATCAAAGTCTAAAGCCTTGCTCGCACCGAAGGATAAGGAGGAAGGGCCTTGCTCATAAAGATAGGCACCCTGGGAAAGATGGCGGCGGAATTCGCCGGCGTCGAGAAAAAAGGCGACTTCCTGGTGGCCTCCTTGCAAGTCAAGGAGGGCATGCAATGGGAGGTGATATCGGCGGTGAGCTACAAGGAGGCCTTGCAGATAGCCAAGGCTGCCCTCAAGCCGAAAATTATCTGGTTCCTGTTGACCGGATGGGCGGGCAAACCCAACCCCAAGCCGCCCAAGCTTTAGGAGAAGAGCGGTAATGAACGCCCATGCTGAAGAATACTACTCCGAAGTGGAGACCATGCCGCCGGGACAAAGGCGGGAATATTACCTGGGGCAGGTGAAGCGCCAGGTTGCCTATGCCTATGAAAATGCACCCGCCATGCGGGCCAAGATGGACGAGGCCGGGGTGAAGCCAGGCGACATCGGCGAGATGTCGGACATTGAGGCCATACCCATCACCACCAAGGACAGCCTGATAGAGGCACGCAGGGCCGACCCGCCCTGGGGTGGGCTATTGGGGGTGCCCCCGCAAGAGATCCCACGGGTTTACCTTTCTCCCGGCCCTATCTACGACGTGCAGTCCACGGACGACAACTTCTTCATTCGCTGGCGGCGGCGCATGCACGCCCACGGGTTCCGGCCCGGCGACGTGGTGGTAAACACCTTTTCCTATCACATGTCCCCGGCGGGCCATTGGTTCGACGAAGCCATTCGCCAGATAGGGGCCACGGCCATACCCATGGGTGTGGGCAACACCGAGCTGCAGGCGCAAGTCCTGCGGGACATGCGGGCCACCGGGTGGACCGGCATGCCCAGCTTCCTCATGGCCATCTTCAACAAAGCCGAAGAATTGGGGATCGACCCCGGCAAGGACTATTGCCTACGGGCCATATCCGCCGGCGGCGAAATGGGCGGGGCCCAGATTCGCCAAAAGCTTCACGAGCAATACGGCATCCAATCCTATGACTCTTACGGGACCGCCGATGTGGGCCTCATCTCCTACGAGTGCAAAGAGCGCAGCGGCATGCACGTGCATGAGGAGATATTGGTGGAGATCGTGGACGAAATCACCGGCAAGCAAGTGGGCCCCGGCGAGGTTGGTCAGGTGGTGGTTACGCCCTTCGACCGTTGCTATCCTCTGCTGCGCTTCGGCACCGGCGACCTGTCTTCCATGGTGGAAGGCCAGTGCGCTTGCGGGCGCACCTCGCTGCGACTCAGCGGAATCCTGGGCCGGGTGGGCCAGGCGGTGCGGGTGCGGGGCATGTTCGTGCATCCACGTCAGGTAAATGAGGTGGTGAGCCGTTTCTCCGAGATCGAGCGCTTCCAGGCCGAGGTTTCTCGCGATCAGGGGCGCGACCGCATCGTGCTGCGCATCGCCCTGAAAGGGGAAGGCCCGGCCCTGGAAGCCATGCTCCAGTCCTTGCAAGCCAGCTTCGAAGACGTCTGCCGCCTGCGCCTGGACGAGGTGCTTTGCGTTTCCGCCGAAGATCTGGCCGGGGCGGAAAAGGCGATCGTGGACACACGGCAATTTTAGGCTAATCACCAACAACTCCCGCATCACGATACGCATCATCGACGCGGGCCGCGCCCAAGGAGTTGCCCTGTAACCGGTTTTCCCCGAAAGGGAGGGCTATCCTCGATGGTAAGGGCGCTTATCTCGGCAATAAACAGGCTGGCCAGCTTCTTGGGCCTAATCAGCGGTCTATTGATCTGCATCCTGGCCTGCATTCTAATTTACGACGTGTTCATGCGTTTCGTTTTCAACGACCCGCTTGACTGGGCCCTGGACATCACCCAATTACTTCAGGCGGCCATCGCCTTTTTGGCCGCGGCTTACGTGCTCAAGATCGGCGGGCACGTGAACATGTCAGCCGTGGTTGCCTATTTGAGTTCAACCTGGCAGAGACGCATGACTATCACGGTCCAAATAATCACCGGGCTCACCTCGGCCTGGATGACCTGGCTCTCCTGGAGCCTGTTCACCCAAAGCCTGGCCATTTCAGAACAATCCTTTGGCATAGCCATTCCCCTGGCTCCCTGGAAGTTCCTGGTCCCCTTTGGCTTTGGAATCATGTGCCTTCAGGCTCTGGCCATGGCCGTTAGCTTGTGGCTCTACCCTGATGAATTCGCCCCCACGGGCGGGGAGGGTCACTAATGTTAAGCGCAACAGCCGGGATCATTCTTTGCCTACTGGTGCTGTTCACCCTGCTGATAATGGGTGCGCCAATCTTCATCTGTCTCATGCTGTCGGGCATGGTGGGCCTGGTATCCGTGGAGGGGTGGCAGATACTCACCAACGTGGCCGGCAAGATTGCCTTTTCCCACGTATCGGGCTATTCCCTGCTCGCGGTGCCCATGTTCATATTCATGGGCAATCTCTTGCTCACCCACGGCATAGGCCGGGACCTCTACGATGGCATGTACCGCTGGTTCGGGCGTCTGCCCGGCGGGTTGGCCATCGCCAGCACCATTGTCTGCGCCATCTTCGGGTTCATGAGCGGCTCCAACACCGCCGCTTCGGCCACCATCGGCTCCATCGCCATCCCCGAGATGGAGAAAAAGAATTATGACCGCAAGCTGTCCCTGGGCACCTTGGCGGTGGCGGGCACTCTGGCTGCCCTGATCCCTCCCAGCACCATCATGATCATCTACGGGGTGAATGTGTCGGGGGTTTCCATAGGTGAAGTTTTCGTGGGGGGCATCGTGCCGGGCCTGATCCTTACCGGGTTTATGGCCCTGTACATCTGGATAGTGGCAAGCATTTGGCCCCAGAAAGCTCCGGCCGGCGAGTCCTATCGCCTCAGGGATAAGTTGAGTTTGCTCCCCCGCCTGCTGCCGGTGGTTATCCTCTTCATAGCCATCGTGGGCGGCATGTACATCGGCGTGTGGACGGCCATCGAGGCCAGCGCGGCCAGTGTGTTCATCTCGATCATAATCATCATCTGCTACCGCCGTCTGTCCTGGGGTGCGGTGTTGAACGCCGTCCAGCGCACAATTCGCATTTCGGGCATGATCTATATGATCATCGTAGCCGCCAACATCATGAGCTACCTGTTTTTCGTGACCGGCTTTCAGGAGGCGGTCAGCGAATTCATCCTCAAGTTCTCCCTGCCCCCCTGGGGCACGATGGTCCTGATCCTGCTCATCATGACCATCATGGGCACTTTCCTTGACGTCATTGCCCTCATCACCATCAGTGTCCCCATATTCCTGCCCATAGCGGTGGAGGCTGGCTACAGCGACGTGTGGTTCGGGGTGATCGTGACCATAGCCTCGGAGATGGCCCTTTGCACCCCGCCGGTGGGGGTCAACCTTTTCGTGATCCAAGGAATCGCGCCAAAGGGCACCTCCCTTATGACCGTGGCCAAGGGCGCCGCCCCCTTTATAGGGGTCATATGGATTCTTTTGGTCCTGCTGGTCATTTTCCCCGATCTGGTCACCTGGCTGCCCGGAACCATGAGCGGTCGCTAACATGGAACTCCCGAAAAAATGATTATTTAAATTTGGCGGTGGCGAGTCTCGCCCACGGAGGTTGAAACATGCAGGAAGTAGTAATTGCGGGATATCTGCGGACTCCTCAGTCACGTTCGCACCCCAAGGATCCCGAGAGGGACTGGCTGCACAAATTCAGCGGGCAGGAGTTGTTGGCCAAAGTATTGCCCGCGGTGCTTGAGCGGGCCAAGGTAAAGCCCGAAGAGGTGGACGACTTCATCGTGGGCTCGGCCTACGGCGTGAACGAGCAGTGGACCTACGGCGGGCGTTTGCCCTTGTTCCTGGCAAATCTTTCGGAGCGCACTCCGGCGAAATTTCTCGACCAGCAATGCGCTTCTTCCCTGGCCGCCATTCAGTTGGGCTTCATGGAGATAACCCTGGGTTATGCGGACATCGTTCTGGCCGGTGGCCTGGAGCACATGAGCCGGGTGCCCATAGGCCCGGCGGTGATCAAGATGGGCGGGGTGGCCTTGCCTCCCAGCCTGTACAGCGATCCCGCCTTTGCCCATTGGGACATGGAGACCAGCCTGAACATGGGCCTGACCGCGGAAAAGCTTTTCGAGCAGACAACGCTTACGCGTCAAGACTTGGATGAGTGGGGGGTGCGTTCTCACCAAAGGGCCGCCCAGGCCCAGGCGGACGGATTTTTTGGCGAGGAGATTTTGCCCATCGAGACCGTTGGGCCAAACGGCGAACCCATGACCGTGGACCGCGACCAGGCGGTGCGGGCCGATTCCAGCCTGGAAGGCATGGCCGCGCTAAAGCCCGCTTTCAAGCAAGACGGGGTGATCACCGCGGGGAACTCCTCGCCGCTCAACGCCGGGGCCGGGGCCATGGTGCTCATGAGCAAGGAGACCGCTAAGGCAAAGGGCATCCGGCCTTTGGCCACCGTTCGCTCTCTTGGTTTCGCCGGAGTGGACCCCACCATCATGGGGGCCGGACCGGCCCCCGCGTGCCGCATGGCCCTGGAGCAGGCGGGTTTGAGCGCAGGAGATATCGACGTATGGGAGATCAACGAGGCTTTCTGCGTGGTGGCTCTTCACTGCGTCAACGAGTTGGGCATAGACCCCGAGCGGGTCAACATCAAGGGCGGCGGTATTGCCCTTGGTCATCCCTTGGGAGCTTCGGGCATTCGTCTCACAGGCACCTTGGCCCGTATTTTGGCCGAAAAAAAGGGCCGCTGGGGCTGCGCCACCGCCTGTGTGGGTGGCGGGCAAGGGGTGGCCGTGATCATAGAGCGCGAGACCTATGATTGGTAGGTCCGGAAAATGAAAGGGGGCGCTCGTGCCGTTTGAGCATCTGAAGCTGGAAACTGAAGGCCGCATAGGTTGGATATTTTTCAACCGGCCCGAAAAGCTCAACGCCCTGAACAGTTCGGTGTATCTGGAGCTTGAGCAGGCCTTGGCGGCGTGGCAAAACGACGACGCCATCTCAGCGGTAGTTTTGTGCGGGGGTGAAAGGGCCTTCATCGCGGGGGCCGATATCGACGGCATGGTGGATGCCGGCCCCATGGAGGCCCATGAACTGACCGACATTAGCCGGCGGGCCCAGGAGCGCCTTTGCAACCTGCCCAAGCCAACCGTCGCCGCCATCAGCGGGTATGCCCTGGGCGGGGGCCTTGAAGTGGCCCTGTGTTGCGATTTCAGGCTGGCCGCCGAGAACGCGATATTGGGGTTGCCGGAGATAACCCTGGGCATCATCCCCGGCGCGGGAGGCACCCAGAGGCTTCCCCGCGTGGTGGGGCAGGCCGCGGCCACGGAGATGATTTTCCTGGGGCGGCCGGTCAAGGCTGCTAAAGCCCTGGAAATGGGGCTGGTGCACCGCGTGGTCTCACTCGACCAGTTGCGCGTCGGCGCCCAGGAACTGGCAAAGGAACTGGCTTCGCGTCCGGCAATGGCCCTGCGTGCCGCCAAGGCCGCACTGCGCGCCGCGAGCAGCACCTCTCTACAGGAGGGCCTGCTGATAGAGCAGCAGCTATTCAGCCAGCTGTTCACAACCCAGGACCAAAGCGAAGGCATGAAGGCTTTCCTTGAAAAGCGCAAGCCGCACTTCCAGGGCAAATAGGCGCTGATCTAATTGGAGGACGGGACAGCATTGTCCCAAGAGGGAGGGCAACCCATGGCTGGGCAAGCATATCCACATCTGTTTGCATCGGGCGAAATCGGCGGTATGTGGCTCAAGAATCGTCTGGCCATGGCCCCCATGGGCCTGCTGGGCTTGGTGGAAGACGACGGTCTGCTGAGCCAGAGGGCGATCGACTATTACGAGGAGAGGGCCAAGGGCGGGGTAGGACTCATCATCACCAGTCTTTTTCACGCCACCAGCAAGTACGATCCGTTCTGGGTGGATGATCGCTATTTCCCCTTCCCCCGCCTGGACACCGAAATGGCCGTCGCCAGAGTGAACCGCCTGGTGGAACGGGTGCACGACTACGACTGCAAGCTGTGCCTGCAGCTTACCGCCGGTTTCGGCCGGGTGGCCGGCTCCAAGTACATCCGTTCCGGACCGCCAATCGGCCCATCGCCGGTGAAGAACTACTGGCTGCCCAATGTAACTCTGCGGCCCCTGGCAACCGAGGAAGTGCAGGACATGGTGGCCTCCTTCGGCAAAGCGGCCAAGCTCGCACAGATAGCAGGGGTGGACGCGATAGAGCTGCACGGCCACGAGGGATACGTCATCGACCAGTTCATGACCGCCTTGTGGAACCAGCGCACGGACAAATACGGCGGAACCTCCTTGCGTGAGCGCATGACATTCCCCCTGGAGATTATCGACAGCATCAACAAGGCGACCGGTGGCCGCCTGCCCATCATTTTCCGGGTGGGCATCGAACACCGCATCCCCGGCGGCCGCACCCGTGAAGAAGGCCTGGAGCTGTTGACTGTCTTGGAGGAAGCGGGGGTGGCCGCTGTCGATGTGGACGCCGGGTGCTACGACAACTGGTATTGGCCGCACCCTCCGGTTTATCAGCCTCCCGCCTGCATGCTGGAAATGGCCGAGTTGGCCAAGGCCACGGTCAAGAACATCCCGGTGATGTGCGTGGGCAAGATGAATTATCCCCATTTGGCCGAGGCCGCGCTGAAGGAGGATAAGGCGGACTACGTGATCATAGGCCGTGGACTCCTGGCAGACCCCTATTGGCCGCAAAAGACGCGGCAGGGGCGCGAGGACGAGATCGCCCCCTGCATCGGTTGCCATGAGGGATGCCTGGGCCGCACCAGGCGCGCCAGCCTGAGCTGCGCGGTCAACCCGGCTTGCGGCGACGAGCGCGCCCTGACCTTGCAACCTGCCAAGGTCCGCAAGAAGGTGGTGGTGGTGGGAGGAGGTCCGGCGGGTATGGAGGCGGCCCGGGTGGCGAGGCTGCGAGGGCACCAAGTGGTTTTGTTCGAGCAGGGACCAAGCCTGGGTGGCTTGCTGATCCCGGCCTCGGCCCCCGGCTTCAAGAGCGACCTGGTTCTGCTGCGAGACTACTTCAAGCGCCAGATGGAGCTGGCCGGGGTGGAGGTGGCGCTGAACACCAGGGCCGACGCCCAAGACATTCTTAAGTTGCGCCCCGATGTGGTGTTCCTGGCCACCGGGGCCGAGGCATGGCGGCCCCCGGCGCCCGGTGTGCAGTCCCCGGAGGTGAAAGGGGCGGTGGACGTGTTCCTCGACCCCGGGCTGGCCGGCCAAAATTGTCTTATAGTAGGCGGCGGATTCGTGGGGTGCGAGCTGGCGGTTCACTTGGCCCAATTGAGCCGCAAGGTGACTGTGGTCGAGCAGTTGCCCGAGGTGCTGGATAACATTCGCACCGTGCACCCCAACCGTGAGATGCTATTGGCCATGTTGGCCCAACATCAAGTAACCTTGGTGACCGGAGCCGAATTGCAGGAAGTGAATACCACCGGCGCGGTGGTGTCCGTTGATGGAAACGAGGCGCAAAGCCTGGCCGCCGACAGCGTGATCATGGCTACCGGCTTCATCCCGCACTGCGAGCTTTTCGGGGCACTATGGGGCAGGGTGGCGCAGGTATCCCGATTGGGCGATTGCCTGAAACCGGGCAAGATACTGGACGCGGTATGGGACGGATTCGGTCGGGCCAGAGTTATCTAGGTTCTCAGGGATGTCCTATTGAAAGTGGCCCTTAAATACTGCGGCGGGTGCGATCCAGGCTATGATCGGGTGGCCTATTGGGAGGCCATCCGGGAGCAGGCCGGCGGGCGCATTGCCTGGCAAAGGCCCGGCGATGGTGGGCACCAGGCGATTCTGCTCGTATGCGGCTGCGAGAAAGCCTGCCCCCTGGAAGACCTGCCCCAAGGCAAAAAGATTTTGACCGTAAAACACGACCGCTTGGCTCCGGCCGAGGTGGTGGCCCGCTTGCTGGGCCGGGAGAGTTGAAAATGGACCGCATCGTGACCAAGGACGACTATCTGAAGAGCCTGCGCGAGCAGGGGCACTTGGTCTATTTCAACGGCGAGCGCATCGACGACGTGGCCAGCCATCCCGCCTTCAGGCCCCACGTCAACGCCGCGGCCAAGACCTACGAGATGGCCCTGCTGCCGGAATACGAGGAACTGGCCACCGCCGTCAGCCATCTCACCGGCGAGCGCATCAGCCGCTTCACCCACATCCACCAGTCGGTGGACGACCTTATCAAGAAGGTGCAGCTCTTACGGGCCATCGCCCACGAGACCGGCTCATGCTTCCAACGCTGCGTGGGCTGGGACGCGCTCAACGCCACCTACATGACCACCTATGAGATAGATGAAAAGCACGGCACCGACTACCACCAGCGCTTCACCCAATATCTCAAGTACATCCAGGCCAGCAACAAGATGGTGGTGGGCGGCATGACCGACACCAAGGGTGACCGCTCCCTGCCCCCCCACCAGCAAAAGGACCCGGACGTGTTCACCCACGTGGTGGAGCGTCGCCAGGACGGCATCGTCATCCGGGGCAACAAGGCCCACCAGACCGGCGCGGCCAACAGCCACGAAATCCTCATCATGCCCACCCAATTCATGCGCGAGGAAGACAAGGACTTCGCCTTGGTGTGCGCGGTGCCCCTGAACTCGCCCGGGGTGGTGCAGATCTTCGGCCGCCAAACCAACGACGACCGCCGCATCCACAGCCCCCTGGACGCGGGCAACGCCGAGTACGGCCTGGTGGGCGGCGAGACGCTGATCGTCTTTGAGAACGTGTTCGTGCCCTGGGAGCGGGTGTTCATGTGCGGCGAGACCGAGTTTTCCGGCCTTTTGGTGGAGCGCTTCGCCACCCTGCACCGCCAGAACTACGGCGGCTGCAAGGGCGGGGTCAGCGACGTGCTGGTGGGGGCCTGCGCCTTGGCCAGCGAGATGCAGGGCAGCGCCAAGGCCAGCCACGTCAAGGAGAAACTGGCGGAAATGATGCACCTCACCGAGACGCTCTACGCCGGTTCGGTCTCCTGCTCGGCCATGGGCTCCAAGACCGCCAGCGGGGCCTATTACCCTGACCCCTTGCTGGCCAACTGCACCAAGCACAACGTGACCCGCCACGTTTACGAGATCGCCCGGCTGGCCCACGACGTGGCCGGCGGCATCCTGGCCACCATGCCCTCGGAGGCCGACCTGAGGCACCCGGAGATCGGCAAGTACGTGGAAAAGTACCTGGCCGGGGTTGAGGGAGTTTCCACCGAGAACCGCATGCGCGTCCTGCGGCTCATCGAGAACATGACCGGAGGGACCGCGTTAGTGGAGTCCATGCACGGGGCGGGCTCGCCCCAGACCCAGAAGGTGATGTACGGCCGCCTGGGCAAGCTGGACATGAAAAAGAAGTGGGCCAAGAACCTAGCCGGGGTGGAATAACCCAGGCCGGCCCAGGCCAAGCCGACAACCCCTTCAGTTGGTCTTGATTTTTTTACACGGGATGACCTGTATCGCGATGCCTGGTTCCGTGGGTGCTCTGAGAGGTGCGCTCCAGCCGGACCCGCGGAACTGAGCTACCCAGTGCGGTAGGGGAAGTTGAAGCTTAGACAGGCCCATCTTGCCGCGGTAGTGGTGGTGTAGGCGCTCATGCCTGACTCCCCCACACCGCGTTGCATCGAGCCGGATTAAAGGGAGTAGATTGAGGATAACCCTCCCCGTCCCAAATCTTGAAGAAGTGCCTCGCGCCCACCTTGGCGCAGGCAACATTCATGGGCCCTAGTCCACCCATCCCAGGCTACGCTCCACCGCCTTATGCCAACCCGCGTAACCGGCCTCTCGCTGCTCCGGGGTCATAGCCGGCAGCCAACGCTTACTTTCGGCCCAGTTTGCCCTCAGCTCCGCCGGACCACTCCAGAAGTCCACGGCCAAACCGGCGGTGTAGGCGGCGCCCAAGCAGGTGGTTTCGTGGTTCTGGGGCCGGATTACCGGCACGTCCAACACATCGGCCTGGAACTGCATGAGCAGGTCATTGGCAACCATGCCCCCGTCCACCTTGAGGAGCTTCAGCTCCATGCCGGAATCCCGATTCATGGCCACCACGATGTCCTTGGTCTGATAGGCCGTGGCCTCCAGCACGGCGCGGGCCAGGTGGCGCTTGTCCGCGTAGCTGGTCAGGCCCACGATCACCCCCCTGGCGTCGGCCCGCCAGTATGGCGCGAAGAGCCCCGAGAAGGCAGGCACGCAGTAAACTCCGCCGTTTTCCCCGGCTTGGGCGGCCAGTTGCTCGATTTCCGGGGCGGTGGAGATGATCCCCAGGTTGTCGCGGGCCCATTGCACCAGGGCTCCGGCGATGGCGATGGACCCCTCCAGGCAATAGGCAGGCTCATCCCCCCCGAATTTGTAACCCACCGTGGTGAGCAGGCCGTGGGTGGAAACCACCGGCTTGCCGCCTGTGTTGAGCAGCAGGAAACAGCCGGTGCCATAGGTGTTCTTGGCCTCGCCGGGAGAAAAGCAGGCCTGGCCCACCAGGGCGGCCTGTTGGTCGCCCAGGGCTCCGCACACCGGCACCCGCGCGCTCAAGGGGCCTTCCTTCGAGGTGTAACCCCATGGCGCGGGATCGCTGGAGGGAACGATGCGCGGCAGGCGCTCGCCGGGGATGCCCAAGACTGACAGGATTTCGTCATCCCACTGCAAGCCGGCCAGGTTCATCAGCATGGTGCGGCTGGCGTTGGTCACGTCGGTGACATAGGCCCCGCCTGCCGGCCCGCCGGTGAGCAACCAGATGAGCCAGGTCTCCATGGTGCCCATGAGGGCTTGGCCATGCTCCAGGGCCCGGCGGGCCCCGGGTACGGTGTCCAGCAGCCATTTCATCTTGGTGCCGCTGAAATAGGTGGCCACCGGCAGCCCCGTGGCCTGGCGGAAGCGGTCCTGACCGCCCTCGCTGCAAAGCCCGGAGCAGATATCCTGGGTGCGGGTGCACTGCCACACGATGGCGTTGTGCAGCGGCTCGCCGCTCTCCCGGTCCCAGAGCACCGTGGTTTCGCGCTGGTTGGTGATGCCCACCGCAGCCAGTTCCGAGCCCTTGATGCCGGCCTTCGCCAAGGCGTGACGCATCACCGTCTGGGTGTTGGCCCATATTTCCAAGGGATCGTGCTCCACCCAGCCCGGCTGGGGGAATATCTGCTTATGCTCCCGCCGGTCCTGGGCCACTATGCGGCCCCCCCGCTCAAAGACCATGAAGCGGGTGCTGGTGGTGCCCTGATCCAACGCGCCCACGTACTCAGCCACGGCATGCTCCCAATGCTGGGCGGACCGCCCCACCCATTAACACTTGCCGGGCATTATAGCCTCCTGCGGCTTGGAGCTGGAAAGCAAACGCCCGCCATAGACGGGTTTTCCCCGACCAGCCGCTTGCGCTGGGGCCGCCGCTTATACGACAATGTGAGCCATGATTCATCCAACCTGAGAAAACTCAGCGCAAAAGTAGAGGAGCCGCTTCGCCCGGCTCATGGAGACCACCGGCCTCCGGCCGCTACTGCGAGGAACCCATGCCTGCAAGCAGCAGCCCCCCTACTCGGGTGGTGATCATCGACGGCAAGCGCACGCCCTTTTTGCGGTCCGGCACCCAGTTCTCAGAACTCATGGCTTACGACCTGGGGCGCATGGCGGTGGCCGGGCTGATGCACCACACCCGCCTGGACCCGTCGGTGGTGGATCTCCTGGTCATGGGCAACGTGATACAGGAGGTGAAGACCAGCAACCTGGGCCGCGAGGTGGCCCTGGGCGCGGGTCTGGACCGGACGGTGCCCGCCTTCACCGTGACCATGGCCTGCGTTTCGTCCCTGCAAAGCTTTCTCTCCTGCGCCCAGGCCATCCAGGCGGGGCAGGCCGAAGTGGCCATAGCCGCCGGGGCCGAGCTTTTGTCCGACGTGCCCATCCGGGTGAGCCGCCCCGTGCGCAAGCGGCTCATCGCCGCCCAGAAGGTCAAGGGTCCCCTTGGCTACTTCAGCCTCCTGGGCGGGCTGAGCCTAAAGGACTTGGCCCCCGAGGCCCCGGCCATCGCCGAGTTCTCCACCGGCGAGGTGATGGGCCAGAACTGTGAGCGCCTGGTCAAGCGCCTGGGCATCGGCCGTGGGGAGCAGGACGAGTACGCGCTCATGAGCCACCAGCGGGCGGCCTGGGCCACGGAGCAGGGACTCCTGGCCCCCCAGATCGAGGCGGCCTACGTACCGCCCTTCGACGAGCCGCTTGCCGCGGACAACGGTTTCCACGCGGGCACCAGCCTGGAGAAGCTGGGGCGACTCAGGCCCGCCTTTGACAAGCGCTTGGGCACGGTGACCGCGGGCAACAGCTCCTTCCTCACCGACGGGGCGGGCGCTGTGCTCCTGGCCAGCGAGGCAGCGGCTCAGCGCCTGGGCCTGGCTCCCTTGGCCTATTTGAAGAGCGTTTCCGTGACCGCGCTGGACCCCTTGGAGGAACTCCTGCTGGGTCCGGCCCTGAGCATACCCCGCGTCCTGGCCCAGGCCGGGCTGGAGCTGGGTCAGGTGGAGGTGTTGGAGTTGCACGAAGCCTTTGCCGGACAGGTGCTCAGCGTGCTCAAGCTACTTAACGACGAAACCTGGTGCCGCCAGCGCCTGGGCCGCCAGGAGCCGGTGGGCGAGGTGGACCTGGAGCGGCTCAATGCCTGGGGCGGTTCGCTGTCGGTGGGCCACCCCTTCGGGGCCACCGGCGCGCGCCTGATCACCACCTGCTGCCACCGCATGGCCCGGGAAAAGGCGCATTACGGCCTGGTGGCGGCTTGCGCCGCCGGGGCGCTGGGCATCGGCATGCTGCTGGAGGCGGTGTCATGAGCAACTCTGGCGGGGAGAGGCCCATGGAAGCCATCCGCATCGAAAAGAGGCCCGACGGAGTGGCCATGGTGGTTTTAGACCACCCCACAAAGCCTGTGAACACCCTGTCGGTGGGCTTGGTGGAGGAGGTCGGGCAAAAGATGACCGGGCTGCTGCAAGATCCGGCGGTCAAGGCGGTGGTGCTGGTCTCGGCCAAGAAAGACACCTTTATCGCCGGGGCGGACCTGGACATCCTGCAGCAGGCCACCACCGCCGAGGAGGTGAGCCGCCTGTCGCGGGAGGGCAACGCCCTACTCTCGGCCATAGCGGCCAGCCCCAAGCCGGTGGTGGCCGCGGTGCACGGCGCGGCCCTGGGCGGTGGCCTGGAGGTGGCCCTGGCCTGCTCTTACATCCTGGCTTCAGACGACCCGCTCACGGTGCTGGGCCAGGCCGAGGTGATGCTGGGGCTCTTGCCGGCCGGCGGCGGAACCCAACGGCTCATCAAGCGCACCGGGCTAATCGCCGGTCTGCCCCTATTGCTCACCGGCCAGCGGGTGCGGGCCAAAAAGGCCTATCGCCTGGGCCTGGTGGATGCCCTGACCACACCGGGCGGCATTGCCGAGACCGGGGCGCGAGCGGCCCTGGCCCTGGCCGATGGCAGCCTCAAACAGCGCACCCGCAAGAAGCGCCTCATGGAGAAGCTTACCGCCCTGCCGCCGATGCGTGACCAGGTGCTCAAGAAGGCGCGCCAGGCGGTGATGGCCAAGACTCGGGGCAACTACCCCGCCCCGCCGGCCATCCTGGACTGCGCGGAGACAGGCCTCAAAAAGGGCATGGCCGCCGGCCTGGCCCTGGAGAGCCACTACTTCGGCGAGTTGGCCATGAGCCAGGCCAGCCGCTCGCTGGTGTGGCTCTTCCACGCCACCACCGGGCTCAAGAAGCAAAAGGTGGCCGAGCGGCCCATCAAGGTGAACCGGCTGGGCATCGTGGGCGGCGGCTTCATGGGCGCGGGCATCGCCTCGGTCTCCTTGGGGCTTTGCCCGGTGACGGTGCGCGACTTGGACCCCAGGGCCCTGGCCGGCTGCGCCAAGGAAGTGGAGGGCTGGCTGGCCAAGCTTTTGCGCTCAGAGGCCATCCGACCCCTGGAGCGTGACCGCCGTCGCTCCAACTTGCAGCTGAGCACCGAGGCCGGCACCCTGGCCGGCTGCGAACTTATCATCGAGGCGGTATTCGAGAAGCTAGATCTAAAACAGAAGGTGCTGGCTCAGTGCGAAGAGTTGGCTGACGAGCGGACGGTTTTCGCCTCCAACACCTCGGCCCTGCCCATCGGGGACATAGCCGCCCAGGCCAAGCATCCCGAGCGGGTGGTGGGCATGCACTATTTCTCGCCGGTGCCCAAGATGCCGCTGCTGGAAATCGTGGTGCCCGACGGCTGCGCCCCTTGGGCGGTGGCCACCGCCTTGAAGTTCGGCCAAAAGCAGGGCAAGGCGGTCATCCTGGTAAAGGACCGCCCCGGTTTCTACACCAGCCGTATCCTGGGCGCGCTCTTGAGCGAGGCCATGAGCCTGGTCCAGCAGGGAGCGCGCATCGAGGACCTGGACCGGGCCAGCAAGGACTTCGGCTTCCCGGTGGGGCCCATGGCCCTGCTTGACGAGGTGGGCCTGGAGGTGGTGGCCCACGTCTCGCGGGACTTGGCCAAAGCCTTCGCCGCTTACGGGGTCACGGCCAACCCCGGCCTGCTGGCCATGACCGACCAGGGCTATCAGGGCCGCAAGAACAACAAGGGCTTCTACGTGTACCCGCCCCCCAGGTCCAAAGCCAAAAAGAAGCCCAATGAGGCGGTCTACGCCTTTTTCGGGGGCGGAGAGCGCCGCGATATCGACCGCGAACAGTTGGGCCGCCGCCTGGGCCTGGCCATGGTCAACGAGTCGGGGCGCTGCCTGGACGAAGGCGTCATCGACTCGCCGCTCACCGGCGACGTGGGCGCGGTGTTGGGCCTGGGTTTTCCTCCCTTCACCGGCGGCCCCTTCCACTACTTGGACGCCCAAGGCGCGGGAAGGGTGCTGGGGTGGCTGCAAGAGCTGGCCACCACCCAAGGCCAGCGCTTCACCCCGGCCCAATCCATCGCCGAGGCGGCCGCAACCGGCAGCAAGTTCTTCCCCTCTACCTAGGAGAACGCCTTGCCTTCGATCTATTTCACGCCAGACCACGATGAGTTTCGCCGCCAGGTGCGCCGCTTCATGGAGCAGGAGATCGCCCCCCAGTCCGACGCATGGGAGGAGACCATGGTCATCCCCCGCGAAGCCTTCGCAGCCTTGGGCCGCCTGGGCTTTTTGGGCATCACCTTCCCGGAGGAGTATGGGGGCAGCGGGGCGGACCTCATGTTCGCGGTGATCTTTCTGGAGGAGCTGACCCGCTCACGCCTGGGCGGATTCTGCGCGGCGGTGAGCGTGCAGCAGTTCATGGCCACTCAGCACATCTTCCGCTTCGGCAGCGAGGAGCTTAAGCGCGCCTACCTCATGCCCTCAATCACCGGGGACAAGGTGGGCGCCCTGGCCATCACCGAACCGGACACGGGCAGCGACGTGGCCGCCATCCGCACCAAGGCGGTGCGCGAAGACGGTGACTGGGTCATCGACGGGGCCAAGACTTTCATCACCAACGGGGCCTTGGGAGACTTCTACACCCTGGCGGTTAAGACCGACCCCACGGCAGGTGCGGGCGGGGTGAGCCTGATCGTGGTTGACCGCGAAGCCCCGGGGGTGAACGCCGGGCGCCTGAAAAAACTGGGCTGGCACTGCTCGGACACCGCGGAAATCAGCTTCCAGGGGGTGCGGGTGCCCGCCGAGCGTCTGGTGGGCAAGGTGAACATGGGGTTCTATTACTTGATGGAGGCCTTCCCCCTGGAGCGGCTCTGCGGCGCGGCCATCAGTGTGGGCTCGGCCGGGCTGTGCCTGCAGGAAGCTCTGGCCTATATGAAACAGCGCACCGCCTTCGGCCGCCCCCTGACCAAATACCAAGCCCTTACCCACCGGCTGGCCGACCTGTCCTCCGAGCTGGAGGCCGCGCGCCAGTTGGTCTACCATGCGGCTTGGCTCATGGAAAATGGCCACCCCCACGAGCGCGAGTGCACCATGGCCAAGCTGGTGGGCAGCGAGCTAAATCAGCGGATGGCCGACGCCTGCCTGCAGTGCCTGGGCGGATACGGCTTCATGGAGGAGTACCCCATGGCCCGCTTCTTCCGGGACGCCCGGGCGGGCACCATCGTGGCCGGCACCAGCGAGATCATGCGCGAGATCCTGGCCCGGCTCATGGCCGGCGACGCCCCATCCGAGCAGGGCGGGGCGGAGGGCAAAGCTAAAGGCCCGGACTTGGCCGCGCTGTTCAACAGCCTGCCCGGGCGCCTGCGCGCAGACAAGGCCGGTTGGCAAGGCGTGTTCCACTTCGAGCTGGCCGGGGGCGAGCCCGGGCAATGGACCGTGGAGATCGCTGGCGGCGCCTGCCGGGTGGAACCCGGCCTCAAGGGACAAGCCGATTGCCTGGTGCAGATGGATGCGGCCACCTACACGAGCATCGAGCAGGGCTCGCTGGATTATCAAGCAGCCTTCATGGGAGGCAAGATCAAGGTCAGCGATTTGGGGGCCATGCTCAAATACCTGGCGGCCTTCCGGCCCCTTGCTTCCTAGGTATCTGACTTTTCCGCGCAGAAGGCCCGGTCACAGGCCCTCCGTAACCAGGTCCAGATTTTGAGTGGGGGTGGGGGTGATAGCAAACCGGCCCGCTGGGAAACGCCAACAGTGTCCCCCGTCAGGGCCTCTGAGGCAGATTTGGACCTTCAGCTGATAGAGGCACCTGGGCCAATAAGCGGTCGACATTAACCTTGCAATCCCTCCAGCCTGTGAATTTTTGGCCGTTCGGACAATGCAATATATCGGCTAGGGTCAACCTTGCATGAGGGCCCGAAAAAATAGGGAAATCACAGCTTCCTAGGTGACCCCCGAAGAATTGGATGAGGCCATGCTACTCGTTAAGAAGTGGAGGGCTACGCCGCACCCCAAACGCTAAAGCCGCCGCGGCAATTCTTCTTCTGCAAGGGGTTACTCGTTAGTGTAAAAAATGCTAACATGTTTTTCCTCTTACCTGCCCGGAGGAAAAGCATGCCTAAGTTCTGTTATTTGTTTGTCTTTTGCTGTCTAGGCTTAACCATTCCCCTCGCGGCCTCGGCGGACCAAACCACAGACATGTTGCAGGGAGCCATCGCCGATTGGCAAAGCGGCAATGCCAAGCAAGCCTTAATTCAAGCCGACAAGGCCACCCAAAACATTTGGCAAAAAACGCCCCTATATATTCGCAAGTTCCTTTTGACAGCCACCAAGGCATCCAGCTATGGGGTTTACCAAGAGCGTGCCGACAACGTCTACAGCGCCGCAAAAGACACCATTCTGCTGTACGTCGAACCGGTGGGCTACCGAATCACCGAGAACGCGCAAGGCTTGTATGAATTCGGTTTCACCTCGGACCTGGCCATCCTTGACACCAAGGGCAACATCTTGGTGGGCAAGGAAAACTTCATGGCGGTCAACTTCAAAAGCCATACTTTCAACCGCGAAATATTTTTGAACATCACGGTAAACATCGGCGGCCTTCCTCCGGGCGATTATTTCCTGGGCTTACGAATAAAGGATACCGGCGGGCAGAGCACGCCTCTGCGCGTACCTATTACGTTCCAATAAACACCTTCGGCTTTTTAACCGGCAGCCGAGCGAGACATGCACCGGCGGACCGCTGTGGTGTTGCCGCCGAAAACGGCAATTTGTGATGGGGGGGCACCCAAAGGGTGTTCCCCATTTTTTTGAAAGCGAGTAGGAAATGCCCTTTGCCGCCAGGTCCCCAAAGGCCCCCGGTAGAGTCGCCGGACACCGGCGCCTTATCCTGAAACTTATCGGTGGGAGCCTGGTGATGGTCTTGTCTTTGCTGGCCTGGTGCCAAGCCCCGGCGGCTGAGCAGGACTTTTGGATGCTGCGCCCACAGGGCTGGGAAAGCCGCACCCAGGGCCTGAGCGGCGATCTGGTGAGGCAATACATCGAGCCTCAGCGCGACGCCTTTGTGGAAGTCCACTCGGTCAAGGTGGGAACCATTACCTCCGCCGAACTGGCCGACCGGTGGGAGGCCGGGGCTCGCCAGAAAAAACTGCCTTACATTGGCCCGCGCACCGAATCCAAAAAATTGAATATAGATGGCCAGCCTGCGGTGATAAGGGTCTACCGGGCCGGAGAGGGCGACGGGGCCATGGTGACCTGCGTCCTTTATTGCGTAAACAAGGGCAAGGCCTACATCGCGGTGGGGGTGTGGAGCGCCGCCCGGGGCAAGGAACTGGGCCGCACGGTGGTCAAAAGCATCACCAGCTTGCGTTTCAGCGACCCCAGCCGGGCAAGCCGCCCCGCTCCGCCCAAGGTCAGCGACGGCAGGACTGCCCCAGGCCCGGCCTTGTCGGAGAGCCGCTGGGTGCGGGGCAAGGGCTTCTCCTTCTGGCTGCGGAAGCCAGACTCCTGGTCCCTGGACCGGAAAGAAGAAGCCGACTCCAGCATGCTCGTGCTGCGGCCGCCCCAGGCCAAGGCCGGGTTGGTGGTGTGGGCGGGCCAACTGAAAGGGGATGCTTCGGCCGGGCAGTTGGCCGCCGTGTGGGAGAGCCAGTCCATGCCCAACCTGGCCAAGCGCACAGCCGACTGCGATGCGGGTCAGTGGCCTCATCTCAGCGGCTCGGCGCAGTTGCTCTGCCGCGGCTACGCCGGGGTGATCAAGGGCACGCCCACCTCCACCATGGCCTTGTACCTCACCAAGGGGCGTGTGGGCTACGTGGTCATGGCCACCTTCCCCCAGGGTGACTCCGAGACCAGGCAGGCGCTACGCCAAATCATGCGCAGCTTCCGCCTGACTCCGCCTGACTCCGGGGCTAAGGCGCCTTCCCCAGCCGGGCCGCCCTCGATCTCGGTCGAGGAGTTGGCCAAGGTGGCTCCCTCCGCCTCCCTGGAGGTGATGGCCAAGTCCCCGCCCATGGAACTGGTGCTGGAGTCCAACCTGTTCTACACCGGGGGCATCAACGGCATGTACCCCCAAGTGGCGGCCCTCAAGGCGCAGCAAGCCCAGGTGGCACCTGATGTCTTCGCGGCCATCCATGCCATGGGCGAGCGCCTGGATTTTTTGCACAACGCCAGCCGCGACTACGACCGATTGGGCAACGAACAATACGCCTATTGGTGCGGCCTGCATGCGGCCAACCCCAAATACGCCTTCCCCTTTGGCCTGGAAAAGCGCCTGATGAAAAAGCGCGGCGCCATGCAGGGGACCGAGGAGGCCCTTTGGGTGGTGATAAATCAGCTGCGCTTGGAACTGGGCCGGGTGGCACGGGAAGCTCCCCAAGTGCCGGCCAATGAAAACCTGGTGCAGTGCCGCCTCTACGTCCAGTTGCTGGGACGCTCGCTGGACCTGATCGATTTCTACAAGGCCAAGGCCGAGGCCCTACTGGCCACCACCGCCAGCACCCACGGCGCGTTCACCAATCCCCGCTTCGGTCTTCCTCCGGAGGTGACCGCGCGGGTCAAGAGGTTTTTGCAGCCGGAGATGGACCGGGCCGCCCTGATCATCATGCGCATCTACGAGTCCTGGGATCAGGCCTTTGTCGCCATGCAGGCCCTGGACCAGATGGACGGTATAAACCGCAGGATGATGGCCTTCAGCCAGGGACAACTCCGGTCCCAATACGCCCAGTTCGCCAAGCAGGAAGCCGATCTGCGCCGGGCCGGCAAGCGTGATGAGGCCGAGGTGCTTAAAGGCGTCATGGAAAGTTACCGAGCCATGATGGACTCGCCTCAGGCGCGCGACTTGGCACGCGGCCCGGCGGCCCAAGGCCCTGATAACGCGCAGCCAACTTCCCTGGCCGAAAGCCTGGCCCGTCTGCTGGGGCCGTCAGTAGCCCACGCCGGCTGGAAGGACCGCCTGAAAAAGTACGCCAGCAGCGGCTACGAGGGATTGAAATGGTTGGCCAAGGGCACGGCCAAGGGGATATATCACGCGGCGCACGACGCGGCCAACGCCACCCTGGAAACTTACGACCATATGACCAACGTGTCGGCCCGGGTGTTCTATGGCGTGGAGGACCGGAACGTAAAACAACTCGCCGGAGACTTCGTATCAACCTTCAAGGACATGGCCTCTCGAGTTGGCAAGGGCACCCTGGGCCAGAAGACCACCGAAAAGGCGCGGGCCACCTTTGAGTGGGCCGATTCCCAGGTGATCGGAAAAGGCGTTTTGCCCCAGGCCTTTGTCAATGCGATCACCCTCGGGGGCTACGGCTTGGGCAAAGACTACCTGACCCTCAACGACGCCAATGCCACCGCCGGTGAAAAAGCCGGTGCCACGCTGGGGGTCACTCTCAACTTCATACCCATCGCCAATTTGGGGGGCAAGCTGGTCACCGGTTTGACCAAAGTGGGCGGCAAGGCGGCCGCAGGTTTGATCAAAGCGGGTGCCAAGCTGGGCGGCAAAATGGCCGCAGGTTTGGCCAAGGGGGCCTACCAGGGGAGCAAATCGGCGCTCAATGCGGCCGGCCGCCTGGCGTTGAAGAGCATGAAGGTCATAGCCAGCAGCGATGCAGCCAAAAAGGCCATCACAAAAGCCCAGCCCATGGTGCGCTTTCAAAAGTTTTTAGTGGAATCAGGCACTCCGGCCGGGATGCTTACCGGGCTGTACCAGGGAGTGCTGCGGGCCAACAGCAAGGTCATCGCCACCCAAGCGGCCCTGGACACGAGCAAGCAAGCCCTTAAGACCTCCATTAAAAGAAATCTGGCCGCCACCTACAAACAGATGCTCAAGGGATTCAAGGAGGGTTTCAAGGGAACCCTCCAGGAAGGCCTTGAGGAAGGCGCCAAGCTTGGCGTCAAAGCCGGAAGCAACGCCGGTAAAAAAAGCATATATGAAACCGCCAAGGCCGGGGCCGTCTACGGGTGGGAGGCCGTATCCGAGCCCTACAAGCAAACCGGCAAAACTTTGCTAAAGGACCTTTTATACAAAACCGAGGGAGTGGGGCTAGCGCTGGGATTTAAAAACGCCGTGAAAAACACGAGTGCATTCGTCTACGAGGAAACCGCCAGCCAGGCAGCCCAGGATTTATTGGGGAAAGGGGTTCTCCATGGAGTCGCCCGTGGCCAGAATTACGAACTGGTCGAAGTGGGGGGCGATACCCGCTGGAGTCCGGCCGTGGTGCACCAGGCGGCCGGAATGGTGCAAAGCACCTGGAAGCTGGCCGACCTTGGCTCGGCAGGCGCGCGCGAAACCAAGCCGGTGACCAGGCCGGTGGATTTCACCATCTCCCACAGCGACACCGGCGACGGCTTCGGGAGCATGACCTACAAAGGCCAAAAATTGCTGCTGCTGAATGTGAAGGGCAGGTATCCGCGCGAGCGTATCAAATACAAACGTTTCCCCGGGGGCCTTAACCTCCAGGTGCGGGACCCCTCCGGCAAGTTGATAGCCAACCAGTGGGGTGAGGTGGGCGACGGATACAGCGGTTACAGCCCCGGCGTGGGCGTCCATCTCACCATTACGCCCAAACAGGCCCAAGCCAACCCGGGCCCCTACCACATCAAGTTCATCAAAAAAATCAACCTGGGGTCTGGAAAAAAGCCGATTTGGCGCTACCAGACCCTGCTGGCCACCTCGATTCAGATAAAGGCCGAGCTCGACCAATGCTGTGTGGGCAGGCGCAAGGCCGTGGTGCAGGCCCAGCAGTACGTAATCATTTGTGAAGACGTAACTAAATTAAAGCCGGGCACCGTCAGGGCTGGTTACGGCTGTGAGTCGAAGCTGCTCATGGCGGGTATTCCCAAGGTCTATGGACCGAAGACCCGGAAAGAGTGCCAGCAGTGGGTCAAAGCCCAAATAGCGCACTATGAATGTTTCGTGGGAGCCAAGGAAGATCCCACTGGCGGGCCCTATGGATTGAGAGGACAACCTTGCGGCGGTGTTTTAGGAAAATGGAAATGGTTTGATGGCAACTCCACCACCATTACCGCCGACGGTCGCGTTAACGGCGACCCGAATATAAATTGGCAATGCGTGGGCCAGAACCCTCAGCGTATTACCATCAAATGGGACAACAATTGTAAGGACGACCTGACGCTTGACGAAGTATCCTCCAAACTTGAGGGTTTTGGTGTCAGTCTGGGCGAGAAATACCCGAGAAAATACCCGGTATGGGGCACCCGCGTCAGTTCCAAGAAACCGTGGTACAAGTACAGAACAATATGCAACATGACCGAAAAACAGGCCCAGGCGGCGCTAAAGCAGGCCGGGTACAAAGAGGTGTTTGGCCCTGCCGACAAACAACAATGCCAGCAATGGATCGACCGGCAGAAGCAGCTTAGGAGGTAGTAAAAAACCGCCGAGACCAAAAGCAAGTCTACCTGCGAGGGGTATAAAAATCTCAAGATTATCAATAACGCCAGGCACGCAGGCCGCCACAACCGCTGCCGCGGTTTTTCTGGCGGCACTGATCTCATTACTGCCAGCACCGGTTTGGGCCTCCCACCCACCCTGGACTGGCAAGGTGGTAGATGTTCAAAGCGGCCACACCATAACCGTGATTCGGGATGGTTATTCCGTGAAGGTCCGCTTGGCCGAGATAGACTGCCCGGGGCAAGGCCAGCCATACAACCGACGCGCCGAGCTGTTCGCCCGCGGCCTTTGCCTTGGCAAAATGGTCACCGTGTGGCCTGCAACCTTCGACCGCTCGGGCCAGGCCTGGGCCCATGTCATGCTGCCTGATGGCCGGTGCCTAAACGAGGAGTTGGTGCGGGCGGGCCTTGCCTGGCAAGACAGCCGATACTCCCAGAGGGCGGATCTTGCGGCAATGCAAAAAGAGGCCAGAAGGGCCAAGCGCGGCCTGTGGTCTCAAGAAAATCCCCAAGCACCCTGGCAGGGGCGTTAGAAGCAAATCAATGCCTTGTTACACTTGCGCTGCCAACGGGGAGTTTCGGTGGCGCGATCAAGGTTAATGCTGTTCGGCTATACCTTTGAATCTGGCCCACCCAACCAAAACCAGGGGAGCAGATACAAGGTAATCAAAGGTGGGCTTCGCCGAGCTGCGGGATATCTGCTACTGGCGCCCGAACGGAGTGACCCTGCCCACCTCAGCGGAACTCCCACAGGCCGTAGAGGTTGTCCCTGTCCCAGGGCCAGGCAAGCGTAGCCCAGCTCCTTGGCCCGGCGGGCCAGGGCCTCGGGCGAGGCCGGAGAAGCTCAGGCGCAGATGCCGGAGGCGCACCCGCCGGATCCAGGCCGAGGCCAAGCAGGCCCTGGCCAGGGGCATATGTTTGCGCACCCCGGCCCGAAAGGCCTACTCTCTCATGTCGAACACCCGCGCCCACGCCGCGCCTTGGGGGGCCACGATCACCGGCCGGCCCCGCAGCGAGGCGTCCTTCAGGCGCTCCACTGCCGCGGCGAAATCGGCCACGTTGAGGAGGATCACCGCGGGAGGGCGGTCGGCGGACCATAAGGGCGGCGTGGGCGGCAGGCTCCGGAACAAGGTCGCTGGTTTACTCTGGTCTACCAGCAGAGGATAGCGAAGCTACGCCTAATATCCAACATATGTATGGTTTACCGTAAAGGGTTGGCTAAAACTTGTTTGTAGCGATACCAACGAAACAGATCCTACTGCTTCCCCCAAGCTTCCCCGCCAAAAAAGAGGGCTTAGGTCGTTTGACCTAAGCCCTTGATATCTTTGGTGCCGAGGGACGGAGTTGAACCGCCGACACGGGGATTTTCAGTCCCCTAAATGTGCCTTCACGGCACTTCCCACCATTTCAGCTAGAGCTTGCAAGCCACTAAAATTAAAGGTATATATTTTCATGCGGCTTCACGGAAGAAACGGCTGCTTCACGAAAAAATGTGGCACACATGTGGCACAAATCAATAGAGGGGATTTACAGGAACACAATGGAACGGCAAGACCAATGGGAGCGACTTGCGCCCGGCATCCGGGCCCGGCTGCATCCGTCTCGCAAGCACGGCGTCCGGCCTGACAAGTACTTTGTGTTGCGCTACCGGGCGTCCGGACTGCAACACCAAGAAGCTCTGGGCTGGGCCAGCGAGGGATGGACCCTGAGCAAGGCCAAGGCGGAGCTGGCGCGCCTGAAGGAAGCTTCGCGCACGGGAGACGGCCCCTCCACCTTGGCTGAGAAGCGCCAACAGGCTGAAGTGCAGCGCCAGGCCGAGCTTGCCTCTAAAAAGCGTGAAATCTTTCGCTCCACCAGTTTTGCCGATTACTGGCAAGATCATTACCTGCCCCACGCCATGCGGACCAAAAAGGAGTCCTCGTGGAAAAAGGAGGCTCAGCACTTCAAGAATTGGTTGGCTCCCGCCTTGGGCAACCTGCCGGTGGTGGAAATAGGCATGCCCCAGTGGGATGCGCTGATGAATACCCTGGACAAGGCAGGCCTGAGTCAGCGCAGCAAGGAGTACATCAGCGGCACCGCCCGCCGGGCCCTGCGCCATGCCAAGGAGCGGGGTTTGGCCGTGGACATACCCACGGGCAAGCAGCTGGGAGCGACCGCGCCCCGTGATAACCGTCGGCTGCGAGTCATAACGCCCCTGGAGGCCCATGCGATTTTGGATGCCTTGGAAAAGCGCGACCCCCAGGCCTGGTGGCTGACCAGGTTTGCGTTTCTCACCGGCTGCCGGCTTTCCGAGGCCCTTAACCTTCGCTGGGGAGAGGTCAATCAAGGGCGGGGAACATTGACCTTTGTGGACACCAAAAACAAAGATAACCGAACACTGCCTCTCACCCCTCCCCTGCTTGCGCTTCTCTCCGAGATTCCTCGGGGCGCAGCCGAAACCCACGTGTTTCTCAATCAGCGAGGACAGCCCTATACCTGTCTGCCCGTGGCCTTTGCTAAAACCGTAGCCGACTTGGGGCTTAACCAGGGACGCGGTAAAAGAGAGCGCCTGACTTTCCACAGCATTCGGCATAGCGTGGCCACCGCCCTGGCCCGGCACTTGAGCATCCGCGAGTTGATGGACACCATGGGCTGGAAGGTGGTGGCCATGGCCGCCAGATATACCCACACCAACCCCGATGCCCAGCAACGGGCCCTGAGCGGCTTGGAGAACATGCTAACGGTCCAACCAGCCCAGGTGATACCACTAGGAAGAGCATCCAGATCAAAGGCCTCCAAGGCCCGCGAATAAAATTTTGTCCTTGTACTAATAATTGGTACAATGAGGTTGGTTGTGATTTGGACTGTGACGATATCCGCCAAGGCGCGCAAGGGCATCATCAAGCTGCCAGAGTCCGCCCGCAAGGCCCTGGCGTTACTAATGGCGGACATGGAGGCTGGCGGACCAGTACGAGGAGACTGGCCCAATTATGGCAAGTTGGCCAAGCAGCGCCATCATTGTCATATCAGAAAGGGCCGGCCAACCTATGTCGCCGTCTGGGAAGAGCTTGCCGACGGCATCAGATTGATCGAGGTGACTTATGTTGGGAGCCACGAAAAAGCCCCCTATTGATGCAAAGACCACGGCCTCGTTAACCTTCCGCGGTCCGGCCAACAAGGTCGCCGCTGCTGTGACGGTCATGCGCAAACTTGGCTTCTCCACCATTGAGGAGGCCAAGCCCTGGCGGGAAGCACTGCCCTATCTCGATGATGAATTGCCAGGGGTCTTCCTGGCCGGTGCGCGCTACCGTGAGGGCTTGACCCAGGCCCAGCTTGCCGAGGCCACGGGCATTCCCCGCCGTCATATCTCCGAAATGGAGCACAACAAGCGGCCTATCGGAAAACAGAGCGCCAAGAAGCTGGCCCAGGCGCTGCGGGTGGACCCGCGCCGTCTGCGGGCTGTTTAGCACGACAGTCCTGCTCTTAACTTTTCCTTTGAGGAGTGCTGTCATGGATAGCGGGAAGCGGCTTGTCAAAAGCGCCGGACTAAACCCTGAAGCGGTGGTCATCACCATAGATAGCCTTCCGCCCCACCTTAAGGCCCAATTTGACCAAGCTGTAGACCAATATTACCAACAAGCGGACTTGCAAAAGCGCGAGCCAAACCACGCTCAATACCAGCAAGCCATGAGGGCTGCCGCCAGACAACTACAGGGTCACATTGAAGCACTTACACATATAAGAAACCGTTATGCCAAAGAAGATCAATTCTTTTTTGGCGAAGAGAGCGGCCCGATAATGCGTGATGAGGGCCTACCAGCCGGTGATTACGATGTGATTCCCGAGTTCACGCCGGTTGAGATACTAAATCGACTGATAAAGGAGGCCGAGGAGCAGCTATCTGGGGTTCGGAGCATTTTGGAAGGGTCGCCTCAGAGAAAAGGGGGAAAAAGAAAGGATCGCGCCATCGACTTATTTTTCTCGCATATGATTGAAATTTATAAAAACGCGGGGGGAGCTCCCAAGTTACACTTGGATGTCTGGCACAACCCCCATCACGATGCCTATTGGAACTTTATGAAAGATGCTACCGATTTTATCGAATACATCCCCCAAAGTGAGCGCGCTTTCGCCGAGTTGTTGAACAACCCCCTTACATCTGCTTCATCTAAATAGCACCTTTTTCTGCGGGCTTGTTACGCCGGATAACCTACCGTCCGACGGCGGGGTAATTAAGCGTCGGGATTTTTCTCGGCCAGCGTCTAAGGATTCATGGCGAACCTCAAATGCGTCCCTGGGGCGCGAAGGAGACACGCCATGAAAAGTATCGCTGCTCAAAACCTTGAAGAGACCCTTGATTGCCTTCGCCAGGAACTGCCTCCTATCGTTTGGCGCACCGACCGCCAAGTCTGGCGCTTGCTTCCCATTTCTCCCAGAACCTTAGCCAACCAAGACTCCCTGGGCACGGGCCCAGCGGGACGCGTCGTCCTACGAGGACGGGTTGGATACGAAAGAGACGCCCTTTTGGCTTGGTTGGCTGGCCGGGCGTGAGGTGAGGCGCCATGTTTGGCTCACAAGACATGTTGAATCACTTCCGTGATGAACTGCGCTCCGCCGGCCTGCACCCGGACGAGATTATCCCAGACGGCACACTGCAAAGGTGCCCGGTGGAGGGCAAACCCCAGGCCAAGGACGGGGCCTATTTACTGCATCTTGATGAACCAGTCGCCGGCTGGTGGCAGAACCACCGGACCGGGACTGAGGGCACCTGGACTGCCGGCGGCAATGGCCGCAAACCAACCGAGCAACAGCGTCAGGCATGGGAAGCTGCCCGCCAACGTCGGGAGATCGAGCAGGCCCACGCTCACGCCGAAGCAGCAGAGCGGGCCAAGAAGATGCTGGCCGAGGCGGTGGAATGCGCCGACCATCCATACCTTCAACGGAAAGGTGTCCGGCCCTGCCTTGGCCTGAAGGTGGACCGGGATGATCGGCTCCTGGTGCCCGTGTTGGGGCCTGACAGCAAGGTGCAGTCGCTCCAGGCAATCGCCCCAAACGGCAAAAAGAGGTTCATGAATGGGGGCCGCATAGCCGGTGGGTTCTTCCCTATTGCGTATTCCGGGGCATCGCGGCCACCCAATCCGGACCAAGGCGGCCACTGAATCCGGAGCATTCCGGCCACCCATTCCGGAGCAATCCGGCCACCTGATCCGGAGCAATCCGGCCACATTGTACTGTTTGTGAAGGCGG
>JAHIQI010000028.1 GCA_018902755.1 Pseudomonadota bacterium | reverse complement strand
GGCATCTACTCCCCAAAGCCCTACTTTGCGCGGGTGCGGGACTACCTGCGGGAGTATCACCCCCAGGAAAAGAACAAGGCTCACTTCCACCCTCGCTACGTGCGGCTGCACTCCGGTTATGCCTGGGCCTTTCCCAAGACCCTGGTGGTGCTTGGGGTCAAGGACCAGGCCCGTTGGCAGTATTGGAAGCTGCTCCTGTGGTCCCTGTTCCGGCGGCCCGGCCTCTTTCCCATGGCCGTGACCTTCGCCATCTACGGCTTCCACTTCCGTAAAGTCTTCCAGGCGAGTCTGTAGATGCCAAGTGCTTGCCGGAAACAGGAAGGCGGACAGGCTGCTTAATGCAAATGGTAAGGAGGCAGGGTTGCGCCTTTGGCGGGGGAGCGGCAACGCTAGCCGAGGGCCTCAAAAGGCTAAAAGCATAAGAAACCCGGCATCGGCAGCATAGTTTAGAGACGATTATTTTTTGAAATGGGAAGCTGACCATGGAGGCTTGAAATGGGTGAGAGCACACTGTCAGTGATTACCAGAGTAACCAAAAATGCAGTCATTGGAGCCCTTAAAGGTACAGGCGAATTAGCCCAAGCCGTCACGGAGACCACTGCGGATATGGTGAAGGCGACGATTGCGGGTGCGGGCAATTTGACGATTGCCGTTGAAAAGAGAGTCGGAGAGATCGTGTCAGGGACTATCGAGGCTGCAAACGATATTGGTGGCGACTTATATGTGACCATAAAGAGCACGGTCTTTGGAGTGGTGAAGGCGGGTTCGGAAGTAGGTGCCGATGTTGGCAAGACTGCTGTTGCAGCGACCGAGGTCGCCATCAAGGCGGGAGCCAAGGCGGGCACCGACGTCAGCGCGGCCACCAAGGAAGCTGTCACCGGAGCCGTTGAAGCCGGCGACGCAATCGGGGCGGATGCTTCGCAGGCCGTAAGGAGCGCCCTGATAACTTCAATCAAAGGTGCGGAGGATGTGATCAAGCCGCCGCCACGCAAATAGACAAGAATAGAGAAGGCAACGATTGCCACAAAGTATGAGGAAAACACTAGGCCATCTCCTGGCCCGAGCTGGAGCAAATCAATTTCCCGGGAGACGTAAATGCTCAAGTTGACCTTTGGGTTCTTGATAATAACTTTGGTGGCAGGCGTTTTCGCCTTCACCAACATCTCCACGGCTGTGCCAGACATCGCGCAAATCATTTTCTTGGCTTTCCTGGTCCTTTTTCTCGTGGCGCTTATCGGCTGGCTGCTGTTCCGCCGCAGGGCGCAGAGCCGCATGCTCTGAAACTAGGCCGTGCCAAGACCGGATCGAAATTAACCTGAAGTTTTTTAAGGAGGACATCATGAAATCCAGCACCAAAGACCAAGCACAAGGCAAGTTCCACAAAGTAAAAGGCGGGATCAAGGAACTTGCTGGTAAAGCCAGCATGAATGCTGAACTGGAAGGCGCCGGCAAGAACGAAAAGAGGGCCGGCAAAATACAGGAAAAAGCCGGAGAGATCGAGAAGGTTGTAGGGAAATAGAGCGTAGGTGTCATGCACCGGCCAGCCTTTGGGGTTGGCTGGAATAGATGTTGGATCACGCCGCATCAGGTTTTAAACCCTCAAGTCAATCAAAAACGCGGAGGTTGATGCATGAAAAGGACATTAGCGGCTTTAATCGCTCTCATCGCCCTGGGGGCCTTGGCCTTGGCGGGGTGCGGGGACAATGGGGACAAGAAGGTCACTGCAGAGCAAGTGAAAAAAGAGGCCAAGGAGGCCGTGAACACCGCCGTGGCCTACAGCAAGCAGAAACAAGATGAGTTGATAGCCCAGGCCCAGGCCCAGTACCAAGAACTGGAGAGGGAGACTTCTCAGTTGATGGACAAGGCCAAGAAAAAGGCCGCCGCTGGGCAAGACAAGGCCAAGGAGGTTTTGGCTGATCTTCAAAAGCAACAGGCGGTGGTGCAGGAGAAGCTGAAGGCCATGCAATCCTCCAGCGGCAAGGCTTGGGAAAAGGCCAAGGTCGAGTTGGATGAGGCGTTGCAGAATCTTAAGCAGGCCTACCAAAAGGCCAAGTCCGAACTGGCCAATTAAGCCGGTGGTGAGTATTGAGAAATAAAAGTGAAATGCCTAGCCAGGAATGAAAGGACAAGATGCGACTTTATTTGATCAACCCATCCAACCCGCTCGTAAGCATCGTCAATGTTAAAGAGAGCCGTTGGAACCGCTACCGAGTGTGGAAGCCGCTCAGTCTAATGGTTCTGGCCGGCCTGACCCCATCGGAGTGGGAAATCCAGATCATAGACGAGAACCTCGGCGCGCCGGACTACTCGGCCATGCCCCGGCCGGACCTGGTGGGCATCACCGCTTTCACCTCCCAGGCGAACCGCGCCTATGAGGTGGCCGCTCATTTCCGGCGTCTAGGCGCACTCGTGGTCATGGGCGGCATTCACGCAACCATGTGCCGAGAGGAGGCCATGGAGCATGTGGATGCGGTGGTTACGGGGGAAGCAGAGGGCATCTGGCCGGAGGTTTTGGAAGACGCCCAAAACGGCAGGCTGCGACACCGGTATGACGGAGGGCTCGCCGATATAAAGGACGTGCCGATGGCCCGGCACGATTTGCTCAATGGGGGATATGCCTGCGGGGCCATTCAGACCACGCGCGGCTCTGCAGCTTTTGTAGCGTGACGGCCTTTAACGGAGCCCATTACCGGCAACGACCCGTCGCGGATGTGGTGCGGGAATTCCAGATGATCAGTGAAAAGCATGTGCTAGTGGTGGCTTCTAGATGGAACTCTTCTATTTCCCGCACCTCTGGCTCGCCGTTGTAGGCGGGCAGGGTGCGGGCAAGACCCATCTGAATATTTTTAAAGTCGGGTTCGATCCACTTGGGCCAAGGGTCGGAATCGCAGACTTCGGGTGGTGCCAGTTCCTCTCCCTGGGACCTTTGCCAACGCCAGCGGAAAAGCTCTCCCAAACAGGATGCGCTAGGACCTTGCACCATAGCCTGTACATCGTGGAAGGGAACATAGGATTGCCGCTTGGAGTTGATCCGCCTGGGATCGCCTGGTGCGTGTTTGGTTGTATCCCAGCGGTTGCGGGCCAAATCAAAGCCGCCCAGTAGGGCCAGTTTGTCGTCGACCACCACCACTTTCTGATGGTGGGAGGCCCCCAGGGGATGCTTGCCGTCCATGGCAAAGTGGACTGAGTCGTCGGTGCGCCAGCCAAATTGAAACATGGGCAGGAACTCCCGCTCCATGGCGTAGATCATGGCGAAGTCCCAGTTCAGGATATTTATTTGTAGCTGGGGCCGGTTCCTGCCAAGTTTGCTGAGGAATTCACCCAAATATAAAGGGGGCTCATCCCTGTCTCGGTTGAGGTGCAGCTTGCTGTCTATGTCCCAACTGAGGATGTACAGGCTTTGTTGTGCCTGCCGCGCCGCCTGCACAAAGGCGTCGAAAAATACTCTGCCGTCCACCAGAATGGCTAGGCGCTCGGCGTGGCTAACCCGCCAGACGGTGCGGCCCGGTTGCAAGATAGTACCGCTTTTAGATTGGCGGGAAGCCCGCGTACCACCCCTCGATGGTGCCGGAGAAGAATCTCGATTTGAGGTGGCTTTGCCCATGAGAAAATGCCATTTAGTGTCTACGGCTGAGGTGATGAATCGAAGACGACGTGCTATTACAGCCTAAAGCATTAAAGGTTGCCTCGCCAGTCCCCGGCGGGCAGCCATATCTATATCGGTAAAAATGCTATGAAGAGAATCGGCCACTGCCTGGACCGGGGCGCCGCCAGTCAAATTTCAGGCAGGATTTCCAGGTCACAAAAAGCCGCCACAATTTTTCGATAAGCCTTGCTTGACCAAGAGTGCTGCAGACTTTAGTTTGAAAACTGCCCAGGTTAATTTTGAGCGCCGCAACTCTGGCAGCCGACCGGAGTGTGGCGATTGAAAAGGATTTACCTTGCAAAACGGCATTGGTGGCGGCAACGAGCTATATGACACTCATGTCTGCCAACAGGATCCTAATCTTTTTCTCATTTTGCTTTCTGGTAGCAAACCGCAACAAGCCCTGCCTCACCACACCCTGATTCTCATCCGTGAAAACGACTTGGTAGCTTCTCAGGTCGAATCGGCTGAGGTGGTGCACCAGTTGGGCTTGGATCAAGACAAACTGGCTGAGGAAATCTTTACCCATGGCTACTACATCTACCGCCGCCCCAAGGCGAACCAGGGAAAAAGGGAAACCAGATGACCGGCTCATTACTCCACGGTTTGCCACTGTAATCCGGTGATAATGTACCCCATACCTTCCCAATCATCCCGCTGTCTCGGCCGGCCCGATGAGAAGACCTGCCTGCTAGCCCACATTTCGGACCTGCATTTCGGCAAGGTGAGGCCGGCGATGGCCCTGGCTCTGGTCAGGAGCCTGCGCCAGCTGAGCCCGGATTTGGTGGTGGTCAGCGGCGACGTGACTCAGCGAGCGCGCATCAGCCAGTTCCGCGTGGGCCAACGCTTTTTAGAACGTATTGGCCGGCCCTGCTTGGTGGTACCGGGCAATCACGACTTGCCGATACACCGACCTATGCACCGTTTCCGCCGACCCCTGGATGCTTACCAACTCTACATAAGCCCAAACACCGCCCCCCGATACGAGAACGACCGTATGGTGGTCTTGGGAGTGGACACCACCAAAAGCTGGCGCTGGATGGGCGGTGGCGCCACCCGCCGCAGACTGAAGCGCCTGCGCGACGACCTCTGCGATCTGCCGCCGGGCCGCTGGCGGGTGCTGGTGACCCATCATCCCGTGTTACCGCCGCCCCTACGCCGAGCCAAGCCCTGGCAGGCCGCGGTGGCCCGCTTGGCACGTGAATGTGGCCTGCACCTTGCGCTCTCCGGCCACCACCACCGCGCCCTTTCCAAGGTTTGGCACCGGGGAGGGCTGTTGGTTGTGGCTGCCGGGGCCAGCCTCTCTAGCCGATTTCGCACTGAAGCCAACTCCTACAACGCGCTAACCTTGGATCATGACCGAGTGGTTGTGCAGGTCATGGCCTGGAACGGCTACGGCTACTCCGAGGCCCGCCGCCGGTCTTTCCGCTTAAATGCTGGTGTTTGGATGGAGGAAGGCCCACGTGCCAGGGGCCGTTTACGCGCACGCCGCTGACTTGTATAAGCTGTTGTGATTAGTGTCCTAATGGGGGCGGTGAAGTTTATCGGCTAACTTCATTCACATCGAGCAACCTCTCCATGGTTAACAGAGCCGATGCAAGCCCACTCTTGCCAGATTTATCCGTTCATTGGGTCCGCAAGCCAACATTGAGATCTTCAGTAGCCAGGCTTGCGTATTCCGGAGCATCCCGCCCACCCATTCCAAGGCATGACGCCCACCTGTTCCAGGGCATGACGCCCACCCATTCCGGAGCAATCCGGCCACTTTGATCTGTTTGTGAAAGCGGCGCTGGTTTAACCGGTCGATTAGT
>JAHIQI010000027.1 GCA_018902755.1 Pseudomonadota bacterium | reverse complement strand
GGCATCTACTCCCCAAAGCCCTACTTTGCGCGGGTGCGGGACTACCTGCGGGAGTATCACCCCCAGGAAAAGAACAAGGCTCACTTCCACCCTCGCTACGTGCGGCTGCACTCCGGTTATGCCTGGGCCTTTCCCAAGACCTTGGTGGTGCTTGGGGTCAAGGACCGGGCCCGTTGGCAGTATTGGAAGCTGCTCCTGTGGTCCCTGTTCCGGCGGCCCGGCCTCTTTCCCATGGCCGTGACCTTCGCCATCTACGGCTTCCATTTCCGCAAGGTGTTCCACGCCAGCCTGTAGGCTGGGACGCTCCAGCCCCGCTAGGTGGCCCGGAAAACGGGCTACAGCGGGAACCGGGGACGAACGCGTCAGGCGGGCGTTCTACTGGCCCCGCTGCTCTTCACGGTAGGCTTCGTAGGCCTTGGATTCAAAGTCCTTTCCCCGTTTTTTGGAAAAACTCTCCAGCTTGGCCAAGGCGGTTCTGATCTTTTGGACATGGGCCGCGCTACGGCCGAGGACCACCTTCTTAGCCTGGGGAGGGTCGGAGGAGGTTAGCCCGATGACCTCGTCCCGTATGCTTTTCCATTCCCTGAAAAGGCTCAGGGCACGGTTGAATTGGGCGTTGTCTGCGGGGAAAAATTCGCCCATGGCCTGGAAGTCGTGGTCGATGGCCTCGGTCAGCAGGTCCACAGACTTGACCTGAGGTGCCAGTTCGGCGGGGTCTTTGGCGAACACCAGGTTTTCCATGATGACCTGGGCGCGGATTAGGTTGCTGTCTATGGTTAGCACCAAGTTGTTGGCCGTGGAGGGGGGTGAGGGGCATTGCTGTCCTCGCCGAACCAGGGGCCCCATTTGCCTACCACCAAAAACAGCAAGCCGCCTAGCAGGGCGATGCTGACCGCCGTGTGAGCCCAGGTCCATTTGCGGGCAATAGTCATGGCCCAGTTGTTGTCCGGTTTGGGTGGCGGGGGCTTGGACAGACCTGAGCGCCCCGGATAAGACACTCTTTATTAATTTTAAAGTATTTAGCCCCGTTCTGGGTGAACTCAATCAGCTTTGCTGTGCCTGGTGTTTGGCATCAAAGCCTTTAGGATGGATTTAGCAAATTCGCTAATGGAAACTCCTGAGAAGAAGCCACCCGATGGAGAAACGGGACGTACTGGATGGGTACTAGCATATCCTCTTATGAATTCCACCCAATTTTGGCTAGTTATGAGTGTCGGCTACTCCTTTCACATCAGGCAGCCACTTTGGAATCAACAGAGCCAATGCAAGCCTAATCTAGCCTGATTAATCCGTTCGTTGGAACTGCCAACTAATATTGGGCATTCCAAAGGCAGGAGAAAATAATGCCATTTCGCAAATGCGAATTGTGCCAGTCTTAAAATGCGTTCAGGTCAGGGCGCCTTTTTCCTCACCAGCTTTCCCCGAAAAAGGGCAAGGGGCCAGCCAAAACGGCTAACCCCTTGATTTAACTTGGAGCGGGAGACGGGATTCGAACCCGCGACCCTCAGCTTGGAAGGCTGACGCTCTAGCCGGGCTGAGCTACTCCCGCGTAGGTCGGCGATTATAGCACGTGATCGGCGAACCAGCAATTTAGGCGATGCCGCGTTGACAGGTAGCCTGGCCTCTAGTACTTTACTCAAGGGCTTGTGCCCACTAATGCAAAATCTTTCCGGAGGCTTAAAGTGGCCTGTCTGGTGGTTATAGGCACCCAATGGGGTGATGAAGGCAAGGGCAAGGTGGTGGACCTCCTGGCGGAGGGCGCCCAGGCGATCGCCCGGTTCCAAGGCGGCAACAACGCCGGCCACACCCTGGTGGTGGATGGTGAAAAGTTCATCTTTCACCTGATCCCGTCGGGCGTGCTGCATGAGGACAAAACCTGCTTCATCGGCAACGGCGTGGTGGTGGACCCGGAGGTGCTGCTCAGCGAGATAGAGCGCCTGGAGGCTCGCGGGGTCAAGGTGGGCCCGGACAAGCTGCGCATCAGTGAGCGGGCCCAGGTGATCATGCCTTATCACCAGGCCCTGGACCTGGCCCGGGAAACGGCCAAGGGCAAAGAGGCCATCGGCACCACCGGCCGGGGCATCGGCCCCTGCTATGAAGACAAGGTGTCCCGGGTGGGCGTGCGCATCATCGATCTGTTGGAGCCGGACACCCTCACCGCCAAGGTGGAGGAAAACTGCGCGGCCAAGAACTATGTGCTCACCGGCTACCTGAACAGCGCCGGTCTGCCCGCCGAGCCCATCATCGAGCAGTACCTGGAGTACGGCAAACGCTTGGCTCCCTTCATCTGCGACGTGGCCGTGGAGTTGGACGACGTGCTCACCTCCGGCGGCAACGTGCTCATGGAAGGGGCCCAGGGAACCCACCTGGACATCGACCACGGCACTTATCCTTTTGTGACCTCCTCCAACCCCGTGGCCGGTTCGGCCTGCACCGGGGCCGGGGTGGGCGTCACCCGCCTGAACCAGGTGTGGGGCGTGGTAAAGGCCTACACCACCCGGGTGGGCGGCGGTCCTTTCCTCACCGAGCTCACCGACGCCACCGGCGAGTGGCTCCAGAAAAAGGGCGACGAGTACGGCGCCACCACCGGGCGGCCTCGCCGTTGCGGCTGGATGGACGGCGTGGTGGTGCGTCACTCGGTGCGCCTGTCGGGCATCACCGGCCTGTGCGTCACCAAGCTGGACGTGCTCACCGGCCTGGACAGGATCAAGTTCTGCGTGGGCTACCGCACCGGCGAGGGCGAGGAAATTCAGCGGGTGCCCGCTTCCCTGAAGCAGCTCGGGGCCTGCACTCCGATCTACGAGGAGTTGCCCGGCTGGAGCGAGGACATCACCGGCTGCCGCACCTGGGACGAGCTTCCGGCCAACTGCCGCGCCTACCTGAAGCGCCTGGCCGAGTTCGTGGGCGCGCCCCTGGCCATCGTATCGGTGGGTCCGGGCCGCGAGCAGACCATCGCCCTGAAAGACCCCTGGGCCTAGTCGCCACAGATTTTTAAATGGCATCCCCATAGCCGGGGCGGGAAGTGACTCTCCCGCCCCGGCCCGTTTTTCTTTGCAGGGTGTACATAAAGCCGGGTTGTTGTAAGGTATTTCATAAGCCGCGTTGCATCGGCACCGTGGGCTTGCCCCGCTGTTTTCGGCAGGTTTTATCAGGAGCGACGTTGATGCCGGAAAATCCGCAGGAAATGGGTCTGGATCGCGTCCTGGACGCTGCCGCCAGCGGCATGGTGGTGTTTGACGCCCTAGGGGTGATCAGGTTCTACAACCAGGCCGCGGGCAAGCTCCTGGGCCGCGACCCCAGCCAGATGCTGGGGCGCTCGGCGGCCGAGGTGCTGCCCGCCAACTGGCCCGACCTGCGCCGGGTGCTGGAAACCGGCGAGCCCCAGACCGGCCAACAATTCAATTGCGCGGGCAACACCATCGTGGCCAACCGTCGCCCCATCTTGGAAGACGGCCGCGTGGTGGGGCTCATCAGCACCCTTCAGGACATCAGCGAATACGAAAGGCTGCTCACCGAGTTGGATTCCTACAAGCAACTGGTGCGCCTGCCCAATGCCATCATCGAGTCATCCTTTGACGGCCTGTGGATCTGCGACGCCGAGGGCAAGGTGCTCCGGGTCAACCAGGCCTCGCAGCGCATAAACCGCATCAAGGCCGAGGATGTGGTGGGCAAGTCCATGGAGTCGGTGGTGGCTTCGGGGGTCATCGACCGATCGGTGAGCCTGGAGGTGCTCCGGCGACGCGAGCCGGTGACCATGAAGCAGCAACTCCCCCACGGCAAGGAGATCCTGGTCACCGGAAACCCGGTGATGGAGGCTGACGGCCGGGTGAGCATGGTGGTGGTCAACGAGCGCGACATCACCGAGCTGAACCGCCTGCAGCGCGAGCTGGAAGAGACCAGGGCCCTGAACTCGGCCTACCGCTCCCAGATCGAGTCCCTGTACCACGAGCGCGACTTCCTGCGCCAGGTAGTGATCCGCTCCGAGGCCATGCAGCGGGTGCTCTCCACGGCCATCAAGGTGGCCGAGGTGGATTCCACGGTGCTGATAAGGGGCGAGTCCGGGGTGGGCAAGGGCATGTTCGCCCGCCTGATCCACAAGGCCTCGCGCACCAAGGAGGGCGACTTCATCCGGGTGGACTGCGGGGCCATCCCAGAGGCCCTCATCGAGAGCGAGCTGTTCGGCCATGAGCGGGGAGCCTTCACCGGGGCCCGGGCCAAGGGCAAGCCCGGCCTGTTCGAGCTGGCCGAGGGCGGCACCCTGCTGCTGGACGAGGTGGGCGAGATTCCCCTCGGCGTGCAGGTAAAGGTGCTGCGCTTTTTGGAGGAGGGCGAGCTGATGCGGGTGGGCGGCACCCAGGCACGGCGCATCGAGACCCAGGTGGTGGCCGCCACCCACCGCGACCTGGAGGCCATGGTGGAGCAGGGGACCTTTCGAGGGGACCTGTTCTTCCGGCTCAACGTGGTGCCCATCACCATTCCTCCCTTGCGCCAACGAGTGGAGGACATCCCGCCTCTGATCCGCTTTTTCCTGGGCGAGTTCAACCGCAAGTGCCGCACCAACAAGGTGCTCACCCCGGCGGCGGTGGACGCCCTGTGCAACTACGATTTCCCGGGCAACGTGCGCGAGCTTTCCAACATCCTGGAGCGCCTGGTGGTGCTCACCCCCGGCGAGCGCATCGACGTGCCCGACCTGCCCGCCCAGATGCAGGCCCCGCCCGAGAGCCGGCCCCAGGGCGAGGAGGGCTGGCGTCTGGCCCAGGCCGTGGCCGAAGTGGAGCGCCGGCTCATCGCCCAGGCACTCGAAAACTTCGGCAGCCAGCGCAAGGCGGCCAGCCGTCTGGGGGTCAACCAGTCCACCCTGGCCCGCAAGGCCAAGCGCTACGGTATCAAGCCGATGTAAAATGGCATCACTATGCTTTTATGCATCACTATGCTTATCTTCCCGAAACCAAACAAAAAAATAAAAAAAGATTAGTCGTTAAATTTAAAACGATGCTCAAACGCATCACTCCGCCCAGGCCGTAAAATCGCTTTATGATGTAATTCCAGCCGGTTGACCCCATTGGCCCGTCTATTGCTTGCTTCAGCCTTCCAATATCGCTACGACGGTATCCGCTTTGTGCAACTAATAGCCCCTGGCGGCTTGTAAGTTGCGATAACGCCGATTCCGGATCGGCGACGCAGGAGCCTTTGCGGCCCAGCGTAGTAATGCACACGGGAGAAGGCCTTGGCAGATAAGACCAACCAGCAGTGGCCGGCGGCCCGCCGGATAGGAATCCCCCTGGCGGGGTCAACCCCAACTCCCTCGTCGACCCGATGCGCCCGCGCCTCGGCTGGTGAGGCGATAAGCGCCCCATGCCTATGTCTTGGCGAGCTGGGCCGGTCCGATTTGAGGCGGCAGTAAGGAAGGCGACGTGGAGCTCATCCAAGAGATCATTATTTTCGGAACCATCAAGGGCTGCGTTTACGCGCTCATTGCCACCGGCTTCACCCTCATCTTCGCAGTGGCCGGCATCCTCAACCTGGCCCACGGCACCTTCTACATGCTGGGAGCCTACTTCACCTACACCCTGTTCTACGTGCTGGGCATTCCCCTGCCGCCGGCCATATTGCTGGCTGCGGTGTTGGTGGGGGCCCTGGGCATGTTCCTGGACCGGGTCTTCCTGAAGCCCATGCGCTCCTCGCACACCTACGTGCTGGTGCTCACGGTGGCCATCGCCTTCGCCGCCCAGGAGATAATCCTGCTCACCTACGGCTCCCAGGGTATGAACATCCCCAACCTGGTGGAAGGCAGCGTGAGCCTCAACGGCGTGGTGGTGAGCTGGCATCAGCTACTCATCGTGGCCATCACCGCGGTGGTGCTCATAATGCTTTGGCTGGTGCTCACCCGCACCCGCTACGGCGTGGCCACCCTGGCGGTGTCCATGGACGAGGATGGGGCGCGCCTGGTGGGCATCGAGACCGAGAAGGTGTTCAACCTGTCCATGTTCGCCTCGGCCTTTTTGGCCGCGGTGGCCGGGGCCCTCATCTCGCCCATCATGTCCATGACCCCGGAGATGTGGAACATGCCCCTGATGAAGGCCTTCGTGGTGGTGGTGGTGGGCGGCATCGGCAGCCTCACCGGCAGCATCATGGCCGCCTTTTTCCTGGGCTGGCTGGAGACCTTCACCGGTTTCGTCATCTCGCCCAAACTCACCGAGGTGGTCTCTTTGGTGCTGCTCACCGTGTTCCTGGTGTTTCGCCCCTCGGGCATCTTGGGTAGGAGGTTGCACTGATGCTGGCCAATCTGAAAACCCCCGCCCAGCGGCGCACCGCCATCTTCTACGGCCTGATAATGCTCGGGTTCTATTTCGTGCCGGTGTTCTCCGACAACTTCTACCTGCTCTCCGTGTTCACCACGGCCTACTTCTACATCATCTTCGCCACCAGCTGGGACGTGTTCGCGGGCTACTCCCACCTGATGAACTTCGGGCACGCCCTGTTCATCGGCCTGGCCGGCTATCTCACCGCCTTCGTGGACCTGCACCTGGGCCTGCCGCCGCTGTTGGTGCTGCCCATGTGCGCCGTGCTCTGCGGCCTGCTGGGCATGTTCATCGGCTATCTCACCCTGCGCATGCAGGGGCCCTACTTCGCCATCATCACCATGGCCTTCGCGGCGGTGGCCTACGAGTCGGCCATCATGTTCAGCGAGTACACCGGCGGCGAGGAGGGCATCCCGGGCATCCACCCGCTCACCGATTCGCTCATCGGCGACTACTACTTCGTGCTGGTGATCATGTCGCTGATCTTCCTGTTCCTGCTGTGGTTCACCCGGGGCCGCTGGGGATTGGTGCTTAAGGCCATCAGTCAGAACGAGGACTCGGTGCTGGCCAGCGGCATCAACACCGCTTGGGTCAAGATCCGGGCCTACTCTATCAGCGGAGCCCTGTGCGGCATCGGCGGCAGCGTCTACGCCTACTCCCTCACCCACGTGGGCCCCACCAGCATGGAGCAGGTGCTTTCCACCACCATCCTGATCATGGCCATGGTGGGCGGCATGGGCACCATCACCGGCCCATTCATCGGAGCCCTGATCCTGGTGCTGTTCAATGAACTGTCCCGGGACATGGAGGAGTATCGCCTGCTCATCTACACCGTGATGGTGGTGGTGATCATCTTCTTCGCCCCCCGAGGCATCGTCAGCTGGGGGCAGCCCATAGCCCGGGCCTTCAAGCTGGGCGGCAAGCGAGGTCAGACCGGATCATGACACAAGCGCGTGACTATTTGGTGGTGGACGAACTCACCAAGCACTTTGGAGGCCTGGCCGCGGTGGAGAAGCTGAGCTTCTCCCTGGACCGGGGCCAGATACTGGGCCTGATCGGACCCAACGGAGCGGGCAAGACCACGGTGTTCAACCTGATCACCGGCTTTTTGCCCGCCACCTCGGGACGGGTGACCTTTAGGGGAGAAAGCCTGATGGGCAAGAAGCCCCATCATATCGTCAACCAGGGCCTGGCCCGCACCTTCCAGCTGGTCAAGCCCTTTCCCGAGCTTTCCCTGTTCGACAACATCCGGGTGGCCTGCTACGGCCCGCGCTTCATGAGCCAAGGCCTGGACGAACAAGCGGCCAGACACCGCATCCTGGAGGTGGCCGAGCAGGTGGGGCTTCCCAAGGACCTGGACCAGCCCGCCTCGGCCCTGGGCCACGGCGACCTGCGCCTGCTGGACATCGCCCGGGCGCTGATGGTGCAGCCGGAGCTGCTGCTGCTGGACGAGCCCCTGTCGGGCCTGTCCTCCATCGAGACCCAGGCCATAGTGGAGTTGATCAGCGCCCTCAACCAGGAGGGCATCACTCTGCTGATTATCGAGCACAAGCTCAGGGAGCTCATGAAGGTGGCCGATCGCATCGTGGCCATCGATTTCGGAGAAAAGCTGGCCGCTGGCACCCCCCAGGAGGTGGTGAACCACCCCGCGGTGGTGGAGGCCTATCTGGGGACCAAGGATAGTTATGCCTCTGCTTGAGATAGAAAACCTGGTAGTCCGCTACGGAAGCGCCCTGGTGCTGGACCGGGTGAGCCTGGCCATCGGCAACGGCGAGTGCGTGGCGGTGATCGGCCCCAACGGCGCGGGCAAGACCACTCTGCTGCGCTCCATCAGCGCGCTAAAGGACTGGGAGGGCAAGATGTCCTTCCAGGGGCGCGACCTGGCCGGGGTCTCCTCCAGCCAGACGGTGTCCCTGGGCATCGTCCAGGCTCCCGAGGGCCGCCACCTGTTCCCCCAGCTTTCGGTGCGCGAAAACCTGGAGCTGGGCGCTTTCCTGGCCAAGGAAAAAGCGGAAAAAGACGCCAACTATAAATACGTGCTGGAGCTGTTCCCCCGCCTGGGCGAGCGCCTGCGCCAGATGGCCGGCACCCTGTCCGGCGGCGAGCAGCAGATGCTGTGCGTGGGCCGCGCCCTGATGTCCAGCCCGCGCATCCTCTTGCTGGACGAGCCCTCCTTCGGGCTAGCCCCTCTCATCAAGGAGGCCATCGCCAACGCGGTGCGCCAGATCAGGGCCAAGGGCACCACCATCCTTCTGGTGGAGCAGGACGCCCACATGGCCTTCGAGCTGGCCCAACGGGTCTACGTCCTGGAAGAGGGCCACATCACCATGAACGGCCCCAGTAAAGAGCTTAGCGAAGACCCAAGCATCAGGAGTTCATATCTGGGGCTTTAGGCCTTGGAGACTTTCAACTACATAGCAGGGAGAGGTTTTATGAAGAAATTGTTAGCAATGATGCTGATTCTGGGACTGGCCGTAATGGCCGCTGGCCCGTCATCGGCGGCCGACACCATCCGCATCGGCCTGTTGGCCCCGCTCAGCCACCAGGTTGGCGAGGGCGAGGTCAACGCCGCCAAGATGGCGGTCAAGCGCATCAACGACGCCGGCGGCATCGACGGCAAGAAGTTGGAGCTGTTCATCGAGGACACCGAGATCAAGCCCGAAAAGGCCATCAACGGCTACAAGAAGCTGGTCATGGTGGACAAGGTCAAGGCGGTCATGGGCGCCTTCTCCTCGGGCGTGGTGCTCTCGCTCATGGACCACGTGGCCCGCTACAAGGTGCCCTTCATCTCCACCGCCTCCTCCTCCAACACCTTCGGCGAGAAGGTGGCCAAGGATTACGCCCGCTATAAGTACTTCTTCCGCCTCATGCTCAACGAGACCGATCAGGTCGATGGCATGGTGGAGTTCGTCAACAGCTTCCTGAAGCCCAAGCTGAACATCAAGAAGGTCGCGGTCATGGCCGAGGACGCCAAGTGGACCAAGCTCATGGGCGCCCAGTTCGTGGAGCAGATCAAGACCAAGGGCATCGAAGTCACCGACTACATCCGCTTCCCCTTCAAGGAGACCGACTTCGCTCCCATCCTGAGCCGGGTCAAGAACGCCAAGGTGCAGTTCCTCCTGGAGATCAGCGCCATCGCCGACGGCGCGGTGTACATCAACCAGTGGCACGACATGCAGGGCCCGCCCATCGGCGGCTGCGACACCAGCGCCGGCTCCGAGGATTTCTGGGACAAGACCAACGGCAAGTGCAAGAGCGAAACCGTGTTCATGTACGGCGCCTACGACGTGGCTCTGACCCCCAAGACCAAGCCTTTCTGGGCCGACTACATCAAGATCTACGGCAAGGAGCCCAAGTACGCCTCGGGCTTCACCTATGATGCGGTGTACATCGTGGCCAACGCGGTCAAGGCCGCCGGCACCACCAAGGCCGACGCCCTGGTGGCGGCCATCGAGAAGACCGACTACGTCGGCGTCAGCGGCCGCATCCAGTTCAAGAAGAACCACAACACCATCTGCGGCAGCGACGGCCGCCCCATGATGATCTGGCACCAGTGGCAGGGCAAGGGCCAGCGCCTCCCGGTTTATCCCGAGAAGTACGCCACCGCCAAGTTCATTCTGCCCGCGTGGTGGAGTGTGAAGTAAGTCCCCTCCCAAGACGGTGGCGGGGGTTCGCCTCCGCCGCCGCCTTGTCAGGACTCGACCCCGGGCGGACCCGTCGCGCCCCTGGGCACTGACGGGCCCCCCCGGGAACGGGCCCTAACCAACGGAGTAAGCACCATGCAAGAAGTTGTCATCGCCGGTTATTTGCGCACCGCCCAATCCCGGGCCCGGCCCAAGGACCCCTCCCGCGACTGGCTCTCGGCCTACCGCGCCGACGACCTGCTGGCCGCGGTGCTGCCCCCGGTCCTGGAGCAGGCCAAGGTCAAGCCGGAGGACGTCCAGGACTTCCTGGTGGGCTGCTCCTTCGGGGTCAGCGAAAACTGGACCTACGGCGGCCGCCTGCCCCTGTTCTTGGCCAACATGTCCCCCCGCACTCCGGCCAAGTTTTTGGACCAACAGTGCGGCTCCTCCATGGCCGGGTTGCAAATCGGCTTCATGGAGATAGCCACCGGCTTCGCCGACGTGGTGGTGGTGGGCGGCATGGAGCACATGACCAGGGTGCCCATGGGGCCGACCCTGTTCGAGAGCGGCACCATCAGCGTGAACCCTCGCCTTTACGAGGAGGAGGGCTTCGCCCATTGGGACATGGACACCACCATGTTCATGGGGCTCACCGCCGAGAAGCTGCAGCAGCAGACCGGCTTCAGCCGGGAAGACCTGGACCGCTGGGCGGTGCGCTCGCACCAGTACGCGGCCAAGGCTCAAGAAGAAGGATTTTTCGCGGGCGAGATTTTGCCCCTGCCCGCCAAGGACCCCGAGGGCAACGCGTTCATGGTGGACCGCGACCAGGCGGTGCGCGCCCAGACCACCTTGGAGGATTTGAGCAAGCTGAGGCCGGTGTTCAGCGAGGACGGCGTAATCACCGCCGGCAACTCCAGCCCGCTCAACGCCGGGGCCTCGGCCATGGTGCTGATGTCGCGCCAGGCGGCGGATGCCAGGGGAGTGAGGCCCTTGGCCGCGGTGCGCTCGGTGGGTTTCGTGGGCGTGGACCCCACCCTGATGGGCGAGGGGCCGGTGCCCGCTTCGCGCATGGCCCTGGACAAGGCGGGCCTCAGGGTGGAGGATATTGACTTCTGGGAAATCAACGAGGCTTTTTGCATCGTGGCCCTCAACTGCATCAAGCAGTTGGGCCTGGACCCGGAGAGGGTCAACATAAAGGGTGGAGGCACCGCCCTGGGTCATCCCCTGGGAGCCACCGGCGTGCGCCTGGTGGGCACCCTGGCCCGCATACTAGAGGAGAAACAAGCGCGTTGGGGTGTGGCCAACGCCTGCGTGGGTGGCGGCCAAGGCGTGGCCACCCTCATCGAGCGCCTTGGCTAGATATGGGCGCGTCTGGGAGATGTCGTAGGTTATGAACAAAGTTTGCAGCCTTGAGGAGGCTCTTAGCCGGGTGAACCCCGGCGACACGGTGATGGTGGGCGGCTTTGGAGTGCCGGGCACACCGTTCACCCTGTTGGACGGCCTGCTCAAAGGCGGTGTCAACGAACTCACCGTGGTCAAGAACGAGGCCAACGAGGATCATATGGGAATCTCCAAACTGGTGGAGGCCGGTTTGGTGCGCAAGATGATCACCACCCACCTGGGTCTCAACAAAACGGTCATCGGCATGATGAACCGGGGCGAGGTGGAGGTGGAGTTTTATCCCCAGGGTATTTTGGCCGAGAAGATACGGGCGGGCGGCGCCGGGCTGTTCGGTCTGCTCACCGACATAGGCATGGACACCGAGCTGCTCTCCAGCACCAAGCAGACCATGTGGTTCGAGGGCCGGGAGCTCATCGTGGAGTCGGCCCTCAAGGGTGACGTGGCCCTATTGCACGCGGCCAAGGCCGATCGCTTCGGCAACCTGGTCTACGCCAAGAGCGCCATGAACTTCAACCCGGTCATGGCCACCGCCGCCACCACGGTCATCGCCGAGGTGGAGGAGGTGGTGGAGATCGGCGACCTGGACCCGGAGCACGTGCACACGCCCGGCGCTTTTGTTGACCACGTAGTTCTCCTGGAAGAGCTCAGCGAGGAGTATGGCATCCTTGAGCACCACATCATATAAAGACAAGATCGCCGCCCGCGCGGCCCAGGAGATCAGCGAAGGCAAGGTGGTGAACTTCGGCATCGGCATCCCCACCCTCATCGCCAAGTTCCTGCCGCCTGAGGTCCAGTTCTTCGTGCACGCGGAAAACGGCGTTTTGGGCATGGGAGGCCGCTGCCGCAGAGGCGAGGAGGACCGCAACCTCATCGACGCGGGCGGGGCCTACGTGGAGTTGGTGCCTGGCGCGTCTTTCGCCGATAGCTCGGTTTCCTTCGCCATGATCCGGGGCGGCCGCCTGGACGTGGCTTTCCTGGGCGCCCTGGAGGTCAGCGGCAAGGGCGACCTGGCCAACTGGATCATCCCCGGCAAGTACGCCCCCGGCATCGGCGGGGCCATGGAGGTGGCCCAGAAGGCACGCCGCCTGGTGGTGGTTACCAACCACAACGACCGGGCGGACAACCCCAAGATCGTGGAGGAGTGCACCCTGCCGCTCACCGGCAAGTCCTGCGTGGACCTGATCATCACCGAGATCGCGGTGATGCAGCCCACTCGGCGAGGCCTGCTGTTGCTGGAGATCGCCGAGGGTGTGGAGTTGGAGGAGGTGCGTCAGCGCACCGGCACCGAGCTGCTGCTGCCGCCGGAGGGTCCCGGCAGGTTCTAAAACAGCCTCCGGCTCTGGCCGGAGCGACACCAATTTTCAGGCGGCTGGTCCTTTGGGACCAGCCGCTTGTTTTTGAGGTTGAGCCTCGTTTCTTGCTACTATCTAAACAGTGAGCCGATTTTGAGCGAGGTGAATTTTTGCAAGCTACAGCGGCGGCGGACAGGCAAGGCAAACCCGGCACGGTGAGTTCGGTGCGCGGCAGCGTGGTGGACGGCTTTTTCCCGGAAGGGCTCCCGCCCATCCTGGAGGTGCTGGAGGCTGGGCCCGAGAGGGACATCATCATCGAGGTGGTGCGCCACGTGGACGAGCACACGGTGCGCGGCGTGGCCCTCACCCCCACCCAGGGCCTGGCCGAGGGCTCGCCCCTGTGGCCCACCGGTTTGCCCCTGCGGGTGCCGGTGGGGCAAAGGGTGCTGGGGCGCATGTTCAACGTCTTCGGCCGGGCCATAGATTTGGGCGAGCCGGTCACCGGTGGCGAGTGGCGTTCCATCCACCAGGAGCCGGTGCCCCTGGACCGCCAGTCCACGGGCAGCGAGATATTCGAGACCGGCATCAAGGCCATCGACGTGCTCAGTCCGCTGGAGCAGGGCGGCAAGGCCGGGCTGTTCGGGGGGGCCGGGGTGGGCAAGACGGTGCTCATCATGGAGCTGATCAACAACATGGTCTCCGGCTACCACGGGGTGAGCCTGTTCTGCGGCATCGGCGAGCGCTGCCGCGAGGGCGAGGAGCTTTACCGCGAGATGAAGGAGTCCGGGGTGCTCAAAAACACGGTGATGGTCTTCGGCCAGATGAACGAGCCGCCCGGGGCGCGTTTCCGGGTGGGGCACGCTGCCCTGACCATGGCTGAGTTTTTCCGCGACGACCAGCGCACCGACGTGCTCTTGCTCATCGACAACATCTTCCGCTTCATCCAGGCGGGCATGGAGGTGAGCGGGCTCATGGGCCAGCTGCCCTCCCGCCTAGGCTACCAGCCCACCCTGGCCAGCGAGCTGGCCGCCCTGGAGGAGCGCATCACCAACACCACCACCGGCTCCATCACCAGCGTGCAGGCGGTGTACGTACCGGCCGACGACTTCACCGACCCGGCGGCGGTGCACACCTTCGGTCACCTCTCGGCCTCCATCGTGCTCAGCCGCAAGCGGGCAGGGGAAGGCCTTTATCCGGCCATCGACCCCCTGCAATCGGCCAGCAGCATGCTGGTGCCCCACGTGGTGGGGGCGCGCCACTTCAAGGTGGCCCAGGACATCCGCTCCACCCTGGCCAACTACGAGGAGCTCAAGGACATCATCGCCATGCTGGGCCTGGAGGAGCTTTCCCAGGCTGACCGCAAGGTGGTGCGCCGGGCGCGGCGGCTGGAGCGCTTCCTCACCCAGCCCTTCGCGGTCACCGGACAGTTCACCGGCAAACAGGGCAAAAGGGTCAGCCTGGAGCAAGCCATCGACGGCTGCCGCCGCATCCTGGACGGCGAGTTCGACGACTACCCCGAACGCGCCCTGTACATGATCGGCACCATAAACGAGGCTCAAAAATGAAGCTGAAGGTGCTCTTGCCCGATCAGGTGCTGATGGACCAGGAGGTGGCCAAGGTGGTGGCCGAGGGAGAGAACGGCTCCTTCTGCCTGCTGCCCCGGCACGTGGATTTCGTGGCCGCCCTGTCGCCGGGCATCCTCAGTTTCATGGACCAGAAAGGCGTGGAGCAGTTCCTTGCCCTGGACGAGGGGGTGCTGGTCAAGCAGGGCCAGGAGGTGCTGGTCTCCACCCGGCGGGGAGTGCGCGGCGGCAAGCTGGGTGAGTTGCGCAGCCTGGTGGACGAGCAGTTCCGCGAGCTGGACGAGTACGAGGTAAAGGCGCGCACGGCCATGGCCAAGATCGAGGCCGGTTTCGTGCGGCGCTTCCTGGAACTCCACGAGATACATTGATGACCCCGGAACCAAGGAAAAAGGCGGAACAGCGCTTCCCCAAGGAAGTGGGCGGCAAGGAAGAGCGCAAGATAAAGGCGCGCGAGGAAAACCGCTCGGTGTGGTTCGGCCTGGGCATGTTCGGCATGGTGGGGTGGGCGGTGGCCGTGCCCACCGTGGCGGCCGTGGCCCTGGGGGTGTGGCTGGATGGCCGCTACCCCGGCCCCCCGTCCTGGACCCTAACCCTGCTGGTGGTGGGGGTGGCGGTGGGCTGCCTTAACGCCTGGTTCTGGATAAAGCGCGAGAGCAAGAAGGACTGATCATGGCTATGAGCGAGTTCGCCCTGACCGGCATGATCCTGCCCTTTGTGGTGGGCTTGGCGGTGGGCGCGTTTTTCTTCGGCGGACTGTACTGGACGGTGCGCCGCCTGGCCACGGCCCGCTACCCGGCGGCGCTGAGCCTGGCCAGCATGTTGCTGCGCCTGGGGGTCAGCCTGGCCGCCATGTACCTGGTAATGGCCGGGGACTGGCGTCGCCTGACCGCGGCGGTGGTGGGCATGATCTTCATGCGGCTGGTGCTGGTGCGCCTGTTGCGTCCGGCCGGGCGGGGTGCATAATGGAATCCCTGGACCTCATGGGCATCAAGGACATCAGCCCGGACGCGTTGATTTTCTGGCATTGGCAATGGGTCAAGATCAACGCCACCATCGTCTTCACCTGGATCACCATGCTGTTGCTTACCCTGGGGGCCTGGCTGGCCACCCGGCGCGTGCAGTCGGGGCGCAAGCTGTCGCGCTGGCAGAACTTCCTGGAGGTGCTGGTGCAGGCCATGCGCACCCAGATAAGGGACATCGCCCACGGCGACCCCGCGCCTTTTCTGCCCTTCGTGGGCTCGTTGTTTTTGTTCATTGCCCTGAGCAATTTGCTCACCATCATTCCGGGCTGGGTGCCTCCCACCGGTTCGCTGTCCACCACCGCCGCCCTGGCCTTGTGCGTGCTGGTTGGGGTGCCGGCATATGGCATCCAAAGCCGGGGGGTGAAAAACTACCTGGGGCTCTACGTCAAGCCCTCGTTCATCATGCTGCCCATGAACATCCTGGGCGAGCTCAGCCGCACCCTGGCTTTGGCGGTGCGCCTTTTCGGCAACATCATGAGCGGCACCAAAATCGCCGCCATCCTGCTGGCCATCACCCCCATCATTTTTCCGGTGGTCATGCAGGCCTTGGGGCTTCTCACCGGCATGATCCAGGCCTACATCTTCGCGGTGCTGGCCATGGTCTATATCGCCTCCGCCGTACGCATCCAAAAGCAATACGAACAAAAGGCCCAGGAAGAGGCCTTAGCCAAAGGAGATGACAATGGATAATTTGGGCCTCATAGGCATGATCTCGGTGGCCACTGCTGGCATCACCATCGGCATCGGCTCCATTGGCCCCGCCCTGGGCGAGGGCCGCGCTGTGGCCCAGGCCCTGGCCGCCATGGCCCAACAGCCTGACGAGTCCAACACCATCACCCGCACCCTATTCGTGGGGCTGGCCATGGTCGAGTCCACGGCCATCTACTGCTTCGTGGTCTCCATGATCCTGCTGTTCGCCAACCCCTTCTGGGACTATGTGGTGCAAAAGGCTGGGAGCTAGGCCGTGCTCATAGACTGGTTCACCGTGGCGGCCCAGGTCGTCAACTTCCTGATCCTGATCTGGCTCTTGAAGCGGTTCCTCTACGACCGCATCATCAAGGCCATCGACGAGCGGGAGGCCTCCATAGCCGGGCGCTTCGAGGAGGCCGAGGCCAGGGAGGAAAAGGCACGGCAGAGCGTGCTGGAACTGGCCGCCAAGAAAGAGGACCTGGAAGCCGAGAGCCTCAAGATACTGGAGCAGGTAAAGCAGGAGGCCGACCAGCGCCGCGAGGAGTTGGTGGCGCGGGCCAAGGAGGACGTGGAGGGCCGCCGCAGCGCCTGGCAGGAATCCCTGGAGCGCGACCGCCAGGCCCTGGCCGGGGACCTGGCCCGCCTGGCCGCCCAGGGAGCCGCCGGCATGGCCCGCCAGGCCCTGGAGGAACTGGCCGATGCAAACCTGGACCAGCGCGCCTTGGAGGTGTTCCTGGGCAAGCTGAAAGACTTGGACGACAGCGCGCGTGAGGAGTTGCAGGCCGCCCTTTCGGAAACCACCGCCCTGGTGGTGCGTAGCGCTTTTGAGCTGGACCAGGCACAGCGGGATCAGTTGCGCCAGGCTCTAGCCGGGCTGGCAGGGGGAGCGGCGAACCTGGAGTTCGAGCACGCACCGGAGTTGCTTCTGGGCCTGGAGATAAGGCTGCCGGGCCGCAAACTGGCCTGGAGCCTTGAGGAGTACTTGCGCGAGATGGGCCAGCAGGTGGAGCAGCGTTTGGAGCGCTCCCTGAGAAGCATCGCGGGCGAGGCCCGTGAAGCGCCCCAAGAGCAGGCAGAGGAAAGCCGTGTCTGAGCGAGAGCCTGAAATGCGCCAAGCCCTGGAGGCGGTGGGCAAAGCCTTGGGAAGCGAAGGGCGCACCGGCTTCAGCCCGCGCCTGCAAGAGGTGGGCGAGGTGCAGAGCGTGGGACCCGGCGTGGTGCAGGTCTCCGGCCTCAAGGGCGTGCAGAGCGAGGAGATACTTCTGTTCCAGGGCGGCGTGGAGGGCATGGCCTTCAACCTGGACGCCCGCGAGGTGGGGGTTATCCTGCTGGACCATGGGGAGGGCCTGTCCGCGGGCGGCGAGGTGCGGCGCACCGGCCGGGTGCTGGACACGCCGGTGGGGCCGGAGCTGCTGGGCCGGGTGGTGGATGCCCGGGCCAAGCCCCTGGACAACCTGGGGCCCATCGAGGCGGCCGAGCGCCTGCCCGTGGAGCGCCCCGCCCCGGAGATCATGCAACGTGCCCCGGTCACCGAGCCTTTGCAGACCGGCATGAAGGTGGTGGACGCCATGATACCCATCGGCCGGGGCCAGCGGGAGCTTATCCTGGGCGACCGCCAGACCGGTAAGACCGCCCTGGCCATCGACACCATCCTGAACCAGCGCGACAAGGACGTCATCTGCATCTACTGTGCGGTGGGCAAGCGCAGTTCGGCGGTGGCGAGGGTGATCGGCAGCCTGCGCGAGGCCGGGGCCATGGAATACAGCCTGGTGATGGTAGCCACCGAGGAGGACCCGCCGGGCCTGCAATTTTTCGCGCCCTACGCGGCCACCAGCATGGGCGAGTACTTCATGGCCCAGGGCCGCGACGTGCTGGTGGTCTACGACGACCTCACCCGCCACGCCAGAGCCTACCGGGAGCTGTCCCTGCTGCTGCGCCGCCCGCCGGGGCGCGAGGCCTTTCCCGGCGACATCTTCTACGTGCACTCGCGCCTGCTGGAGCGCTCCACTCACCTGCGCGACGACCTGGGCGGCGGTTCGCTCACCGCCCTGCCCATCATCGAGACCGAGGCCCAGAACCTCTCCGCCTACATCCCCACCAACCTCATCTCCATAACCGACGGCCAGGTGTATCTGAACCCCGAGCTGTTCCGCAAGGGCATCCTCCCGGCAGTGGATGTGGGCAAGAGCGTGAGCCGGGTGGGAGGCAAGACCCAACTCCCAGCCTACCACCGGGTGGCCGCCGACCTCCGGCTTGCCTACACCCAGTTCGAGGAGCTGGAATCCTTCGCCCGCTTCGGCAGCCGCCTGGACGAGGACACCCGCAAGAACCTGGAGCGCGGGCGCAGGGTGCGCGAGGTGCTCAAGCAGCCCCAATACCAGCCCTTGCCCGTGGCCGAGCAGATCGCCGCTTTGGTCGCGGTGAACCAGGGCCTTTTCGACTCCTTGGAGCTGGACGCGGTGGCTGGGGCCGAGGAAGAGGTGCGCCGGGTCATGCAGGGGCCGCTGGAGGAGATCGCCGAGGGCATCCAAAACGGCGAGCCGCTATCCGACCAGGGGCTGGCGCAGATCACCGAGGCCGCCCGCCAGGCCCTGAAGCTCGATGAGGCAGATGAAATCGTGCAAGCACCGGATGGACAAGCCGCGCCCGGGCCCGAAGCTCCCCAGGAGGAGGAGAAGGCTTAGGCATGGAAACCGTCGAGGGACTAAAGCGCAAGCTGGGCAGCACCGAGGACTTGCAGTCCGTGGTCAAGACCATGAAGGCCATGGCCGCGGTGAACATCCGCCAATATGAAAAGGCGGTGCGCTCCCTGTCTGACTACGCCCGCACCGTGGAGTTGGGTCTGGCCGTGGTCTTGGGAGCGGGGGGGCACCAGCCCACGGCGCGCCGCCGGGCCACGGGCAACCTGGGGGTCATCATCTTCGGCTCGGACCAGGGCATGGCAGGCTCACTAAACGAGCAGGTGACCAGCTTCGCCCTGGAAGATTTGGCCGCCGCTTCGGTGCCCATAGCCGGTTTGCCCATGGTGGCCGTGGGTCAGCGGGTGCTGGGGCCGTGGGAAGACGCGGGGGGCCAGGCGGAAAGCTATCTCGCAGTGCCCGGCTCCATCGCGGGCATCACCCCCCTGGTGCACGAGTTGCTGTTTCACATCCAGACCTGGGGCGCTCGCCAGGGCATCGATCGGGTGCAGCTCTATTACAACCAGCAGTTGCACGGCGCGGCCTACAAGCCCCGCAAACGGGAGCTGTTGCCCCTGGACCAGCAGTGGCTGGAAAAGCTGCGCCAGGAGCCATGGCAAGGGCCCAGCCTGCCCGGCTTCACCATGGACCCCCAGGCCCTGTTCTCGGCCCTGCTGCGGCAATACCTGTTTATCGGCTTGTATCAGGCCTTGGCCGAGAGCGCGGCCAGCGAAAACGCCTCACGCCTGGCGGCCATGCAGGGGGCGGAAAAGAGCATCGCCGAGCGCATGGACGAACTCACCCGCCGCTATTATCAGCAGCGGCAGATGGCCATCACCGAGGAGCTTCTGGACATCGTTTCCGGGTACGAGGCTTTCAAGGAGCACGAGCGTAAATAAACGGTCTTTAACCCAGGCGCTCCAATCCCAGATGCAAGCAGGGCGACCCCATTAAGGGGCCGCCCTGACTTTATTCAGCGATGGGGCGGTATCAGCCCAAGTAGCGGTTGACCGCCTCGTAGAAGACGCGCACTCCGGTGAAGAGCACCTCGTCGTCCACGTCGAAACGGGGCGAGTGCAGGGCCGGTTCGCCGTGGCCGTCGCCGCAGCCCAGGCGTACGATGGCGCCGGGGACCAGCTGGGTGAAAAAGGCGAAGTCCTCGGAGCCGGTCACCGGCGGCGAGTGGTGCACCTTGTCCAGCCCCACCACCGTGCCCGCGCACTGCTCCATGAATTCCACCACCTGGGGGTCGTTCATACAGGGCGGGAACACCTCCTCCACCTTGAGGTCGCATTCCACGTTGAAGGTCTCGGATATGCCCCGCACCATGCGCTGCAACTGCTCGTTGAGCTCTTTTTGCACCGCCGTGGTCATGGCCCGCATGGTGCCGGCCAGCTCGGCGGTCTCGGGGATGACGTTCAGGGCCTCGCCCGCGTGGAAGCGGCACACGCTGATCACCGCCGCCTCCAGGGGGTCCACCCGCCGCGCCACCACCGATTGCAGAGCGTTGACCAGATAGGCTCCGGCCACCACCGGGTCGTTGCCCTGGTGGGGGCGGGCTCCATGGGTGCCCTTGCCTTTGATGTTCAGGCGGAATAGATCGTTGGAGGCGTGGCTCTGGCCGAAGTTGACCCCCATGTGGCCGGTGGGCAGGTCTCCGGCCACGTGCGCGGCGATGATGCGGTCCACGGCCGGGTTTTCCAAAACCCCCCGCTCCACCATCATGCGCGCGCCCACGCCGGTTTCCTCGGCGGGCTGGAAGATCAACTTCAGGTTGCCCCGCATACGCTGGGCCAGGCCGGAGTCCATGACCAGACGGGCCAGCCCCAGCAAGACGGCCGTGTGAACGTCGTGGCCGCAGGCGTGCATGAATCCGGGGTGGGTGGATTTGTAGGGGACCTGGTTCATCTCCTGGACCGGCAGGGCGTCTATGTCCGCCCGGATGGCCAGGGTCGGCCCTTCCTGGCCTCCCTTGATGAGCCCCACCACGCCGGTCATGCCCGACAGGCCGTGGGCCTCTATGCCCAGTTGCTTAAGATGGGCCAGGATTTGCCTGGTGGTGCGCTCCTCCTTGAGGGCCACCTCGGGGTGTTGGTGCAGATCGTGCCTGAGCGACACCAGCCAATTTTTAAATTCGCGATCCAAATTCACGGGGCTCACCTCCGCTGCCGGAAAGGTCTCAAGCGGGCAGGCCCCGCGCCGCTTTCCAGCTACTTGCGGTCAAAGAAAATATTTTTGGCTCCTATGGCCAAGGGTACGCCCATAGCGACGTCCCAGTCTACCAGTCCCATGCGCCGTGCGGCCACACCGGCGCTGTACATGATGCGATTGTATATGTTGTGCATGCTTGCGGTCTTGACCGCAGAGCCCAGGGCGATGCCCATGTCCAGGAGACGGAACATGCACACCGGCCCCTGGAAGTTGCCGTCCACCTTGCCGTGCTTGGCCATGGACTTGCAGTCCGGGAAGCCGCAGGCCCCGCAATCCAGCCCGTTGGGCGGCGAGGACTTCAGGCCCACCAGCAGCAGCGTCCCGCAGGAGCGGATGTCCTGGGCGTTGTTTTGGAAGTAGGCGGTGCGGGGAGTCCGGGGAAAATCCTCCACCGCCTGGGCCAGCTTTCCCAGCTCCTCGCCTCGCACGATTTTGGTTTCCACATAGTCCAGGCCTCGGGTCTTGGGGGCCGTGGATACGGCGGCGGACATGAGTTCGGCGACGATTTCTATGGCGTTCATGTTGTTTCCTTGAAAAGGCGGGCCGCTCGGGCGGGCGGTCCATGGGCGCAGGTTCAGAGGTTTACCGGATGGGGCGGCTGCTCGCCCCTCAGCACGGCGGCGATGTTGCGGGCGCAGGTCCAGCCCACCTGGCTCAGGCTCTCCACGGTGTAGCCGCCGATGTGTGGCACCACGATCACCTGACTGAGCTCCAGCAGGGGATTGCCCTGGGGTGGCTCCTGAGCCAGGACGTCCAGGGCGGCCCCGCCCAGGCGGCCCTGAGACAGGGCCTCGTAAAGGGACGCCTCGTCGACCACCCCGCCACGTCCCAGATTGAGCAGATACGCGCCGGGCTTTACCAGGGCCAGCTCGCGTCCCCCGATCAAGCCTTTGGTTTCGGGCTTCAGGGGCAGGTGCAGGCTGATGAAGTCAGAGCGGGCCAGCAGCTCGTCCAGAGGCAGAAGGGTAAGGCCCAACTCGGCGGCGAACTCCGGGCGCGGGGTGCGGGTGTGGGCCACCACTTCCATGCCCAAGGCGTGGGCCATGCGCGCCAGCTCCCGGCCGATCTTGCCCAGGCCCAGGATGCCCAGGGTCTTGCCGCCCACCTCGCAGCCGATCACCGGGGACCAGCCGCCGTCCAGCACCAGTTGTCTGGCCTGGGGGATGCCGCGGGCCAGGGAGAATATAAGGCCCATGGCCAGTTCGGCCACGGCCCTTTGGTTGCCGCCGGGCACGTTGCACACCACCACGCCGCGCTTTTTGGCGAAGGCCATATCGATGTGATCGGTGCCGGTGCCGTGCATGGTGACCACCTTGAGATGGGGCGCGGCCAGGAGCATCTCCCGGTCGATGGGGGCCATGCCGGTGACCAGGCCGTGGCAGTCGGCGATCAGTTCCTTGGTTGCGGCCCGCTCAACGGGCTGCCCCTGGGGCCAAAGCTCCACCTGCCACCCCTGGTCCCGTAGCCACCGAGCGGGCTCGGTGGCTACGTTGCCAAAGGTGGGTGAGAACGAACGGATCAGCAAGGCGTTGCCTTCTGTAAGCCTAACGGCCCACGATGGCGGCGATGCCCTGACCGCCGCCGCCGCAGATGGTTTCCATGCCGAAGTTGGCGCCCCGGCGCTGCATCTCGTGCAGCAAAGTGACCATGCGCATGGCCCCGGTGGCTCCGATGGGATGGCCAAGGGAGATGCCCGAGCCGTTGACGTTGACGATAGGGTCCATGTCCTCGTAGGTCAGACCCATGAGCTTGGCGTCGGCCAAGACCTGGGCGGCGAAGGCTTCCTGAATCTCGATGAGCTCCATCTGGTCCAGGGTCATGCCCGCCTTGTCCAGGGCCTTGTTGACCGAGGCCGGTACGGCGGGGTAGGTGAGGGCCGGGTCCGAGGCGGCGATGCCGAAGGATACCAAGTGGCCCAGGGGCTTGGCCCCCAGCTTTTGAGCGGTCTCTTCGCTCATCAGCACCAGGGCGGCCGCACCGTCGTTTTCGGTGCTGGAGTTGCCCGCGGTGCAGATGCCGTCGGGGTATACCGTGGGCAGCTTGGCCAGGCGCTCCAGGGAGGAATCGCGCCGCGGCGGCTCGTCCTGGGAGACCAGCTTGACCTCCCCCTTTTTGCCGGGCACTTCCACGGGCACGATCTCCTCATCGAACTTGCCCGCGTCTATGGCCGCGATGGCCCTTTGATGGCTGCGCAGGGACCAGCGGTCGGCCTCTTCCCTGGTCACGCCTTCGGCCTTGGCGGCGGCCTCGGCCCAGGTCATCATGGAGTTGAGCTCGCCGTAGCGCTCCACGGGCTGGGACATCACCCTGGCCCGCTGGATGCGGTCGAACAAGGGGATGCCCCACATGGACATGGCCCCGTGGCCCCGGGGCATGAAGCCCCACTTGGGGTCATTGGCTCCGCCCACGCCCCACTTCATGAACTCGCCGGGGATGTAGAACTCGGCCCGGCTCATGCTGTCCACCCCGCCGGCCACCACGATGTCGGCGAAGCCGCTCATGATCTTCATGGCTCCCAAACAAATGGCGTCCAGGCCCGACAGGCAGCGGCGGTCGATGCTCAGGCCGGTCACGTGGTCCGGCCAACCGGCGGCCAACAGCGACATGCGGGCGATGTTCACCGATTCGCCGTTCTGATAGGACTGGCCCATGATGACGTCGTCGACCTTGGCCGGGTCCACTCCGGCCCGCTTGACGGCTTCATTGAGGACCAAAGCGCCCAGCTTGTATGTGGGGACATCGCGCAGAGCGCCGATGTAATTGCCGATGGGAGTGCGCACTGCGCCGCAAATCATAATTTTCATGGGGACTTTCTCCTATAATTTAGCCTGCGGATCATCCCGGCGGTGTCTTGTCTCAGCGCTGCAAAATTGGTCCCGTGGCCAGTGTCCGCTTACGCTCCGGCTCAGGATATCCGCAGTATTATTTTGCCAACGTTCAAGTTGGCTTCAATGCGTTCATGGGCCGCCCTAACATCGCTCCAAGGGATCACGCTGTCAAGGACGGGCTTGATCTCGCCGCTGGTGAACTTGGCCAGATACTTGGCAGTGAACTCCCGGCTCAGCCTGACCCGATAATCCAGGGTGCGGCTGCGCAGGGTGGTGCCCATCACCGTTATGCGCTTGCCCAGCATGGGGCGCAAATCCACCGATTCGGCCAGATGCCCGCCGATAAAGGCCAGCATGACCATGCGGCCATCCAGGGCCAGGGAGGCCAGGTTGCGCTGATAATAAGCGGCCGCGATGAAGTCGATGAGCACGTCGGCCCCATGCTTGTCCGTGGCCTCCATCACCCTGGTGGGGAAATCTTCCTGCTTGTAGTTGATGCCCACGTCGGCCCCCAGGGCGCGGCAGGCTTTCAACTTCTCCTGGGAACTGGCGGTCACCAGCACCCTGGCCCCGGCCAGCTTGGCCAACTGGGTGGCCGCGGTGCCCACTCCGCTGGCCCCGGCGTGGATCAGCACGTTTTCGCCGGGTTGCAGCCTGCCCAGCCAGAAGAGGGCCTGATAGGCGGTGAGGAACACCTCGGCCATGCCCGCCGCCTGCTCAAAGGCGATGCCCTCTGGTATGGGCATTGCCAGGCCTTCGTCCAGGGCCACGTACTCGGCGTAGCCGCCGCCGGAAAGGATGCCGAAGACCTTGTCGCCGGGCTTGAGGCGCTCGCAGCCCGGACCGGCCTCCACCACTTCGCCGGCCATCTCCAGGCCCAGGATGTCGCTTTCGCCGGGAGGAGGGGGATACTGGCCACGGCGCTGCAAGGTGTCGGCCCGGTTCACACCGGCCGCCTTGATTTTCACCAGGACCTGATGCTCTTTGAGTTGGGGGTCGGGCGCCTGGCCCAGGTAGAGTTGGTCGGAGCCTCCGGGAGACTTAACCAGTACCGCTTGCATGCTGTCTCCAATTCTTGTTCAAGCCATACTGATCTATTTTACCTCAGGCCTCCCGGCAGCGCCGAGAGGCCTGAGGTTTGCTTTTAGGAATCAAGCCAAGGCATGCCCGGGAGCTGAACCCCCAGCCCGTGCTCGAACAGCAGGTAGATCGCCAGGGGAGCCAGGACGGCCAGGGGACCCACCACCACCATCTTGCGCTCGCCCAGGAGGATGCAGAAGCCCAGGATGCCCAGGATGGAGCTGATCATGAAGCCCAGGTACTCCAGGCCCAGGATGTAAAGGACCATACCTATTACGTAGCTGCACACCCTGATCGCTGCGGTGTAGTTCATCTTGCTGTAGCCGTAGGTCTTGCGCCGGCGAATATGGTCCAGCGCCAGCAGGCCCGAGAACAGCAGGCCCAGGAACAACAGCGAGTTGGGGAACAGCAGGGCCGAGACCCCGAAACCACCGGGGGTTTCCACTTGGGCCGGGAAGACCACCAGGTAGCAGAACAGGAAGAAGCAGAAGATTACCAGCGCGCCGCCCAGTTGCATGGCGAAGTTGGATATGCGCAGATACCCGCCCTTGCTTTCGCCATCGGCGGGGACTTCCAATATCTCTTCGCTTTCCTGGGGCGTGGGCGGGGCCAGGGCCGCCACCCGTTGGCGCTGCCGCCATTTGCTGTAGAGAATGGTGCCCACCGAAATCACGGTGAATATCCACAGGCCGATGGACAGCGGGCTTTCGAAGAGTATGTCCGCGTGGCCTTCGCTGATAACCATGGCCCGGCGGAAGTTGTCTTCAAGCAAGGGCCCCAGGATGAATCCGATGAGGAAGGTGGCCCGAGGGAAGTTCAGCTTGTTCAGGCCGTAGCCCAGCAGGCCGAAGCCGAAGGTCACGCCCACGTCGAACAGGCTCTGGTTAAAGGCATAGGAGCCCACCGCGCACAGTACCAGCATCACCGGGAAGATGATGGTTACCCTTAGCCCCGCCGCCTTGGTGAAGCTGGGCAACAAGCCGCGGGCGATAACGTAAAGAAGCAGGTTGGCCATGAGCAGGCCCGCGTACAGGCCATAGATCACGTTGGGCGCTTCCTGGAAGATCAAGGGACCGGGGGTCAGATCGTGGATCAGGAAGGCTCCCACCAGGATGGCCGCCTCCACGTCACCAGGCACGCCCAGGCCCAACAAGGGCACTAGGTTGGCCCCGCTCACCGCGTTGTTGCCGGACTCGGCTCCGGCGATGCCCTCCACCGAGCCCCGGCCGAACTCCTCGCGGTGCTTGGATTGCCGCCAGGCCGCATCGTAGCCCATGAAGGCGCCTAGGGTGGGCCCCAAGCCGGGGATGATGCCGATGGTGGTGCCCAGCAGGGATCCGCTGATCATGGGGCGCACCATCTGCTTCCAGTCCTTGCGGGTGATGCGGGTGTCGTCCTTGCAGGACGGTGGAGGAATGTGCGCCTTCACCGCCTTAACTCGCTTCTCATACTGGGCCATGATTTCGGGGATGGTCAGCAGGCCGATGAGCATGGGCACCAGGGCGATACCATCAACCAACTCGTTGAGGTCGAAGGTGAGCCGCGGCAGGGAGGTGCCGGGGTCCAGGCCGATGAGGGCCAGCATCAGGCCGCCCACCGCGGTTATCAGCCCCTTGAGCAAGGACTTGCCCGAGGCCGGACCCACGATGGTCAGAGCCATGATGGCCACGGCGGTGAACTCGCCGGGGCCGAACTGCAGGGCCACCCGGGCCAGGTTCACGGCCAGGAAAATCAGTACGATGTCGCTGAAGGTGTCGCCTATCACCGAGGCGGTCAGCGAAATTTTGAGCGCCTTTATGGCCTTGCCCGCTTTGGCTAGGGCATGGCCGTCGGCTACAGTGGCCGCGGCCGCCGATGTTCCCGGCGCGCATAAGAGGATCGCCGCGATGGAGCCGCCGAAGATGCCGCCCTTGTAGGCCCCCATGAGCATCATCAGGCTGGGTATGGGGGGCAGGGTTAGGGTCAGGGGGATGACCATGGCTATGCCCATGGTGGCGGTCAGCCCGGGAATGGCACCCAGGATGATACCCACCGTGACCCCGCCCAACAGGTATATCAGGTTGCCTGGGGCCAGGATTTCGGCGAAACCGTTAAATAGTAAGTCCCACATGTTTACTCCTCAAATGGCGGCGTCGCGTCACTTGGACCCATGGATGTGAAAAATGGGGTGGCTCCCGCCTGGTGAACCGGGGAAACGCCTTGCGGCCGTCGGTTAGAAAGCCGCAAGGCTTTTCCCGGTCAAAAGTTGAGAGCGTCGCTCATGTGCAGCGGCCAAGAGCCACCCATCGCCCGGTCTGCCGGGTGTTATTTCTTCTTCTTTTCCAGGCCCACGGTCTTGAGGTCCGCGCCCATTTCAACAAAGCCCTTCTCGCAGAACTGGTTGTACTCAGCGCCGCTCATGAACATGGGGGCCATGCCCAGGTCGATCATCTTTTTCTGGATGTTCTTGTCCTCGACGGCGACCTTGAAGGCGTTCTGCAGCTTGGCGCGGCGGTCTTCCTTGATGCCCGCCGGAGCGGCAAAACCCAACCAGGAGTCGATGTCGACCTTGTAGCCCAGCTCGTGCAGGGTGGGCACGTCGGGCAGCAGGGGCCAGCGCACCGGGCTGCAGGAAGCCAGCATGCGCAGCTCACCGGTCTTCACCTGGGGAGCGATGTCCATGGGGTTGCCCACGATCAGGTCCACGTGACCGCCCAAGAGCGCCACGGTGGTCTCCTTGCCGGACTTGTAGCGCACCCAGACCACGTTATCCATTTTCTTGCCGGTGAACTTGGCCAAGCGCGGGAACAGGATGGCCTGCACCGGGCTGGGGGTAGCCATGGTCAGGCGCTTGCCGCTCTCGATGGCTTTCATCAGGTCGGCCCAGGTCTTGTAGGGCGAGTTGGCCGCCACGGCCACGCCGTAGAGGTAACGGCACACGCCGGCGATGAAGGCGAAGTCCTTAAGGGTGTAGCTGACCTTCATCATGTGCGGGGCCACGGCCATGGGCGAGAAGCTGGTCACGCCGATGGTGTAGCCGTTGGGCTTGCGGGTCGCCAAATAGGTGGGGCCCACCGTGCCGCCGCCGCCGGGCTTGTTCACCACGGTGATGGTCTGGCCCAGGGGCTTTTCGGCTACGGAGCAAAGCAGACGGCTGGTCAGGTCGGTGGTGCCTCCCGCACCATAGTTGACGATAAAGGTGACGGGTTTGTCCGGGTAGGCAGCCATGGCCGTGCCGCCCAGCAGCACCAGCGACAAGGCAGCGATGCCCGCCAAAATGGTTCCCAATTTCAGACGCCTCATGCGACTCTCCTTTCCCTAGGTTCGTGTCCACTACCTTGTAATCAGGTAGAACTTCTCATGTCCCTCGGGTCTCGCGCCGGGTTGCTCCTCAGGCCGCGCCCGAGGCGTTGCGCAGCACCGGTGTTTCGTACTGGTCCGTGGTCATGTCGATCATGGCCGGCCCCTCGGGTCGGCGTTCGTTTTCCAGAGCTTCGCTGAGTTCGTCCAGGGTGTTTACCTTGTAGCTGCGGGCCCCAAAGCCCTTGGCCACGGTGGCGAAGTCTATGTGACTGAAGTCGGTGGAGATGTGGTTGTCGCCGTAGCGGGCCAGCTGCACGTGCTTGATCCAGCCCAGCACGTTGTTGTTGAACAGGCAGGTGATCACCGGCAGCTTCAGGCGCACCATGACCTCCATCTCCTGCATGGAGAAGGCATAGCCGCCGTCGCCCGCGAACAAAAACACCCGCTTGGCATCGGGTCGGGCCAGGGCCGCGCCCACCGCCGCAGGAGCCCCCCAACCCAGCCCGGCCAGGCCGCGCGGGGCCATGTAGTAGCGCCCGGCCTCTTTTAGGCGCAGATAGGCCGCGGCCCATCCCGAGGGCAGGCTGGCGTCGCAAACCGCCAGGTCGCCGGGCTCCATGGCCTGGTCGATGAGGCGGGTGACCGCCTGGGCCTTCAGGGGCTCGCCGGGGACTTGGGGCCGCAGGGTCATTTCGTCGTACCACTGCTGGTTGATTTGGCGCAGGGCCTCCAGGTCCCACTGGTAGGCGAAGCTGTCGCCATCCAGGGATGTCAGCAGGTCGCCCAAGCCCAAACGGGCGTCGCCAACCAGGGCGATGCTGTCCGGGAAGTTGCGCCCGATCTCCTCGGGGTCGATGTCCAGGTGGATGGTGGTCACCCCGTAGGCTGGGCAGTCGTAGCCGAAGGTGGCCAACTGGCCTGCCTTGCAGCCGATGAAGAACACCAGGTCCGCCTGGCGCACCACCTCGTTGGCCTTGGGGCTGCCCATGGAGCCGGTCACGCCGAACACCTGGGGATCGGTCTCGGCCATGACCCCCTTGCCGGTGATGGTGGTGACCAGCGGAGCGCCCAGCTTGCGGGCCAGGGCGGCCACTTCCTTGAGGGCCCCGGAGGAATGCACCCCGCCGCCCGCCAACAGCACCGGCTTTTTGGCCTGCAGGAGGGCTGCCCGGGCGGCCTGCACCTGGGCGGGCTCGGGCGCGCTGCGGTGGCGGGGGAAGGAGGCGTCGGGGCGCACCCGGCGCAGCCAGTCGATTTCCAGGTCGCCCAGGTCGTCGGGCACCGCCACCACCACCGGGCCGGGGCGGCCGCTCACCGCCACCCTGATTGCCTGGTCGATGACGTTTTCCAGGGAAGCGGGCTGGGTCAGGGTGACCTGCCACTTGCTCACCGGCTTGAACATCTCCAACTGCTCCATGGCTTGGGAGGCGTTGCCCCGCACGCGGCGGTGCTCCCAGGCGCGGGAGATGTCGGAGATGATGGCCAGCATGGGTATTGAGGAGCAGTGGGCCTCGGCCAGGGGGGAGAGCAGGTTGGTGGCGCCGGGGCCGACGGTGGCGTCGCAAACCCCCAGCTTGCCGGTGAGGCGGGCGTAGGCGTCCGCCGCGAAGCCGGCGCTGCGCTCGTCGCGCATGAGCACGTGCTTGATGGCTCCGTTGCTCTTGCGGATGCCTTCGTACAGGGGCAGGGTTTGCCCGCCGGGCACGCCGAAAACGCGGTCCACGCCGCTTTCAGCCAAGAGTTGCGCCAATCTGTCGCCAACGGTCATGATTTGCAGTCCTTCCTTGATAGTGCGCGGGGCCGCTCTCCCCATGGAGTTAAACTAGGCGTTCTTTTTTAATGCAGAAATCCAGGCTCTTAACTATTTGCATCAGATAACGGTCGCGATCGCGCAAGGTTTCGCTGATGTCCTTGTCGCGATAGTCGAAGAATCCCTGGCCGGTCTTGACCCCCAGGTGTCCCTTGTCCACCAGGGAGAAAAGAGGGGCGGGGTGGTGGTCCAGCGGGGGGTCATAGAATTCCTGGTCTTGCAGGTTGCGGGCGCTGAGATCCAGGCCGGTGAAGTCGTAGCGCTGCACCAGGCCCAAAAGCATCATGCGCGGGGCGATGCTGGCCTTCACCGCCAGGTCCAGGTCTTCGGGGCTGATGTAGCCGCCCTCCAGCAGGTGGAAAATTTCATAGCCCAGCAGGCGCTGGATGCGGTTGATGACGAAGCCGGGCACGAACTTTTCGATGACGATGGCTTTTTTACCCAGCTTTTCCAGCAGGGCCAGGGTGGTCTCCACCGTATCCGGGGCCACCCTGGGGTCCTTGACCACCTCCACCAGAGGGATGATGTGAGGCGGGGCGAACCAGTGGGAGATGATGGAGCGGGGGATCAGTTCCTCGGGTAGCAGGTCGTAGATGTTCAGGGTGGAGGTGTTGCTCCACAGCAGGCTGCCCGCCGCCAGGTGCTCGGCGATTTGGGCGTATACTTGGCGCTTGATGGCGCGCTTTTCGCTGATCGCCTCCACCACCAGGTCGGCCTGGGCCACCGCCTCGGCCAGGGAGTCGGCGAAGTTGAGACGGGAGGCCGCAGCCTGGGCCTTGGCGGGCTCCAGGTCCCCGAACTCCACCAGGCTGTCCAGGTTGGCCTGGAATATTTTCCTGGACTGTCCCTTCATGTCCGGATTGGCGTCAAAGCCGGTGACCTGAAAACCGGCCAGGGCGAAGGCCTGGGCCAGGCCCGGCCCCATGGTGCCCATGCCGATGACGGCGACGTTTTTGATCTGCTCGGCGTTCATGTGCTTGCTTTCCTCGCTCCGTCCCGGTCTAGGCCTTGGCCGGGGGCAGGCCCAGGTATTGGCGCGCCTCGGCCGGGGTGGCCGGCTGCTTGCCCAACTCGCGGGCTATGCGCACCACTTTGGCCACCAACTGGGCGTTGCTTTGGGCCAGTTCGCCCTTGGCGTAGTAGATGTTGTCTTCCAGGCCCACCCGCACGCAGCCGCCCATGATCATGGCCATGGTGGCCAGGGGAGTCTGGGCCGAGCCCACCCCGGTGCAGTTGAAGATGCTGTCCGGAGGCAGGCTGTCCACCATGGAGGTGAGGGTCTTGGGGGTGGCCGCTTCGGCCCCCTGGTAGCGCATGCCCAGCACGATGTTGATGTAGTAGGGCTTTTGCACCCGGCCCTCTTTGATCAGGCGGCGCACCTCCTGGAGCATGGCGTGGCTGTAGACCTCCATCTCCGGCTTGATACCCCGCTGGGTGATCTGCTCCACGAACCAGTCGATCTCATCGGGCATGTTCGAAAAGGGCACGCCTTTGTAAGGGCCCGCGACCCGCATCATGCTGCCCATATTCAGGGACGCCATGTCCGGGTTGGCCTTTATGCAATTGACGCGCTGCTCCTGGGTCAGGTTGGGGCCGCCGCCCGTGCTGTCCTGGATGATCAAGTCGCATTTTTCTCGGATGCGGCCATGGATGTCCTCGAAAATGGACAGCTCGGAGGTATTCTCGCCCTGGGGGTCCCGGGCGTGGATGTGCACAATGGCCGCCCCCTCGTTGAAGCAGTCGTAGGCCGATTGGGCGATCTCCGCCGGCTGCTCGGGCACGTTGGGGTTTAGCGACTTATTGGTGATGGCCCCGGTCTGGGCCACGGTGATTACCACGCGGTCGGCGGGAATGGCGTAATCCATTACTGAACATCCTTTCTCTACCCCCATCAGGTTGTATTAACGGGATATATATTCAGTCAAAATCGCAAACGTTTGCAGCAATCAGCAAAATTTTTTGGGCTCTTTTAGAGGCTCCCAGGTTCCGCGCCTTTGGTCCGTCCGCCTCAGCGGTTGGGCCAGACTCCGGTCGATTCCCGGACCACCAGGGCGGAAGGGATGACGACATGCCTTTCCCGACATTCGCCTTTTTCAATTAATTCAATTAGAAACCTTGCAGCCGCCCTGCCCACCTGGGTCACGGGGACCTTGATGGTGGTCAGGGGCGGGTCGGTCAAATCCACCAAATCCGAGCAGCCTATGGCCACCACGGAGATATCTTTGGGAATTCTGAGCCCACGACTGTTGATTTGATGCAGGACGCCGGGCGTGGTGGCGTCGTTGATGCTGATTACTGCGCTGGGCGGGTCGGGCAGGTTAAGCAAATCACCCATTAGACGGAAGGCGTCCGTCTTGGAGAAGTCGCTTTCCTTGATGTATTTATCTTTGTATTCCAATCCCTTGTCGCGGAAGGCCGCCTTGTAGGCCTCCAGGCGAACCAGGGAGTAATTGGAATTCATGCCACCCAGGATAAAGGCGATATCCCGGTGGCCCAGGTTGATGAGGTAGGTGATGGCCCGGTAGACGTCCTGGTAGTTTTCCGAATTGACGCTGGGGATATCGAACTCCCAACCGTCGGGATAACCCGGCACAACCACCGCGGGCACGTTATCCCTGACCAATTCAGGGATATAATGGTCGTCGATGCGGTTGGCCAGGACGATGATGCCGTCCACCAGGTGGCTGTGATACAGCGAGGCGTAGCTTTGCTGCTGGTTGATCACCAGCATGAGATGGTAGCCCATGTCGTTGGCCACCGAGCTTAGGCCAAGCAACATGTGAGAATAATAAGGATTTTGGAAGGCGAACTCGCTGGTACGGGGAATGACCACCCCCAGGACGCCTATGCGGTTTTGCACCAGGGCCTTGGCCGAGGAGTGGGGATGGTAGTTCAGCTCCTGGGCGATCTCCAAAACCTTTTTGCGGATTTCGGGACGCACCCCGGTCTGGTTGTTCAGGGCACGGGAAACGGACGAATAGGAAATACCGGCTTTTTTGGCTATTTCCTTGATCGTGGCCATGGATCCCTGTCGGGCCTCCGTTTGAGTATGTTTGTGGATATCGCAAACGTTTGCAGTTTGTCAACCGAAAATTTTTATCAGCCTAAACACCGGGCGCTGGATTGGCGGCCCGGCCCTTGGTATCCGCCCGCGTTCAGTGGGCATCGGGAGGTGGCTTAAGCCAAGAAAAAACCCCAAGCCGGAGTCCGGCTTGGGGTGGGTTCGCAGGGTGGGGAGAGCGCTAGAAGCAGGCTTCCAGCAGGGTGGTCAGCTCCTGGGCGGTGGGCATGCGCGGGTTGAACTGGATGGTGGCTTGGCGCAGGGCCTCCTCTACTAGAGCCGGGATTTGGCTCTTCTGGAAATCCAACTCGCTCAGGCTGGCGGGCATGCCCAGGGATCGGGCCATCCGCTCCACCGCCTCGGCCAGGGCCAGGCAGGCCTCCTGCCGGTCGGCGGGGCAGGCCTCATCCAGCACATAGCGGGCTATGTGCTCGTAGTCCGCGCCGCACACCGGGGCGTTGAAGCGGATCACCGATGACAGCATCATGCCCACGGCCAGGCCGTGGGGGGTGCCCTTCATCTTGGTCAGGGCGTTGGCCAGCGAGTGGGACAGGCCAAGGTAGCTGAGGGCAAAGGCCATGCCCGCCAGGTTGCTGGCTATGAGCATGTTGCCCCGCGCCTCCACGCCCGAGGGCTCGGCCATGACCTTGGGCAGGTTCTGGTGCACCAGGCCTATGGACTTGAGGGCCAGAGCCTGGGTGTAGGGCTGGCTGCCCTTGGCCACGTAGGACTCGAAGCCGTGCACCAGGGCGTCCAGACCAGCGAAAAGGGTGGACATGGGTGGCAGGGTCAGGCTCAGGCTGGGGTCCAGGATCGCCACCTTGGGGATGGCCTGCCAGTCCTTGCACACAATCTTGGCGTGGGTCTCGCTGTCGGAGATGAGCAAAAAGGGCGAGACCTCGCTGCCGGTGCCCGCGGTGGTGGGGGCGGCCACCAGGGGCAACAGGGCGGCGCCGCCCTGCTGGGGACCGGCGTAGTCGGCCATCTTGCCGCCCCGGTTGAGCAGGATGTTGATGCCCTTGGCGCAGTCCAACACGCTGCCCCCGCCGATGCCCAGGAAGGCCTGGGGGCCGAACTCCCGGGCCACGGCCAACCCCGCCTCCACGTTGGCGGTGGTGGGGTTGGGCTCCACCTCGTTGAATACGGCGGTTTCGATGCCCTTGGCGGTCAGGGCTTGGTGATAGGCCCGGTCCAGCCCGGCCCCTTGAATACCCGCGTCGGTGACCAACAAGACCCGCTGGGCCCCCATTTGGCCAAGCAACTCGGCGGTAGACTCCTGGGCCTGGTTCTTCAGAACCACCCGGAAGTTCATTTGCAGATCAAATGTGTCCATGCGTTCTTGTCCTTAAAGCCGTCCGGCCGCTAGGCGGCAGGCTGACGGCGCTTGATCTTAATCTGCATACGCGGCCCCTGCTTGTCGTCGGACTTGCGGAACAAAGTGACCAAGCCCTTGGGAAGCAGGAACATGATGGCGATGAGGATGGCGCCCAGCACCAACAGGTGCGCGCCGGGAACCAAGGGGTTCAAGGTCTCCTCCAGCAGGCTGACCAACAGGGCTCCCACCAGGGGGCCGAAGGCGCTGCCTATGCCGCCGATGGTGGAAATGAAGATGGCCTCCAGGGAGTAGTTGATGGAGAACACGTCGTTGGGCGACAGGTACTGGGTGAACAGGCCGTAGCAGCCTCCGGCCACCGCGGCCATGCCCGCGCTGACGAACAAGGTGGAGGACTTGATGTACTTCACCTTGATGCCGATCTCCGAGCAGGCATCCTCGTCGTCGCCGATGGCCACCAGGGCCAGGCCCTGCTTGCTGCGCGCCATCCAGCGGAAGGTGAAGATGGAGGCGGCGGTGAGCACCAGGGTTAGGTAGTAGATGCCGATGCGGGTGGAGAATATGCTGGGGGGCAGCAACATCCCCTCCGAACCGGAAAGCTCGGGACGCCACAGGAACACGATCCTGAGGATCTCGGCGATGGCCAGGGTGATGATGGTGAAGTAGGGGCCCCGGGCCGAGAAGCAGATAAGGCCGATGGGCAGGCTGAAAATGGCCACGGCCACGCCGCCCACCGCCAGGGAGATCAGGGCAGGCACGCCCAGGCTGCTACAGGCCGCGGTGGCGAAAGCGCCCAGTCCGAAGAAGGCCGCGTGGCCCAGGGAGAATTGCTTGGCCAGACCGCCCAGCAGGTTCCAGGACTGGCCCAGCAGGGTGTAGATGAACGCGAAGGTGAGCACCGACATGGCATATTCCTGGTAGGGGATGCCCACTAGGGGCAGAGCCAGGGCGGCCAGGGTCAGAATGCCCAGCACGATAACGGTTTTTTTATTGCCTTGGTTGATGGCTTGCATATTGGTTTCCTCGCCTGTTTCTCTCTAGCCTGGGCCTAGGCCCGGCTGAAGAGGCCCTCTGGCTTGACCATCAGCACCCCGATGATGAATACGAAGGCCACCACCGGAGATATCTGGGAGGGCAGGAATAGGGAAAACAGGCTCTCGGTCATGCCGATGATGAATCCGGCCACGATGGTGCCGAACAAGCTGCCCATGCCGCCCAGGATGGCCACGCTGAAGGCCACGATCAGGTAGGTGGTTCCCGCGTAGGGCGAGAAGGGGTTCACCAGCCCGACCAGGGCGCCCATGAGACCGGCGGAGCTGACCCCGATGATCCAGGTGATGCGCCGGATCTTCAGGGAGTCGATGCCCATGATCTCGGCCGATTCCTTGCTCTGGGACACGGCCCGGATCTTTTTGCCGATCACCGATTTCTTCAAATACAGGCTGAGCCCCGCCACGGTGGCCAGGCTGATGATGGCCACGATGAACTTGAGCAGGGGGTACTTGAAGGGTCCAATCTCGATCTGGGAGTAGCCCAGGCCCGAAGGCACGAACTTGTAATCCAGGCCGAAGATGAGAGCCAGGATGTTGGAGATGATCAGCAGAAGGGCGTAATAGTGCACCACGTGGGCGTCGCCCACGTCCAGGGTGTAGCGGGCGAAAAACTCGAAGGTGAGCCAGCCGATCAGGGCCATGAAGGCCACCACCGGCACCAGGGCCACGAAGGGGTCCATGCCCATGGAAGTGACCGCCAACAGGCAGGCGTAACCGCCCAGGATGGCGAAAGAGGCGTGGGCGAAGTTGACGATCTCCATGACCCCGAAGATCATGGTGAGGCCGAAGGTTACCAATATGTAGAGCGAGGACAGGAATATCCCCGTCAAAAACAGCTGCACCGCTAGGGTTGAGTAGTCCATGCGTTGGTTCTCCCTTTCCTCAGATGCCCAGGTAGGACTCGCGGATGTGCGGCATCTCGCTGAGTTCGCTTCCCGAGCCCTCCAGGACGATCTTGCCTTGCTCCAGCACGTAGGCCCGATCGACGATCTGCAGGGTGAGGTTTACGTTCTGCTCCACCAGGAAGATGGGCACCCCCTTGGCGTGAATCCTCTTGATGGCCTCGAAAAGGTCCTGCACCAGTACGGGTGCCAGCCCCAGGGAGGGCTCATCCAGCAGCAAATAGGCTGGTAGAGACATCAGGGCCCGGGCGATGACCAGCATGCGCTGCTCCCCGCCGGAAAGGGTGCCGGCCATTTGGCGAAGCTTGGTCTTGCTGGAGATGCGGGGGAAGAGGTCGAAGACCTCTCGCATGGTCTCCTCTTTCATCTCCTTGGCCTTTTCGGAGTTCAGGGCCAACTCCAGGTTTTCCAAGACGGTCATCTTGGGGAAAACCGATTTGTGCTCAGGCACGTAGGCCAGCCCCAGGGAGACGATACTGGGGGTTTTAAGTTGGTGAATGGGTTTGCCGTCGAGCAGGACCTCGCCGCCCCAGGGGGGAAGCAGGCCCATCACCGCCTTGAGGGTGGTGGTTTTGCCCGCGCCGTTGCCGCCCAAAAGGGCCACCAGCTCTCCCTTGCCCAGGGCAAAGGAAACCTCGTGGATCACCTGTAGGTTGCCGTATCCAACGCTGAGATTTTTAACTTCCAACACTTTTATTCACCCGCTGCCTTGCCCAGGTAACACTCGATGACCTCGGGGTTGTTGGCCACCACGGAGGGCGATCCCTCGCACACCTTGCGGCCATAGTCCAGGCAGACCACCCGGTCCACGGTTTTCATCAGTACGCGCATGATGTGCTCGCACCAGAAAACGGTGATCTTGAGCTCCGAGCGTATCTTGAGGATCAACTCCTGGAAAAAGTTGAGCTCGCCGGGGTTGAGCCCTGCCAGTATCTCGTCCAGAAGCAGAAGCTTGGGGTCGGTGGCTAGTGAACGGGCCAGTTCCAGGACCTTGCACTGCACGTCGTTGAGCTGCGAGGCCGGGATTTGAGCGAAGTCCTTCAGGCCCACCAGTTCCAATAGGCGCTCGGCTTCGCTGTTGGCCTCGGCGCGGTCGCCGGGGTTCTTGCGGCCGTAGAGGTAGGCCAGGCTCACGTTTTGGCGCACGCTCAGGCTGTGGAAGGGCCGGGGTATCTGGTGGGTGCGGGAGATGCCCAGGTGACAGACGTCCGAGGGGCTCATTTTGTTGATGAGCTTGCCCTTGAAATAGATGTCGCCCGCCGTCAGGGGGTAGATGCGAGTAATCAGGTTGAACAGAGTGGTCTTGCCCGAACCGTTGGGGCCGATGAGACCCACGATTTCTCCCTCCTCAACCGCAAGGCTCACATTCTCCACCGCCTGGACCCCGCCGAAGTACTTGCTGACTTGTTTAACTTCAAGCATGGCGATAATCCCTTGGGAGAAAGTTCAGGGGGGAGGAGGAGGGACCTCCTCCCCCCAGGGAGCCTTATTTCTTGTAGGTCGGTTGAGGGTAGATCAGCTTCTTGGTGGCGAAGGCGGTGGGGAACACCACCTCGGGGATGCCGCTCTGCATCTGGGGGCAAACCAGGGCGCTACCGTCGGAGGTGCCGTCCTTCTGGAACTTCAAGTTGCCGAGGATGGTCTTGATGTCCTTGGTCAAGAAGGCCTGGCGCACCGCCTCGCGGTCGCTGGTGCCGGCGTCCTTGATGGCTTCCAGCATGGCCTGGGCACCGGCGAAGCCGATGGCGGACACCCAGCTGGGCTCCTCGCCGTAAGCCTTCTTGTAAGCGGCCTGGAACTCGGTGTTGAAGTAGGTCTTGATGCTCGATGCCCACACGCTGGTGCCCACGATGCCCTGAATCTGCTCAGGCTTGAACTTCTGGGCGAAGGAGGGGTAACCGGTGGCGGTCTGCACGTAGATCATCTTGAACTTGCTGCCGACGCCCATCTCCAGGATGGTGCGGGTCACCAACAGGTCGTTGCGCACGTGGCTGACGGTGCCGATGATGGGGTAACCGCCCGCGATGACCTTGTTCACCGAAGAGCTGACGTCCTTGCTGTCGGAGGGGTAGACATCCACGATGTCGATCTGCACACCCTCGGCCTTGCCCAGCTTGGACATGGCGCCGGAGACCGCCTTGGCCCACAGGCCGTCCTCATGGATCAGGCCGACCTTGGGCTTGTCCGGCAGGCTCTTGACCATGTTCACGAAGGCCTTGCAGTACTGGGAAGCGGTGGGGCCAACGTTGAAGATGTACTTGTAGCCCTGGGTCCAGATCTTGTTGGCGTAACCGGCGTAGATGGTCATGGGGATCTTGTTGGTTTCGGCGATTTTGGCCACGGCGAAGGACAGGGTGGAGCCGTGGGCGGACAGGAAGAAGTCGACCTTGTCCATGTTGGCCAGGCGCTGGAAGCTGCGCACCGCGGAGGACGGCTCGCTCTTGTCATCGTAGTAGACCAGCTTTACGGGCACCTTTTTGTTGAACTTGGACAGGAACAGACCGCCGTCCTTGTTCACCAGGTCCACCGCCAACTGGCGGCCCTTGAAGGACGGGATGCTGTCCTCGGCCATGTAGCCGGATTCGCTCACAGTGGTGCCGATGAGAATCTTGTCCGGCGCGCCCGCCTGGGCCGATGCGGGGCTCAGCAGCAGCAGGCCTGCCATCAAAAGGCAAATGCTCAGCAGGGCGGATGTGGTTTTAGCTCCAACTTTGAACATGAATTCCTCTCCCTCGATATAGATGGTGATGCGGCATGTCGCCATGCCTTAAGCGGAGCATCCGGGGCTATTTTTCCAGTTCCCGGCATGCGCTCCTTCCCCTTAATGCCCCCCGTTATTCCGTTGAATATTTATTTTTTTTAACCGAAGGCAACTTTGGCTGGACGGGGCACGTCCCACTGTTCCAGTCCCAGTTCGGCCACCTTTTCGGGCTGGGGTATGCCTTCCTCGCTCCAGCCGCGTAGTTCGTAGTAATCACTCAGCATGATGTTCAGCGGCGGCAGGCTCTTCACGGTGCCGCCCTCGCCGCGCTTGTGGGTGAGGAAACGCCCGGGCAAGGTGTCGTCCTTGCGGCTTATGCCCAGGTGGTTGTTGTACAGGCGCTTGAGGTTGAAGATGCGCTCGCCGCAGAGCATGAGCTCCTGGGGCGTCATGTCCCAACCAGTGATGGCGTTGATCCAGCCGGTCATGATGCCGGGGTTTACTCCGGCGAACAGCGAGAACTTGCACATGGCCACCGAGTCGAACAGGCCCATCAGGTCCTGGGCCCGCTTGACCAGAAGGGGCTTGCCCTCCACCTCCAGACGATCGGCCGGTTCGTTCAGGCCCCACTCGGGCATGGGCACGTTGCGCTCAAAGGCGTGGCTGAAGGCCTGTAAATGGCAGGCGCCCCGGTTGGAAGTGGCGTAGCCCACGGCGATGCTGTGGTAGGCCCGGGGGTCGTGGGCCGCCGAGGCCATGCCCTTGACCTGCACCGCGTACTCGCTGGCCAGGCCGCCGACCTTCTTGACCACCGCGTTGATGCCCTGGCCCAGCAGGGCCCCCAGGCCTTCGCCCTTGCCGATCTGCTCCACCAACTCGGTGGCCGCGGGCACGCTGCCCCAGGTAAGCTCCAGGCCGCCGGTGTCCTCTTTGCTGATCAGGCCCCTTTCGTACAACTCCATAGACAGGCCGATGAGCGAGCCCGCCTCCATGGTGTCGATCCCCAGCTGGTTGCAGCGGCGGTTGAGGCGGCACAACGCCTCCAGGTCGTCGATGAGGCAGCCGCCGCCGATCAGGGCCAGGGTCTCGTATTCCG
>JAHIQI010000074.1 GCA_018902755.1 Pseudomonadota bacterium | reverse complement strand
TGTCATCCAGCCTTGCTGGGACCAATGCACAAACAACGCCGGATCGCGGCGGGCCACCCCTTTGAGCCAACTGTGTGCCCGGGTTGTCCTCCGCCTCAGACGTTTGAATTTGCGCATGGCCCATTTTACAAGGGCAGCGTTGATATGGTTGAGGACCGGATGAAGCGCAGACCTGCAAAAGCTGCCGTAATAATTGATCCAGCCGGATATGACCGGGTTTAGGCGACGGGCTATCTGCCACAGATCAAGGTGAGACTTTGACGTCAGTCCCCAGACCCGCCGAATGGTCTGCCTCAAACGCTTGGTAGCCTTTGGGCTGATGGCCGGGCTGAAGCTGACAAAAAACTCGCCTTTACGGTTTCTAGCTGATCGCGGTCTGAAGGTGAAGCCCAAAAAGTCGAAACTGTAAGGTTTCCATTCACCTTGGCGTCTGGAGTCCTTACAGTAGACGATCTTGGTCTTGTCTGGATGCAGCTCAAGCCGGCAAAGCCTCAGCCGCCGCTCGATCTTGGCCTTGATCCACTGGGCCTGTTTCAAAGACCGGCAGTGGACCACTATATCGTCTGCATACCTTTCGAAATGGATGCAGGGGAATTCCTCCTTCATCCATTTATCAAAGGCCAGATGCAGAAAGAGATTGGCCAAGAGTGGGCTGATCACGCCCCCTTGCGGAGTGCCGCGGTCTCTGGGTTGGCGTAAGCCGTCCTTGAACTGCACATCCACCTTAAGCCAGCGCTCGATGTAAAGCAGGGCCCATCTACAACCGGTAAACCGCCGCACGGCCCGCATAACCAAGCCATGGTCAAGGCAGTCAAAGAACTGCTTGATGTCCAGATCCAGCACCCAGTTGTCCCGCCAGCAGCGCTGTCGTGCGCTGGCCACGGCATCCAGGGCTGAGCGGCCTGGCCGGTAGCCATAAGAGTCCTCATGGAAATGCGGCTCCACCAAAGGCTCCAGATGCCTCTTGGCCACGGCTTGTGCGATCCGGTCTGTAATGGTCGGTATGCCCAGAGCCCTTACTCCGCCGCCGGCCTTGGGGATTTCCACCCTAAGCACCGGGGAGGGAAAGTAGCTTCCCGAGCACATGCGGTTCCAGATCTTATACAGATTATCTTTAAGGTCCTCTTCAAAATCCTCCATGCTCTGGCCGTCCACGCCGGGGCCTCCGCCGCTACGCTTGACGTCCAGGTATGAGTCCCACACCATCCGCTTTGCAATATCAAAAGGCTTTGCCGTACTCACGGATTCCTCCCCACGCGGGTTGATCCGCAAGGCCGGCCGGATGACGCAGCCCCTTTGCTCACCACCCTTTCGGGCGCTTCATCGCTACTACGGGCTGCTCCGCCCCTGTGCCCCGCATCGGTACTCTTAGGCTCGCGGGGGCTGCCCGCTTGCCATTCTCCCTTAGCATCGGGGCGACAGGTTCCCACGTTCCACACGAGAGCCTGAGATGGGATCACGCCGCCTCTACACCGGACACCGCTCAGGCCGTAAGCAGGTAACGCCTGAACTGATCCCGGGCCAACAACGCCGCCCGGTTTTGGTGTCGAATGAATTGCTTTACGACGCGTCATCAGCGGTTCACTTTCGTTCGTCTTCCCATCCCGCACCTGACGCCTATATGGCGCCTTTTCGCCGACGCTAACCACCATGACTCTTAATCACAGCAGCTCGGCGGGGTTTGGAACCAGGTCCTGCAACCAGATTCCGAGAGGCCATACTCTCATCTCTCATGCAGCACCGCTGCACTTTATGGAAAAGTGCGCGTTCGTGGCGCACCATTATCCCAGCAATCGCCCTTGCGCTCATGCTGCAGATCATGCCGTGGGAGCGTAGCGCCCGCTGATAGTCCCCGCAGGCATACCGGCTGCCCCGGTCCGTGTGATGAATAAGGCCCAGTCCTGGATGGCGGCGGCCCACCGCCATCTCCAAGGCCTCCAGCACCAGCTTTTTGGTCATGCGGCTGGCCATGGACCAGCCCACGATGATCTTGGAGTGTAGGTCCAGAATGGCTGCCAAGTACAACCAGCCCTCTCGGGTGGGGAGTGGAGTAAGAAACAGGGCGTAGTCGAACTATTTCCCTGTTTCTCCTCCCCGAACCGTACGTGCGCCTCTCAGCGCATACGGCTCTCCATTTAAGCGTGGCTCATAGCCATGGCGACATGATCGCCAGCTTGCTCTGCATTTCACTGATTATCAGAGGTCTTCACCTCACTAAGGTCAGCTAATCAGCCAAGCGAGCCACTTAAACTGTTCCCCTTCGCCATGTAGCAGGCTTTCCCTGCCTCGGACTACTACGGGAACTCCGCCAGCCCAACGGGCATCGGGGTCACACTCCCTTCTCATCCCGTTGGGCCTTCCCCGGTTCACATGCCGGACTCAAACGTATTGGTTAGGCCGCCGGTCGCAGTCTTTATCCTTGCTTGCCGCAAGTCGATGCGGATTCCACGGTCTGGCTACGTTCTCCCCGTGGCCCCTGCCCGCCAGCATACGTGTACAGCGGACAATCGCGAATGGAATCCCTTCATATGATCCATTCATCTCCGCATCCCGCCTGTCAAGCCGTGTAGGCGGGGGTGACATTTCAACCCACAGACGCGAATTAACCGGTTCGTGTTCCTCGACCTTCCAATACTCAGCCTTGGGACGCATCTTGGCTTAACGGCTTCGCCTCACGCCCCGTTTCCCACGGGCTACGTCACCCTGCCAGTGTACGGCAGGTCACCGCCGCTTCGGCTCTCGCTCTTTCGCAGCAAAGAGCGGACATTGGACCCTCTTGCCTCCTTGCTTTGTCCATATGTATTCCGGTCATGCTCAGGTCCCGGCGGGCATCTCTATGCCAACACCGGGAGCCGGGCGCACTGTAGGTAATGTCGGCCAGCCACTTCCGGTCGGGCATATCCGCTTCAAAGTCTCGCTGGAGCAAATTGGGTGACACCGGATGGCAGTGTTTGGAATCTGTAGTCGCCTTGAACTTTTTCTTCTGCTTTGCCCTGATGCCGTTTTCCCGCATCAGCCGTGCAATCCGCTTCTTGCCGCAGTGCACCTGTCGATCTTTGAGCTCGGCATGAATCCGGGGACTGCCATAGACCCCGCGGTTTTCTTGGTGGATAGCTTTGATCTCGACCAGCAGGCGGCGGTCCTCGCGCACTCGCCGGCTCTCACCACGCCTCAGCCATGCATAGTAGGCGCTGGGTGAAATATTCAACACCCAGCACATACGCCGCACCGGGAACCGCCCGGAATGGTCATGAAAAACTGATATCTTACTTGGGCACCCGCGAGAAGATGCCCACTGCTTTTTTTAATATGTCGCGCTCCTGGCGTAATACCTCGTTTTCCCTGCGAAGACGCGCCAGCTCTTCATCCTGGGGCTTCAATCGCCCTTTGCCCGGAAAGGCCTCAGCGGGATCTTCCTCAAACTGCCTCTTCCAGCGCCCCAAAACGCTCTCACTGATACCAAGGTCCCGAGCCGCCTGGGCCACGCTGAGGCCCCCATCGGTCATCAGGCCCACCGCCTCCAACTTGAACTCTCGGCTGAAACTCCGCCGCTTCCTTGCCATTCAACACCTCCAAACACGTTATACGTGCTTTCCGAGGTGTCCAGCAAATCGGGGGAACTTCACACCGGTACGTCCGCAAGGCGCTGGCCCTGGTGGACGGCGACGCGGAGCCCTTGGTCCTGGCTTTGGTCTGCATTGCCATAGGCATGATGGTGGGAGAGCAGACGGGTCGGGCTATTATCCAAGATGGATATCGGGCGGCGAAGGGGATAAGACGGTGTCCTCGAAGCAATCTATAAACATAAACTATATAACTTTTACCAACTGCTCTAAAACACGTCGCTTTGGCGTCTAACTATATCAGAACACTCTAAATATCTAATTGAGTGTTAGCTAGTAAAATACCTGTAAAAAGCGCCTGTAAATTAATAGCCGATACTCCCAATCTAGGAAAAATAAATTAACGAGAGCTTATTAATCATGTTGTGGAAGTTTTGATGCAGGCCATTTCCTATTCTTTCAGACTCAAGCTGCTCGAAAAGCGTCAAAAATTCATCCTGTTTGGCTCTCGAAAAAAGCTTTTCAATTAGCGGCAACAGGTTTTGGTTTTCATTATTGATATGAAACCGCATTAAATTTATATATGATCGTGAAACGGCTATTAGTTTATCTGCAGCAGCTTCGCTTGCCGGAGTAGTCAAAAGGCCGTCGGCACCTTTCATTACTTTTATTGTTTCTAGCATCTCCTGTACCAAGACGCGTGCCTTCTGATGTTCTTTTATCAAAAAACCAACAAAGTTTTTCTGTCGTGGCGTTCCAACGATGTATAGCTCTGGAAATAAAATATCCTCTTCCTTTCCATGGTGACATTTATCAACAAATATACTGAAAAAATCTATAATATATTCAATATGCGCTAAAGGCATTTGAGGCAATTCGGAAGACTCATCACAAATAATTCCTAAAATATCTAAAACTTTTAACACAGCCTCGTGTTCAGCGATGATCTCATCAGACGGTTTCACCTCTAACTCCTTGTGCAGATGTTGCTAGTGTAACATCCCAAATGACCTCAGGAAATAGGGATAGTTTACACAAAATCCCCTTCATAGACTTCTGTGAAATCATAATTTGTTGATCCGTCCAGCTCCTAGCAATATAATAGCAGCGCTAATAGAGGAAAGTTGATTGTTTTACCCAAATTATATTAATTAGATTGGTGGAGCGATGGTCACTATCACTCTTAAGTGACTTTCGGCCTTTATCCCGTGAGGTTCGGCAATGTCGCAAATAAAAATGTCGCCCTGTTTTGCAGGAAGGCTAGCGTCTTCACCCAAAAACACACCTTCGCCCTCTAGCATCAAAATGCTAACCTGTCCATATATGTCGTGTGCATGTATTGGCAATTCTTGCCCAGGCTCAAAATTGAAATTAATAATTTTGAAATATGGCGAATCATGGACAAGTAAACTACTGAAGTTTTGACTTTTAAATTTGCCGTCGGCATATATAGATATTTTCGGTTCATCCGACTAAAGCGTACCGAGTTTGATGGATGGCTTTTATCTTGAGTTTGAAGAAGTCCATGTCCCTGAAGCCATATGCTTGCCGTTTCATGGTTTTGATCTT
>JAHIQI010000002.1 GCA_018902755.1 Pseudomonadota bacterium | reverse complement strand
TTCATGGCCGGTTACACGGCGGCGCCGGCGGCCAAGGCGGCCCCGGCGGGCAAGCCGGGCGACGCCGAGGGCATGCTCAAGGAACTGGTGCGCTACGCCGAACAGAACCAGCCAGCCCTGGCCTCCTATCTGGGGCGGGCCACGGCGGCGCTGGAGGATGGCCTGCTCAGGGTCGTCCTGCCTCCGGGAGCCATCGCCACCAGCTACGCCACGGAAAAGAATCAGCAGCGGCTGAACCGCATGGCCTCCGAGCTGTGGGACGGCGGCCCCAAGGTGCGCCTGAGCGCCTCCACCGAGGCAGTGCAGGCCCCGGACCACCAGGCCCTGGCCGCGGCGCGGGCGGCGGCCGCCGCCGAGCTGGCCGAGCACCCGGTGGTGCGCCAGGCGGCCGAGGTGTTCGAGGCCGAAGTGGTGGCCCTGAATCCGGCCGACCCCAACGACAAACCCAACCCTTTTTCCACGGAGCAAGATTGATGATCCCCCGAGGCGGCATGGGCAGCCTGATGAAACAGGCTCAGAAGATGCAGGAGCAGATGCTCAAGGTGCAGCAGGAGCTGGAGGCGCGCGAAGTCAACGCGTCGTCCGGCGGCGGCATGGTGGAGGCCGTGGTCAACGGCAAGGGCGAGTTGCTGCGCCTCAAGCTGGACCCCGAGGTGGTGGACCCCCAGGACGTGGAAATGCTCTGCGACCTGGTGGTGGCCGCGGTGGGCGAGGCCCAGCGCCGGGCCCAGGAGATGACCCAGCAGGAGATGAGCAAGCTCACCGGCGGCATGAATATCCCCGGCCTGACTTAACAGCATGTACCCCAAGGCGGTGGAAAACCTCATGGCGGCCCTGAGCCGCCTGCCCGGCATCGGCTCCAAGACCGCCGAGCGCCTGGCCCTGTTCTTGGTACGGGCTCCGGCGGCGGAGGTGCAGGCCCTGGCCAGGGCCGTGGCCGGGGTGGGGGCGGTGAAGAGTTGCGGGGTGTGCTTCAACCTCACCGAGCGCGACCCTTGCCCCATCTGCGCTGACCCGGGTCGTGACGCGGCCAGCATCTGCGTGGTGGAGACCCCGGCGGACCTCACCGCCATGGAGGCGGCGGGCGCTTACAAGGGGCGCTACCATGTACTCTCCGGCGCCCTGTCTCCCCTGGACGGGGTGGGGCCGGAGGCACTGCGCCTGCGGGAGTTGGTGCGCCGGGTGAAGCAGGGCGGGGTGCGTGAGGTGATCATCGCCACCAACCCCACCGTGGAGGGCGAGGCCACCGCCGACCTGGTGGCCCGTTCCCTGGAGGGCTGCGCGGCGGCCATAACCCGCCTGGGCTACGGCATGCCCGTAGGCGGTGACCTAAAATACATGGACGGGCTCACCCTGAGCCGTTCCTTGGCATCGCGCAGCAAACTGAAGTAGAGGGCATGGCCCGGACGGTCGGCGATCCTGGAGCGTGCCCGCTTTTTTTGTCGGGGGAAATGTGGAACTTCTTGATTGGCTGATGTGGTTCGCCCTCATACCCGTGGGCGGGGCCTTGGCCTTCGGCGGGCTGCTTTTCCTGTGGCTGCGCCGGATTCTTTTGACCCGCCGCCGGGTGTGGCTGGTCACCCTGGCCCTGGTGCTGCTCTTCCTAGTGGTCGAGTGTTTCCTGATTCTGCATTTCGCCTACCTGCTGCCGGATTAAAGCGCCAGCCCGCCTGGGCTGGGTCAGTCCTGGTGGGAGGCCAACTGCTCTTCGATGAAGGTCTTCACCTCGTCGGCCGGGCGGAAGACCCCGAAGTGCCCCTCTGCCAACACGTCCGCCTCCAACTCCAGCAAGCGCTGCATGGATTCGCGCCACTTTGCAATGTCCGAGCCGAAGGCCGGGGCGAAAGGCCCGTGCACGTCCTGGCCGAACAGCACCTTCTGGCCGCCGGCCAGGCACCAGGCGGCCACCGAGCCGGGAGTGTGGCCGGGGGTGTGGAGGATGGTCAGCTCTTCCTCATCGGATAGTGCGATGGACCCGTCGCCCGCCAACACCTCGTCCGCTTCCAGGAGCTCCAGGGCCAGGCCGTACCAGTCGGCCGCGGAGCGCTTCACATCGCCGGTGGCCAATACCTGGGCGTCACCGGCGTGGATGAGCACCCGGCAGCCGGTGCGGCGCTTGATCTCCGCCGCGGCCCCGGCGTGGTCTATATGGGCATGGGTCAGCAGCAGGTGGGTGGGCGGCTTGCCCGCGGCCCTGACCGCAAGATCCAGGATGGCCTCGGCGCTGGGCCCGGCCCCGCAGTCGATGAGCACCCGGGCCCGGGGGCCGTCCACCAGGTAACAAAGGCAGTCCCGTGGGTCGGTGAGGTCCGGTCCTCCCACCATGAATACGCCGGAAGCCACTTTGCGGGGTGTGTGGGCCTTGTTCATCAAGACGGTCTCCTTTGGTGCGGACGGTGCGAGGCCTCCTTCCTGGATGCCCGGGCTCATCTTTATTTAAGCTAGCACGACCCTGGGGGCCGAAAAAGGGGTTTTGACAAAATTTCCCGCCGCTTGCCTGGGAAAAAGTCAGCCCGGCATGGTTACGGATCAGCGCACCGGAAAATCGAAATAGGTATCCGGGTAGGGTTCGCCCTCCAAGGTGTAGTGCCACCACTCCAGGTCGTAGTTCTTGAAGCCCTGCCTGGTCATGAGCGACAACAGCAGCAGGCGGTTGGCCCGCTGCTGGGCACCCACCGCCGGGTTGGCGGTGTGGGAAAGGGGATGGAAGCAGTCGAAGCCGGTGCCCATGTCCAGGCCGTTGTCCCCGAAACGCCGGGCCGCGGGCAGGTAGCAGGGCCTGAGGTTATTGCCCGGCTGGTAAGTCTCCTGGGCAGGGGCGGGCAAGGGGATGATGGTCAGGTCCACGGTGCTGCCCCTGCTGTGGCTGGAGCGCTCGGCGATGTAGCCCTTGGCGAAGAGGTCCTTCTTGTCCACCGTGGAGTAGAACTCGGCCTGGGTGGCCCGGTCGTCCAGGGCCTTGGCCCAGGCCACGAAGTCGGCCACCGCTCGCCGGGGGCGGTAACAGTCGTAGACCTTGAGCCCCAGGCCCAGGGGTTTCAACTCGGCCTGCACTTTGGCCAGGGCCAGGGCGGCCCGGCGCGTCAGCAGGCACAGGGGGGCCTGGTAGCCCTTGACCGGCCGCCCCAGGAAGTTGTGCTCGCCAAAGTAGCGGGCCTCCACCACCAGGCCCGGCGCCACCTGGGCCGCGTCTATAATGTCCGCCGGGCGGGTGGCGGCGTCTTCGGCCAGGCCAAGCGAGGGCAGGGCCGGGAGCAGGGCCAGGGCCAGGAAGACAAGGAGCGAGATTTTCAGCGCGCGAGCCAAGACCGATCTCCTGTTTGCGTGATGATGGAGGTACTGTAGCAAAATCGGCCTTGCCCCGACAGAGCCATGCCGGAGGAAATTAGGCGGAGCGTGATATAGTGGGCGCATAGCTCAAGGAGTTGGTTTCATGCGCATGCTCAAGCAAAGAAAGCTGGTGGTGGAGTTCGGGCAAAAGCTGGTGACCGGCGGCTTGACCACCGGCTCCGGCGGCAACCTCAGCCTGCTCGACCGGAAGCAGGGGCTGGTGGCCATCACTCCCAGCGGGGTGGATTATTTCGAGATAACCCCCGGCCAAGTGGTGCTGGTGGACCTGGAGGGCAAGCTGGTGGACGGCCCGGGTCGCCCCTCCAGCGAGTTGGGCTTTCATCTGGCCCTGTACGCCGACCGGCCGGATATCAACGCGGTGGTGCACACCCACTCGCCCTACGCCACCACCCTGGCCTGCCTGAACTGGGAGTTGCCCCCGGCCCACTACCTGGTGGGATTCGCCGGGGCCAAGGTTCCCCTGGCGCCCTACCACACCTACGGCACCCCGGAACTGGCCCAAGCGGTGGCGGGGGCCATGAGAGGCTACAACGCCGCTCTCTTGGCCAACCACGGCCTGGTGGCGGTGGGTAACACCCTGGCTCGGGCCTTTGCCGTGGCCGAGGAGATCGAGTTCGCGGCCCGGGTCTACTACCAGGCCAAGACGGTGGGTGAGCCCAAGATCCTCAGCGCCAAGCAGATGAAGGAGGTGCTGGCCAAGTTTAAGACCTACGGCAAGCAATAGATCGATCGCCCGCCGGGGATGCACCGGGCAAGGCCTTGAAAAAGCAAGATAAATACAATATATAGTATTGCCTTGTACATTAGGTCCCATATTTGGTATCTTTTAAGTGTACGAGGAGTAAAAGGCCATGTACGAACAAGATGCCGCCCCCCTGCATCCCGGTCAGGTTCTGATGGACCAGTTCCTGCTGCCCCAGAGGGAGACCATAAGCCGTCTGGCCCGCCAGATGAAGGTGCCCCAGGGCATGGTCCAGAGAGTGGTGAACGGCGAATCCCCCATCAGCCGGGCCTTGGCCCACAAGCTGGCCCAGCATTACGGCCAGCCGGTTGATTTCTGGATGCGCCTGCAATTGCGCTACGACCAATAGGCCTCCCCAGGCCTAGGATCAACCTCTACCCCAACAAGCAAAAATCGTTCGAGCACTGTCAGTGGAGATTTATTCACCGGCATGCTACAAATGTCGCCGTGGCAGGTGTAGCTAAATACGCCGCCCAACTTAATTCGTCCTTTCGAAGGGAGCCCCCAAAATGGCCACGGGTGAGAGCGCCTCTCCTTCTAATTTCATTCGCAACATCATCGATGAACACAACCGCAACGGACGCTTCGGCGGCAAGGTGGAGACCCGCTTTCCCCCCGAGCCCAACGGTTATCTGCACATCGGCCACGCCAAGAGCATCTGCCTGAACTTCGGGCTGGCCGCCGATTACGGCGGAGTCTGCCACCTGCGCTTCGACGACACCAACCCGACCAAGGAGGAGCAGGAGTACCTGGACTCCATCATCGAGGATGTGAGCTGGCTTGGCTTCGACTGGGGGGAGCATCTCTACTACGCCTCCAACTACTTTGACCAACTCTACGAGTTCGCCCTGAAGCTCATCGAGGGCGGCAAGGCCTATGTTGACGACCTGAGCGCCGAGGAGATCCGGGCCCACCGGGGCACCCTGACCGAGCCGGGCAAGGACAGCCCCTACCGCGGCCGTAGCGTGGAAGAGAACCTAGACCTGTTCAAGCGCATGAAGGCGGGCGAGTTCCCAGACGGCTCCCGGGTGCTTCGGGCCAAGATAGACATGGCCCACCCCAACCTGGTGATGCGCGACCCCACCCTGTACCGCATCCGCCGGGCGGTGCATCACCGCACCGGGGACAAGTGGTGCATCTATCCCATGTACGACTTCACCCACTGCATCTCCGACTCCATCGAGGGCATCACCCACTCCATCTGCACCCTGGAGTTCGAGGACAACCGGGTGCTCTACGACTGGGTCCTGGACCAGCTGGCCATCTACCATCCTCAGCAGATAGAGTTCGCCCGGCTCAACCTGGAGTTCGCGGTGATGAGCAAGCGCAAGCTGCTGGAGTTGGTCAAGGGCGGCTACGTGGACGGTTGGGACGACCCGCGCATGCTCACCATCCGGGGCATGCGCCGCCGGGGCTTCACCCCAGAGTCGGTGCGCCTGTTCTGCGAGCGCATCGGGGTGGGCAAAAAGGAATCCTGGATCGACATGTACTGGCTGGAAAAGGCGGTGCGCGACGATCTGAACGAAAAGGCCCCCCGGGTGATGGGCGTGCTGGACCCCATCAAGGTGGTGATCACCAACTACCCCGAGGAGATGGAAGAGAAGTTCGAGGCCCCTTACTTCCCGGACAACCCCCCGGCCATGGGCTACCGCGACGTGCCCTTCTGCCGCGAGTTGTACATAGAGCGGGAAGACTTCATGGAGGACCCGCCCAAGAAGTTCTGGCGCATGGCCCCCGGCCAGGAGGTGCGCCTGCGCTGGGCCTACCTGGTCACCTGCCGGGAGGTGGTCAAAGACGACCAAGGCGAGATCGTGGAGCTGCGCTGCACCTACGACCCCGAGACCAGGGGCGGCTGGGCCCCGGACGACCGTAAGGTAAAGGGCACCCTGCACTGGGTCTCGGCCCGCCACGGCCTGAAGGCCCCGGTGCGCCTCTACGACCGTTTGTTCAGCGTGGCCAATCCGGGAGCCTTCAAGGACCGCGACTACAAGGAGTTCCTGAACCCCGAGTCCATGGTGCTCATGCCGGACGCGGTGGTGGAGCCCAGCCTGGCCGGGGCCGCGCCGGGCAGCCGCTACCAGTTCGAGCGCAAGGGCTTCTTCTGCGCCGACCCGCTGGACTCCACCGAGGGCGCGCCGGTGTTCAACCGCATCGTCACCCTCCGGGACTCATGGGCCAAGATATTGGACCAGCAAAAGCGTGAAGCGGCCCGCCTGGAGCGCGAGGCCCGCAAGACCAAGAACAAGGGCTAGAGGGAGAGCGGTCCGTGCCCCGGCGCATAATCTGCCGGGACGCGTCTTCGCGCCGCCGCTGGCCCCCCGCCCCGGGCCATAAAAAAGCCGCCCCAGCCCGATGGCTGGAGCGGCTTTTGCGTTGGCTGAACAGAAAAGCGAAAGACTAGAGGTAGTGTTCCCTGGCCAGTTCGCTCACCTGGGCGGTGAGGTCCAGGATGGCCCGCGACTGGTCCTCGCTGAGGGTGCCCATGCCGCAGGCCGGGGTGACCAGCGCCTGGGTGGCCAGTAGCTCATGGGGCAGCCCCTTTTCCTCCATGGCCTTCAAAAGTGCGTGCAGGGAGGCCCACAGGCCCTTGGCGGTCTCGTTGCCCTTGTATTCGGCGGTGGGCACCGCGCCCCAGGCCACGGCGCCGCCGCGCTCCAGCAGGGCGCGCACCGACTCGGGATATAGCAGCAGATGTTGGCCGAAGCCCTCGGAGTCCAGGTTGAGCACGTCGGCCCCGGCGTCCACCAACAGGGACCAGTCGGTGTTGCCGCAGCAGTGCACCCCGATGACCATGTCGGCCCGGGCGCGGGCCTCCTCGAAGGAGGCGCCCAGCAGGGCCAGCACCCTCTCCCGGGTGATGGGGGTGAAGGCGCTGCCGAAGCCGGACAGGGCGGGCTCGTCGAAGAAGATCATCACCGGGCGTCCCAGGGCGCTCAGGCGCTGGGCCTGGGCCGCCGCCGCCGCGCCCAGACCACGGGCGATGGCCTCCGCCACCTCGTCGTCGTAGAGCAGGGCCTTGTCGTCGGAACCGGCCACGCCCAGGCCCATGGTTATGGGGCCGGTGACGTGGCCCTTGAGCCAGCCGAAGGCGTCGGCCGGAGCCTCTTGCACCGCCTCCAGGAAGGCGAAGTAGCCCGCGGCCATGGTGGGCTCCAGGGCGAAGGAGTCCAGCGAGCCACCGAACAGGCGCTCGTAAAAGGCGGCCAGGGCCTCCTCGCGGCTGAGGCCGCCGAAGGGAGTCACCTGGCGAGAGCCGGCGGAGGCGGTGAGCAGGGGGGCCAGGGCCGGGGCGTACTGGGGGGTCATGTCCTCGCCGGGGTCAAGCTGGGGCAGCTGGGGCCAGTAAGGCATGTCCTTCAGGCGGGACAGCACGTCGCTCACCGCGGCCTTGGGGTCGCGGTGGGGCAGGGTGCCTATGCCGGTGGCCGCGAAGCTGGGCTTGAAATCATCAGGCACGCTCGATGTACTCCCCGGTGCGGGTGTCGATGCGCAGCATCTCGCCCTGCTCGATGAACAGGGGCACCTGCACCACCAGGCCGGTCTCCATGGTGGCGTTCTTGCTGGCGCCGGTGGCGGTGTCGCCCTTTACGCCGGGCTCGGTCTCGGCGACCTCCAACTCCACGGTGATGGGCAGATCCACCCCGATGGGCTTGCCGTTGAAGAACAGCACCTTGGCCTCTATGTTGGCCTTGAGGTAGTTGACCGCGTCGCCCAGGAACTCCTGGGCGATGAAAAGCTGGTCATAGGTGTCGTTGTCCATGAACACGTAGTTGTCGCCGTCCTGATAGAGGTATTGAACGTTGTTCTCTTCCAGGTCGGGGATGTCAACCTTGGCCCCGGAGCGGAAGGTCTGCTCCAACACCTGCCCGGTTTCCAGGTTCTTCAGCTTGGTGCGCACGAAGGCGCCGCCTTTGCCGGGCTTTACGTGCTGGAACTCCACGATGGTATAGGGTTTGCCGTCGATCTCGATTTTAAGGCCGCGGCGAAACTCTGCCGTGCTGTACATGGAATCCTCTCCAGTTTCATTTTTCGGGTGGCCGCTTGGCCGGGGTTTTCTTGCCCGGCCCGGTGTAGACCACCTCGTCATCGCCCACCAGGCCCATGTCCCGGCGGGCTGCCCGCTCCAGGGCGGTTTTGTCTTGGCGTAGGCGCTGCACCTGGCGGTACAGGGCCCGGTTTTCCTGGTCCAGGCGGGCGTTGGTTTGGCGGGCCTGGGCCAATTCTTGCTGCAAGCCGGACAGGTTGGCCGCGCCGCGCCACAACACCAGGGCGCAAAGAGCCAGCACCGCGGCCAGAATCAGCGGCCACCAGTACCGCGAGCGCTCCGTGGAGGCCATCAAACCCTCCGGTTTGGCCTGTGAACCAAGGGTGAACTATAGTATGAGGCACGTGAAGAATCAAGCCGGGGTCCCCGGCCGCTCAGTCCACGCAGCAAACAAAGCCAAATATCCCCGGGCGCTATCTCTCCCCTGAGCCAATTGAACCCCAGTTCGATGCCCCCTGGTCGGTGCCGGGCCAGCCCGTGGAAAACCTGGGGCATGCGGTAGATGAGCCGGGCCAAAAGTCTCGCGTGGTGGTGATCCGTTAGCAGGGTCTCATCCACCGCGTGTTGGTAGAGGCTCAGATCGCCCGCCAGCACGGCCTGGGCAGCCAGACGCCCGGAGACCATGGCCTGGGCGATGCCCTCGCCCAGCACCGGGTCGGCCAGCCCGGCGGCGTCGCCCAGGACCGCCGCCCGTCCCTGGGCCACCTTCAGCCGCCGCCGGTGGGGGCAGGGGATGATGGCCCCCCGGGGCGTGCCGCTGGGGTTGAGCCCCAGGCGGTGGGCGAAGGCCTCGAAGCGCCGCCGCAGGCCGCCCGGGCACCCCTGGTCCCGGTCCATGAGCCAGGCGATGCCCAGGTTGAGCGTCTCGCCCCGGCCAAAGGCCCAGCCGTAGCCCCCGGTCACCCCGCCCAACTCCAGGAAGGCGGCCTCGGACAACACCGGGCGCAAGCGGGCGGGCATGGGCATCTCCTGCACCAGGGCCGCGAAGCGCCACCTGCCCCCGTCCAGGCCCAGGCGGCGGGCGGTAAGCCCTCCGGCCCCGCCCGCGGCCAACAGCCACTTGGCCCGCCAGGGGCCTCCCGCCCCCTCCACCCGCCACAGGCCCTGCTCCCGGCCGATGTCCCGAGCCCTGGCGCAGAGCACCTGGGCCCCGGCCTGCTCGGCCCGCCGGGCCAGCCAGCGGTCCAGGCGGGCGCGCTCCACCAGATAGGCTCCCGGACGCTGCGAGAGGTAGGACGCGCCCGGACGGCCGGGGTAGCCGATCCACAGGCGGCGCACCGGGTGGGCGGACAGCCAGGCGGGCGGCTCCATCCAGGTCATGGCGTCCAGGCCCCGGGCCGAAAGACAGCCCCCGCAGGGCTTGCCCCGGCCACGGGACCCGTCCAGGGCCAAGACCCTGGCCCCGCTACGGGCCAACTCCACGGCGGCTGCGGCTCCCGCCGGTCCCAGGCCCACGATTATGGCGTCGAACACGCGTTCCATGGCCCCAAGATTTAGCACGCCGCCGCTCCCGGCTCAAGCGCCGGCCTTGCCCCCATGGCCGGGGCATGGTAAACACGCCTTTACCCACCCGCGCGGGTTAGTGACTCTCCCAATTGCACATCGGAGGCCCCATGTCCACTCCCCAACTTTTGTATGCCGATGGCCAGGGCAACATCCTGGACCATCCCGGTCTGGGCATGGCCGGCTCGGCCGGAGGCCGCTGGGAGCCGGTGGAGGAGTCCCAGTGCATCCCCCTGCCGCCGGGCAGCGAGTTGTTTCTCTTGCCGGGCCGCCTGCCGGTGGGGGTGGACGATTCCGGCCAGTTCGAGGTGATGGAGATCGACCCGGCCAACGGGGCATCCAACGTGAGCGCGGTGGCTGCCTTTCTGGCCCCGGCCCACACCGCCACCCTGTGGAGCGCCTTTCAGACCAGGCCCAACGCGCCCGTCCTGCCCCTGTTCGCCTACGCGGCGGTGGGCCTGGCCAAGGAGCGCATGGTGGTCACCGCCATCCGGGTGGACCCGCTGCCCCGCCAGGACCCGGACAAGTTCCCCCCGGCCCAGCGGCTCCAGGAGTCGGGGCGGCGTCTGCTCAGGAAGTTTAGGCACAACCGCCTGATGCAGCACCTGGGCCACTGCGCCATGGGCTATGGCTGCCCGGCGGCGCGCAACCTCATGCTGGGCCGCTGGGAGGCCCCCCTGCCCACGGCCGGGGCCTGCAACGCCTCCTGCCTGGGCTGCATCTCCAGCCAGCCCGAAGGGCCATTCCCGGTCACCCAGGAGCGCATCGCCTTCACCCCCAGCGCCGACGAGGTGGTGGAGGTGGCCATGCACCACTTCACCAACGCCCTGGACCCCCTGGTGAGCTTCGGCCAGGGCTGCGAGGGTGAGCCCCTGACCCAGGGCGATCTGCTGGAAGAGTCCATCCGCCGCATTCGGGCGCGGGTGCCCCAGGGCACCATCAACCTGAACAGCAACGGCTCCCTGCCGGGAGTGGTGGCCAAGCTCATGGACGCGGGACTCAGCTCCATCCGGGTGTCGGTGAACAGCCTGATCCCCGAGCGCCACCAGGCCTATTACCAGCCCAGGGGCTGGAGCCTGGCCGACGCGGTGGAGTCCATCCGGGTGGTCAAGGCCGCCGGGGGCCACGCCTCGCTGAACCTATTGACCATGCCCGGGGTCACCGACCGGCCCGAGGAGGCCGAGGCCATCAGCACCCTGGTGCAGCACACCGGCCTGGACCTGATCCAGTGGCGCAACCTGAACATCGACCCGGAAATTTATCTCCGGGTGCTGGGCCTGAACCCGCCCCAGGAGCGCATCGGGGTGGCCGAATTGATCGACGGCCTGCGGCGGCGCTTCCCCAAACTCAAGCACGGGTATTACAACCCTAAGTTGCCGGCCTAGCGGCGCTTCCCTAAAAAAGTAACGCCCCGCCTCCGGAAAGAGGCGGAGCGTTTTTAGTATATAAGCGGGGCGTCCTAGTCGTCCTCGGCCAAGGCCTCCTGGGTGGCGCGCCCCCGGATGCGGTCTATGATGCGGTGAATGTCATCCAGCACCAGGTAGCCGCAGGGGATCAGCACCAGGGTGACGCCCGTGGCGAACAGCACTCCGAAGCCCAGGCTAACGGCCATGGGGATGAGGAACTGGGCCTGCAGGCTGCGCTCGAAGATGATGGGGGCCAGGCCGCCGAAGGTGGTCAGCGAGGTGAGGATGATGGCCCTGAAGCGCATGGGTCCGGCCTGGCGGATGGCCTCGCCGGGAGTCATGCCCGCGTCGCGCAGGCGGTTGGCCGCGTCGATTAAGACCAGCGAGTCGTTCACCACCACGCCGGTAAGGCCCACCATGCCGAACAGGCTCAGCAGGCTGGTGCCCAGGCCCATGATGAAGTGACCGGCCAGGGCCCCCACCAGGCCGAAGGGGATGGCGGCCATGACGATGAAAGGCTGGCTGAAGGAGCGGAAGGGGATGGCCAGTAGGGCGTAGATGAGGAACAGGGCGATGACGAAGCCCTGCAGCACGTCGCTGAGTGATTCCCGCTCCTCGCGGCCCGCGCCTTCCATGGTGTAGCGCAGGCCCTTGTACTTGGCCAGCAGCTCGGGCAGCACCGACTTCTCCAGCCAACCGCGCAACTCGCTGGCGTTGGCCAGATCGGTGTTCACGTCGGCGGTCACCTTGATCACCCGGCGGCGCTGGGCCCGGTCCACGCTGGTGTAACCCCGGGTCATGGTGACCTCGGCCACCTGGCTGAAGGGGACCTCGTCGCCCGTCGCGGTGCGGATGCGCATCTGGCTTACGTCGCTCAAGGAACTGCGTTCTTTTTCAGGATAGCGCACCAGCACCCGCACCTCGTCTTGGTTGCGCTGTATGCGTAGCGCCTCGGCCCCGTAGAAGGCGTAGCGCACCTGCTGGGCCAGGTCCTGCAAGGTGAGCCCCAGGCTGCGGGCGGCGGGCTTCAGCTTGAGCTGCATCTCCCACTTGCCTGGAGTGAAGCTGTCGGCGATGTCGAAGACGCCGGTGTAGGTGGCCAGCCTGGCCTTGAGCTCGTCGGCCGCGGTGACCAGCTCTTCCTCGCTGGGAGCGGAAAGGTGCACCTCGATGGGGTTGCCGGGGCTGAACATCTCGCCGGTGAAGGAGAGCGACTCGGCCTCGGGCACCACCCCGGTTTCCTGGCGCCAGTCGGCCACCAGGTTCTTGGTGCTCATGTTGCGCTTTTCGCCCTCCAACAACTCCACGAACACGGTGCCCAGGTTGCCTCCCGAACTGGAGGTGCCTCCGCCGTGGCTGCGGCCTCCGGTGCTGATCCCGACCATGCTGACCGTGTATTTATGCAGGGGTTCGGAGCCCTCCGGGCGTTTTTGGTCGGCCTGGTCCAGCACCTTCTTGGCCGCTTTTTCCAGTTTGCCCACCACCTGGATGGTCTGCTCGGCCGGAGCCCCGGCGGGCAGCTCCAGGTTGGCGGTGAGCAGGTCGCCCTCCACCACCGGGAAGAGGGTGAACTTGATGTAACCGCCCATGAGCAGGCCCAGGGCGATGAACAGCACCGCCAGGCCCGAGGCGATGGTGGCGTAGCGCCAGCGCAGGCAGAAGTCCAGGGACTTGAAGTAAGGCCCCCGGATGAAGCGGATGAGCAGGCGGGCGCTGAGCTTTTTCTCGCCGGCTTTGCGGACCTTCACCTTGGCGCCCGCCAGGTGCGACGGCAAGATGAACAGGCACTCGATGAGCGAGGCGATGAGCACCGCGATGACCACCACCGGGATGTTGCGCATGATCTTGCCCATTATGCCGGTGGCCATCATCAGGGGCATGAAGGCGGCCACCGTGGTCAGCACCGAAAAGATCACCGGCTTGCCGATGATGCTGGTGCCCTCGATGGAGGCCTTCATGGGCTCCATGCCCTCTTCGCGGAAGGTGAAGACCTGCTCCCCCACCACGATGGCGTCGTCCACCACGATGCCCAAGACCATGATGAAGGCGAACAGGCTGATCATGTTGATGGACACGTCGGCAAAGGGCAAAAACCAGATGGCGGCCAGGAAGGAGATGGGTATGCCCAGGGTGACCCAGAAGGACAGCCGCGCGCTGAGGAACAATCCCAGGACCAGCACCACCAGGATCAGGCCCTGAAGCATGTTGCGCAAAAGAAGGTCGATGCGGCTTTTGAGTATCTTGGAGCGGTCGGCGAAAAAGTCCGCGCTGACCCCGGCGGGCAGTTCGGGGCGGATCTTTTCGACGTACTCCTTGACCTCCGAGGCCACGTCCAGAGCGTTCTGGTCGGCCACCCGGTAGACCTGGATAAGGGCGGCGGGCTTGCCGTTGAAGCGGGCGAACTTCTCCTGGTCGTCCTGGAAGCCCTCCTTGATCTGGGCGATCTGGCCCAGGGTCACCTTGCTACCATCGGTGCGGGTGATGACCGGAACCTCGCGGTATTCCTTGGCCAGGTACTTGCGGCCCTTGGCCCGCACCAGGATTTCGCCGCCTTCGGTTTTCACGCTGCCGCCGGGCAGGTCCAGGCTGGCCTGGGCCACCGCGTTGGCCACGCTTTTCAGGGTGAGGTTGTAGCGCTTGAGGGTCTGCTCGGATACCTCGATATGGATTTCGCTGTCGCGCACCCCGAACAACTCGGCCACGGTCACGCCGGGCAGGGTGGTGATGTCGTCCTTCATGCGCTGGGCGATTGCCTTGAGACTGGCCTCGGGGACGTCCCCGAACAGGGCCACCCACAACACCTGGGTGCGACGGGTGGTTTCGCGGATCACCGGTTTCTCCGCCTCGTCGGGCAAGGTGGTGATGCGATCCACCTCGCTTTTCACCTCGTCCAGGAGCTTTTGCAGGTCCCAGCCCTTGACCACCTCGATGATGATGGTGGCCAGGCCCTCGGTGGCCTTGGAGTCGATGCGCCGGATGCCCGCCAGGCCGGCGATGTTTTCCTCGATTTTTTGGATCACCCCCTCTTCGACCTCAGAGGGGCTGGCTCCGCTGTACTCCACGCTGATGGTGATGGTGTCCAGGCTGGTTTCCGGAAACACCTCCAGCTTCATGGTCAGGGCGGTGATCGCCCCGGCCAGGAGGAAAAAGATCATCAGCAGGTTCGCTGCCACATGGTTTTGCGCGAACCAGGCGATGATTCGTTTCATTGCTTAACCCTCCTGCCCGGTGGTGCGCACCTTCATGCCGTCGCTTACTTCGCGCAGGTTGGTGGTGACCACCTTGGAGCCCGCGGGCAGGCCGGGGTTCAACAGGGCCTGGTTGCCCTCCTGACGGGCCACCTGGACCTTGGTGAAGCGCAGCTTGCCGTCCGTCCCCACCAGCCACACCACGTTGCCCTGATGTAGGGCGGCCCGTGGTATCAGGCTGGCCTGGGCCAAGGTGTGGCCGATCATCTCCACCTTGACGAAGGCGCCCATGGCCAGGGGGGGAAGGGTGGCGTAAGGGGTCGTCCACCCGAACCACCACGCCCACCAGGCGGGTGCTCTGGTTCACCTGGCCCAGGGCCCGCACGATGCGGCCCTGCCAGGACAGCTTGCGTCCGGCGAACTCGGCGGTGACCACCGCCGGGGAGCCCTTCTTGCCTTGGGTGGTGAGGCCGGGCACGTCCAGCCAGGCCAGGTCATGGTCCTCGATGTGCACGTTGATCTCCGCCGCTTCGGTGGAGAACACCGTGGCGATGGTGCCGCCCTTGGTCAGGTACTGACCCAGGTCCACATTTTCGCTGACCACCCGGCCGTCAAAGGGAGCGCGCACCTCGGTGCGCATGAGGTTGAGCCGCGCCTGCTCCACCTGGGCCTGGGCACCCTCCAGGCTGGCCTGGTACTGGGCTATCTGGGGCTCCTTGACCAACAGGGCGGGGGGCTCGCCGAACTTCTGGCCGCTGTCCTTGTCCAGCAGTTGCCACTCTTCCCGGGCGCTGGCCGCCTCTTCCTTGGTAGTGCGCAAGCTGGTCTCCGCCGCCTTCACCGAGGCCTCGGCCAGGGTAAGGGCCAGGCGGTAGTCCTTTTGCTCGATCTTCATGAGCAGCTCGCCCTTTTTGAACGAGCCGCCGGCCACCAGATGGGGCGACACGTAGACCACCCGCCCGGCCACCTCGGCGGCCAGAACCGGCTGAGCCACCGGGATCACCGTGCCCTCGCCGTTGATGCTCACCTTCACCGGCTCGTTGCCCACCTCCACGATGCGCACCATGGGAGTGACCACCTGGGCCACCTTGCGCGCCGGGGGCTTCTTGCTAAGGGCGAAGGCGGCCAGGGCGGCCGCGCCCGCGGCCAACAGGAGCACCACCAGGGCGATTTGCCATACCACTTTCTTGCTGACGGCCATGACTGTCTACTTCTCCGCCTTGGCCAGGACCGGGGGCTTGGCCCAGCCTCCGCCCAAAGCTCGATACAGGGTTACGCGATTGGTTAGGACCGACAGTTCGTTTTGCACCAGTTGGTCGGCCAGGCTGTAACGGGTCTGCTGGGCCTCCAGCACGGACAGGTAGTCCTGCAACCCGCGAATGTAGCGGTTCTGGGCCGTGTTCTGGGTGGCCTCCGCCTCCCTGACCGCGTCCTTGAGCAACTGCCGCCTGATATCCTGCTGTTGCTTGGTGAGCAGGGCTCCCTCCACCTCGGAAAAGGCGTTTAGCACCGTCTTGGCGTAGCTGGTCACCCCCTGGGCGTAGCGGGCCCGGGCGGCTCTTTCCTGGGCGGCCAGGCTGCCCGCGTTGAAGATGGGTTGGGAGATGCCCAGGGCTATGTTCCAAAGCTCGTTGGCCGGGGAAAACAGGGTGTGCAGGGCGCTGTCCGCGTAGCCGTAGCCCGCGGTGAGGCTGATGCTGGGGAAACGGGCCGCCCTGGCCACGCCAATCTTTTCGCTGAGTGACTCAAGCCCCGCCTCGGCCGCCTTGAGGTCCGGCCGCCGCAACAAGAGCTCCGAGGGCAGGCCAGGAGGCACCGGCTTCATGCGGGCCAGATAGTCAATGCCCTGATCGGGGTCGGGCTTGATTACCGGGTAGCGCCCCAGGAGCACGGCCAAGTCCTGCTTGGCCAGGCCCAACTGCTGTTCCAGGGTGGGGGTGGCCGCCTTGGCCTGGGCCAGGGAGCGCCGGGCCTGGCGAAGGTCCAGGGCGCTGGTGAGGCCCCGGCGGTAGCGGCCCTCAACGAAGGTCATGCTCTTGGTGTAGGCGATGATGCTGCTTTGGTTGACCACCAGGCGCCGCTGCAGGTTGCGGATGTTGAAATAGCTGGTCACCGCCGAGGCCACCACGGTCTGGGCCACGGTGCGCCGGTTTTCCTCGGCCTGCAACAGCTCGGCCCTGGCCGAGGCCTCGGCCCTGGCCAGCTTGCCCCAGAGGTCCACCTCGAAGGTGGCGGCCAGGGAAAGCTCGTAGCTCTCCTTCTCGGTGGAGATGGTTTGGGTGGTGGGCAGGCTGAGCGACGAGGTGGAGCGCTGCCTTTGAGCGGTGCCCCCTACGCTGACCGTGGGGAAGCGCGCGGCCCGGCTTTGCACAAAGGAGGCCCTCAGCTCCAATACCTTTCCGGCGGTGGCTTGCAGGTCCAGGTTGCTTTTGAGCACCTCGTCCACGGTCTGGTTGAGTTGCGGATCGCCGAACTGCTCCCACCAACGGTCCAGCTTCTCGTAGGGCACCGTGTTCTTGGCCTGGTCGTAGGTTTGGGGAACCTTGTAGGCGAACTCCGGGCGCTGGTAGTCCGGGCCCACCTTGATGCAACCGGCCGTGGCCAAGAGCAGGGTTAAAAGCAGGGCCGGGAGGGCCCAGGCGACACGCGGCCTCATTTTCCGTTACCCCCATTGAGCCCGCACAGGGCGAACTGGGTGATGTGTTCCACGATTTGATCCACGAATTCTTCGTCGTATTCCCGTCCCGTTGCCAGGGTGACCACCGGCCGGGCGAAGTTGAAGTACAAAACCTGAGAAAAAATGGAGAGCACCACGAGCTTGAGGCGCTCCTGATCCATTCCCTGGGGCAGGCAGCGCTGCCACAGGCGGATGGCCAGTTCCATGAACGGGCCCATGGCCTCCTTGGATACCAACTGGAAGGCCTTGGATTGCTGGCCCATTTCCCTGGCGACGAGTTGGGAGTGACGTTGGCGCTCCTCGTCGGTCATAGGCCCGGACAAAAAGGCTTTGGCCAGGGTGCGCACGACTTCCTCGGGAGTGAAGTGCTCTTGCTTTTCCAAGTCCACCAGGGGCTGCTGAATCTTTCGGGCCCGCTCCATGTAACGGATGCGGAACACCTCCAGGTAGAGGTTCTCCTTGCTACCGAAATGGTAGTTCACCGCCGCCAAATGAGTGCCCGCGGCCGCGGTGATTTCCCTGAGGCTCACGCCGTCGTACCCCTTGTCGGCAAACAGCCGCTCCGCCTCGTCCAGCAGGCGCTCCTGGGTGGGGTCGGCCTGCTTATTGTGCTCTTGGCTCATATAGGGCCCTCCAATACGAACGTTTGTATCAAACAAGTGTTCGTATGTCAAGGCGGCCGAGAATATTCTCTGTCCGGGTCCGCCGGCGGGTAAACATTGACCGGCGGCCGGCACTCTGCTAAGAACCAAATTCACCGTCCGTAACTGGTTGGCCCAAGTGGAAGCAGGATGCGTGCCAGGGTTTCACTCTGGACTTTGGCGGATATGGTCGGGATAACAGATGGTTATAGATGGCGATCCTGATGGGGCCGTGGCAGGCGCATAAAAAATATGCACCAGCCGCACTCAGGGGTTAATTTTTATGCGCCCCCAAAGGACACCAATCGGAGGAAGCAAGTTGAGCGAGCAGCATCAAGACGACAGCCTGGGCGGCCTTAGCGATCAGTTTTTGGCCCACGCCCTGACTCCGGTCAACCTGGGGGTCTTGCCCCATCCCGACGGCTATGCCAACCCCACCGGCACCTGCGGCGACCGCATCGAGTTGTTTTTGCGGGTGCAGGGCGAGGTGGTCGCCGATGCCCGTTTCATGACCGAGGGCTGTCTGCACACCGTGGCCTGCGGCAGCGCCATCACCAGCCTGATCAAGGGCCGCGAGGTGAGTCAGGCCTTGCAAGTGGGGGCCGACGAGGTGGAGGAGGAGCTGGGGGGCCTGGACAAGCCTCACCGCCACTGTGCGGTGTTGGCCGCGGTGACCCTCAAGGCCGCTCTCCGGGACTATTACAAGAAGAAGCAGGCCCCCTGGAAGGCGGTGTACGGCAACCGCTGATCCACGCCTCCCATACCTGCTAACGATAATCATTTTCCTGATATTTGGTTTCGCTTTCCCACTTCCCTCATAATGAAGACCGAGGGTTTGCCGGGAGCGGGGCGCTTTGCCTCGCCCCTATTTTTCAAACCGGTCCCATGTCCCCTCGCCGAGGGCATGGCGCGCAACGGTATTCAGAGGAGGTGGCAATGTTGCGATGGGCTCTTATCTTTTTGGTGGTGGCCATCATTGCCGGGGCATTCGGGTTCACCGGCATAGCCGCTGCGGCGGCTGGTATCGCCAAGATACTGTTCTTTATTTTCCTGGTGGTGTTCATCGTGCTTTTGGTGGCTGGTTTGATCGCCGGACGGCGGGGCCGCATCTAGGGCTCCCAGGGCTAGCAGCCCACTAGCCCGGCCGCTGGCGATTCCCCGGCGGCTCCAAACACGAACCAGGGTCTGCCCCAGCCCGAGTTTAATCACAAGCTGGAGGTAATCATGAAACGCATTATCTGGTTAACGACCTTACTCACGGCGGCCGCTGTGTTCGCCATGGCCGGTTGCAGCGGAAACGACGAACAAAAAGTAACCGCCGAGCAGGTGAAAAAGGAAGCCAAGGAAGCCGTGGACACGGCCGTGGCCTATTCCAAGCAGAAAGAGGACGAGTTCATGGCCCAGGTCAATCAGCAGTACGACTCCCTCAAAAAGCAGAGCGACGAGCTGATGCAAAAGGCCAAGGAGCAGGCCGCCGCGGGCAAGGAGCAGGCCAAGCAGGCGCTGGCCGACCTGCAGGAAAAGCAGCAAGCGGTGAGCGACAAGATGGCGGCCATGAAGGACAAGGGCGGCGAGGCCTGGGCCAAGGCCAAGCCCGAGCTGGAAAAGGCCCTCAGCAACCTGCAAGAGGCTTACAACAAGGCCAAGGCCGAACTACAATAGAAGCATCCGTTTGACCGCCGCGATACGGGGGGGGGCCGCCCCGGGCCGCCCCCCGGCGCGGCTCCACCATAAGGAGAAGCGCCTTGACGCCTGCCGATTTCGTCACCCTGCGCATGAGCATTTTCATGGGAGGGCTGGTGCTTTTCCTGCTCCTGGAGCTGGCCGTGCCCTACCGGCGGCCCTCGGTGAGCAAAACCAAGCGCTGGTTCATCAACCTGGGCATGACCGTGTTCAACAGCCTGGTGCTGCGCCTGGTCTTTGCCGGGGCGGTGCTGGCGGTTAGCGCCTACGTGAGCGCCAACCACATCGGCCTGCTATACCTCACGCCGCTGCCTTACTGGGCCCGGGTGGTGATCACCGTGGTCTTTCTGGACCTGCTGCTGTGGGTGTGGCATCTGCTCAACCACGTGGTTCCCCTGTTCTGGCGCTTCCACCGGGTGCATCACACCGACCTGAACATGGACGTTTCCACGGCCACCCGTTTTCACCTGGGTGAACTGACCATCAGCGAGGCCATCAAGCTGGGCCTGGTGTTCTTCTTGGGGGCCGACATCCTGGGGGTGCTCATCTTCGAGTCCAGCCTGGTCCTGGCCGCCCAGTTCCAGCACAGCAGCCTGAAGATCCCGGCCTGGCTGGAGCGCTTCTGGTGGGTGCTGTTCGTGCCACCCTCCATGCACCGCATACACCATTCGGTGGTCATCAAAGAGCGCAACTCCAACTACGGCACCATCCTGAGCGTCTGGGACCGCATCTTGGGCACCCTTATCCAGGACACGGACCAGGGGCGCATCAAGATCGGAGTGGGTGGGCACTTTGAGCAGAAAAAGCTGGGTTTGGGGCACCTGTTGATCATGCCCTTCACCAGATACGTGAATTAGACCCGGAAAGGCCTTTCATGAAGCTAACGCAGTTTTTTAAGCGCGCCCCCAATCTCAGCCCCGAGCAACTCGGGAAGTTCCGTGACGAGCACCAGGAGGGCGGCTACACCCTGTTGGACGTGCGCCAACCAGGCGAGTACGAGGAGCGCCACCTGGCCGGGGCCAAGCTGATCCCCCTGCCCGAGTTGCCCGGCCGCCTGGAGGAGCTCGACCCCCAGGAACCGGTGGTGGCCTATTGCGCGGTGGGCGGTCGCAGCCGGGCGGCGGCCCAGTTGCTGCAAGGCCAGGGCTTCAAGGAGGTCTACAACCTGGAAGGGGGCATCAAGGCCTGGGACGGCCTGACCGCCCAGGGTGCGCCCGACTGGGGCCTGGAGATCATGGACCCCGGCGAGAGCCCGGCCCAGGTCATTGCCGCCGCCTATGCCCTGGAGCGCGGCCTGGCCGCCTGCTACCAGCGCCTGGCCCAGGCCACGGACCACCAGGAATTGTCCGAGCTTTACCAACGGCTGGCTGGTTTCGAGGGCAGACACATGGACCGCCTGAAGCGCGCCTGGGAGGGGCTGGCCCCGCGGGAGCGCCAAGGGGTCGGCCTGGAAGCCCAAGGCGAGGCCCCGCTCATGGAGGGCGGCTGGAAGGTGGAGGAGTTCCTGGCCCAGCACAGCAACGCCGCCCAGGGACAGGCCGAAGTGGTGATGCTGGCCATGGGTCTGGAGACCCAGGCCATGGATCTGTACCTGCGCCTGGCCCAGCGCATGGACCAGCCCAAGAGCCGGGCCTTGCTCGAGGAACTGGGCCAGGAGGAGAAAAGCCACCTCCAAGCCCTGGGAGAGATGCTGGAGAGCCTGCACAAGGGCTAACTACGCCGCTACGGCGACAAAAAAAGGCCCCACCACTCTTTCGTGGCGGGGCCGTGGTATTTGCAGTTGAGGGCTAGGCCCGCTTGCGGCGACGCCGCAATACCCCTCCGCCCAGGGCCAGGGCGCTGGCCATGAGCAGCATGGTGGCCGGTTCCGGGGCTCCGGCCGTGCCGCCGGTGCCCACGATCAGGTCCTGGCGGTCGCTCTGGTCGTTGATCTTGTATTCCCCGGACAGGTTGATGGTGCCGCCGGTGAGGCTCTTATACTCGCTCAAGGCAATCAAGTAGGAACTGGCCAGGGTGGCCGCCGCGCTGCTGGCGGTATAGAAGCGGCTGGAGCTGTCGGTGATGCTGCCACTGGTATAGGTGGCGTTGGGGTCCAGGGTCACCTCCCAGATGGCCAACTGAACCGCCTGGATGGCCAGCTTGACGGCAGAGGAGCCGTAGTTCACCGAGCCGGGGTCGCTGAGCCAGTCGTTGCCCGGAGCGTAGTTCTCCATGAGCCAGGCCGCTTCGCGCCAGTTGAAACCGGTCACCGCCGGGCTGATCTCCGGTCCGGTCCACGCGTTGGGATCGCCGGGGGTGATGGGGTTCTTGAAGTTTTGCAGAGGGTCCACACAGTAGCCGAACCACATGGCGTCCTGATAAGTGGTCGGCGTGTAGAACTCCGCGGTGATGGCGTTCTTTTTGACGCCGTCGACCCACACGGTTACGTTGCTGCTGCCCCGGTAGGCGATATTCATGCTGTCGGCCATGGCCGGGCCGGCAAACATGACCAACGCCAAGCCCAGCAATCCGGCCAAAGCCAAGCGGATTTGCCTTAAACGGACCATCTTACATTCCTTTTCTGGTTTTGTCCGGACATGGTGGGCAGAGCCATGCCTGATAGTCTTCCTCTGAATAAACTATGGGTACTGTTTGGCAAAATGCAAGTAATTTAAGCAAGATTTACGCTTGGCCCCAGATCGGCGCCAATAAAGACTGGTGGCGCGGCGGCAGGGCGCGGACGCGCCCCCCTGCCAAAATATTTGGCGCCGGGGCTAGCTGCCCCGGCCGAAGCCGCACACCGGGAAGCGGCAGCCGTCGGCGCAGTTTTGGCAATAGCCTCCGTGGGCCAGGGCGGCGATGCTTTGGCGGGTGAAACGCTCACCGGCCAGCACTCGGGGCAAGACCAGATCCAAGATGGTGGTGGGGTGGAACAGGGCGCAGGCGGGCACCCCCAGGATGGGCAACTCGCCGCCCGGGCCGTCCATTTGGCCGTATAGGAACATGGCTCCGGGCAGCACCGGGGTGCCGTAGAGCAGATCGCGGCCACCGGCGTCGGCGATGGCCATGCGGGTGACATCGTCGGGGTCCACGCTCATGCCCGCGGTGGTGATGATCATCTCGGCTCCCCGGCGCACCAGGCTCTTGATGGCCGAGGCCACCGCCGCCCGGTCGTCCGGGGCGAACTCCACGCCCATGACCTCGGCCCCCAGGGCCTGGAGCTTGCCGGTGACGATGGGGGCGAAGCGGTCTTCGATGAGCCCGCTGGCCACTTCGTTGCCGGTGACAACCACCCCCGCCTTGAGCGGGGCCATGGGGGCCACACAAAGCAGGCCGCCCTGGGCGGATGCCAGATCCACCGCCTCGGCCACCACCTGGCGCTCCACCACCAGGGGGACCGCCCGGGTGGCACCAAGCTGGTGGCCTTTTTTCACCGGGGAGTGGCGGTGGATGGTGGCGCACATCACCCGCCCGTCCAGGTTGAAGCGGGTCAGGCGCTCGGGGTCCACCTGGAACAGGCCGTCGCGGGCGGCCACCAGGACGATCTTGCCCTCCGAGGGCGGGCCCAGAGGCTCCACCCCGGGGCCGCACAGCGCAGCGGCCAACTGCTCGGCCGCCTCGTTCTCGTGCATCTCGTGGGGAGCGACCTCCAGGACGTACAGATGGCGTTTGCCCATGCGGGCCAAGCGCTCCAGGTCGGCGGGGGTGACCATGTGGCCTTTCTTGAAGGCCGGCCCCTTGCTTTGGCCTGGTATTATCTCGGTCAGATCGTGCGCCAAGACCAGGCCCACGGCATCGTCAAGCTCGACCAGCCGCCCCACCGGACCGGCGGCGCACTGATCGCCGCAATCAAACTCCATCACAACTCCAAATTCGGGCCAAGGTTGAAATAGGCCCGCCCTGCGCACACCGGACAAAGGGTGCGCCCGTTTTCCCGGACTGCCTGGCCGCTGCGCACCAACACGCCGCATTGCTCGCAGGCCATTTTCTTGGGCCTGGCTCCGGGCATCTCATGGGCCGGTATTTTCAGCTCCACCCAGGCCGCGTCGAACAACTCGGCGTTGGGCATTATTATGTAAGCCTCGGTCTGGGCGGTGTGCGGGTTGGTCGCCTGGGGGGCGTAGTCCAGCGCAAGCTTTCGGGCCTGTTCCCGGCTGATCAGGCGCACCGCCCGGCCGCTGGAAATCTCGCCAAAGGTGGCGGCCAGCAGGCCCAGGTTGACTAATTTAAGGGAACCGCGCCCAAAGCGCAACCCGCTGGCCACGGCCACCGCGTCCGACAGGCAGCGTTCGCTCTCCACCACCCCCACCAGGTTCTTTATCTCCGGGTAGGGCAGGGGGCAGGGATAGCCCAGCAGGCCCAGGCCCAGGATGGCCATGCGCACCCCTATCACCTGCCCGGAGCAGAGGTGGCCGTGGATGCGGGCCGAGGCCGCTACCAGGCTCTCCACCTGCTCCCGGGGCGGGACCGGCGGCATGGGGGCGAAAGAGGGGCTTGGTGGGCGGTGGCTGCTCATGGGGTTCCTACTTGATCCGGTGCAACACGCCGACGCGGCCGTGGCTGGTCATGGGCTGGGCCGGGGCTGCGCCCGCGGCGCTGGTGACGGTCAGGGGCCGGGTGCGGTAGCGGGGGGTCACCGCCGCGCACAGAGCCCAGAGGTTGCCCAGGGGCCAGTGGCGTAGGTTGGAGCCGCGCCAGGGGGGCGTGGCTGCCCAGGAACTGGGCACCGGTCCCAACACCTCGCGCACCAGGCGGAACAGGGACCAGGGCGGCAGGAGCATCGCTCCCGCGAAGGGATGCCCGCCGCCGGGCAGGTGGGCCAGCCAGGTGCGGGGCGAAAGCAGGTTCATGGCGATGAGGCACACCCGGCTGGTGGCCACCCGGGCCGCCTCGGCCACCACCTGGGCCCGGCGCTCGGTGAACTCCAGGGTGTCCACCAGGATCACCGCGTCGAAGCTGTTGTCGTCGTAGGGTAGGTCGTGGGCGTCGCCCACGTCGATGTCGGCCTTGGGGCCCAGGCGTCCGGCGGCCAGGCGGGCGGCCATCGGTCCGGCCTCCAGGCCGTGCACCATGGCCCCTCGGGACATCAGATGGGCCAGATGCACTCCCAAGCCGCAGCCCACGTCCAGCACCCGCCAGCCGGGGCGGAAGTCCAGGGTGCGGTCCAGCAGGGCGCAGCTCTCGCGCACATAGGCCTCCCCGGCCGGGGTCTCCAGCCAGCGTTCGTAGGCCTGGGCCTCGGCTGCTTCGAAAATTAGGTCCATAGTTACAAGATTATCCTCATGACGCGCCAGGGGCAAGGGTTGGCGGGGGGGGGGCGGTTGTGCTAGATTTGCGAGACCAACAACCCATTCGCTGGCGGCGTAGATGCGTCATCGTGACCACAGGCCCCACGGGCCGGCCTACCTGGATAGGCTGCTCTCCTTTGAGCAGGTGCCCGAGCACCGCAACGTGGATTGCGGGCTCTACGGTGTGTGCCTGGAGGTGGTGGTGCACCGCCGTTGGCCCTCTTTTTCCTGCCGCCCCTGCTCCCTATGGTCTCGCCAGTCCCGGGCCCAGAGCGGAGAGGGACCGGCCCAGGTCCTGCTCATGCCTTTGGCGGCTCATCGCTAGAGTCGCCCTTGTCCCCGTTCCCGTTGAGGGGCCCCCGGTTCTTTTCCAGACGATACAGCAACTGATAGATGCGCTCGCGCCAGAAGTACACCGGCGCGATGAAGGCCACGCTCAACAGCCCCAGCACCAAGAAGCTCCAGTAGTTTTCGTGGTAGATGGCCGCGCCCTGCAGGCTTAGCATCAGGGTGCCGGGTATGCGCCCCACCGAGCTGACCACCATGAAAATGCGCCAGCTCATGGGGGTTATGCCCAGGGCGAAGCAGAAGTAGTCCTTGGGGAAGCCGGGGATGAGGAAGAAGATGAAGCTGGCGATCACCCCCTGGCGTTCCATGAGGAAGGAAATCTTGGCCAGGTACCTGGGCGGAACGAAGCGCTCCACCAGGGCCTGGCCCAGCAGGCGGGCGGCGAAAAAGTTGATCCAGGAGCCTATGGACAGGCCGATGGTGGAATAGATCAGGGAGGTGAACCAGCCGAAGACGTAGCCCCCGGCCGCGCCCACCAACTCGCCTGGTATGGGCGAGACCAGCACCTGGAATATCTGGAACACCACGAACACCAGGGGAGCCCATACCCCGTAGGACTCGATGCGGCTCCGGAAGGCCTCGCGGTCCTGCAAAATCTCCCATAATTGCTTGGTGAAGTGCCACAGGGGCTGCCAGTAGACGATCAGCAGCACCGTCACCGCCACCAGCCCGATCACTCCTATTGCGATGGAGGCGGTCGGCCGCTTGCGGGGCGGTTCTGGAGGCGGCGGTGAAGTGGGAGGGGCTGAGAGCTTCACGGATTCATCCAGGTTACGGGGCCTCTACCGTGAGTCGGCGGCTGGGGTCCGGGTTTTTTTAGCTTGGCCTCGAGCGGGCCGGGCCGTCGGATCAGCCCTGGGCCACCAGGGCCAGGGCCTCGCCCAAATCCAAGGTGCCTTCGTATATGGCCCGGCCGGTGATGAACCCGGCCAGGCCCAGGGGGGCCATTTCCATCAAACGCCGCACGTCGTCCAGGTCGTGCACCCCGCCCGCGGCGATGATCGGCGCGCTCACCTCCCCGCAGAGACGGCGGGTGCTCTCCAGGTTGGGGCCGCTGTGCATGCCGTCGCGGGCGATGTCGGTGAAGACGATGGCCGCCACCTCGGGCACGTCGAAGCCCCGGGCCGCGTCCAAAAAGTGCAGCTTACTCTGCTCGGTCCAGCCCTGCACCGCCACCATGCCGTCGCGGGCGTCGATGCCGATGACCACCCGCAGGGGGAAGCGCCTGGCCGCCTCCAAGGCGGTTTGGGGCTCACGGGCGGCCAGAGTGCCCAGGATCACCCGGTCCACCCCCAGGGCCAGGGTGCGCTCCAGGCCGGCCAGGTCGCGCACCCCTCCGCCCAACTGCACCGGGATGGTGAGGGCGGCGCAGATGCGTCTTATCACCTCGGCGTTGGCCGGGCGGCCTTCCACCGCGCCGTCCAGGTCCACCACGTGCAGGCGCTTGGCGCCCAGGCCTTGCCAACGCAGGGCCATGGCCACCGGGTCGTCGCTGAATACGGTCTCGTCATCCATGCGGCCCTGGCGCAAGCGCACGCAGCGGCCGCCTTTCAAATCTACGGCGGGTATGGCTTCCAAGATGTTTACTCGGTTTTTGATGCGGTCTTGCGCCAGGGGAAGCGCTCCAGCAGGCGGCTCATGCCGATCTTGCCCAACTCTTCGGCGGTGTACCAACTCAAGCCGTGCTTCATGTACTGGCCTAGGTTCAACAGGTCCTGGGACAGGGACTGCTGGGTCTCGTCGAAGCTGTTCTTCCACAGCACCGTGCCGTCGCTGACCCGCACTATGGAAAGATCAAAGGCCACCGAGGCGGGCTTGTCCACGGCATAGCCGGTGCCCACGCGCTGGCGGAAGCGGAAGATGAACCCCACCATCACCGCGTCGGCCCCCAGCTTCTTGCCGGTGGCCGCCACGTCCTTGCGCAGGGAGTCCATGTATTGCCGTCCGGCGATCTGGGCGAAAACCAGGCCGGTCTGGGCGTAGGGCACGAAGGGTATGTTGGTGAGGTTGGGCAGAGCGAGGTTTAGAGCGTCGTCCAGGACCCGCTCGGCCCCGGGGATGATCTGGCCGGCGTTGTAGGTCGCGCCGGTCAGCGGGCAGCACACCGTGCCGCCGGGCTGTATGGGAGCGTCCACCCGGATAAAGGGCATCACCGCCAATTTTTTGGGCACCCAGGCGATCTCCTGCCTGGCGGCCTGGCTCTGGTCCGTGGTTGAGCAACCCAGGCTGAGGGCCAGGGCGGAGATAAGCACCGCCGCGGCTATAAGGGCAACGCTCCGGCCTTTCATAAAACCCCCTTGGTTGAGGAAACGCCGCGCTCGCGGGTCTCCGGCGCGGTGGCTTGGTCCAAAGCCCTACCCAGGGCCTTGAAGGCGGCCTCCAGCATGTGGTGATCATTGTCGCCATAGAGCAGGCGCACGTGCAGGGTCAAGCCGCCGGACAGAGCCAGGGCCCGCCAAAACTCCTCGGCCAGTTGGCCGTTGAACTCCCCCACCGTGCCGGGGCAGCGCTGGTATACACCGCGGTACAGGGGGCGGTTGGACAAGTCCACCACCACCTGGGCCAGGGATTCGTCCATGGGCACGAAGGCCGAGCCATAGCGCACCAGCCCCTTGCGTTCGCCCAGGGCCTGGCTCAGCGCCTTGCCCAGGCAAATGCCCACGTCCTCCACCGTGTGGTGGGGGTCCACTTCCAGATCGCCCTTGGCGACGAGCTTCAGGTCGAAAAAGCCGTGAAAAGCTACATGGGTGAGCATGTGGTCAAAGAAACCGACCCCGGTGGAGATTTCGCTCTTACCGGTCCCGTCCAGCTCCAGGGAAAGGCTGATGCTGGTCTCTTTGGTTTTTCGCTCTATTTCGGCGCTGCGGCTCATGGCTATACTTCCTTGCGCAATACGGCGGGCACACCCCGCCCTAGACCCCTGCGGGCCCCGATGCTGAGATGCTAGCATGACCCGCGCTGACTGTCGAGAGATTAGACCCCTGGCCATGGCCAAGAGTGTCAGGCCTGGTATATTGTTAGCAGTCGTGGGAGAGGCCCGGAGGGAGGTTGACTTTGCCTCTGGCCGCCGGTATATTCCCACCACGCCGAAGGCCCCCATCGGGGGCGCGGGTCTCAGATGTGGGGCTGTAGCTCAGTTGGGAGAGCGCCACGTTCGCAACGTGGAAGTCGAGGGTTCGAGTCCCTTCAGCTCCACCACTTCTTTATCTCCGCATAAATTTCCAAAGAAATCTGGTGAGAAACGCCTCATGGTGCGCGAGGGCTGCCTTTTTGGCTTCCGCCGTGGTTTGCGCGCGGGGAGTGGTGAAGGGGCAAGAAGTGCCTGGGGAGCTACTTAGGTAGCTATCCGGGTGCCCCAGACAGCTTGCTTGTCTGGGGCATTCGCTGTGTCATGAGGGGTAAATATAGGTTACAATTCGATCGCTTGTAACATCGTATAAGGTATGCCTATAAAAGACAGTTAGTATGACTGACGCGAAACCTGCGGCGAGGGGGGATTTAGACATGGAGACAACAAAAAACGACTTAGTGAAGGCTACTCAAGAAGGTTATGAAAATGCTCTGGTAGATTTGAACGACAAAGCGTGGCTACGCTCCGTGATCTCGACATTGCCCTACGTAGGCTCGATAATTAATGAGCTTCTAGCCTCCAAGGCCGGCAAAATAACCGCAAAAAGAATTTCTTTTTTTCACAAAGAAATTAAGGAACACCTTGAGACACTGGAGGAATCAAAGATAAATTTAGACTTTTTCGAATCCGAGGAGTTTTATGATATCTACATTAAGGGACTACAGGCTGCGATAGCAACTCGGCACGATGAAAAAATAAGAGCATATGCTGAGATATTAGTTGGCGCAGGTTTGAAAAAAGCAACAGGTCACGATTCGGAACTTTATTTAAATATTATGGCAGATCTCCAGCCCGTGGAGTTACAAGTAGCGCGGGCGTTGTACGAGCTACAAGTGGATGGTCCTGAACCTGGTAAAAACGTGCATGATTGGGAAAGGGAAGGACATAGCTGGAAGAATCTGTCGGAGACGCTTGAAATGGAGGAGCCATATCTCAAGTTAATTTTGCAGAGACTTTTAGGAGTTGGCTTGGTCACTGAACCCATATATGTTGAAACAATGCTTAACCAAGGTCACTTTGTGGTTAGTACTTTGCTGAGAAATTTGATGTTGTTTTTACAGGAAACAAGAAACAATTAGCCTCTTCGTCGTTACGAGTGGAATTGGTGTAGTTGCGATGCCATGATTGGCCGATCCATTTGAGCCTGTAGCTGGAGTTGATCATCATGGATGCCGGCGATCTTTTGGCCCTGGGCCTTGGCTTGCAGCCTCCCTGGAG
>JAHIQI010000026.1 GCA_018902755.1 Pseudomonadota bacterium | reverse complement strand
CCCGCCCCCGCCCCCCCCCCCCCCCCCCCCCCGGCTCCCACCTCTGGGCTGACGGCGCGTCAAGCGCCGCAAAGGAAACCGCGATACATGGCACAAGGGCGGACATACATCTTCGGCTGGGTGGCTGTGGCCTGCATCGCCGCGGCCGCCGTTCTGGGCTATTTCCTGTTGCACCTAAAAGGGCTGACCTGGGGAGCCATCTCCATCTGGGGATTTTTCATGATCGTCGCCGCCTTCACCGGCAACTGGGACCGCTTTCTGCGCTTCCAGGACAAGGGCCTTACCTTCTTTGAGGAGTGGACCCTTTATTTCGCGGTGATGGTCGGGCTGGTTTCCCTGTTCATAAATGTGATCCTGCGATACGTCTTTTCCTACTCCATGGCCTGGTCCGAGGAACTGATACGCGAACTTATCATCCTCACCACCTTTGTGGGCCTGGCGCCGGCCATTAAAAACCGGTCCATGATCACTATCGACGCGCTGGTGCAGATCGTGCCGCGCCTACGCGCCCCCATGACCTATTTCAGCCATTTTTCGGTGCTGCTCTTTTCGGCGATCATCACCAAGTTCGGCATCGACATGGCCCTCATGCAGGAGCGGACATCCCAGGAAACCATCATCTTGGAGATTCCCCTGGTCATCCTTTACCTGATTTTGCCTCTCATGGGAGTGACCATGGGAGTGCGCACCGTCCAGGTGCTGTGGTGGGATTTCCAAGAGGGAAGGTCCAAAAATGAAGCCGCAGGGTAGGGGGCGCTGATGGAAGCAAGCTATATCATCATCGTACTGGTGCTTTTGGGGGCCATGGCCGCCACGGTTCCCGTGTTTCTCTGCCTGTTCTTCACCTCGGTGATCGGCTTTCTGCTGTTTACCGACCTTCCCCTGCTGGTCCTGATTCAAAGCCTTTTCCGTTCCATGGACAATTTCGCCCTGGTGGTGGTGCTGTTCTTCATTTTATGCGGCAACATCATGACCAGCGGCTCCATCGTGGACAAACTCATACGTTTTGCCAACGTGGTGGTGGGCTGGCTGCCCGGAGGCTTGGCCATGGCCGGCATCCTGGCCTGCGGCCTGTTCGGCGCCATCAGCGGCTCCACGGTGGCCACGGTGGTGGCCATTGGCGGCTTTATGATTCCCGCTCTGATCGACAACAAGTACGACCTGAGATTCAGCGTGGGGGTCATGACCACGGCCCCCAACCTGGGGGTCATCATCCCGCCGTCCATCGCCATGATCCTCTACTCCATGATCAGCGCGGTGAGCCTGGAGGGCCTGTTCCTAACCGGCTTCGTGCCCGGCATTTTGATCATGGCCGGCATGTGCGCCTACTCCTACGTGTGGGCGGTGCGCAACCCCGGGTTCACCCAGGCTCCCAAACCCACCTGGAGCGAGGCCTGGCACGCCTTCAGGGAGGGCTTCTGGTCCTTGATGCTGCCGGTGATCATCTTCGGCGGCATCTTCAGCGGGGCTTTCACCGCCAACGAGGCGGCGGTTGTGGCCTGCGTGTACGCGCTCATCGTGGAGTTGTTCATCCACCGGGACATGAAGTTCTCCACGGTCAAGAAAGTGATGGTCAACTCGGCGATAACCAGCGCCACCCTTTTGATCATCGTGGCCGGGGCCACCTGTTTCGGCCGCTACCTGACCATGGAAGCCATCCCCAGCAAGATTAGCGAGGCGGTGGTCAGCTCCATCACCCAGCCCTGGATCTTCCTGCTGACCATCAACGTCCTGCTGCTGATCATCGGCATGTTCATGGACATCATCAGCGCCACCTTGATCCTGGGCCCCATCTTCCTGCCCATGCTGGACAGTTACGGGATCAACGCGGTGCACTTCGGGCTTTTGATGACCGTGAACCTGGCCATCGGCTACTGCACCCCGCCCCTGGGGGTGAGCCTTTACATCACCGGGGCACTGGTCAACCGAAATTTGCTTTACGTGTCACGGGCGGTCATGCCCTGGTTGGCCATTCAGATCGGGGTGCTGCTCATCATGACCTACTGGCCCGACGCGGTGCTGTGGCTGCCGCGCCTCATGGGCTGGAACGTGGACTAGCCCAAGAGCGGTCCGACTCAGCAAACATGCGCCCGCCGGAGCCATCTCCGGCGGGCGCTCTCTTTGGCGGGTAGCGCCGACGCCTGGAGGATGGGGCGACGCCCGAAGGGACGACAGCCGGCCGCACCGCCTTCCCCTCCCCGCTCCTTGCCAGGCGGTTAGCCGACGTCTGGCCGGCTCCGCCCCAATAGAAAGGGCCGCCCCCTGGGGAGCGGCCCACGTATTTGGTCTTGAAGGGCGCTAGCGCTTGACGGTCAGCTTGTCGCCGGGGGCGATGGCGCTGGAGCGCAGGTTGTTCCAGCGCTTTAGCTGGTTGGGGGTCACGCCGTAGCGGCGGCCGATGGTCCAGAGGTTGTCGCCCCGCTTTACCACGTGGATCAGGTCGCCGGACTGGGTGGGCTGGGTGTCCACCTTGCCCTCGGCCTTGGCGCTGGGCACGTATAGCACCAGGTCCTGGCCGACTTGCAGGCGGCTGCTGTTGCGGCCGTTCCAGCGCAGGATGTCGCGCCAGTTGATGTTGTAGGAGCGAGCGATGTGCCAAAGGGTGTCGCCGCTCTTGACGGTGTGGTGGATCTTGCGGGAGCCCCTGGGGCTGGTGGCCAAGGAGCGGTGGGTGCGTGGGTAGGCGTCCTGGGCCACCTGCATGGAGCCGTAACCGCTGCCCGGCGGCACCACCACCGACTGCCCGATGCGCAGGCGGCGGGGGTCCAAATTGGGGTTGATGGCCATAAGGTCGTTCAGGCTCACCCCGTGGATCTTGGCGATGCGCCCCAGGGTGTCGCCCCGGTGCACCTGCACGGTGACGGAGCCCACCCTGGCCTTGCGCTTGAGCACCGGCATCTGGGCGTAGGCCAGCTCGAAGGAGGCCTTGCCGCCCTGGGGGATGCGCAGCTCGTACATGCCCCCGGTGGGGGGAATCGCCCAGCGGCGCAGCTCCGGGTTCAGGTCGTTCAGCTCCTTGGACTTGATTCCGGCCAGCTTGGCCGCCACGCCCAGGGAGGTCCCCGGATGCACCTTGACCACGTCGAAGACCATGGGCTGTTCGTATTGGATGTCGGTGAAGCCGTACTTGTCCGGCTCCTTGGCGATGATCGCCGCGGCGATCATCTTGGGCACGTATTGGCGGGTTTCGCTCTTGAGGTAGTAGCGGCGGCCCTGGCTTATGGACCAGAAGTCGTCGGCGTTGTAGCGCTTGAGCGCCCGGCGGACCTTGCCCTCGCCTGCGTTGTAGGCCGCGGCGGCCAGGTACCAGGAGCCGAACTCATCATGCAGGTCCTTCAGGTATCTGGCGGCGGCGTGGGTGGCCTTCACCGGGTCGCGGCGCTCGTCCACCCAGTAGTTTATGGCCAGGCCGTAGCGCTTGCCCGTGCCCCGGATGAACTGCCAGGGGCCCACCGCGTGGGCCCGGGAATAGGCCTGGCAGGAGAAGCCGCTTTCGATGAGGGCCAGGTAGACCAGGTCCTCGGGCAGGCCGTGCTCCTTCAAGATGGCCCGCATCATGGGCAGATAACGGCCCGAGCGGGACAGCCAGATGCGAAAGCGCTTGGGCACCTTGGTCTGGAAATACTCTATGAAAAACTCCACCCGGGAGTTGATGACGATGGGGATGTCGTAGGTGACCGTCTCAGCCTCGTCCGCCTGGCCGGCGGGCTGCTTCTTCTCGGTGACCATCTCCTTTTCGCCCAGATCCCTGAGCTCCTGGGCCACCCTGGCGGAGATTTCCTCCTGGGACGGCTTGAGGGGCTTACCGGTGATTACCGTTGGCTCGGGGGAACCGGTTTGGCTGGTTTGGGAGGTGGTGGTGGCGCAACCGGCGGCGGCCAGCATGGCCAGGCAGGCAACGGCTAAAATTGATTTCAAATGCATACATCCATCCGCTGGAGCGCACGAGAATACGCCCAAACATATTTTGGCTAAGATAGCAGAGCTGAGCTTAACTGTAAAGTGTCTGTTTATATAAATGGTTGCGCGACCCGGCCTCGTTGAATTATAGGGTTTGACCCCCCGGCCGCCCTCGGGTATTTTTTTAGACGCGAGGGGACGACGCTTAAACCCTTCCCAGGAGCCGAATTCAACAAAATGACCACATATGCATCCCTTAAGCGGCTCGGCGCGGCCCTGGCCGCCTTGGCGGTATTTTGCCCCGCCGCGGCCCTGGCCGCGGGCACAGCCGCCGCCTCCGACCCCTTTGCCGGCCAGAGCTTCTGGTGGGTTTTGGGCCTGGTGTTCGTGGGAGGCCTGGGGCTCAACCTCACCCCCTGCGTATATCCCCTAATCCCCATTACCATCGGCTACTTCGGGGGCCGATCCACCGGACGGGGAGGACTGATCGCCGACGCCCTGGCCTACTGGCTGGGCATGGCCATCATGTACGCCGCCCTGGGCAGCCTGGTGGCCCTGGGCGGGGCCTTTTTGGGCGAGGCCCTCAGCCACCCGGCGGTGATCCTGTTCCTGGCGGCGGTGCTCTTGTTCATGGCCGCCAGCATGTTCGGCCTGTGGGAGCTGCGCCTGCCCGCCGCCCTCAACCGCCTGGCCGCCTCCAACCGGACCGGCATATTGGGCGCGCTCATCATGGGCCTTACCCTGGGCTTGTTGGCCGCGCCCTGCGTGGGACCCTTCGTGGTGGGGCTCATGGCCCATGTGGCCCGGGAAGGCTCGGTGCCCTACGGCCTGTTGGTGTTCTTCGTCCTGGCCGCCGGGCTGGGCCTGCCCCTGGCGGTGCTGGCCGCCTTCAGCAGCTCCATCCAGCGCCTGCCCGGCGCGGGCGAGTGGATGATCTGGGTGCGCAAATTCTTCGGCCTGGTGCTGGTGATCATGGCCGTCAACATCGCCGAGCCGCTCTTGGGCGCGACCCTGTCCCGCTGGCTGATGATCATCATCGGCCTGGTCGGGGGCGTCTACCTGGGCTTTATGGAAAAGAGCGGCAAAGGAGGCTTCGTGAGTTTCAAACGCGTGATCGGCATAATCATCCTGGCGGCGGCGGCCAGCTTCTGGTGGTTCTGGACTCCCGGCGGCGCGCCGGACAAGACCGCCTGGGTGCATTTCTCCCCGCGGGTGTTGCAGGAGGCCCAGGCCCAGAAAAAGCCGGTGGCCCTGTTCTTCACCGCCGACTGGTGCAACCCCTGCAAGAAGCTCAAGAGCGAAACCCTGCCCCTGCCCGAGGTGCAAGAGCTGCTGTCCAAATTCGTGCCGGTGAAGGCCGACTTCACCAGTGACCCCGGCCCGGACGCCCAGAAGCTCATGCGCCAATACCGGGTGCGGGGAGTGCCCACCATCATTTTCCTGGACGGCCAGGGCAACGAGATCACCGAGAGCCGGGTGGTGGGCTTCGTGCCCCCGGAGCGCTTCCTGCCCTTACTCAAGATGGCGGTGGCCCGCACTTCGGCCCCGCCGGGGAGCTAGTACATGGCCTTCCACCCGCGCCCCCTGGAACCCGCCGATGTAACCCGTCTGGCCCAGGTGGCTTTGGGAGCCCAGGCGGCCGATGCGGTCATTCGCCAAGCCAGGGTGGTCAACGTCTTTGATTACAGCATCAGCGAGCCCATCAGCGTGGCCCTGGCCCTGGGCCGGGTGGCCGCCCTGGGCGAGGAAGCGCCCGGCTGGCTGGGCCCGGACACCCAGGTGTTCGACGCGGCGGGGAGCTATCTGATCCCCGGCCTGGTGGACGCCCACACCCATCTGGACTCCATCTTCGAGCTGGGGCCCTTCGCCGAGCTGGCCCTGGCCAGCGGCAACACCACCGCAGTGAGCGAGATGGGCATGATGGCTGGGGCCTGGGGGGCCGAGGGCCTGTGGCACTTCGTAAGCGCGGCCCAGGCCACGCCCCAGCGGGTGTTCTTCACGGTGCCCCCCCTGGTGCCGCCCTTCCCCCAGTGGGAGACCAGCGCCGGGCTGGACCGGCAGGGCTTCCAGGAGCTGCTGGAACACCCCGCCTGTCTGGGAGTGGGCGAGACCTACTGGCCGGCCATCACCGGCGGCGAACAGCGGGCGGCCGTCAACTACGCCCAGGCCATGGCCCTGGGCAAGCGCCTGGAAGGCCACGCCGCCGGGGCGCGGGGGTCCCGGCTGATGGCCTACGTCGCCGCCGGCACCACCAGCTGCCACGAATCCATATCCGGCGAGGACGCGGCCCAGCGCCTGGCCCTGGGCCTGGCGGTGCAGGTGCGCGAGGGCTTCGTGCGCCGGGAGATGGCCCAGGTGGTCCCCACCCTGGCCGCCCTGCCCGAGACCGGCCAGGCCATGCTGGTCACCGACCTGGCCGAGTTCGAGGAATTGATCTCCTGGGGGGCCATGAACCCCCTGCTGGCCCGGGCGGTGGCCCTGGGGGTGGAGCCCGCGCGGGCCGTGGCCTGGTGCAGCCTCAACCCGGCCCGCTATTTCGGCCTGGAGCGCCTGGGCGCGGTGGCCCCCGGCTGGGTTGCCGATTTGGTGCTGATGGCCGACCTCAAGGAGTTCCGCGCCCAGCGGGTGTGGCTGGAAGGCCGCCTGGTGGCCCAGGACGGCAAGCTCACCGTGCCGGCCCCGGCCTTCGCCTATCCCCCCGAGGCCAGGCAGACCATGCAGTGCCCGCCGCTTACCGCAGCCGACTTCGCGGTGAACGCCCAGGGGCGAACCGCGGTGGTCCGGGTGGTGGAGGCCAAGGACGCCACCATCACCTTGGAGGGCGAGGCGGCCTTGCCCATCGAGCAGGGCAACGTGCGCCCCGACCCGGCCCAGGGGGTGGTGAAGATCGCCCACATCAACCGCCAGAGCCCGGAGCTCAAGATGGCCGTGGGCTTTGCCCGTGGCTGGGGGCTCAGCCAGGGGGCCCTGGCCAGCAGCCTGATCTGGGACACCACCAACATCTTCGTGGCCGGCGCCAGCGAAGAGGAGATGGCCGTGGCCGCCGAGGCGGTGCGCTCCATGGGCGGCGGCTGGGCCGTGGCCCGGGGCAACGAGGTGGTGGCCTCCCTGCCCCTGCCGGTGGCGGGCATCATCTCCACCCTGCCCTTCCCGGAGATACAACGCATTGCCGAGACCTGCCGCGCGGCGCTCAAGCAGATGGGCTGCCCCCTGGCCCGTCCCTTCCTGACCGCCCAGACCTTCTGCTTCACCGGCCTGCCTTTCATCCGCCTCACCGACAAGGGCCTGGTGGACATCCGCAAAGGCGTCTTCGTGGAGGTGGTCAAGTCATGCGCCTGAGGCCCGTTTGGGCCGCCCGTCTGCTCCTGGCCCTGCTGCTGCTCGCCGTGACCGCCGCGCCCGCCTGGGCCCTCACCGTGCAGGGCCGGGTTCTGGACGCCCAGGGCCGCCCCCTGGCTGGGGCCTATGTCAGCGACGGGGTGGGCGTGGTGAGGAGTGGGCCGGACGGGGCCTTCAGCCTGACCAGCGATGCGGGCCGGGTGGTGGCCCTAACCGCCCCGCCGGGCCACGGCGACGGCCCCCGCTGGTGGTGGCCCACCGAGGAGGCTGCCCGTAAGGGCGAGTTCCGCCTGCGCGCCGCTCGGGCCGCCAGCCCGAAGCGCCTGCCCCTGGCGGTGCTCAGCGATCCTCATCTTTACGACGCCCAGGCCGCGCCCGCCTGGTCGGGCAAGCTGGACCCCACGGTGCCCATGCGGGCCTGGCAAGAGGCGGCGGCTCAGGTCAAATCCCTGAACCCGGCCATTGTCCTGGCGCTGGGGGATATGGCCATGAACGCCGACCGGGGCCAGGAGCCCTACGCCCGCGCCCAGATAACTCTGGCCCGGCGGGCGGCGGACATGCTGCCCGCTCCCTGGCGGGCCTGCCCCGGCAACCACGACGTGCGCTACGTTGACGGCGGGGTGGACTACTCCCTGTGGCGCGAATTTTTCGGCCCGGTGCGCAGCCTCAGCTTCGTGGGGCCGGTGGCGGTGCTGCTCTTGGACAACACCGGCATCTCCACCCGGCCAGACGGCAAGCCCCGCCCCTGCGGCATCCTGCCGGAGCAGGCCCTGGCCTGGCTCAAATCGGTGCTGGCCCTGCTGCCCTCGGACACCCCCCTCCTGGTGGGCAGCCATTATCCCCTGGCCTCGCCCCTTGTGGGGGTGAATCCCCTTCGCAAGGGCGCCCTGGTCAAGGCCCCCGGACCCGCAGGGCTGGGCCTGCGCAACCTGGACCAGAACGGGGCCACGGCCATGACCCTCCTGGCCGCCCGGCCCCTGGTGGCCCTGCTCAGCGGGCACCTGCACGCCTATAACCGCTCGGTGCTCATCGGGCGCGACGCCGTGCTGCGCCTCTGGGGGGCGCCCGCCCTGTGCGGCCGCTGGTGGCAGGGGGATATGGACTACGGACCGGTGAGCTTTCCCCCGGCCTATCTGCGAGGCGAGTTGACCCACGGCGGCTCGGGGTGGAGCCTGGACCTCAGCCAAGTGGTCATCAAGCTGCCCCCGCCGTCCCATCACTAGATAATGGCCGACAACGGGCGGTTTTTGCTAAGTTAAAGGCATCGGAGGTCAAATCATTGGCAGGAGTTAACGACTTCGCGGTGCGACGCCGCCGCATGGTTCAAGACCAGATCGCCGCGCGTGGCGTGCGCGACCAGCGCCTGCTGGCGGCGATGCAGGAAATCCCCCGCCACCTGTTCATGGACCAGGCTCTGTGGCGGCGGGCCTACGAGGACCATCCCCTGCCCATCGGTGGCGGCCAGACCATCAGCCAGCCCTTCATGGTGGCCCTAATGACCGACGCCATGGGCCTCACCGGCACCGAAAAGGTGCTGGAGATCGGCACGGGCAGCGGCTATCAGACCTCCATCCTGGCCAAGCTGGCCGACTGGGTTTTTTCCATCGAGCGCCTGCCCGAGCTGAGCCGCAAGGCCCAGCTGGTGCTGGAGGAGCTCAAGATATTCAACGTGAACCTCATCGTGGGCGACGGCACCAAGGGCTGGCCCGCGGAAGCCCCCTACGACGCCATCATGGTCACCGCCGGGGCTCCGGTGATGCCCCGGCCCCTGGTGGAGCAGCTGGCCGAGGGAGGCCGCCTGGTGGTGCCGGTGGGCCAGCGGGGGATCCAGACGTTGCTGCGCCTCACCCGCCGGGGGGACAAGGTCATAGAGGAGGACCTGGGCGGCTGCCGCTTCGTGGACCTCATCGGGGAATACGGATGGTAGAGGCGGCAAAGCTCATCAGCGTGATCGGGGCGGGGGCCGCCGATGAGAGGCAGAAGCAGGATGCCTTTCAGGTGGGACAACTTTTGGCCCAGGCGGGCTGGGGGGTGGTGTGCGGCGGGCTGGCCGGGGTGATGACCGAGGCCTGCCGGGGCTGCGCCACCGCCGGGGGCCTCACCGTGGGCCTGCTGCCCGGCAACGAGCACGACGCGGCCAACCAGTGGTGCCGGGTGGTGCTGCCCACCGGGCTGGGCCAGGCGCGCAACGCCCTGGTGGTCCTGGCCGGACAAGGGGCCATCGCCGTGGGGGGCGAAGGCGGCACCCTCAGCGAGATCGGCCACGCCATTAAAGCGGGTCGCCCGGTGGTGAGCCTGGGCTCCTGGCGGGTGGAAGGGGTGCCCCAGGCCGAGAGCCCCGAGCAGGCGGTGCGGATGCTTCTGGACATGCTGGAGCGCTGAAGAAGCCGGGCCGCGTTGACTGGCCGTCTGTTTTCATGCCATTCTTACTGCGGATTACCAGCAAGGGGGGTCCGCCACCATGACCAGCCTAAAAAACACCCACGACGACTGGGACCTGATCCTGGCCAAGCTGCACCTTTTCGACAAGGCCAAGCAGCTTTGGCACACCGCGCGCGCTTGGGTCACCCAGGACCTGTTGGAGGTGGACACCCTCTACGAACTGGGAGTGCTGGCCGCCATCTTCACCCTGTCCTGGCTGCTGGCCCGCCGCCTGCGCGGCGTCCTGTCCCGGCGCTGGGCCGGGGTCATTGCGCGGGACGACCGCCGGGCCCAGTGGCGGCGGGACTTCCTGCGCCTGCTCGGCCCGGTCATCTCTCTGGCCTTCCTGTGGCCCCTGTACTTATTCTCCACCCATGCGGGCATGGACAACGACCTGTTGACCCTGTGCGCCAACGCGGCGGGGGCCTGGGTGCTCATCCGCCTGGTGACCGCCGCCCTGTTCAAGCCCTTCTGGGCCCGCCTGTTCGCCGTATTCATCTGGATCATCGCCGCGCTGAGCATCTTCGGCCTGCTGAGCCAGGTGGTGCAGGTATTGGACGCGATGAAGCTGACCGTGGGCAGCCTGAAGCTGTCCCTGCTGGACCTGCTGGAGTCGCTGCTGTTTTTCACCATCCTGCTACGCCTGGGCATCCGGGCCGGCTCCTATCTGGAAGACCGCCTTGCGGCCAGCGGCGAGTTGGAGCCCTCCACCCGCACCCTCATCGGCTTGCTGAGCAAAACCGCCATCCTGGTGGTGGTGGGCATCCTGTCCCTGGAGATCATCGGGGTGGACATGGACATGCTCACCGTGTTCTCCGGGGCCCTGGGCTTCGGCCTGGGCATCGGGCTGCGCACCGTGTTCAGCAACCTGATCAGCGGGATCATCATCATGGTGGACAAGTCCATCCGCCCCGGCGACGTCATCTGGATCGGCGACGTCTTCGGAAAGGTGACCGCGCTCAGGGCCCGCTACGCGGCGGTGGTCACCCGCGACGGCCAGGAATACCTGATCCCCAACGAGGACCTACTCTCCCGCCAGGTGATCAACTGCTCCTACTCCTCCCGGGAGGTGCGCCTCAAGGTGCCCATCGGCATCGCCTACGGCAGCGACGTGGAGTTGGCCATGTCCCTGGCCGTGCAGGCGGCCCAGGGCGTGCCGCGCATTTTGGAAAGCCCGCCTCCGGTCTGCCGCCTGGTGGGCCTGGGCGACTCGGCCATCAACCTGTCCATGCGTTTTTGGATAGCCGACCCGGAGCACGGCGTGTCCAACGTGACCACCGACGTACTCAAGAAGGTGCTCAAACTCTTCGCTGAAAAGGGGGTGGAGATACCCTTCCCCCAGCAGGACGTGCGCATCAAGGAGATGTCGGCGAAGCCCGAAAGGGCCTAGATCAGGCGGGGCCGCCCACCTTGGCGGCCAACTCCCGCACCTTGGCCATAACCGCATCCACATCCATGGTCAGCAACGCGCCGTGGTTCACCACCTGGCGGCCGTTCACCACCACGTGGCGCACGTTGCCCCCGGTGGCCGCGTAGACCAGATGGGAGGCGGCATCAAAGCAGGGGGTGAGGCGGGGCGCGGTGAGATCCATGACCACCGCGTCGCAGGCGTAGCCAGTCTCCAGACGACCCACCACACCCTCTAGGCCCAGGCAGGCGGCCCCGCCGCTCAGGGCCAGGTCCAGGGCCGCCTCGGCGGGCAGGGCGGCCGGGTCCTTGGTCTTCACCTTGGCCAACCGCGCGGCCAGACCCACCTCCTCCAACAGGTCCAGGTTGTTGTTGGAGGCCGCGCCGTCGGTGCCCAGGCCCACCTTCACCCCGGCGGCCAGAAGGGAGGGCGCGTCGGCCCAGCCCGAGCCCAGCTTGCTGTTGGAGCCGGGGCAGGCCGCCACGGCCACCTCGCGCCGGGCCAGCAGCTCTTCTTCGCCGGGCTGGAGCCACACGCAGTGCACGGCGGTGTCCAGGCTCTCCAGGAGACCCAGCTTTTCCAGATAGGCCGTTGGCGAGCACCCGTTGGTTTTGATGCTGTCCTCCAGCTCTCCGGCGGACTCGGCCAGGTGGGTGTGCCAAAGACAGCCCAGCTCGGCGGTCAGCCCGGCCACGCCGCGCAGGGTGGCCTCGGAGCAGGTGTAGGTGCTGTGGGCGAAGACGCCCGCGCTCAGCAGGGGGCTCTCGTTCTTCCAGCGCTCCACGAAGCGCCGGGCCGTGGCCAGGTTGTCGGCCGGGTCGGGCACGCCGGGGGCGGGGAAGTCGATGACCCCCTGATACAGCGCCGCCCGGATGCCCGCCGAGGCGTAGGCCCTGGCCGCGCCGTCCAGGCAGAAGTAGGAGTCGCCCACCGTGGTGGTGCCCGAAAGCAGCATCTCCGCCGCGGCCAGGCGGCAGCACAGCTCCACCATCTCATCGTCCACCCAGCGGGCCTCGGCCGGGAACATGTACTCATCGAGCCAGACGTGCAGGGGCAGGTCATCGGCCAAGCCCCGGAACAGCACCATGGCCCCGTGGCAATGAGCGTTGACCAGGCCGGGCATGATCAGCCCACCCTCGGCGTGGATCACCTCGGCCTGGGGCGGCTCGGGCGCGCCGTCGGCGGGACCGGCGTAGGTGATGATCCCGTCCACGGCGGCCACCGCCCCCTGGGGCCAGAACTTGCCCGGCCCGGCCCACAGGGGCCCGCCGGTGATCAGCACCTGCGCCATCACAGCACCTCCCGCCCGGTGAGGGCCCTGGCCTGCTCCTTGGCCTTGGCCATGACCTCTTCCTGGTCCATCGCTTCCACCTTGCCCTCGGCCATGAGCACCTGGCCGTGACACACGGTGTGCAGCACGTCGCCGCCCCGCGCCGCGTAGACCAGATGGCTCAGGGGGTTGTACATGGGGGTCAGGTGGGGCTGGTTGGTGTCCACCACGATCACGTCGGCCAGGGCGCCCGGCTTCAGCACCCCCAGGTCGTCGGGCCGTCCAAAGGCGGCCGCGCCCCTTCGGGTGCACAGGCTCACCACCGCCTCGGCCGGGGCCACGGTGGGGTCCAGGCGCGAGGCCTTGGCCAGCTTGGCGCAAGAGGCCATCTCGCCGAAAAGGTCCTGGTCGTTGTTGCTGGCGCAGCCGTCGGTGCCCAGGCCAACCTTGACCCCGGCGGCCAGCATCTCGGGCAGGGGGGCCACCCCGTTGGCCAGCTTCATGTTGGACTCGGGGCAATGGGTCACCCGCGCCCCGGCGGCGGCCAAGCACTCTATCTCCGCCTGGTTCAGGTCCACCCCGTGGTTGATCCACAGGCGCTCGTTGACCAGGCCCAGTTCCTCCAGCACCGCCAGGGGCCGCGCGCCCCAGATCTTTTGCACCTCCACGGTCTCGCCCGTGTTCTCGGCCAGGTGGATGTCCAGGGCCGCCCCGGTCTCGGCGCTGATGGCTCCGGCGCTCTCCATCAGGGAGCGGGAGCAGGTGTACAGGGCGTGGGGCATCACCGCCGCGCTGAGGCGCGGATGGGGGGCCAACTTGTCGATGAACTCCCGGGTGAGGGCCAGGCCGTTTTCTATCTTGCCGTAGGAGGGGGAGTCGAAGTCGTAGAGCACTTCCCCCACCACCGCCCGAAGGCCCGCGTCGTGGGCCGCCTGGGCCACCTTTCCGGCGAAGAGGTACATGTCGCAAAAGCTGGTGGTGCCCGAACGAATCATCTCCAGGCAGGCCAGCATGGCCCCCCAGTACACCGCCTCGGGGGTGAGGTTCTTCTCGGCCGGGAAAATGTGTTGGCTCAGCCACACGTCCAGGGGCAGGTCGTCGGCCAGGCCGCGCATCAGGGTCATGGAGGCGTGGGTGTGGCCGTTGATGAGCCCGGGCATGATGAGCCCGCCGCGCGCGTCCAACTCACGCCGCCAGTGGGAGCGGGGCTTGTTCTCGGCCCCCGCCGGGCCGCAGTAGGTGATGCGCGATCCCTCTATCCAGAGCATGCCGTCATGAATGACGGTGCCCGCCTCGTCCATGGTCAGGATGGTGCCGTTTTTTATGCACAGTTCTTTCAACTACCCGGCTCCTTGCTGGGGGAGATTGGCTGGCCATATAAGGTAGCACAGGAGCCGGAGCCTGGCGAAGGGTGGAGCCGCGCCGAGGCCCCTCCGGCGCGACGCTCCGCCGCCCCAACCGAAAGCCGCGCCTACCTGGAGTAGGCGCACACCGCGTTGTAGATGCTCGGGATGGCCGTCGCCTCCCTGGTCACGGTCACCGTGAGGCTGTCGCCCGCGCTAAGGTAGCCCCGCCCGAACAGGGAGGAGACGCCCTGGGAAAAACCGGCGGCGCCGCAGGTGTTGCTGCCGTCGGAGTTCATGTATCTGTCCGGGCTGGATATCCTGAGCCCCTTGTCCAGGTAAAGCTGGTCCCCGCCGCTGAGCGGAGGCCAGGAGTTGAAGATTCCCGTGGCGCCGATGGAAGTGGTGGTGCCGCTGCCTTGGCGGGTGCTGGAGCCGTTGACCACCTTGTAGCTGGTGTAGCCAAAGGTGATGCTGGCGTAGGTGGAGTTGTTGACCACCCTCATGGTCGGTCCGTTGGGCCCGGCCAAGCCGGCCTCCCCGTTGAAAACGATCGCGCCAAAGGCGAAAAGCAACATCGCGGCCAAAGCAATTTTATGCACCTCAGACTCCAAGCTATATGTTGTAGATCACAAGGCGAAGCGGCGATGCCGCTCAACTGGGCAGTGCCTTGGTATTTAGTCGAATACGGTTCAAAGATCAATCTACTTGTACCAGGAAGCATGAAGGCCCGCATAGCCACGGCTAATACGGCGAGGCCGAGACAAGCGGCGCGCCGTCCTCCCGCGCTTGCGGCCGCCAAAGTTTTGGGCGTTGACATCATTTTTTGAAACCCCTGACAATTAAGCTATAGCCTCTCGCAAAGCAGCCAGGCGCATCATCTCCGGCGAAACGAGGCGACTCGCTCGGTTCCGGCTTCCGGGCCGGAGCCGTGGGCAAGGCCCCAAGAGAAAGGACACCCCATGGACCAGGACGCCATTAAGATACGTCTGATGCGCAACGAGGATTTCGATGCCGTGGTGGGCATCGACCGCAAGATCACGCTGGAATCCCGGCGGCAGTACTACGAGCTGAAGTTCGACAAGCTGTTCAAGTCCAAGGACTACGTGCCCGCCTCCCTGGTGGCGGAGGACGAAGACGGGGCGGTGGTGGGGTTCGTAATGGGAGAGCTCTACCTGGGGGAGTACGGCATCTTGCAGGAAGAGGCCACCCTGGACACCATCGGGGTGGACCCGGACTTTCAGCACCAGGGCGTCGGCGAGCGCCTGATGCAGGAGTTCATGGAGCACATGCGAAGCCTGGGGGTGGAAAAGATAAACACCCTGGTGCACTGGAACGACGCCAACCTGATCCGCTTCTTCAGCGCCAACAACTTCAGCCCTTCCAAGACCATCAACCTGGAACGGGTGCTTTGATGCCCAAGGATTAAAGCTCCGACAGGGCCTGGTCCAAAACCGCCAGCATAAAGTCCACGTCCGGCTTGGTGATGCACATGGGAGGCTTTATCCTGAGCACGTTGCCATAATAACCACCCTTGCCGATCAACAGTCCCAGGTCCTTGGCCCGCTCGAACACCTGGAGGCACTCGGCCTGGGCCGGCTCCCTGCCGGCCCGGTCTTTGACCAACTCCACCCCGGTCATCAGGCCGCGCCCCCGGACGTCGCCGATGATTTGGTGCCGCTCCTTCAGGCGGGCCAGGCCCTCCAGCAGGTAGCCGCCCATCTCGGCGCAGCGCTGTTGCAGGTTTTCCCGGTCCACCACCTCCAGCACCGCCTTGCCCGCCGCGCAGGAGATTGGGTTGCCGCCGAAGGTGTTGAAGTGGATGCGCTGGGCAAGGGCCCGGGATATCTCCGGGGTGGTCACCACCGCCGCCAGGGGCAGGCCGTTGCCGATGCCCTTGGCCATGGTCACGATATCCGGGATCACTCCCTGGGCCTGGAAGCCCCAGTAATGATCACCAGTGCGGCCGAATCCGGTCTGCACCTCGTCGGCTATGCACAACCCGCCGGCGGCCCGCACCTGATCGTACACGCCCTGCAAATAGCCCTCGGGCAAGGGAACCGTCCCGCCCACGCCCTGTATGGTCTCGGCGAAAAAGGCCGCCACCGCCCCAGGCGTGGCCATGCGGATCACCTCGCCCACGTCCTTGGCGTACTTGACCCCGGCCATGGGGTCGTCGTACCCGTAGGGCCCCCGGTAGCAATCCGGGGCCATGGCGTGGTGCACCCCCTGGCCGTGGGGAAAATTGAATTTCCAGGTGCTGTGCGAAGTGAGGCCCATGGATGCCCCCGCGCCGCCGTGGTAGCCGTTGCGCAAGGCGATGGCCTCGTAGTTGCCGGTGTAGACCCTGGCCATCATCAAGGCCAGATCATTGGCCTCCGAGCCCGAGTTGACGAAGTAGCTCACGCTGAGTTGACCGGGCATGCGCTCGGCCAGCATCTGGGCGTATTGGGCTATGACCGGGTGCAGGTAGATGGTGGTGGTGTGCTGCAGCGCGTGAAGCTGCCGGCTCACCTGCTCGGTGATGTAGGGATGGCAATGACCGGCGCAGACGGTAACGATGCCCGCGAACCCGTCCAGGTAGCGCCGCCCGGTTTCATCGTAGAGGTACTGCATCGAGCCTTCCACGATCATCACCGGCTTTTGGTAATAGGTCATTATCGCCGGGGAGAGATAGCGTTGCCGCAGGGCCAGCACCTCATCCAGGGAAGGCCCCGCATACGGGAGCGGCCGATGATCGTAGGGCGGCAGTTTCATCTCACTCATGACAACCCTCCCATTTCTTACCTGATTGATCGCCGACAACCAGACGGCGTCCCCTACTTTTCGCCGCCAGGCCTCAGGCCCGGCGCAAGCGCCTCCCCCACTCGTCGGCGGCCTTGATGGCGTCCACCACCACCTCGGGCGAGATCTCGCAAGGCTCGTTGTGCATGGTCTCCCCGGGCGCGCAGGCCTTCTCGGCCACCCGTCTTAGATCCTGGCCGGTGACCTCAGCGAGGCCCAGGTCGGCCAGGGTGGTGGGCAGACCGACTGCTTGGCAGAAGCCGTAGACCTGCTCCATGAGCGCGGGTGGCTTGTCGGTGAGGAACAAGGAGGCCAGCACCCCGAAGGCCACCTTTTCGCCGTGGTAATAGGCCCTGGTTTGGGGCAAGGCCGTAAAGCCGTTGTGCACCGAATGGGCCGCGGCCAAACCGGCGCTCTCGAAGCCCAGGCCGCTCAGCAGGGTGTTGGCCTCCACCACTTTCTCCAAGGCGGGCGTGACCGCGTGGCCGGCGCAGGAGGCCAGGGCCGCCGGGCCGTACTCCCTTATGGTGTCCCAGCAGAGCCTGGCCAGGGCGTAGGCGGTCATGGAGCCCAGCGCCCCGGCGATGTTGGGGGCTTGCTTGATGCGGCAGGACTCGGCCTCGAACCAGGTGGCCAGGGCGTCGCCCATGCCGGCGGCCAGGAAGCGGGCGGGGGCATCGGCCACCACTTGGGTGTCCACCAGCACCGCGTCGGGGTTGCGCGGCAGGCAGTCGAGCCGCTTGAAGGTCCCTTGCGTGTCGTAGACCACGCACACCGAGCTGCACGGCGCGTCGGTGGAGGCTATGGTGGGCACCATGATCGCGGGCACCTTGGCCAGATGGGCCACGGCCTTGGCCGCGTCCAGGGTCTTGCCCCCTCCGACGCCCACCACCAAATCGCCCCCCGCCTGCCCGAACAAGCCGGACAGCCGCCCTATCTCCTCGTCGGAGCACTCGCGCCCGAAGCTTTCCACCGCCAGATCGCACCGCTCCTTCATGCCCGGCAACACCGCGGGCAACAGGTGCTCCCGGGGATAGGGCGAGGCGATCACAAAGGCCTTGGGTCCCATTCTGGCGCATTCTTGGCCAAGCCGGGACAACGCGCCCCGGCCCTGCACATAGCGTCCCGGAAACAGGCTGATGCTTATCATGGGATTTCCCGTTGAGAGGAAGTTGAACTGCCAAAGTGTATGTCTTCGACGTCTGGGAGACAAGAGATTGCTTTGGCTGGTGGGCGGCACCTGGGTGGGAGTTTGGACCAAGATGCCGTGGGCCGGTTGCCTATACCCAACCTCTCTTCAAATAAAAAACGGGGCCCAGCCATATGGCTGAACCCCGCGCTTGAAAAACTTTCCCGGCCGGCCTGGGCCGCCTCATCCCTAGGGCTTGGCCGCCTTCTTGGGCGCGGCCTTGGGGCTCAGGGTCTTGCCGTCCCGGGTGAGCCTGCTGCCCAGGTCGGTGAACTCCATGAATCGCCAGCCCTGGGGAGTTTTGGTCAACAACACCCGAAAACGGGCCGCGATGGCGTACTTGTGGCCTTGGTCGCTGATCCGGGTGAATTGATGAAGCTCCGAATAGACCGCGCCGGCCTTGTCCTTGCCTTTGGGCCAGACCTTCTCCACCACGAACTTGCTGGTCACGTTCTGCCAGTCGGCAAAGTCCTTGCCCACGGCTTGGCTCCACTGGTCCATGGTCATGGCGCGGCCGTCCCGGTACTTAATGGTGGCCTGGGGGGCACATGTCGCGGTGATCGCCTTGACGTCCCTTTTGTCGAAGCCCACCGCGGCTTGATCCAAGAGCGCCTGCACCTGAGACTTAAGCTTGGCCTCGTCCCAGGCCAGGGCTTGACCAGCCAAAAGCAACGAGACCAGGACCGCGAGAATCGCTACACTCCAACGCATCTTCATGGCCGTACTCCCCGGCTTGGGTGGATGAGGCCATCCACTCCAGCAAACGCACGTGTTTATAAATCGACCGTTATCCGGGATGGTGCGCCTGAGGCCGCTTTACCTCGCCACGTAAGCTTTCCAATGCCGGTCCGTGTGTGGCAAAGACCTCTGAACCCGCACCCAACCAAGTCCACACCCGCCGCTCTAGGGCTAGCTCCTGAGCAATCGTTTCAGGAAGCATCAAGCGTAGTTAGAGGAAGATTAGTCCCTTGTCATGGGCCAGTCAATCGGTACCTTGCCGGGTTGGCCCAGGCCGGACGGATATTTTTGGGTAAAGGAAATAATAGGGGAATACGCTTCCGACGATGCAGCCCGGTTTTTGCGGGAGCTCTATGATCTTGCTATTGAGATTCTACTTGCCGCTAACTTTTTACCAGCGATCGAAAAAAAGCCGGCATTTTTGCCTCAAAGGTCATTTTCTCTTTTGTATGGGGATGCAGCATGGTCAACGACGCCGCATGAAGCGCGAGCCTTTTTATGCCCGTGCCTTTTTCCCCGTACACTTTGTCTCCGGCCACGGGGCAACCTTTTTCCGCAAAATGGACCCGAATCTGATTTTTCTTGCCTGTGAGAAGATCGATTTCGAGCAAGCTGTAGTTCTTTGATTCTTTGAGAACCTTAAACCCGGTTTTGGCAAGCTTGCCTTTTTGGGGGTCATTGGTGGAATACATGCGATGTATGCTGTTTTCCGCGAGGTATGAGGTAATTACCCCTTCCTTCTCCGGCAAGGTCCCATGAACCACGGCATAATATTTTTTGGTAAAATCGTGCCACGCTTCCTGAAGATAACGCTTGGCGGCCTCATTCTTGGCGAAAACGATAACGCCGGAAGTGTCTCTGTCCAGACGGTGAACGATGAACATCCGGTTTCTGGATTTTGGGTTACCTTTTCTCACGTAATTATTTAATAGAAAATAAGCGGTATTTTCTCTGACTTTATCCGTGCCCACGGTTAAAAGGCCGCTGATTTTATCCACCACCAAGATGTCACGATCCTCATAGAGGACGGACAGCCCTCTGGGCTGATATTTTTTGGGGGGGCTTTTAAAGCTTTTGGGGAGGTCCTGCATTTGGTGCATGGTATCCCCTGGCGCTTCCCCGGTCAAATCCGCCCCGCCCCAAGACGGCGCTCGGCATCACCCACCGCCTTTAAACCAAAATGGAGCGCGGGCTTTTGACCCGCGCCCCTATTCCTACTTGTGCTTCTCCACGTTGGGCGGCAACCAGGATCCATCGAGCACGGATTGCTCCGGCCAGTAGCAACGCAGATAGAGCGAGAACGCGCCCTCCGGAGCGGGCACCCAGTTGGTTTCCTTGCTTTTGCCGGGAGATTTCGCACCGAAATACAGATTGAGTGATCCGTCCTGGTTGTATTGGAGCGATTTGCTCTTGGTGCCCAGCGAGTAGCGGTTCAGCGCGTTGGGGTGGAAAAAGTGGTGGTCATTGTAAAGGGTCAGCGACCAAAACCCCTTGACCGGCGGGACTTGTCCCTTGGGAAAGGTGACCGTGTAGAGGTTCTTGCCATGGAGCTGCCGCCCCGCGCCGTCGTAGTCGCGGTAAATGTATTTGGTCTCCCTGGGCCTGTTTTCAAAGATGTTGGACTTGGCGGTGGCGGTGCGGTTGAGGTAGTCGGTGCCCCAGCGCGCGCTGTTGGCCGTGGAGTTCCACCCATTGCCGATGGGGCGGCCGTTGCGCTTCCACCTGAACAGCGGGGCCACCAACTCCTGCTCGGCGGCCACGAAGGAAGCGGTCAGCGCCTTTTTCAGCTCCGGGTCCTTGGCGGCCGCCTGCCAGACCGACTCGATCCAGTGGTAGAGGGCCTCCTCCCCGGGCAGAGGCGGAACGCGTTGCATCACCGCGCCAAGATGCTCGAAGAACTGCTCGGGCGGCACCCAGCTGGTAGGGGCCGTTACACCCGCCGCCACCGGAAAATGCGGCAGGCGGCTCCAGTCCACGACCTTCATCTTTCCATCGTAACGGCTCAGCGGATAAAACACGATCCGGCTCAGGAGCGGCTGCACAGCCTTGGTGTCCTGGGCGGTGTCATCCTTGAAAATGCGCGGTATGGCGAAACCCAGCTCGGTTGGGCAGCGGATGACGGCGGTGATGCCCGCCGGAGTTGCGCCCTTCCAGTTGGGCCCTACGAGCAGGTAGAAGCCTGGTTTGGTGCCGTAGGGCTTACCGATTTGGGCGATCTGATCGGTTCGCGCGTTATAGACCGCATAAATCCAGAAGCGGTCGCCGAAATCGGGTACCTGAAAGACCACCGGGTCTTTATCCAGGGCGAAAAAACCGACCCCGTACACCACATCCTGGTTGGGGCAGGCGACGAAAGTCTGCTGTGGGCTTAGGTAATCGGTCAGCATCGCTATTTGGCCCACCGGGGCCATGGGTACCACGCCGCCGTTGAAGCCGGGCACGTTGCCGTGTTGGGCGGTCACAACCGAGAATGCGTTTCTGCGGTTGTACATATCGACCATGGCATAACCCCAGAGATATGCCATGCGCCCGACCATTTGGGCATAGGCCTTGGTCATGATGTTGCCGGAAGCGGGACCTGAGACCTCGCCGGCGGATTTGGGCGGAGGGACCTGCTGGGCCATGGCGGGGATGGCCACCATAACGCACCACAGAACGGCAACGAGCAACTTTTTCATGGTCGCACCCCCTGATTTTGCTTTGAAGCATGGCCGCACCGGCGGCCGGCGCCTCATGCTCCAGCCCGAAAACTTGATTATTATCTTAACTCTTTGGACGCTTGGAAATAACTAGTAAATTCATCGGCCTCTCCTCCGTCTGGGCTGCGATTAACATTAAGACTGAATACCTTATGAAAACGGGGTCCAGCCATTTGGCTGAGCCCCGCGATATTATTTGGCGTCCCCAAGCGGTTATAGCTTCCAAGCGTTCCATGGTTACTTCCGGCTGATGGTCAGCCCCTAGCGATCGACCTCTCGCGGCGCAGCACCTTGAGCTCATCATGCCGGGGTGGCGTGGTCTGGGGTAGCTCCGGCGCCTCAGGCAGCTCTAAGTGGCGCATATTAAGACCATAAATGGCCGCCTTGGGGCAAACAACCGTCTAATTTTTTTAAATTGCCGCTCACAAAAAGTGCTTGACACTGAAAACTGGCATCGCGTACCGTTGATTGACTAGTCAATCAACGGT
>JAHIQI010000025.1 GCA_018902755.1 Pseudomonadota bacterium | reverse complement strand
TGTCATCCAGCCTTGCTGGGACCAATGCACAAACAACGCCGGATCGCGGCGGGCCACCCCTTTGAGCCAACTGTGTGCCCGGGTTGTCCTCCGCCTCAGACGTTTGAATTTGCGCATGGCCCATTTTACAAGGGCAGCGTTTGTACGTCGTCAAAGCCTTTGGAACAAGATTTGCCTTTTGCTAAAGGACACATTCCCGGTAGACCTCGGGTTTAATAATCTGTTCGTTTGGGGGTCTCAGCCCCAGGTTGTGGCGCCTCCTGCGCCGCATATCCACATGGTCACAATACCGAAAAAAACTTACAAAATAGTAAATAAGTTAAAGTAGATACCTAAAAAGCTCCCAGCGTTTTTTCCTTGACATGGTTTTTTAACGTCGCTACAGTAATATCAAATAAGGTTATGGGGTAACAGCATATGATACAGTCAGACCCCAAGACATCCGATAACGGAGTCCTTAAATCAGCCCAGACCGTTTTGACGGTTTTGGGGGCTTTCGCCGACCTGCCCTATGAGGCCAGCCTTGCGGAGATAACCCAGGCCGTGGGTATCCCCAAGATGAAAGCCCACCGCGCTTTGCACACCCTTGTCGCCAGCGGCTTTCTCTTTCAAAACCCCAAAACCAAAAAATTCCGCCTCCACTATTCGGTGCTGGCTCTGTCGCGCAAATTTCAGAGCGGCCAGACGGTGCACACCATCGCCCACGACGTGTTGCAGGGTCTGGCCCTGGAAGTGGGCGAGGACATCACCGTGGCGGTGATGGACCAAAACCAGAAAGAAGTGGTTTTCGTGGATCGCCTGTCCGGCGGCTCGCGCATCAGCTTTTTCTGCGATGTGGGGCGCAGGCTTCCCCTGCACGTGGGCGCGGCGGCCAAGGCTATTTTGGCCCACCTGCCCGAGGACCAGTTCGAGCGCTACCTGGCGGAATTCACCCCCGTGGAAGTGAGCCCCCGCACCATCGTGTCCACCGAAAAGATTCGAAAAGACCGGCGCAGCATCCTGGAGAAAGGCTACTCCTACAGCAACCAGGAGGTGGACACGGGAGTCTCGGCCGTGGGCGCTTGCGCGCTGGACGCCAACGGCTACCCGGCCGCCAGCATGGCCATCGGCACCTTGCACGTGAATATGACCTCCCGAAAAATCGTCGAGTGGGGCAACCTGCTCAAAAAGACCGCCTTGGAAATCTCGGCCAACCTGGGCCACGGAGTCTAGATAGATGCGACTTACCCGAACCGAGGATCACACCCACTATATTTTCGCGGCGTCCGTGGCTCCGGTGCTCACGGTCAAGCCCGGCACAAGCCTGGAGGTGGAAACCCGCGACGCCTCCAACGGGCAGATACGCCCCGGCCTGAACGCCCCGGTGGACCGCTCCCGGCTGCTGCCGGTCACCGGCCCCATCGCGGTGGAGGGAGCCAAGCCCGGCGACGCCCTGGCCGTCACCATTGAGCGCATCGACCTGGCCCCGGCGGGCCACGCCTGGATACGCCCCGGCCTGGGCATCCTCAGCGTGGAGAGCGAAACCCCCTATTACGTGCGCGAGTTCCAGGTGGCGGCCGACGTGGAGCTGGCTCCGGGGCTGCATGTGCCCCTGCGCCCCATGGCGGGCATCGTGGGAGTGGCCACGCCCCAGGAGATCGCCACCCGCTACCCCGGGACGCACGGCGGCAACCTGGATTGCGTGGACCTGGCTCAGGGCCACAAGCTCTTGCTGCCGGTGCTGGTGCCTGGGGGCAACCTCTCCCTGGGCGATGTGCACGCGGCCATGGGCGAAGGCGAGGTGAGCGGCTCGGGGGTGGAGATCGACGCCGAGGTGAGCCTGACCATCGACCTGTTGCCGGACACCGCCTTGGAAGGGCCGGTAATCCTGGCCCCCCACAAGACCCTTTTTCTGGCCTCGGCCCCCACTCTGGACCAGGCGGTAAAGGCCGCCCTGGAGCGGGCGGTGAAGGCCCAGGTGGAGCGGGGCGGGGTTAGCGAGAGCGACGCCTACATGTACGCCTCCATCGCGGGCAACGCCCGGATTTGCCAGGTGGTCAACGGCGAGGTCACCGCTGCCTTCGAACTACCCAAGGAGCTGCTGTCATGGTGAAAGCCGCCGCGGTCCAAATGGATGTGGCCCTGGCGCGTCCGGAGGACAACAAAGCCAAAATACTGAAGCTGGCCCGGGAGACCCAGGCGGACCTGGTGGTGTTTCCCGAGTGCGCCAATTCGGGCTACGCCTTTACCTCCGTCGAAGAGGCCATGCCCTACGCCGACCCCATACCCGGCGCCTTTGTAGACGAGCTTGTCGCCGTGGCCAAGGAGCATGAGCGCTGCCTGGCCGTGGGCCTATTGAAAAAACAGGGCGGGAAGCTTTACAACTCCGCGGTGTTCATCACCCCCCAGGGCGAGGTGCACCTGTACCGCAAAACCCATATGCCCTTCATTGGCCTGGACCGTTTCGCCGCCCCCGGCGACAGCCTGGGCCTGTTCGACACCCCCCTGGGCAAGGTGGGCCTGGCCATCTGCTACGAGTGGCGCTTCCCGGAGGTGGCCCGCTGTCTGGCCCTGAAGGGGGCGGACCTCCTGTTGGGCCTGAGCAACTGGCCCAGCGGCGCCGTGGTGATCCCCAGCCTGCTGCTACCGGCCAGGGCGGCGGAAAACCGGGTGTGGATCGTATCCTCCAACCGGGTGGGGCTGGAGCGGGGCACCGAGTTCATCGGCCGCTCGGCGATCATCGACCCCAACGGCAACTTTGCCGCCAACCTGGAGGGCCCTGCCGAAGGGGTTATCCAGGCCGAGTTGGACCTGTCGCTCGCCCACAACAAGCGCATGGTCAAGATACCGGGCGAATACGAAGTGGACCTTTGGCAAGACCGCTGCCCGTCGCTATACGCGGCGACGGCGCGGGAGTGCGACCATGATTGAGTTCATCCCCCAACTCGTTATCAACGGGATCGTCCTGGGCAGCATCTACGTGCTGGTGGCCCTGGGGCTCACCCTGATCTTCGGCATCATCGACGTGGTCAACTTCGCCCACGGCGAGTTTTACATGATCGGGGCCTTTGTGGCCTTTCTGTGCGTCAGCCACCTGGGGCTGCCCTATCCGCTGGCCATCGTGGCCACGGCGGTTATCGTGGGCGTCTTCGGCCTCATCACCGAAAGGGTCATCATCCGCTCCCTGAGGCGGCGCGACCCGCACCCCATCAACTACGTGCTGGTCACCGTGGGCCTGTCCACCTTCCTGCTCTACGGCATCAACTTCATCTTCGGCCCGGACCTCAGGCGCATCCCCTCCCCCTACATGAAGCAGGTCATCCATTTCGCCAACGTCTACCTCACCACCCAGCGCCTGCTGGTGGTCCTGGTGGCTTTCCTGCTGGTGGCCCTGCTGGCCTACTTCGTCAAGTACTCCTCCCTGGGCAACCAGATGCGGGCCACGGCCCAGAACTTCACCGCCGCGCGCATCGTGGGGGTCAACACCGACCGGGTGTTCGCCTCGACCTTCCTTATCGGCTCCATGCTGGCGGGTATCGCCGGGGCCCTGGTTGGGGCCATGTTCGTGACCGAGCCGGCGATGGGCATCCACATCATCGTCAAGGCCTTCATCGTGGTGATCGTGGGGGGCATGGGCAGCATCACCGGCTCCATCGTGGCGGGCCTGGGCCTAGGTCTTTTGGAAACCCTGGCCGGCGCGGTGATGCCCGCCGAGTTCCTGGACATCATCGGATTCTCCATCATGATCCTGGTACTGCTGACCAAACCGACCGGCATCTTTGGAACCAAGGGAGGCGCCCGTGCCTAGGTTCGCTCCCAAAGGGATTCTCATCCTGGCCGCGCTGGCCATGCCTCTGGTGTTCAACGAGGCTTTTTACCAGCACATCATGATCGCCGCGGTGATCAACGTTATCCTTGCGGTGAGCCTGGGCATCATCGTGGGCTACATCGGCGAGCTTTCCCTGGCCCACGGCGCTTTTTACGGCATCGGGGCCTACACCTCGGCCCTGCTCATGGTCAAACTGGGGCTGCCCTTCGTGGCGGCCTTCCCCCTGTCGGTGGCGTCCGCCGGGTTCATGGGATTCATCATCGGCATCCCGTCCCTGCGCCTGAGCGGGCACTACTTCGCCATCGCCACCCTGGGTTTCCAAGGCATCGTGGTGCTGCTCATCATCAACCTGGTGGACCTCACCCGCGGCCCCATGGGCCTGCCGGGCATCCCCTCGCCGGGCACCCTGAACCTTTTCGGCTGGAGCATCTCCTTCGGCGACAAGCTGCCCTTCTTTTACCTGGCCTTTGCGGTGATGATCGTGGTGCTGATCCTGGTGCGCAACCTGTTGCGCTACAAGTTCGGCGAGGCCTTCATCGCCACCAGGGAGGACTCCCTGCTGGCCGCCTCCCTGGGGGTGCAGCCGCGCAACTGCCGCATGCTGGCCTTTGTCATCAGCACCGCCCTGGCGGGCGCGGCGGGTAGCCTGTACGCCCACTACACCATGTTCATCAGCCCCGACTCCTTCACCCTGGGCGAATCCATCTACCTGGTGACCATGGTGATCATCGGCGGGCGGGGAACCATCGTGGGGCCGCTCATCGGCGCGGTGATCCTCACCGGCCTGCCCGAAGTGCTGCGCTTCGCAGGGGACCTGCAGTTCGTCATCTACGGCCTGATGCTCATGCTGGTGGTCATCTTCCTGCCCAAGGGCATCGTGGGCCTCGTGGACCAGTTCAAGCAGCGCGGCGCACCGCTGGGAAATTAGGCGGCGGAAAGAATCATGGATTTTCTAAAGATCAGCAATCTATCGAAGTCCTACGGCGGCGTGAACGCCAACAGCGACATCAGCCTGAGCATCCAGGAAGGCGAGATCGTCAGCATCATCGGCCCCAACGGGGCGGGCAAGACCACGCTGTTCGATCTCATCACCGGGGTGACCCGGGCCGACTCGGGCTCGGTTCGCTTTCAAGGCACCGAGATGAGCCATCTGCCCACCTCGGACATCGCCAAATTGGGCGTGGTGCGCACCTTTCAGCAGACCAAGATATTCCGGGACCTCACGGTGCTGGAGGCGGTCATGATCGGCCACCACCTGCACGACAGCACCACTCTGTGGCAGTCCTTGTTGGCCAACCGGGCCGCACGGGATCAAAAGCAAAACAAGCGCGACCACGCCCTGGAGATTCTGGAATTCATGGGCATGGCCGACATGCGCGACCTCATCACCCAGAACCTGCCCTACGGCGAACAGAAGCTTCTGAACATCGCCATCGCCCTGGCCGTGGAGCCAAAGCTTCTCTTGCTGGACGAGCCCGCCGCGGGCATGAACCCCATGGAGTCCCTGCGCATGCTGGGCACCATCCGCAAGATCCAGGAAACCGGCATCACCGTGGGCCTGGTGGAGCACAACATGCGCCTGGTGATGAACATATCCGAGCGGGTTTTCGTCCTGGACTACGGCGAGCTAATCGCCGAGGGGAAGCCGGAGGAGATCCGCGCCAACCACAAGGTGATCGAGGTCTATCTGGGGAGGCAGGCCAGTGCTTGATTTAAAAGACGTCCGCGTCTCCTATGACAACGTTCCCGCCCTGCGCGGGGTGTCGCTCACCGTGGAGTCCGGGGAAATCGTGGCTCTCATCGGCGCCAACGGAGCGGGCAAGTCCACCACCCTCAGGGCCATCCAGGGCATGGTCAAGATCAAAAACGGTGAAATCACCTGGCAGGGCCAAAGACTCACCGGAGCCCCGCCCCACCAGGTGGTGCGCCATGGCATCGCCCACTGCCCCGAGGGCCGCCAGGTGTTCCCGGACATGACCATCGCCGAGAACCTGAACATGGGCGGCATGGTGCTGGGCGACGCCAAGCGGCGGCAAGAGCTCACCGACTACGTGTACCAGCGCTTCCCCCGCCTGGCCGAGCGCCCCCGCCAGATGGCGGGCAGCCTGTCCGGCGGCGAGCAGCAGATGCTGGCCATCGGCCGGGCCCTGATGGCCGACCCCAAGCTCTTGATGCTTGACGAGCCCTCCATGGGCCTGGCCCCTATCCTGGTGGAGTCGATCTTCGAGATGATCCGCACCATCAACCAGGAGGGCATCTCCATCCTGCTGGTGGAGCAGAACGCCTACATGGCCCTTGAGCACTCCACCCGGGCTTATGTGATCGAAAGCGGCAAGATCGGGGCCTCGGGCCTCTCCAGCGACCTGTTGAATGACGAGTATGTGCGTGAAGCGTACCTGGGCATCTAGCCTGCTCCTGGCCTTGCTCCTGGGGGCCTCGGCCGTGGCGGCCGCCCCGGCGGCGTCCCCGGCCCCCGATGGGGCGCGGGCACGGCTCCTGGTGGAGGGCTACGGCGGCCAACAAGGCGGGCCCGAGACCATCGGCAGCTTGATGGAGCTGAACATGCGCCAGTGGAAGCCCCAGTCCAACCGGGGCATCGGGGTGTTGGGATGGCGGGCCGAAAAGCTGAAGCACGGCGTCTACCGGGTGGTCTACGCCTACCAGGAGATCGGCCTCAAACCGGTGGAGGTGCCCTGGCGGGTGGAGTTGACCGGCGCAAGGATAACACCCCTCACCCCCCTGAGTGCGCGCATCCAGCAAATGTCGCTGCTTTTATAGAATTTCACGCCGGTCGACCACCGGCTTTGTTTGGCGGTTTCAGACAATCAGCTCTTACTGAGCACACACAGCAGAGGAGAAAGATAGATGAAGAAAATAGCGATTTTGGCAACGGCCATCATAGCCCTCATGGCCACTGCGGCCTGGGCGGCGGGACCTGTGAAAGTAGGCGTGGTCCTGCCCTTCTCCGGTCCGGTGGGCTCCGACGGCACCCGCACCTTCAACGGCATCGACCTGGCGGTCAAGCAGATCAACGCCGCCGGCGGCATCGACTTCAACGGCCAGAAGATGCCCATCGAGATCGTCAAAGAGGACAGCACCTGCAACCCGCGCATGTCCGTGGCGGCGGTGGAAAAGCTAATGACCCGCGACAAGGTGTCCGTGGTCATCGGCGACTTCTGCAGCACCTCCACCCTGGCCGACGCCGAGGTGGCCAAGCGCAACAAGGTGCCCCAGATCACCCCCATTTCCATCGCCCCGCCCATCACCAAGCAGGGCAACCAGTGGATCTTCCGCAACTGCGACAACTCCGACATGATGGCCCGCGCCTTTGTCAAGGAGGCCATCAACTCCCTGAAGATCAAGCGCTGGGCTTTCCTGGCCCGCAACGATGACTACGGCCGGGGCGGCGTGGAATCGCTTAGCAACCTGGTGAAAAAGGAAGGCGGCAAGGTCGTGGCGGTGGAGTATCACCCCCAGGGGGCCACCGACTACTACACCCTGCTCACCAAGATCCGCGCCCAGAAGCCCGACGGAATCGCCCTGATCGCCAACACCGCCGAGCATTCCGTGGCCACCAACCAGATGGCCGAGATCGGCCTGACCAAACAAGTGCGCCTGTTGGACCCCACCAGCGCCTACTTCAACCCCGACTTCATGAAGCTCACCGGCGCCAACTCCAACGGTCTGGCCGGCCCCACCCGCTACGTGCCCAACATCGACACCCCGGCCAACAAGAAGTTCGTGGCGGCCTACCAGAAGGCCTACAACCAGGTGCCGGACAAGTTCGCCATGAGCGGCTTTGAGACGGTGTACATCGTGGCCAAGGCCATGGCGCTGGCCAAGAGCACCGCTCCGGCGGCGGTGCGCGACGCCCTGACCAAGGTCAAGTATCCCAGCGTGCAGGGCCGCGAAATCTACTTCGACAAGAACAACCAGATCGTGCTGGACGAGTTCCTGATTCAGGTCAAGGACGGTAAGTACGAGATCCTGGGCCGGGTCCAGGGCGAGAAGGTCCTTCAGGACTAAAACCCGACGCCCACAACCAGATACGCCCAAGGGCCCGCCCGGTTTCTCCCGGGTGGGCCCTTTTTAATCCTCTACGACATTGACCTTCCACCATATTATTGCTGGGGCATAAGTTAGGGTTTTAGGCCCATCGCGGCTATGGGCATGGAGGCCGCAGGTCAGGCCGGAGATGAAATCATTCTGGATTATCTAAAGTGATGCTTGCATGCCCTACTGCGAATAATAGCGACGCATTTTAATTTACCAGTATCGGCTACTCATTTCATATCAGGCAGCTACCTCGGAACAAACAGAGCTAGTGCAAGCTTAGTCTTTGCCATGAGTTCTGGGGCGGCCTACAATTGCATCCCTTATAGTTTAGTTCCTGAAAGGGATTTGAACCAAATAGCGAGCGGTGCTGTGTGAGAGTCTGTGTGAGAGAATCCCTCCAAAATGTGCCAAAATCCTGAACGCATTTTTAAAGTGGCACAAAACGCATTTGTGAAATGGCACTGTTTAGCCTGGCTCCTGAAGCGCTCAATGTTGGCGCGCGGATCCCATGAACGGATTAATCTGGCAAGAGTAGGCTTGCATCGGCTCTGTTAATCATGGAGAAGCTGCTCGATGTGAATGAATAGTCGATATGTAAACTGAACAGACAAGTCAATTATATTCAGATAGCATTTACACGCTGTAATTCGCTATGCCCAGGGAGGCGGTTATCTCCTCCAGGTGCCGGGAGCGAAAGGCGGCGCCGTTGTCCAGGTAGAGCTTTCTGGGCAGCCCCGCTTGAGCAGGGCCTGGCGCAAGGCCTCCAGGTAGGTGGCCAGACCCTCGGAGAGGAAAAATTCGGCGTGGGGCACCAGCCGGCTCATGTCGTCGATGAAGGCGAAGAGGTAGCTCTTGCGGCGTTTATCGCCCACCTGGAGCATGGGCCCGTGCATGGCGTCGGACTGCCAGATGTCATTGGGCAGCTCGGCCTCAAATTTTCTGCGGTCGATAGCTGGGGCGGCCTTGTTTCCCATCAGTCCCAGCTAGCGCAGGAAGCGGTAAACGGTGGGGCCCTCGAGCTCGACATCTGGGGAGGCCAGGCGCCGGCGTCTCATCTCCACGATGATGGTGCTCACCGAGGCCTTGGGCATCTCCCTCTTCAGGCGAATCAGGGCCTGGGCGGTGTCCTCGTCCAGGGCCCTGGGGCGGCCCCGGTCATTCCTGCCCTGGGGGTAGAGCGACTCCAGCTTTTGGCCGCCTTGCCGGTATAGCCTGACCCAGCTCAGGATGGTGCTGCGCGACAGCCTGGTTCGGTTGGAGAAGGGTATCTGCCAGCGCTGGGCGCACTTGTCCTCCAGAAGCCTCTCCCGCTCACCTCGCTCCATCTGATCGCGCACGAAGAAGTCACTGATTACGCCGAAGCGAAAGATGGCCACCTGCGAGAACAGCTGTGTAAATTTTTTTAGCATTAGAAAAAAATTATGATCGCTCCCTCCACAAACCAATAGGAACATTTTTTCTCAGAAATTCGACCATATACTCACCTGCATTGAGTACGTGAGACTCCATGAGCATCCTGACTTCATTGGGTTTCTTGTCTTTAACTAGCTGTAACAACTGATGGTGTTCATTAATATTAGTGGAAATTCTACCCGGCACGGACAGGACGATGAACCAGTAACTCCTGAATTGAGAATGGCGTCTGATCATATTGACCAACTGACGGTTACCGCAGTGCAGGTTGATGATTTTGTGGAATTCAATATTTAAGCGGTGCCAGTTGGCCACATTCTCTAACTGCACGGCATCCTGTTCTGCCAAATTATTCTCTAAGTTCTGAACCTCCTCTTTGCCTAGTTTCTCGGTGGCCAACCCCGCAGCGTAACCCTCTAGCATAGCTATAATTTGATATTTTTCATAAACGTCCTCCAGTGAAATTTCAGCTACCGAAGCCCCTTTATAGGGCTCTATGAAGACTAGACCTTCTGACTCGAGCTTACTGAGTCCCTGGCGCACCACCATGCGGTTGACTTTGTAGGTGTCGGCGAGATCCTTTTCAACCAAGCGCTCCCGGGGCAGCCGCTGTCCCGAGTAAATCTCCGTGCGCAAGTTTTTGATCACAAAATCAATGTCGCTATGGAAAGAATATGTTTTTGAAGATTTTTCAGACATTTGTCTCCTTACTTCGGCACGCCTTGCTGTGTACGCCCGCAAATTGTGGGGAAATTCGTGGAATGCTCTCCAGGTTGCCTCCTAGAACCCAAGGTACGGCATGCTATGGACCCAGCCTATCTGACCCTACAATCCATAATTATATTTATAATCCACTAAATTTGAGTCTGCAAGATGGTCAAAATTATTGCCAACATAATTGATGCAAAAAACCGCTTAACTAATGGCATCGCTTGCCATCCTCTCCTATGGAAAGGATGGGGGATTTGTTGTTTCATTCCTAAGCCGCTTTGAGAGGGACAGACATAACTCGCAACTGGTTTTTTGTCTGGTCCATACAGTATCTTCCAGCATAACTGTTAGTTTATACAATATAAAGAGCTTTTTGGGGTTATGGCTAGCGGGGCTGATTTTTTAACATAAAAAAGGTTGACAATATTGTTAGCTATATTATTATCAAAAACGGCATTGAGCCTTGAGTTAACCGGGGTGCACCAAAGGGCCCGCACCCAACTAGGTTAGCTCCTCTTGAATTAATAGCGGAGCGCAAAGGAGGCGTAATTATTAAACAAAATAGATTTTGGTCAAAAGGGGGCTCCTTAAAACGGCTGTAAACTGCGGCCTGCGGACCGGGGCTTTCGCGCTTAAAGGAGTAAGGCATCCAGGGATACTGCAGTCGCTCAAGAGTAGCTGCCTTGTTGGATGATGGCGGGACTCAAGGCCTAATCAATGGCGAAGCGGTTGCCTTCTAGCCGCATGGGTGACTGAACAGCGTGATCAGGGTATCGCAGGCTTGGGGTCAATTGCATGCCTTTTTCACCATTTCGCAGGGAGGGTCTGTCCATGAAAAAGTTCACCCATGCCAAATTTTTGGTGGTCCTGGGTATCCTGTTACTTTGTTTGGGTCATGTTTCCGGCGGGCAGGCGCTGGCCGGATCGCACACCCTTAAGCTGGCCACCTTGTATTCCCCCGGGCGGGAGCTCTACAAGACGGTTCAGTACTTTGCCGATGAGGTGGCCAAGAAGACCAACGGCGAGGTCAAGTTCAAGATTTTCCCCGGCAACTCCCTGGTGCCCGCCAAACAAGCCTTGTCCAGCGTGCACAGCGGGGTGTTGGATGCCGCATTCGTGCCCGGTGCCTACGAGCAATCCCTTTGGCCTCTCACCGGCATGCTCATGACCTTCGGCGCCCCCAACATCACTTATGCCAAATGGCGCACCATCCACGGCCCCATTAGGGACATCATTAACAAGCACCTCAATATTAATGTAGTCATTGTGAGTATGCCTCACGTTCTGCACTACCTGTTCTATTCCAAGGCGCCGGTAACCGGAGCCATGAAGGATTTCCAGAACACCTTGGTGCGCAGCGCCGGTGGCGCCTATGACGCTTCTTTCAAAGCCTTGGGCTGCGCCCCGGTCAAGATCCCCGCCAGCGAAAGCTACATGGCCCTGCAGAAAGGCACCATTGACAGCGGCTGGAACATTTACAGCCGCTACGTGGGGGCCAAGTTATACGAGGTGGCGCCCAACGTGATGCTTGTCCCCAAGGGCATGATCATCTGCGGCCAGTACTTCGTGATCAATAAGGGTGTCTGGGAGAGCCTTTCCAGTAAAAACCGCAAGGCGATCATGGAGGTAGGCAGTCGGGTGGTGAGCTTCACCAACGACATGTCCGCAGCCTCTGACAAGCTGATCTTGGACAAAAAGCTCCCCGCTTTGAAGATTCAGCCCAAAGTGATGTCCCAGGCTGTGAACCAAGAGCTTTTAAACAAGCTGGCACCCACTTGGGGGCCGGTCATTCAAAAGAACGGTAAGCCCGGACAGGAGATCGCCAAAATCTTAGGAGTGCGCTGAGCATGATCACGGACGGCAGGCCGGGCACCCTGGCCTACCGTCCACAAAACCAAAACCCTATGTGCCCGTAAAGCCTGAAACCTACCCAAAGCGATGGGGAAGAACATGTTCAGCCGTCCAAGGCCCTGGACCGTCAGTCTGCTGGTGGACCTATTCATCCCTCCGAGGATCGGAAGAAGGCATGCGTAAAATTATCCTGCGCATCAATCGTGTAGTTGATTACATCAACGCCGCTCTCTTCGTCGTAATAACCATTGGTGTGCTGACGGCGGTTTTCGGGCGGTACATGTTCCGCTATCCCTTACCAGCGGCCATGGAACTGGCCTACTTCGCCATGCTCTGGTGCGCCTTCATAAAAACCGGCCAAGCCCTATATGAGGACCGCCACATCGGGATGGCCCTAGTGAAGAAGCGTTTCACCGGGGTCCCTAACGCCATCATAGGGATGGTGATAAACGCGGTGGTGCTGGTGCCCTGTATGTACCTTGGGTTTTATGCGGGCAAGATGGCCTGGGAGGCCTGGGCCTTCGGGTGGAAGACCTCGGGAGGGCTCCCCGTGCCCAAGTGGGCCCTCTACGGCATCATGGCCTTGGGGGCCTATTATCTGATTTTCATTGCCGTCTATAAAATATGGAGCTGCGCCTCCATGTTAAGGGGGGACAACCATGGAGGCTAGCATCTACCCCTCTCTGATCCTCAGCCTCTTTCTCCTGGTCCTTCTGCTTCTGGGGGTGCCCATCGCCTTTGCCCTGTGCACCCTGGGCATCGTGGCCTGCCTCCTCTGGATCGGTAGCGGGGCCATAATGCAGATAGTGCAGACCTTCTACGGCACCTGCTCCTCGGACATACTGCTCTGTTTGCCCCTGTTCCTGTTCATGGCCGAGGTGGTGGTTGTAGCTGGTATAGGCGAGGACCTGTTCAACTCCATCAAGATATGGACCGGTCGGGTGCGGGGCGGCATAGCCGCGGCTACGGTGGTCGGCTGCGGGATGTTCGCAGCGGTCAGCGGGTCGAGCACCGCCACCATCGCGGCGGTGGGGGTCATCGCCCTGATGGAAATGCTGCGCCTGGGATACAAAAAGTCCTTTGCCAGCGGAACCGTGGGGGTTGGCGGCACCCTTGGGGTGATGATCCCCCCCAGCATCATCATGATTCTTTATGGGGCTCTGGCCGACCAATCCATCGGCAAGCTGTTCATCGCCGGTGTGGTGCCCGGGATGCTGATGGCGTTGGGTTTTGTAATAGTCACCCTTGTCCAAGGCTATCTGCGCCCGGAAAGCGCGCCCATTTCCACCGAGAAGCTTTCCTTTGCCAGGAAGATGCGGGTGTCACGCTCGGTGATCCCTTTTGTGCTGATCTTCCTGACGATGTTCTATGCCTTTTACACCGGCATCGCCACGCCCACCGAGGTGGCGGCGTTGGGGGTCCTGGCCTCGGTGTGCATCGGCCTGGCCATGCGGCGCCTAAACCTGGCCAAGCTCTTCGAGGCCACCAAGCGGGCGGGGCTGACCACGGCCTTCGTGCTGTTCATCATCGCTGGGGCCAAGTTCTTTACCTTCACGGTTTCCGCCACCGGGGTCTCGGATCTTATCACCCAGAGCATAACGGGTATGGGCCTGGGCCCCATTGCCCTCGTGCTGGTAATGATGGCCGTTTATCTGGTCATGGGATGCTTCATAGACCCGGCAGGCATGCTGACCCTGACCATCCCCTTTTTTCTGCCAGCTCTGGTATCTGCCAATGTGGACCTGATCTGGTTCGGTGTCCTGGCCACCCTCTTGTCCGAGATCGGCTACTGTACCCCACCCTTTGGCTTCAATCTGTTCGTGCTCAAGGGGGTCGCACCGCCGGAGGTCGCCATGAGCCACATCGTCAAGGGAGTGCTGCCGTTCTTGGTCGTGGACTTCCTGTTGTTGGTACTGCTCGTTCTCTTCCCGGACTTGGTACTATGGCTGCCATCAAAGATGTAGCTCCCCGTCCGGAGTCCCCAGCGGACGCCCTAGCCGCCGTAGACCCCGATTTGGGCAAGCCAAGTTGTCTAGACCTCAATTGAGAGATGGAAAATGCTTATCGGAGACATCATCACTTACAATGCCGAGCGCTATCCCCAAAAACTGGCTCTGGTGGAAGAAGGGCAAAAGCTCACTTACCGTGAGTTGGAGGAGCGGTCCAATCAGCTATCGCGAGTGCTAGCCAGCCGTGGGTTAGGCTCAGGACACCGGGTGGCGGTGATCGAGGATACAAATATCAACTGCATTGTTGCCTCCCTAGGGATCATCAAGACCGGGGCGGTATTGATTAGCATCAACAACCTTTACGGTCCCAAAGAGATAATGAAGGTCCTGGCTGATTGCGAACCCAGCGCCTTAATCATGGGGCCGGATCACCAGGAAAAGGTGGCTCAAATTAAAGACCATCTGCCCGGGGTAAAACACTACTTCTGCTTTGGTGATTGCGGCTACGGACTCAACTTGACTGAAGAAATGTCCGGAATGTCTGGCGACGCGATGAGCTTAGCAGTTTCGGAGAACCAAACTTTCATGATCCTTTATACCGCGGGTACCACCGGAGAGCCTAAGGGAGCGATCTACACCCATGCCGCCTTTTGGCAGAACCTGCTGCTCACCATCATCGACACGCATGGACAGTCTTATGATGAAAGGTGGATCGGCCCGATACCCTTGTACCACATTGGGGGGTTCGGCACCTTGCTTCGGATCTTTCTGATGTCAAACACTTTCTATCTGAAGAAAAAATTCGACCCCGCCGATTATATAAAAACAATAGCAACTGAAAAAATAACCATACTCTACGCATATCCCACCATGATCAATGCCATGGTGCATGTCCCCGACGGCAACCGTTTCGACCTGTCGTCCCTGAAACTTGTAATCTACGCAGGTTCCCCCATTTCAGAGCGAACCCTGCGTTCAGCCTATGAGCTATTCAAATGTGGATTCCTGCAGCGCTACGGGGCCACCGAATGCTGCGGAGCCGCCATTCTTGTATTATCGCCCGAAGATCACCGGGAGATACTGGCCAACTCCAAGGCGGACCGACGCAGATTGCAGGCGGCCGGTAAACCCAGCCTCGGTACCAAGGTGAAGCTCCTGGGCCCCAACAATGAAATCATTACCCAACCCTGGGAGCCGGGAGTTTTGCTGGCCAAGCTTCCGGCGACCATGGAGGGTTACTGGTGCGACGATCAGGAGACCGCCAAGGTTCTGACGAACGGATGGTTGCGACTGGGCGATGTGGCCCAGTTTGATGAGGAGGGCTTTTACTACCTGGTGGACCGCGAAAAGGACATGATCGTCAGCGGGGCGCGCAATATCTACCCGCGCGAGGTGGAGGAGGTCATCTACAGCCATCCGGCGGTCCAGGAGGCATGCGTCATCGGTGTGCCAGACGAGTATTGGGGGGAAGCGGTCAAGGCGGTTGTGGTGCTCAAGGAAGGCGGCACCCTGGGTGAGGCAGAATTGATCGATTACTGCAAATCACATCTGGCCAGCTACAAAAAGCCCAAGTCCGTCGACTTTGCGGAGGGCCTGCCTAAAAACGCCGGCGGCAAAATTCTGAAAAAGGTGCTTCGCCGGCAGTACTGGGCCGGCCGGGACCGTTTGATCCACTAATTACCGACGGGCGCTTCCTTGCCGGTCGACGCGCTACAACTGGAGCATGAATAATGGCGATCTACAGATACGACCAGTATAAGCCGGTCATCGCGGAAGGGTGCTACATCAGCGACTCGGCCCGAGTGATAGGTGACGTAGTCATGGGAGAAAATTGCTACGTTGGCCATGGAGCCATCGTCCGAGCCGATCATGGCAAGATCGTTCTGGGCCGGGGCACCGCGGTGGAGGAGAACGTAGTCATCCACACCCGGTGGAAGCAAGAGTGCGTTTTGGAGGAGCGGGTAACCCTGGGCCACGGGGCAATAGTCCACTGTGACTTCCTGGGGGCCAACTCTGTCGTGGGTATGGGCGCGGTGGTGGGCCGCGAGTGCCGGATTGGCGTTTGGGCCATCGTGGCCGAGGGATGCGTGGTTCCCCGAGGATATCAGGTGGAGGACGAGACCCTCGTGGCCGGAGTGCCTGCCAAGCCTATAGGCCGGGTCAGCCAGGCCAACCAGGAGTATTGGCAATGGGCTAAGGACGTGTACGAGCGCTTCGCCCAGGAGTATGAGCAAAAGCTGTTTCGCCTGGACTAAGGCGGCAGCCATAGCCCACGCTGGAGGGGCTCATGACTGGCTCCGGCCGCGGAGCAGGTTTTTAAGGGCCTTGCCGGCTGCGGAGCGGGGGATGTCGGCCAGGAACTCCACTGAGCGCGGCTTTTTGTAGCTGGCCAGCCGTTCCTGGCAGAAAGCGATGACCTGATCCTGGTCCAAGGTGGTTCCTGGCTTAAGGACAAGGCAGGCGTGCACCCGTTCGCCCCAGAGCGGGTCGGGTAGGCCGATCACCGCCGCATCGGCCACGGCGGGATGACGGAAGAGCACCTCCTCCACCTCGCGGGGATAGATGTTCTCGCCGCCGGAAATGATCAGGTCCTTTTTGCGGTCCACCAAGTAGAGTTGGCCCTCTGTGTCCAGATAGCCCAGGTCGCCGGTGTGCAGCCATCCGTGCCGCAGGGCAGCCGCGGTCTCCTCGGGGTCGCGATAGTAACCCAGCATCAGGTTGGGACCCCGGGCCAGTACCTCGCCCACCTGGCCCGGCGGGAGGACATCGCCGTCCACTCCTTCCACACGTACCTCCATGTTGGTGAAGGCGCGCCCCACGCAGCCGGGCCGGCCGGGATCATCGTCAGGTCGCAGGGTGGTGATTGCCGCGGCTGTTTCCGTCATGCCGTAGGTTTCGCCTAGTCTGGCGCCTGGGAATATTTCGCATAAGCGATCCCTGGTCTCCTGGGGCATGGCCGAACCTCCGGAGGAAATAGATTGCAAAGATGAGGTGTCGTACTTCCCCAGGTCCGGCAGTTGCAGGATGAAGTTCCAGGCAGTGGGCGGCAGAGCCACCTTGCTTAGCCTCTCCTCCTGCATGGTCTCCATTACCACTTGGGCAGAAAAGTTGGACATGCTCACCAAGGTGCACCCTAAGTAAAGGCAGGCATTGGCCAGGCTGAAGGCCGCCGCGTGGAACAGGGGGAACACCAAGAGCACCCGGTAATGCGGGGCGAACTGGCTGTCCTGGGCCAGGTTGACCGCGGCCCAGAGGCAGTTACGATGGGATAGCATCACTCCTTTGGGGCGCCCTGTGGTCCCGGCGGTGTAGAGCAGGCAGGCAAGATCATCTTCCCGCACCGGGTGCTCCTGGTCCAGGCGGCCGTGGCCGACGGCCAGCCAGTCCAGGTTCGTGTCTGGTCTTAACCCCATTCCGCAGCAAAGCCAACGCTCGACCCCCGTGATCCGCCTTTTCAGCTCCTGGGCCAGCTCGGCAAAAGCCTCACCATAAATCACGCTGCGGGCCTGACAGTGTTCAATGAGCTGGGCTAGCTCCCCGCCGCTAAGGCGGGTGTTCAGGGGCACCACCACCGCGCCCAGCTTCCACAGGGCGTGGAAGGTCGCAAGGGCTTGGGGGCCATTGGGCAGCAGGGTGGCCACGTGTTCGCCGGGGGTGACCCCCAGGCCGCTAAGAAACGCCGCCCGGACGGCGGCCCGTTTTTCCCATTGGGCGAAGCTCCAGCGCCCGTTTTCCCAGACCAAGCCTTGTTTGTCCGGGAATTTGCCGGAGCAGCGCCGCAGGAGGTGAGGGAGAGTTAGTTCCATCAAGAAGTTCCGCGTCGAGTTGGTTCGAACATGAAGTCGTGCGTGTGCATTCTCCCCATGGGTTGGCTAGCTCTGGGATTGCTTTCGCAAAAAGTCCAACCCCGCCTCCAGCGGCGCGCCCGGCGTGAAAACCTCGGCGACGCCCATTGCCTTGAGCTCCGGTATGTCTTGCTCCAGGATGGTGCCCCCTACGATGACGGTTATGTCCTCGGCCCCCTTTTGAGCCAGACCCTGCATTACCTTGCGGCAAGCGCTCATGTGGGCTCCAGAGAGAATGCTCAGGGCGATCACATCCACGCTCTCCTGGATGGCCCCGGCGACAATTTGCTCCGGGGTCTGGTGCAGGCCAGTGTAGACAACCTCCATACCCGCGTCCCGGAAGGTGCGGGCGATAACCTTGGCTCCCCGGTCGTGACCGTCCAGGCCTGGCTTTGCCATCAGGATGCGCAATTTGCGATTCATGCCTAATACTCCTTAAATAACCACCGGCTCCTTGTAGTCACCGTAGAGATCGCGCAGGACGACCATGATCTCACCAAGGCTGGCATAGGCACTCACCGCCTCCACCAGAGCGGGGAGGAGGTTCTGCCCGGCATCGGCCTCGCGCCTGATCCGGTCCAGGGCCACTCGCACCGCCTGGCCGCTGCGCTGGGAGCGGACTTCCCGCAAGCGGTTGACCTGTTTGTCGGCGGCGGCGGTGTTGTAGCGGTGGACTTGCAGATTGGGCCGCTCCTGGCTGGCGTCGGCGAACTTGTTCACCCCTACCACCACCCGTGTTCCATCCTTCTCCTCGCGGGCCATCCGGTAGGCCTCGTCGGCTATTGCCTTTTGCATGAAACCGGACTCGATGGCCGAAGCCGCTCCACCCAGGTCTTCCACATGATTCATCACCTCTTGAATTTTTGCCTCCAACTCGTCGGTTAGCGCCTCCACGAAATAGGAGCCGCCCAAAGGATCGGCGGTCTTGCGGACCCCGGTCTCGTAGGCGCAGATCTGCTGGGTGCGCAGGGCCAGGCGGGCGGTCTCCTCGGTGGGGATGGCGAAGGGCTCGTCCAGGGCGGGGTGGAGCATGCCCTGGGCCCCGCCAAGGATGTTGGCCAGCAGGCCGTAGGCTCCCCGGATAAGGTTGTTCATGGGCTCCTGCGCCCGATAAAAGCTGCCGCCTACCGTGCCGGTGAAGCGCAGCAACATGGAGGCTGGCTTTTGGGCCCCCAGCTGTTCCTTCATCAGGCGGGCCCACAGTCGCCGGGCCGCGCGATAGCGTGCAGCCTCCTCGAAGACCTGGGTGCCGGTAGAAAAAAAGAAACTGATGCGCGGCGCGAATTGGTCGATGTGCAGGCCGCGCTCCAGGGCCTTATTTATATAGGCAAGGGCGTTGGCAAACGCGAAGGCGGCCTCCTGCACCATGGAGGCGCCCGCCTCGCGCATGATTATACCCCGGATGTTGAAAGGGTAGAACTTGGGCATGTGGCGGGCGCAGAACTCCACGATGTCCACCGTAAGCTTCAGGGCTCCCTCCACTCCCAGCACCCACATGCCACGCGACACGTACTCGCAGAGCATGTCATTGGACAGGGTGCCGCCGAGCTTCTCCGGGCTCAGGCCCCGTTTGCGGCCCACGGCCACGTACATTGCCAGGATGACTGCAGCCGGGGCGTTGATGTTGAAGGAACTGATCAGGGTTTCCATGGGCAAACCCTCATAGAGAAACTCCATGTCCGCCAGGGTGTCTATGGACACTCCCAAGCGGCCCACCTCGTCCTCAGCCAAAGGGTGGTCGGAGTCCAGGCCCATCTGGGTGGGCAGGTCAAAGGCGCAGGCCACGCCGTGGTTGCCCTGCTCCAGGAGGAACTTCCAGCGCTTGTTGGTGTCCTCGGCCGTGCCAAAGCCGGAATAGAGGCGCATGGCCCAGGGCCGCACCCGGTACATTGCGGGATAGACCCCCCGGGTGAAGGGATACTGACCGGGGAAACCGATTTTTTCCAGGTAATCCTGTCCTGCGGTGTCCAGGGGGGTGTAGACTACCTTCACCGGTTCGCCCAGGTCGCTGTCCATGGAGGGCAGCTGCTGCACCTGGCAGTCCCGCTCCCATTGCTTCAGGGCGGTCTCCAAGCCTTTTTGCTCTTCTTGGTTCATGACATTCTCCCTAGGCTACTTGAGCCGCCTGGCGCTCAAGTTCTTCCCTGAAAGCAGGGTGAGCAATAGTCGCCAGAGCCTGGGCACGCTCTCCCAGGGAACACCCCCAGAGGTCGGCCACCCCGTATTCGGTAATCACGTATTGTACCGAGTGCCGGGGGGTGGTCACCGCCGAACCCAGTGGGAGTTGGGGCACGATGCGCGAGATTTTGTCCCCCGGGGTGGTGGCCGGCAGTGCGATGATCGACACCCCACCCTGTGAGAATAAGGCCCCCTGCAGGAAATCGAAGCTGCCGCCCACCGCGCTGAACTGTTGGCCCTTGATGGTTTCGGCGTTGATCTGACCGAAGAGGTCTATCTCCAGGGCCGACAGTATGGAGCAAAAGCGCGGCAGGGAGGCGATAGCCAGGGGGTTGATGACCTCGGTCAGGTCACGCCCCTCACACAGGGGGTTGTTGTGCATGAAGTCGAACACCTTGGTGGTACCCAGTGTCTCGGTGACCGTGATGGCCGGGCCCTGATCTTGGGCCAGGGCGCCGCTTTGGGCCAGATCCACCATCTTGTCCCCGCCCATGGCCCAGAACCTAAGGCCTTTCTTGGGGGTCAGGGAGTCAAGGATCGCTTCGGGTATTGCCCCCAGGCCCACCTGGATGGTGGCCCCATCGGGAATAAGCTCCGCGGCCAACCGCCCTATCTCGCGTTCCTTAGGGCCGGGGGCCTCTCCCGAAGGGAACACCAGAAGATCCCGGTCCGACTCCACCAGGTAATCGATCTGGGAGACATGCAGGGAGCAAGGGCCCTGGAGGCGAGGCATGCGCTCATTGACCTCGGCGATGACCAACTTGGCGTGCCGGGCCAGGGGCAGGGTGTGGCCTACCGACACACCCAGGGAACAATTGCCATCGCTGTCCGGCGGGGAAACTTGGAGCAGAACCGCGTCCACCGGACAGGGCCCCTGGGGCCCGAAAACCTTGACCACCTCGCCCTGGCGCATGGGTATGTATTTCACCCGGCCGGTGGCCAGGTGCTTGCGGATAGGCGGGGCGCACTGCCAGGTGCGCAAGGTGAAGGCGCCCTCCAGACCATCGTCCAGGAAGGGGTATATCACTTGTAGTCCGCTGACCAGCTCCATCCCCCGCAGGCGCTGATGATCTACCACCAGGGCCTCCATTAGCGACTGGGGTAGGCCGCAGCACAGGGGAAGGCTGACTTTGTGCTGTGGCTGGAGGGCGGCAATAGCCTCCTGGGCGCTTACCCAGCGGGCGCTTTTTTGCGGGCTCATGCTTGCGCTCCGTCAATAGTCACTTCAGCCAAGCCGGTGACCGCCGATTTTTCTAGGTTCGGCTTGGATATTTCCAGGCGGCAGTGCAGGGTCCGGCCTGAGCCCTGCTCGGTTACCTGCTCCACCACGCCGCCGATTCTGATGCTGTCTCCCGGGCGGATGGGCGCCAGGAAACGCACTTCCCGCAGCAGGCCCCCACGGGCCCAAGCCCGGCCGAAACAGGTCATCATCAGCTCGTTAAGAAAGGCCAGGGACATGGGGCCATGGGCGATGGTGCCCTTGAAATGGGTTTTCCCGGCGTAAACCGGATCCACGTGCAGGCGGTTGAAATCGCCTGACAGGGCGGCCCAGCCATCAATTCGCTTTTGGTCGATGTCCTTTTTGATTTCAGGCAACCTCTCGCCGGATGCGTAATCCTTGAGCACCGCTATCTCCTTGAGCTTACTTGGGCCATATGGCGTAAAGTCGGACCAGGCACACCTCGTCCCCCTTGCTGTCGCGGGCGGTGATAAGGAAGTTCACCCGCTTGCGTTCCTTGTCATCCAGATAGCTTTCCATCACCTCGGCGCGTACGGTGAGGACATCTCCAACGCTCACCGGTTTGCGAAAGGAAAACTCCTGGCCGGCCAGCACCCCACCGGAGGGCATGATGTTGTCTTGCAAATAGGACAGACGGGCGTAGATAGCCGCGAGGCCGGGAGGGGCCAGCCGGTTGCCGCTTTTCTGGGCCTGGTCGCCATACAGTGGGTTATGGTCGCCCACCACCCGCAGGTACTCATCCACCATGGTGGGGGTTACCTCATAGCGCAGCGGGGTGAATTGGCGGCCCTGGGGCAGGTCGGCGAAAACCAGTTCAGGCTTGGAATCGCTCATGTCAAATACCTCGTTTCCGATGGTCTCAGGCGATGTTGGAAACAGTCACCGGCCCTTGGAATATGACTTCCCCGTCGGACTTCTGGCAAAGCGCCTCTAGACGGGCCGTGTCCCCTGGTTCCAGAACCGTGAACCTGGTCAACAGGACCGCCCGTTGCTCGGGCCAGGCTCTTATTTCCAAGTCCTTGACCTCCAGGGGGAAATCGACGGGCATGGGCCAGTTATGGTCCAGGGCATCCCGGATGATCTTCTCAGCTACCTGGGTATGATTCTGGCCGGAACCGGCGGCATCCGGCTGCCAGAGATACAGGGAGGGGGGCACCTCGCGGCCGGTCTTGAGCGCGGTGGTGTCCAGTGCTTGGCGGGAGCGGTGGCGCACGGGTCCGCTGCGAGTGGTGTGCCCCAAGAGCTCCCGACCGCAGACCGCCTCGATTCGCTGCGACAGCTCAATGGCCCCCACGGTGTCTATGCCCGTGGCCACGCCCAGCTCATCAAGCATGACCAGTATATCCTCGGTGCAGGTGTTGCCCGAAAGCCCGTAGTGGTATTTGGGGCGGTTAGTAGAAGGCTGGCCGCCGATGCCTCCCAGGGAGCCGTCGTGGTACACCAGCCCCTGCTCTAGGGCGGCTAGGGTGTTGGCCAGACCCATGCCTCGGGTATCGTGGAAGTGGCTTATGAATTCCACGTTGGGGAATTTATCCAGCATCCGTTGATAGACGCGGCGCACCTGCAAGGGGTTGGCCTCGCCGGTGGTGTCGCCCAGCATGATGTAGTCCGCCCCCTGCTCCAGGTACCAATCGGTCAACTCCTCCACCTGCGCAAGGGGCACCTCACCGGACAGGGGGCAACCGAAGGAGGTACCGATGCAGCCAATGACCTTCAGGCCTTCGGCGCGCGCCTGACGCACGATTTTGGCCAATGGCGGCTTCGCCTCGGCCATGGTGCGCTCAAGGTTTGCCAGGAGATGATCCTCGCTGGCGGAGATGATGGCGGTGATCTCTTGCACTCCATAACCGGCCTGGCAACAGTCCAGAAGGCGCTCCAGTGCCTTCTGGTTGGGTACGATGGCTATATAGGTTAGATCGTCCCTCCGTGGCAGGCCCTTGAGCACATCCACCGAGTCGGCGAACTGTTTGACCAGCTTGGGGTGAGAAAAAGAGGTGGCCTCCATGCGGTGGAAGCCCAGGTTGACCATCTGCTGGATCATTTGGATTTTTACGTCGGTGGGAATGAACTGCCCTTCACCCTGAATGCCGTCACGCGCCCAACATTCGCAAATTTCCACTCTCGCCGGTAAGGCCATAAGTTTCCCTCTTCTTGCTTTAACTGTTTCGCGCTGTGGGCAAGTCGCCCAATTGCTATAGACGCTTTTAAGTTTAATAAACAAGATTGTCAACAAAATTATAATCAAAATATAATTTATTTGTTGACAATGATGATGCCACTATATTTTAATACTGCCAGTCAAGACGCCCGACAGCAGGTTCGAAAAGACAAGAACCGGAAATAATAAAAGAAATCATATTATTTTATCCGGATGTATTGGGAGGGGGCGTGCGGCCGGAGCCTTTTAGGCAAGTCTAGCCGGCGGCTGATCAAGCCGATTCGGCTTGGTTGCGATGGCGCCCGACGAGGGCGCGCCTGAAATCGGGAGGAGGTAGTTCATGCGTGATTTGGGATTAAAACGTCTGCTTTTGGTGGGGTTGGCCCTACTGTTGACCGTGTCTTTTACCGGTAGTCTCGCCTGGGGGGGTGAAAAAATCCTTCGCTTCCAGGTCAATTACGCCGGAACCAGCAAGGGCGGAGCCAGTATGCGTTACTTTGCCGACCAAGTGGCCAAGGAAAGCGGCGGCGCCCTAAAGTGCCAGCTGTTTTTCGCCGGCCAGATACTAAAGACCAAGGAGGCCTTCTCCGCTCTGCAAAAAGGGATGGTGGATGGGCTTTATTCGGCTCTGTTGTACTACGGCGGCATAGTCAAGGAGGCCAGCTGGGAATGGCTGCCCTTCACCTGGCAGGATCCCAGCCAAGTCGTGGACCTGTATTACAACCGAGGGCTGCTCCAGGTGATGGAACAGGCCCTGGCTGCCCATAGGGTCCATTATCTGGGGGCCATCCCAATGGGCACCCTGGGTTTTTTGACCAAGTTTGATGTGAAACAACTGGCTGATTTCAAAGGCAAGAAGATACGGGCCTCTGGACCGCAGGCCTCGGTGGTCAAACTACTAGGCGCCACTCCGGTGTCACTGGCCGCGGCGGAGCAGTACACCGCCCTGCAAAGAGGCACCATTGAGGGGACGATCTACCCCTGGTACACCGTGGGAGCATACAAGTTCTATGAAGTCATTGATTATATTGTAACCCCAGGCGTTTACTCCCCCTGTGTCATTGATGTGATGATGGGCCTCAAGTCCTGGAAGAGGCTTAGCGACACCGAGCGTCAGGCGATCGCCCGCGCCACCCGCAATACGGTTGAATGGGCCGCCCGCCAAAACAACGCCTGGGACCAGGAAGGGCTTACCGTGACCAAAGAGCACAAGGTCAAAATCCTCAAGCTCTCCAGCCAGGAAGTGAAGCAGTTGCGCGCCGCCACCAAGCCCATGTGGGACCAGGTTGCCGCCCGCAGTGAGCTCTCCGGCAAGGCAGTGAAAATCCTTAGGGAATTCTTGAACGAGAAGTGATGGCTGAAGCGGCGCCGGTCTCGGCGGCCGGTGCCGCTCGCTCTATCGAACATGAGCGTGGAACTAACAAAGGTACTCAAGGGCCTGCGCTACGAAATCTATTCTGGTCTGCGCTTGCCCCGGGAACGCCTGGTTGAAACTGAACTGGCTGAAGCTTACTCGGTAAGCAGGATGATGATTCGCCGGGCCCTGAACCAGCTGACCCAAGAGGGCCTGGTTCGGTTGGAGCCGTACCGGGGGGCTTCAGTGGCCGAGATTTCCCTGGCGAACATTCATGAAAAATACCACATAGCCGCCATGTTGGAAGGATATGCAGCCAAACTGGCCACCAAACGGCTTAATTCAGAGGACCTGGAAGCACTGGCCCAAAACCTGGAGCAACAGAAGCAGTTGCAGGTCGAGGATGTTCAGCAATGGCAGGGATGCAATCGGCAGTTCCACCGGCTTCTCAATTACAAGTGCGGCAGCGCTCGGCTGGTGGAAATGATAAAGGAAAACGCGCGATTCACTAGCTACTGGTTTATCGTGTTGTCCGCGCCGGGGCGTATTTCCGCCAATATCGGCGAACACGAACAGATATTGAGGGCCCTACGCCGGGGGGAAAACGAGGAGGCCAGGCACATGGTGGAGAGGCACCTTCTGAAGGCTGCGGAATATTTAGTGAATTTTTTAAAGAAAAACATCCCAATTGGACTTTGGCGCGAAGGGCCATAGGCAAAAATTTTTTGCCTTAATCTGTTTACAATTTAGATAACAATATAGTTCAGCATAAAACCCCCTTTGCTAGTGGCGTCAAGCCAAACAGGAGCTATCAATGGAGCCCTACACCAACCAAGAACACGATATTTTTCGTGACCAATTCAGACGGTTCTGCGAAAAGGAAATAGCGCCCCTGGTCGACGAGGCTGAACGCAATCAGGTCTTCCCGCGGAATCTGTTCCCCATCATGGGCCAGATGGGCTTTCTGTGTATCCGCTATCCGGAAGAATATGGCGGGGCGGGCGCGGACAAAATCACCGACGTGATTCTGCGCGAGGAACTCTCCCGGGTGTGCCAAGGCATCGCGACCTCCTGGTCGGGTCACAGTCACCTTGCTACTTACCCCATCTTCCGTTTGGGTAGCGAAGAACAGCGGCAGAAGTACCTGGTTCCAGCCATCAAGGGCGATAAGATCGGCGCCTTCGCCCTCACCGAACCCGATGCGGGTTCGGACACCAAATCCCTGCGCTCCACGGCCACCCGCACGGATCAGGGATATATGCTCAGGGGCAGCAAGACCTTTATCTCCAATGCCCCCATCGCCGATTACTTCGTGGTGGCGGCCTACACCGACAAAGCCCAGGGCTACCACGGCATCAGCCTGTTTCTGGTGGACGCCCAGACGCCGGGGCTGAGCGTGACTAAGCTGGACAAGGAAGGCATCCGCTCCTCGGACACTGGGGAGGTTTCCTTTGACGATTGCCTGGTGGGGGATAACGCCCTGCTGGGAGGTAAAGAGGGGAATTTCAACCTGATCATGGAGACCTTGAACGAGGGCCGGGTGGGCGTGGCGGCCAACATGGTCGGCGTAGCCCAGGCGGCTTATGAGGCCTCCTTGCGCTACGCCAGGGAAAGGGTGCAGTTCGGCAAGCCCATCGGCAAGTTCCAGGCGGTCAGCCACAAGGTGGCCGACATGGCCACCCAGATCATGGCCGCGCGCCACATGGTCTACTCGGCCGCGCGCCTGATCGACCTAGGCCGGCCCTGCACCCTGGAAGCCAGCGCCTGCAAGCTGTTCGCCTCCGAGGTGGCGGTGCAAACCGCGCGCGAGGCCATCCAGATTCACGGTGGTTACGGCATCATGAGAGAGTTTCCGGTGTTCCGCTATTTGAGCGATGCCTTAGTATACACCATAGGAGAGGGCACCTCCGAGATCCAGCGCAACATCATAGCCAAGCAGATCGGCTTGTAGGCCAAGCCCCACGAGGAAGTTTGCTTATGCCTCCGGCCAATCAGATGCTAATGGGCGCCGTTGCGGTCAAGAACGCTCTCTATGCCCCGGACAAGTGTTTTCTAGTGGAGGAAGGGCGTCGCTGCACTTTCGGTGAGTTCAACAGGCGAACTGATGCCTTGGCCTCAGGGATGCTGACCCGTGGTCTCAAGCCCGGCCAGCGAGTAGCGGTCATCCAGCACAACTCCATAGAACTGTTGGAAGTCTATTTCGGCGCAATGAAGGCTGGTATGGTGGCAATGCCAGTCAACGTGATGCTGAGCCCGGCGGAGATAGGGCACATCCTGGGTGACGGAGCACCCTCCCTGGTCATTGTAAGCGCAGATTACCTTGGCAAGTTGGATCTTGCCGGTCTGGCCCAGGATGGGGTGGAGGTAGTGGTCATCGACAAGGAGGAGCAAGGCGCACAGAGCTACGAAAACCTCCTGAAGTCAGCTGGCCAGGCCCCGCCCGATCCACCGCTGAGTGATGATGACGTGGCCCTGCTCATCTACACAAGCGGCACCACCGGCATGCCCAAGGGGGTGATGCTCACCCACCGCAACCTGCTCTGCGACTCCTGGGCCACCTGCGTGGCCCGGTGCCTGGGCCACGACGAGGTGTCCCTGGTCACCGCCCCGCTGTATCAGTCCGGGGCCTTGGGCAGCATGCTGGGCAACACGCTGCGCACCAACACCGTGGTGCTGCTCAACGGCTTCAAGCCGGGCCAGGTGCTTGAAACCATTGAGCGTGAGCGGGTGAGCAACGCCCTGTTCGTCCCCACAATGCTAATCAAGCTGCTGCAATACCCCGAGCTGGACCGCTTTGACCTAAGCAGCATGCGCACAGTCATCTACGGGGCCGCTCCCATGCCGGTGCCCGTGCTTCGGCAGGTCATCGACCGCTTCGGGTGGGAACTGATGGGGGCCTGCGGTGCCACGGAGACTGGGCCGGCATACATCGCCTTCCTGAACCGCGAAGACCACCGCCTGGACGGAGACCCCGCCAAGGAGCGCCGCCTGGCCTCGGTGGGCCGGGAGGGCATCAACGCTCAGGTGCGCATCCTCGATGAGCATGACCGCCCCCTGCCCGCCGGTAAGGTGGGCGAGATCGTGGTGCGGGGACCACATATCATGAAAGGCTATTGGAACAAGCCACAAGAGACTGCCGAGGCCCTACGGGGCGGTTGGTTCCATACCGGGGATTTGGGCCGGATCGACCAGGACGGCTACATCTTCATCGTCGACCGCAAGAAGGACATGATCATCAGTGGCGGATTCAATGTCTATCCCCGCGAGGTGGAGATGGCCCTGGCCGAGCATCCCGCAGTCAGCGAGAGCGCGGTTGTGGGCATCCCCCACGAGATGTGGGGCGAGACGCCCCTGGCCTACCTGGTGCTCCATCCCGGAACGGCTCAGCCTGGCGAAGATGAGTTGATGGATTTTCTGCGTGAGCGTTTGGCCTCTTTCAAGCTGCCCAAGGGCGGATTCGTTTTTGTGGACAGCCTGCCCCGCACCGCCTCGGGCAAGGTGCTCAAAAGAAGCCTGCGCGAGCAGGCTTGCAAGGAGACGGCATGAAGCAGACTGATCTGGCACGGTGGCTCTCGGTAATCGACCGGATCAGCATTTGGACCGCACGGGCGGCATGCTGGTTGACCCTGATGATGATGGCCTTGCTCCTCAGGGAGGTGATAGGGCGCTACCTGCTCAACTCCCCCTCGGGATGGGTTAACGAGGTCAACCAATACCTTCTATGCGCCCTAAGCATGCTGGGGGGAGCATATTGCATTGCCACCGATTCGCACATCAGGGTGGATATTTTTTGGCGCAATTACAGCGCTCGAGGGCAGGCGGTGGTGGAACTGGCCGCCCTGATGTTTTCCGTGGCCTTCATAGGGACGATTTGCTGGATGGGCTGGGGGGAAACATGGTTGGCGATCGCCGAGAACCAACGGTCCATGAGCGTGTTCGCCCTGCCTCTTTGGCCTTCTCTACTTGCGGTGGCCTTGGGCACCCTTTTGATGCTGGTGCAGCTGATCGTGCGCATGATCCGCAACGTGCTGCAGCTTGTCACTGACAACGACCAGCATCCCCCCGTGGTGGGCTTGCTGGAATGATGGGCAGGTAAAATATGCTAAGCCTGAGTGCCATTATATTGCTGTTGTTGCTTGTGCTGGTTCTGCTGGCCCTGGGCATACCCATCGGCTTCGCCCTGGGCGGGGTGTCGGTGGCCGGGGTCCTGTTGCTCATGGGGCCAAGCGGCTTGTACATGCTTTTCGCTACAGCTTATGGCGAGGTGACCAATTACCTGCTTATCGCGGTCCCTTTGTATATTTTCATGGCCAACATGCTGGGAGTCAGCGACTTGGCCGACGACCTCTATCAGGCGGTGCACAGTTGGTTCGGCCGCCTGCGGGGGGGGCTGGCCATGGGCACCGTGGTCATTTGTGCCCTATTCGCCGCCATGGCAGGCATCTCCTCGGTGGCCACCGTGGCCATGGGGCTCATCGCACTGCCCTCCATGTTCAAGCGGGGATATCACAAGAACCTAGCCCTGGGCTGCGTCTCGGCGGGCGGGGCCTTGGGCATCCTCATCCCCCCCAGTATCATCATGATCATCTACGGCTCCATCGCCGAGGTATCCATCGGCCAGCTGTTCATGGGGGGTGTCATCCCGGGCATCCTGCTCACCTTGATCTTCGTGGTATACATCGGGGTACGCTGCATGATAAACCCCAAGCTGGGCCCGCCAGTCACCGAGCGTCTGAGCCTGGCGGACAAAATCCGGACGGTGCGAGGCATCCTGTTGCCCATGCTGCTCATCGGCTCGGTGCTGGGGGTCATTTATTTCGGGATCTGCACCCCCACTGAGGCGGCGGGCATTGGCGCCGCAGGGGCCGTGATATGCAGCCTCATCTACCGCAAGCTCACCCTGCGCAACCTCTACCAGGCTTGCATGCGCACCATGCGCCTCAACGCCATGGTGCTGTGGATCATGATCGGCGCGGTGTCCTTCTCCCACCTCATGTCCCTGGCCGGGCTGCACACCCATACCTTGGACCTGATCTCCAAGGTTCAGGCTGAGCCCTGGGTGATCCTGATCATAATGCAGTTCACCTTCTTCATTCTGGGCATGTTCCTGGACCCGGCCGGGGTGATCATGATCACCACCCCGGTATTTTTGCCCATCGTCAACCAGTTGGGCTTCGACCCGGTGTGGTTTGGGGTGCTGTTTGTGATCAACATGGAAATGGCCTACCTGACCCCGCCCTTCGGCTTCAACCTGTTCATCATGAAAGGTGTGGCCCCGCCGGAAGTGAGCATGGGCGACATCTACCGCTCCATCATCCCCTACGTGGTCCTGCAGGCCCTTTGCCTGATCCTGGTGATCATTTTTCCGCAGTTGGTGCTTTGGCTGCCCCAAAACATGGTGGTGAAATGACCGGCGACGCAGCGCGGGAGGTGCTGGCAGGCATGTTGGTGCTTGACCTGTCCCAACTCATCACTGGACCCTGGTGCACCAGCCTGTTGGGCGACCTAGGTGCCGAGGTCATCAAGGTGGAGTCCCCGCGCACCGGCGACGTGCTGCGCCACCTCGGCCCAAAGAAACAGGGGGAGGGCATTCTTTTCCTGTCGGTGAACCGCAACAAGCGCTCCCTGACCTTGGACCTGAGCAATCCCCAAGGACGCCGGGTTTTGGACCGGCTGGTGGCCAAGGCCGATGTCCTGGTGCAGAACTTCCGACCGGACGTGCGCCGGGCCTACGGCCTGGAGTACGAGAACCTGCGCCTGGTCAAGCCCGACCTGATCCTGCTTTCGGTCACTGCTTTCGGCGAAGATGGCCCTTACGCCCTGCAGCCGGGCACGGATCATGTTTTCCAGGGCCTGAGTGGCCTGATGAGCCTGTCAGGCGAGGCGGGCGGGGAACCCATGCGCTGCGGAGTCCCGGTGGCGGACATGACCGCGGCCATGCTGTCCTACTCGGGAGTGCTGGCCGCCCTTTTGCACCGGCAGCTTACCGGCCATGGCCAGGAGATCAAGCTCAACCTACTTGATGCTGCAATGAGCCTGCAACAGACCACCCTCACAGAGTATCTGCTGCTGGGACGTCAAAGCCCGTGCATCGGCAACTCCAGCCCTTTTGCCTGCCCGGTCGGCGTGTTCAAGACCAGGGACGGCAGCATCAGCATTTCGGCCTTTAACGATAAGTTCTGGTGCGCCCTGTGCCGCGCCTTGGGCCAGGAGGGGCTCCTGGATGACCCCCGTTTCCAAGGGCACGAGCAGCGAATGGCCCACCGCGCTGAACTGGAGACGCTCCTGGAGCAGCGCCTGGCCCAGGACGATACTGCCCAGTGGCTGCACCTGCTACAGGCGGCCGATGTCCCCTGCGGGCCGGTGCACGACTACGCCTCCTTGGTGCGCGACCCCCAGGTGCAGCGCAACGGCCTGGTGCGCGACCTGCCGCACGACACCCTGGGCACGGTGCGCACCTTGGGCAACCCCCTAGCTCTGGGAGCGACGCCCGCCCGTGCGGGTCAGGCCGCGCCGGTGCTGGGGCGGCACAGCGAGCAGATCTTACGTGAGTTCAATTTCGATCATGAGCAAATACAACGGCTCAGCAGCGAGGGAATCATCTGAAGCTGGAGATGGAAATGCAGCAACAGGAGGCATGGATTATAGACGGAGCGCGTCTGCCCGTGGCCCGCGGCGGCATGGGCGGCGCCTTGAGCCTGATGCCGGCGGAAAAATTCGGTGCCCATTTGCTCAAGGAACTGGTGGTGCGTAGCGGGATCGATCCCGCCGAGATAGACGACGTGATCCTGGGTAACGTGATGGGCGCCTATTTGTGCTTCGCTCGCTTGTGCCTTTTGGAGGCGGGCCTGCCCGTTTCCATACCGGGCTACACCATTGACCGCAATTGCGCCTCCGGCCTGCAGGCCATTGCCGCCGGGGCTCAGGCTATCCGCTGCGGCGACGCCTCGGTGATCCTGACTGGAGGGGCCGACTCCATGACCCGCCAGCCCTGGTTCGTGGAAAAGCCGGCCACCGGCTTCCCCCGTGGGTCCCTGGAGCCCCGGGTCCTGGCCGGGGGGCGGGTCACCGCGCCGGATTGCTACGGTGGCGACAGCATGGGGGAGACCGCGGAAAATGTGGCCGAGCGCTACTCCATCTCCCGTCATCAGCAGGAGGACCTGGCCCGGGAAAGCCACCGCCGAGCCCGACTGGCCTGGGAACAGGGCCTTTTCGACCAGGAGGTGATCCCTATCTCCGTGCCCCAAGCCAAGGGCGGCCCGCGGCTTTTTGACCGCGACGAAACCATCCGCGACGATAAGCAGCTGGAACGCATGCCCAGCCTGCCCACCATCTTCCGCCAGGGAGGCACGGTCACCGCAGCCACCTCCTCGCCGGTGACCGATGGTGCCGCCGCAGTGGTTATGATGTCTTCGGTAAGGGCTGGCCAACTGGGACTCAAGCCCATTGTCAGGGTGGTGGCCAGCGCCTCGGCCGGGGTGGAGCCAGCCTACATGGGCCTGGGTCCCATCTCGGCGGTGCGCAAGGTCCTGAAGCTTGCCGGCCTGAGCGTGGCCGACCTGGGCCTGGTTGAGTTCAACGAGGCCTTCGCCTCCCAAGCCTTGGCTTGCTACCAGGAATTGGGCCTGACACATGACATAGTCAACGTCAATGGCGGCGGCATGGCCCTGGGCCACCCCATCGGGGCCACCGGAGCCCGCCTGACCGTGACCCTCATGTACGAAATGGCGCGGCGCGGAGTGCGCTACGGTTTGGCCACCATGTGTGTTGGCGGGGGCCAGGGCACCGCGGTGGTCTACGAGTTGGTCCAGTGATGGGCCTTCAATATCACATGACGCTGGGGAGCGCCCTGGAGCGCAACGCGGCCAAGTATCCCTTGAAAAAAGCGGTGCAGGACCACCGGGCCAGCTTGAGCTACGGCCAGTTCGATCGGCGAGTGAACCGGTTTGCCAACGCCCTGGCTGGGATCGGTCTGGCCAAGGGATCGCGCCTGTTGACCCTGGGCTCCAACTGCCTGGAGCTGATGGAATTGTTCTACGCTTGTCTTAAGCTCGGGGTCGTGGTCTGCCCCCTGGACACCAGGAGCACCTTGCCGGACCAAGTCAGGCTGGTGGAATTGGTGCAGCCCTGCGGTATGGCCTTTCATCCCGACCAAGTCGCCAGGGCCCAGGAACTAGCGCCCCATCTGGCTTTCGGCGAGCCCTGGATATGCCTGGGACCGGAAAGCGCGGCCAGTGCCGAAGCCAGCGAATCCCTGCTTAAGCGGTCCGCCGAAACCCAGCCCCATGTTTCGCTGAGCGGCGAGGAAGTTGCCTTCGTGCTGTTTACCGGGGGCACCACCGGCACTCCCAAGGGCGTGGAGTTGACCCACCACAACCTGATCTGGAACGCGTGCAACGTCATCACGGAAAACCGGAGCCCGTCCCCCGAAGCGGTCATCTGCTATCCCATGCAAATTTACCATTCCGGGGCCTTGAGCCGCTTTTTGGCTACCATCTTCGCGGGAGGCACCTTCGTGGGGCTGCCCAAGTTCGATGCCGCCTTGTACCTGGACACACTAGAGGCAGAGGGCGGAACCTTCGTGGTGGGCAATCAGGCCATCTGGAACATGCTCTTGACCGAGAACCAGCTGCGTCCGCGCAACTTGAGCGCGGTCAGCTCCTGGCTGCACGCCCAAGGCGATCTTTCGCGGGACCTGCTGGAGCGCATGGAGCGGGAGCTGTTTCCCGGCGCGGGCATGTACGCCAGCTACGCCCTCACCGAGGCCTCGCCAGGGGTCACAGTGCTCAAGCCCTGGGACATGCCGGTTGAAGAGCCCAGCATAGGCAGGCCCTACATGACCCAGGAGGTCCGCCTGGTCGACGAAAAGGACCAGCTGGTAGCCCCCGGCGAAGTGGGCCAGATCCTGGTGCGCGGCCCCAATGTGATGCGGGGCTACTTCCGCGACCCCGAGGCCACGACCAGCGCCTTGGCTGGAGGATGGCTGCACACCGGCGACCTGGGGCGCAGCGACGAGCTCGGTTATCTGTATTTCGTGGGTCGCCTCAAAGACATGATCAAAAGCGGCGGGCTCAACGTCTACGCCGCCGAGGTGGAGCAGGTACTGTGCAGCCACCCCGAGGTGGCCGAGGCTGCGGTTATCGGGGTGCCTCATCCCAAGTGGGGTGAGAGCGTGTGCGCCGTGGTGGTGCCCCGTCCAGGCTCCCAGCCTGGACCCGGGGAGATCATCGATTTTTGCCAGGAGCGCCTGGCCAGTTACAAGAAACCAACTTCGGTGTTTTTTGCCGAAAATCTGCCCAAGGATTCCTTTGGCAGCAAGATTAAAAAGAACGTTTTGCGCCAGCTATACGGCGGGGGCGCCCATCCGGACCCGCCGGTCTAGGAGGTACACATGGGAGAGATAAACACCATATGCATATTTGGCTTGGGGATCATGGGCACGGGCATCGCCCAGGTGGCCGCCACCAACGGCTTCAAGGTGGTGGCGGTGGACACCTTTGAACAGGCCCTGGACCGGGCTCAGCAGACCATGGCCCGTAGCTTAAAAAAGTTCGAGGAAAAAGGTAAACTGCCCTCGCCCCCGGAGGAGATAACCGAGCGCATAACCTGGAGCACCGATTACCAGGCGGCTCAACTAGCCGACCTAGTCATAGAGTCAGTTCCCGAGATCATGGAGCTGAAGCAGGAGGTGCTGGGCAAGGCGGACCGTTGCTGCCGGCCGGAGGTGATCTTCGCCAGTAACACCAGCCAATTCTCCATAACCGCCCTGGCCGCCGCTACGGACAGGCCCGACCGTTTCATCGGGATGCACTGGTTCAATCCGCCGGTGATCATGAAGCTCATCGAGGTGGTGCGCGGCTTGCAAACCAGCGATGCTACCCTGGAAACGCTTATGGCGGTATGCCACAAGTTGAACAAGGAAACCGTGGTGTGCAACAAAGACACCGTTGGTTTCATCACCACCCGCATGCTCTCCCTGTGGGGAAGCGAGGCGGCCCGCATTCTGGAGGAGGGCATAGCCAGCGTGGAGGATATAGACAAGGCCTGCCGCCTGGCCTTTGGCCACCCCATGGGGCCATTCCAGTTGAGCGATTTCTCGGGGCTGGAAACCGGACTCAGAGTGCGCCAGAAACTTTTTGAAACCTATGGCGATCGCTACCGTCCCACCCCCACTCAGATCAACTTGGTTAAAGCCGGCTTCCTGGGCCGCAAGAGCGGCCGCGGCTATTACGATTACTCGGGAGACAAGTAATGTTGGGCTTCGAGCTTGATGAACAACAACGTATGATTCAAAAGACCGCCCATGATTTCGCGGCCCGGGAGTTGCGCCCTATCGCCCTGCAGTGCGATCTAAGTGAAACCTACCCCCGCGATCTGATCAGCAAGGGCCACGAGGCAGGCTTGATAGCCTTTCATTTCCCAGAGGAATACGGAGGAGCGAGTATCGACGACCGGGTGTCCTGGACCCTGGTCCGCGAGGAGCTGTCCTGGGGATGCCCCGGGCTTTGCATCGCCATGATGGCCTCCAACCTGGCGGCGGTGCCCATACTGCACATGGGAAGCCCGCCCCAAAAGGAAAAATACCTGACCCGCCTGGCCGACCCGGCCAACCCGATACTGGCGGCCATGGCCATGACCGAGCCGGATGCGGGCAGCGACGTGTCCTCCATTCGCACAACGGCCGCTAAAAAGGGCGACAGCTATATCCTCAACGGCCGCAAGACTTTCATCACCAACGGCGGGATCGCGGATGTAACCGTGGTTTACTGCCGCATGGAGGGCACCCGGGGCATGGAAGGCATGACCGCCTTTGTGGTGGATGGCAAGCCCAAGGGATTTTCCATGGGCAAGAAAGAGGAAAAGATGGGCATCCGGGCCAGTCACACCTCGGAGCTCATTTTGGAGGACGTGGAGGTCCCCGCCGAAGACCGGCTGGGCCCGGAGGGCGAGGCCTTCCTCCTGTCCATGCACATGTTTGACGAGAGCCGCATCATGGTGGCGGCTCTGGCCCTGGGCATTGCACGGGCCGCCTTGGAGATCGCTGTGGACTACGCAGGGCAGCGGGTTCAGTTCAGCAAATCCCTAAACAAGTTCGAGGGCATCTCCTTCAAGCTCTCGGACATGGCCATGCGCCTGGACGCGGCCCGTTTACTCACCTGGCGCGCAGCCTGGCTGGCCGGTCAGGGCAAACGCATGACCCGGCAAAGCGCTATGGCCAAGTGTTACGCGGCCGAAACGGCCCACTGGGTATGCGACCAAGCCCTGCAGATACTGGGAGGCTACGGCTACATGCGCGAATACCTGGTGGAGAAGCTCTACCGGGATTCACGCATTTTCCGCATCTTCGAAGGCACCAGCGAAATCATGCGCTTGATCATCGCCCGCGAACTCTATCGGGCCTAGAAGGAGCGGGGGCGTGCAATACCAATACGTCGGAGTCCAGCGCCGGGAGCGCGTGGAAATACTGACCGTGGACTTCCCGCCTTCCAACGCCCTGGACCCGCAGGTGCGCGACGATCTCTCCCGCGCCTTGACACAGGCCGAACGCGATGACGAGGTGTGGTGCGTGATCATCACCGCGGCGGGCGAAAAGTTCTTCATGGGAGGCGCCAACATCCGGGCCTTGGTGGAGCTTGACGTGGCCGGGGCCCTGGCACGGGCCCAGGCGGCGCGCAAGTTTCTGGAGCAATTGTGGAGCATGTCCAAGCCAGTGATTGCGGCCATCAACGGCTATTGTCTGGGCGGTGGCCTAGAGCTGGCTCTGGCCTGCGACATCCGAGTGGCCGCCGAACACGCCGAACTGGGCCTGCCCGAGGTGGCGCTGGGCCTGATGCCCGGCGGCGGAGGCAGCCAGCGCTTGCCCATGGTGTTGGGCCAGGGATGGGCCCGTTATTTGATAATGACCGGCCAGCGGCTAAAGGCCCGCCAGGCCATGGATATAGGGCTGGTGCAACGGGTGTCGCCTTCCGGCGAGGTCATTGAGGAAGCCATGGAGGTGGCGACAGCCATCAACCGTAACGGGCCCCTTGGTGTGCGCATGGCCAAAAAGGCCTTGAACGCCTCGACCCAAATGCCCCTGGACCAGGCCCTGGATGAGGAAAACCGCCTGTGGGCTTCCCTGTTCAACACCCAGGATCTGCGGCGCGGTGTGGAAGCTTTCTTGAATAAGCAAAAACCGTTGTACCAAGCCGACTAGCGAGAGGAAAAGCAGCATGGATTTCAATCTGCCGGAAGACCTGCGTTTGATGCAGGCTGCCATAAAAAAATATGTGGACCAGGTTTTGGAGCCTGCGGCCGTCCAGATTGAGGAAGAGGACGCAGTGCCTGAGGACGTGGTGGAGGGGTTGCGCGAAATGGGGCTGTTCGGGATGTCCATCCCCGAGGAGTATGGCGGCCTTGGGCTGGACACGTTGGGGGAGTGCGTTGTCTACGAGGAAATATCCCGGGCCAATGCCTCGGTGCGTACCCGCTTCAGCACCAACAACGGCATCGGATCCCTGGGCATCCTCTATGACGGCACACCCGATCAGAGAGAGCAGTTCCTTCCGCCAATAGCCTGCGGGGAGAAGACGATCGCCTTCGCCCTGACCGAGCCTGACGCGGGTTCGGATGCCTCGGCCATACGCACCAGCGCTGTGCGTGATGGGGACGATTTTATTCTCAACGGCCGCAAGATGTTCATAACCAACGGAGCCATCGCCGAGCTGGTCACGGTTTTGGCCGTAACTGACCCGCAGAAAAAGGCGCGCGGCGGCATCACCGCCTTCGTGATCGAAAAGGGCACTCCCGGCTTCTCAGTGGGCAAGCTTGAGAAAAAAATGGGCCTCAAGGGCTCGGGCACGGCCGAGTTGATCTTTGAGGATTGCCGAGTGCCGGTGAATAGCATCATCGGTGGAGAAGCCATGATCGGCAAGGGCTTCCGGACCGCCATGCGAGTGCTGGACAAGGGACGCCTGACCTTGGCCGCGGCATCGGTGGGCATGGCTCGCCGAGCCCTGGAACTGGCCGTCCTCTATGCCAAACAAAGGGTACAGTTCGGCAAACCCATCGGCGAGTTTCAACTGATACAGGGCATGCTCGCTCAGATGGCCACTGAGATTCTAGCCGGCCAAAGCATGGTCTACCGAGTTGCCTGGCAAAAGGACCAGGGCAACCCGGTGCGCAAGGAGGCGGCCATGTGCAAGCTGTTCTGTAGCGAGATGCTGGGCCGGGTTGCTGACACCTCCCTGCAGGTGCACGGCGGTATGGGCTATATGAAGGAATACGCCATTGAGCGCATCTATCGCGATGCCAGGGTGACTCGTATCTACGAGGGGACCAGTGAGATACAGAAGTTGGTCATAGCCAGAGAGTTACTCAACGGCTAACATTTGGCGGGAATGAGAAAAATCATTCTCAGATCGTTCCTTTGAATCTTAATGGAGGTGTGCGGCAAGACGATGGTGCAGGTAAAGGTCCTCATAGCTAGTAATAACGGCATCCTTTGCAAAGGAATGGCTAAAATTCTGTCAGAGGACCCTTGCCTCCAAGTAATTGGCGAACTGACCAGTGGTCAAGATGTCATAAAAAGTATTGATGATCTGTTGCCCGATATCGTGTTGATGGAGTTTTATTTGTCAGAATTAAATGGCGTGGACGTGGCCCTACGTATAGGCAAAAAATATCCAAATATCAAAATAATAATGTTTTCCACATGCGATCTTAATGAAGACGGCATTTTTCATGCCCTTGAAGCCGGGGTCTCTGCCCTTTTGGACAAGAGCAGCACGGAACAGGAGTTGTCTTTGGCAATAAACGCCGCGAAAGATAGCAACTTATACTTGAGTCCTTCCATAGCCTCCATGGCGTTAAAAAATGTACACGGCGTCCCTATACGTTTGCCGGAGGGCAAAAAGGATTGCAGGAATTTCCTCACTCCACGGGAGCGGGAGATCATACAACTGGTTGCCGAGGGGCTGACCGGCGCTCAAATAGCGGACAAACTTTGCATCAGCCAGAAGACCGTGCGAAACCACCGATCCAGCTTGATGGAAAAGCTGAATCTGCGCAATTCTGTTGAGATAACTAGATATGCCATAAAGTGTAATATGGTGAATATAGATTCGTGATATCCGGCCTAGCCTTCCTTTCCCAATTAAAATTGATTTCTCTCGTATTTCATAATATTAATTCCGTCTCACCAAGGACATAAATTCGTAAAAAATGGGCGGTATTTGACGGTAATTGGGACCTTTGTCCTATTTATGTCTTACGCAGGATAATGCTATTTTTTCTTGAGAATTAAGGACAATAACTATGATCGGCTAACCCGTTAAATACCCATAAAAATTAGGGGTAAAACAAGGATAGAGCCTTTGGTTTTGTGGCTAGCGGAACGATTTTTTTAGGCCCTTATCCTAGGGGAGTGTAACGGGTCCGGCTATTTAAAGGGAGAGAGCCGGGCATTTTTTGTGTTCCCAAAATCAGGGAGGAAAGGTTAACAATGAAGAAGCTAATTATGGTCGTCATGGCAGGCATGCTTTTGGTCAGCTTGGCTTTGCCAGCAATGGCGGTATCGCCCTCGACCTACACCTTTGAAATGGCCGCTCGTATGCTGACCGACATCGGTTGGCAGTCCAAGAGCGAGGAGCTAACCAAAAACCAGAGCAGCGAGGTCGGCACTTGGTTCGTTAACATGCCCGGCCACAGCTACCTGCGCGCCCGCTTCTACAGCGTAGACAAAAACGTGGGTGGCCGTATCGAGCTGGGCCTGAAGAGCCTGCAGCCCGAAGCCAGCGTCAGCCTGCGTTATGCGTACGGCTACTGGCGTGTGGGCAAATGCCGCATCCTGGCCGGTCAGACCGACAACTGGTTCGGCTCCCTGGCCTACCACGTGCGTCAGTACGTCGGACTGAACGAGAACTCCCACCTGCTGCTGTTCGGCTGGGGTGCTTTGTGGCCTCACCGTGTGCCTCAGGTGCAGTTCACCTACAACACCGACACCTGGGGCGTGCAGTTCGCCCTGGAAGAGCCCCGCAACAAGGGCACCTGGGGCGGTGCCACCAACGTGGACACCACCTTCATCATGCCCCGCATGACCTTGACCTTCATGTTCAAGTACGGTGCCTTCATGACCCACCCCGGCATCCTGTTCGTCAAGCACGATTATGAGGCCGGTGCTGGCGCTTCCGATGAGTCCTGGGACACTCTGGCCATCGTGCTGCCCATCAAGTTCACCGCTGGCGCCTTCACCCTGAAGTTCCAGGGACACTGGGGCAAAAACTTCGCAACTGAGATTCCTTTCTACAGCACCGCCTGGACCAGTCCAGTGCTCAGCGGCAGCAGTGTCGAAGATACCACCATCTGGGGTGGCTATCTGGCCGGCGAATACTCCATCGGGAAGATTATGGTAACCGGTGGCGTGGGCTACGAGAACTGGTCCAACGACACGTGGGTAACCGAGGACGAGACCACCCGCTGGGGTGCTTTCGTCGCGGTGCCTTACCAGTTCACGAAGAACTTTAGTGTACACCCCGAGTTCAGCTACTACAAGTACGGCGACAACCCCAACACCGGCAACGACATGGGCAACGAGTGGTTGCTGGGTGTGCAGTTCCGCTTCGTCTTCTAAAGAAAATTTAGAAAAGCGATTCTTAGATCTTTTCTAAAATCGCCTCAGTGGGCCCGGCTTTAAGCGGGGCCCACTAACTTGTCACGGTTTAAGTCGCTGAGGAATCGTGTCCGAAAGGGCGTACTTATGGCAGAGACATTGTAATGCCCTGAGCCGAGAAGATAACCGACGCCAACCTCACCCGTTTCATCGACTTCGTCAATCAACGTTGCAGCACCTCATTCAGCGGTTCCCCCGAACTTTACGAGTGGTCCATCCGCGAGTTGGAGGCTTTCCACGGCGCTACCTTGGCTTTCTTTGATTTAAATTTAACCCAAGGCCAGATTTACAATCATGTGGTGGCCAACTTCGACAAGATGACTGGGGCCAAGCAGTATCCCGGAGTGGAGCTTGACGTCCTCCCGATTTTTAGGTCCATCTGTAATTTTAGAATCTCAGGTCCATTGCGTTTTGGAAGACTGAGTGCGATGGCTTCTATTTTTCACCGGAATTTTGGCGGCACGTGGTTAAGGAAGGACAGGCAAGCTACACTGCAAAATACGAGCCGGCAATTCAGATAGTGCTAAGCACACTGTACTAGAGCTGTGCATGGCGTGGGCTAAGCTTGCATTAGCAACCTGTGCCCATACTAGTGAGCAGTACGTTGCAACTGGATTGGTTCAGTAACAGTCTGGCTCAAAATGGGGGGATCATTTAGTCCGCTTCGGCCTGATCTCTAATCGCCCTGGCCTTTCCCGGCCGTGCCCAACCAAAAGTAGGCGGATCATCACGGTGGGGGGCCTCCTTGACCACGCGATAGTGAGATTTTCCGATTTCTATAATCAGGCCCCGCTTTCGCATTTGCTGCATCCATTCATAGGTTTTCCAGCGAATGATGCCTGAAACCTGCATGAGGTCTTTGGAAGAAAAGGCGCCCCGCAGGCTCAGCTGATGGGCTGCCCTCCAAAGAAGGGCCGTAGCTGATTCATTGCCCTTGTACGCCTCCTCCACCAGCCGGCATCGACAATCAGGCAATAGAATGATCTCCCCCCGCTTTTCCAGATAATCCAGGGCCCGATTCACCTGGCGGAGGGTATGATCGGCCCCTTCTATCAAGTCCTCGTACAATTCACCTACCGAGGCCTCTCCCTCTGCATCCCTCAAAAAGCTTCTGATCGTCATCGCCGGCCTTTGGCTGGCGGTTTTGGAAGCCATCACTTCACCCTACGAAGCCCGGTGCCGCTGGCCCTGAGCCGGCTGCGGGCTACCTCAGTGGTCACCTGACGGGTCCATTCTGGATTTATGCGAGAGGAGTCCTCTGCCCTGGCCAGAGCCTCCAAACGGGCTAGGTGCAAAATGGTCTGACGCAGGTTGCCCTTGGTGGCTCGGCGGATCTGCTCGGCTGACTGGTCGTCCAGGGTAAGGCCAGCCAGTTCCGAGGCCAGGCTTATGACCTCCTTTCTGACAAGAGGAGCAAACTCTTCGCTCATGCGGACCCGGTCCCAGAACTGGGGAAATTGACTCAAGACCTTGGCCAGACCGTTCATGCCCACCAGCAGGATGGGAGCGCCAGAGGCATCATGCAGGTCCCGGACCGTGTCCAGCAGGGGAGGAGTTTGCGGTGGGTGGGTTCCCTTGGCCAGGTAGTCAGCTTCATCGATGATAAGAAGGCCATTGCCCAGGGAGGGCACCCCCAAGCGTTCTGATAGGGCCTCCGCCGCCCTAAGCAGATTACCGGCCCCGGTGTTGGTGGCCGGACATCCCAGAGCCGCCAGGATGGTCTTGAGCATGGAGTTGGGAGTCCACACCCGGGCTGCGGAGACATAGACGGCCCCGGTGCGGGCGGCCAGGGTGTCCACCGCCCGGGTCTTGCCCCGGCCGGCCGGGCCGTAGATCAGTCCTAGCCGAGGCTCACCCAAAGAAGCACTATGCAGGGACTCCACTACTTCCCAGAGGCGGGCCACGTTGCGGGTCTGGACAAAGGCGGCCCTCATGAATTTTCCTCGTCATAGACCACGCAGCCCCGTAGGCCCAGGACAAATTCTTCAAACTGCTCTCCGCCCAGCTGTCGCCACATGGGCGTCTTTTTGAATTCCTCCAAGAAGGCTCGGTCAGAGGATGAGTTGTCCAAACCCTCTCGTTGACGCACCAGGATCCACACCGCCCGCTCGGAGGACCGTAAAAAGACAGGCCGGTGATGGATGTCGATCTCCTGCCCCCAGGGGTCTAGGACCTGCTCGCCACCTTGGTCAAAGGAATAATCATCATCTTGCGCGGCCTGTCCAAGCATTTCCTGCCGGGCCTGGGCTGCGGCCTTTAGGGCCGGCAGATCCAGATTGGGTGGGGGAAGGGCCTCCAATGGTTTGGTCTTGGAGGCCACTTCATCCAGCCGGGCCCGCTCCAGATCATCCAGGTCCAGGGCCTTGACCCGCTCTCGGGAGGCTTTGCGCTCCAGTCGCCGGATGGACCACCAGCGCTTCTTTCGTTCCCTGATCTGCTTGGGGGTGAGATTCAGTCGATCCAGGTCCGTGGCTATGCAGATGAACTCCCCTCCCTGGTCAAAGACGTAGATCATGCCCGCGTCTTCGGGGTCGGGGCGCACCCACACACGGTCCGAGGGCTCTAAGTAAAGGAGCTCTTCGGCGGTATAGAGACCACGGTTGAAATGAATCCTCCCCTGGGCCACGCTACGCGGCTCGGCCGGCTTTAAAAGCAGGAAAAGCTGATCCAGGGAAGCCACCCTGGGCCGCCAGCCTTCGTCTATGGCCTGCTCCCAGCGCTCCCGAGGGGTGCAGTTGATGGTGGAGACCACGTGATTGCTCTCAAAGTCTCTCACCCACTTGTCCACCAGATCCTGCAATTCAGCCAGGGTGTATTTGGTTTGGATGAACTCCGGCCGTTTAGCCAGGCGGTTGCCGGTATACCCGGTCAGGGTGCGTAGCAGATCAGAGATCAAGTGAAAGGCAATCTCCGAGTGGGGCTTGAGCTCCGGGCTGTAGCCTGGTATCCGGGGCGCCTTGATGCCCAAATCCATAAACAGGGCCTGCACCTGCTTACTCTGGTAGTCCTTGCCCAGGTCCACGATGACCTTACGGGGTATACCCATTTGCTTGAAGGCCTTGAAAAAGGTCTGGGCAATGGGATCTCCGCCTCCTCGCTCCACCACCCCAAACACCGGCCTTCGGGTCCATACATCAACCACCGCGATCAAGGTGCAGCGCCTACCGTCCGCGGTCATCAAATCCGCCCGGGTGGAGTCAGCCTCCCAGCGCTGGTTGGGCTCGGTAAGGCTGGCGTCCGCCCTTCCCAGAGAGGGCTGATACTGCCGCTTGAATAAAGAAGGGTGATGCAGTAGGGAAAGATGGGCCTGCCGCTCCTTGCGCATCTTGGCAACCAAGTTCCGGACCGTGCCCTGGGCCGGCAGTCTGCGGCCCTTGAATTTGTGCAGCATCAGCCGGTGAATCTTGGCCGCAGTGATGCCTGGCCGACCCAACAAACAAGTCTCGATGAACTCCTTGATGTCGTCTTCAATGGCATTACGCCGATGCCTGCCCCGCCGGTCCACCAGGCCGGCCACCCCTTTTTCTTTTAAAACCTTTCGCCACCGGTACAGGCTTCTCTTGCACAGAGGACCCACCTGGGAGCTCAGATCGGAATCCACCAGGCCACGGTTGAAGTCGTCCAGCCAGCCAATGAAATGTTTTTTCCTCTGGCCGTGGGGGACAGAGTTCAATCCCTTGGCCGCCTCAGCCATCTTGACCGCTTTTGCCTTGGCCAGGGCCCGCCCCAGGGCTGGCTCCGGAACCTTATGCAGCTCAGAGGCGCTTCCTCCTGACTCGCAAAGGAAAGTCTCCAGATCGCTCAAGGTGAGCTTTTGCAGGCGGTGCTGCAGCAGGCGCTGCTGGATGTCCACTGGCAGGGAAGGGACCTCGTAGTGCTTGACCTTGCCGCCCCGGCTGGGAAGCAGCTGCAAACGCCAATTCTTGGATTTCCTCTCTATGGACTGCCGGGAGACGCCCAGGGCCTGGGCCAACTGGCTGTTGGTGACCAGTTGATTCATCTTTAGGCGCCCTCTCCACTTTTCCAATTGCGGCTAGTGCGTCTTATGTGGTTTTTTAGGTCAGAGGTAGCGGGCTTTTGAGGACGCCCCATCGATCGGTTAGGATTGCCCTGCTGGTCGTAACGGTCAGGCCAGAGCTCGGCAGGATGCAACCCCAGTGCTCTGGCGATTATCGCCTCCATCTTGGGGTAGGGCCTGCGCAAAGCCAGGCTCACCGCGTGCCGGCTCACTCCGTGCTCCCGGCCCAGACTGGTCAGGGTATAGCCCCGGCGGCGGAGTTGGTACTTGATCCAAAGGGCGTCGATGCCAGACGGGCTCTCTAAGACTAAATTCTCCATAGTGATATGCATACGTCCTATGGTACTAATTTGTCAAGCTCAAAAGTGCTTTATAGGCGTATTAAAAAGACCTAAATAGCACTAAAAGGGCCACAATGGAAAAAACAGCAAAAACCAAGAGCCTTTATGAGTTCGCAGAACGCCTAAAAACCATTGTCAGCGAACACGATAGTGCTTCTAAATTTGCTAAAAAAGCTGGCGTCAGCCAAAGTGGGTTTAGAAAATGGATAAATGCTCAGTCCGAACCTGGCCGGGACAAGCTTATTTTGCTTGCTAAGACGGGAAACGTGCGTCTGGAGTGGCTTGCATCTGGTGAAGGCCCCATGCGAGAGGGTGAAAAAGAGCCTCCAGGCGGAAAAGATGAATACGTTTTGGTGCCGCTCCACAACGCCAAGGTGAGCGCCGGGCCTGTTACCATTGGCGAGGGCGAGCGGGAGGTCGCGAGGCTTGCCTTTTTAAAACAGTGGGTCAAGCAGAAGGGCCTGGCAATAAAGGATCTTGCCCTTGTCACCGTGTATGGCGAGTCGATGGAGCCTAGTTTTTCCCACGGAGATGTGGTCCTTGTGGAACTCGGCGATGGCGAGATGGTTCGCGACGGCCTTCACGCGCTACGCATCAATGATCACCTTATGGTGAAGAGATTGCAGCTTCTGCCCGGCAACAGGATCCGCGTCACCAGCGACAATCCCAGGTACGAGCCCTTTGAAATTGATCTGTCCAAGGAAGGGGATCAAATAAAGGTGGTCGGTCGGGTGATCTGGTTCGGCCGTGAGATCTGAATCTTTCCCACAGTAAATGGCGCCCGCAATTTTGGTTGCAGGTAAGCCCGTGCAGTCTGGCAAAGAAAATCGCCACAAGCTGTTAATATACTTATAATTTACTTGGTTGCAGGTTTAGTTGCAGGTTGACGGCAGCTCGGTAATTGACCAACCAGTTGTAGCACAAGCATATTAATTAAATTTTATGTAATAAAAGCATGTTACGGCATTATGCATAGCTGCGATATCGTGCCATTTATCAGTGCACAACCTCAATTTACTCTGCACTAGTGGCACAGCATAAAAGCGATTTTTATGTGGATGACACCGCATAAAAACACCATATAACCGCCCGTTTTTGCCATAAATCCAACATAAAAACCACATAACCGCAAACCAAGTTAAGTGATTTCAATAGGATGCCATTTAGAAAATGCGTTCAGGTGCAGGACGTAAAATTTGGCCTGCTTCTAGGCCACCTTTCGCTTCGCAGAACCACCGCCCTCCAAGACCTTGAGGTGGGGTTTAATGGAGGCGATGCCTCTTATGTAGCGCTCGGTGACAAACAGGTTTTTATGCCGAAGGTGCTGTTTGATAGCCAACATGGGCTCGTTCCCTTGGGCCAGGAGGGTGGCCGTCAGCGCCCTGATGCCGTGGCAGCCAAAGGGTTTTACTCCGGCTTTCCGGCACAGGTCCTTGGGCCATTTTTTGCGCCCCGTTCGAAAAGGTGCGCATTCCGGTGATTCCGGCCACCTGATCCGGCTGAAAGCGGCCACCCGTTCCGGGGCATTGCGGCCACTTGGTCGGAGCGAAGCGACGCTGGTATTTTGATTTAAGCCTCTTGCTCCTCCTTGGTCAAGGCGGAGTAT